>JAZRBF010000028.1:0-187896 GCA_045634985.1 Acutalibacteraceae bacterium | reverse complement strand
GGGTCGTATGAGTTTGCGGTTGAGGGATATGTTGCACCCTTACCGTTTGTGATATCGAAGAAGTTTCTGTCAAAGTTGAAGAAAATCTGGATACCTGAACCTGTATACATGTTGGTTCTGAAGTGAACTTCACCTCTGAGGTCTGCACCGGGCTGAACATAGTGGTCAGTCAGCTCGTATGCGCCTGCAGCGTTCTTTTCATAGTAATCAACGCCGATGTAGAGGTAGTAATTACCTGTCTTATAGGCTTCAATCTGCTCCATTGTATCAATAACAGATTCAGAACCTGTATGAAATTCTTCATCTGCTGCTGAAGCAAAGATGGTACCAACGCCTGAGAACATTGTCATTACCATAGCAAGAGCCATGATAAAACTGAGAATGCGTTTAGAAGTTGACATTAGCTCATTTTCCTCCTTATTAATTTATATGAATGCTTAAAGCATCATAATTCCAAGAGTGATTTGCATTTGAGCCATTTCAGCATGGCACGGAAACCCGTGCCATGCCGATAAAATTGGTTTAAATACTGAGATTGTGCTGTGCTGAATTATCCTGTTATTTATTAAGGATTAATAATAGATGGGTTCGCCTGTTTCCTGGTTAACGTCCTGAGTACCTGCAAGAAGAAGTTCGATAGCGTCAGCGTCACCCATGTCAACTGCGAAGTCCTGAGTCATATCAGCTGCGAAGCAGTAATATGAGCAGTTATCGTCATAAGTGTTATATCTCCAGTCAGTGATGTACTGTGCTTCGAAACCGATTTCTGCTGCGTCACCGCTGTCAACAGCGCCGTCGCCTGTAACGTCACCACGGATGATTGCCTGGTAAGCTGCAAGCTTTTCGCCTGTTGTTGCGTTGAAGAGCCAGATTTCAGCACCTGTGCCGTAGCTGTCTGAATAGGGGTTAGCTCTAACTTCAACTGTTGTGTTAACAAGTGTTTCGGGATCGAATACCTGCTCAAGAGCGTAGGGATCCATTGCCTGGCCGAGACCAACGATATAACCGTCAACCTCTGAACCGTCGCTCATGTAGATACCGCCGAACATATACTTGGATTCAGCGTCAACTGAGGGAGCGAAGGAGTAGATCCACTGTGAGTCATGATAGAGCCATGTATCTCTTGCCTTATCGGGATCCATAACGGGGAATTCGGGTTCTTCAACGGTTACGTCGGGAATTTCGTAGAGACCACCAAATGCTGCAAGAAGAGCTGCTGCAAGTGCATCGATCTCTGCCTGATTTTCTACTGTATCTGCAACGCCTCTGTCATAGTTAACAGCTTCGGTGTAGAGAGCGTAGAAGGGTTCGTATGTTTCTGCTGTGTAAACGTCATTACCAAGACCAAGTGCACCAGCATCTGCTGCTGAGTTGATAGCTGCATCAAGGTTTGTGAAGTCGCAGGACTTAACAAGACGCTTCCAAGCATAGATGAGTTCTGTTGTTGCTGTGTTGATTCTTGAGGGTTCAACTGCTGAATCGGACATTGCAAGAGTGTTTGCTGCAAATGTCTTAGCGTGGTCATATGCTTCCCAAGATTCAGCTGTGTAGTATGAAGCACCACCTGCGTTTACGCCACCGTTGGTAACTGTCATATCATAAACTACGCGAAGCTTATCCTTGTTACCGGTAAGCTTGATGAGACGATCAGCCATGAGTTCGAGCTTGTGCTGAGCGTATGTTGCTTCGATAGCACCAACAACGCCTCTGTTAGCCATATTCTCTTCATATGCTGCAATTGCTTCATCATATGCTGCCTGCTCTTCTTCTGTGGGCTCATAGCCAGCTTCGAAGGGAGCGGGAGCGTAGAATACCTGTGAGTCGATGAGGCTGTTAGCAGCTCTCATAGCATCTCTGTATCTGAGATATGAGTGGGGAGCATAGTCACGCATACCGAAGAATACGTAGCCTTCTTCCCAATATTCGAGTTCTGTTCTGTAGGGACGACCTGCATCGTCATAAGCAACGATTGAGTTTTCGCCGCTGATGTTCTTAACAGCTGTCTGGAGAGCGCCAACACCGGCTGACTTCTCGTAGGGAGCAAGAGCTTCAAGAGCATCTTCAAGAGCTACCTTATACTGCTCATAGAGGTTTTCGTACTCGTCATCGCAAGCATAGATCTTAGCTTCGAAGGTTGTGCCCTTCTTGGGAGTAAGTGAAAGAACAGCTGCGTCCTTAAGTGCTGCAACATAGTTAGCCCAAAGGTCTGCTGCTGCACCGCCGTTTGTCTGCATGTTGTAGTCATTCTGCTGACGGTTAGCTGCTGCTTCGTGAGCAAAGAGACTTTCAAGACCGAAGTCATTGTAAAGGTGGATGTTTGTTACAACAGCCTTGTTTGTGCCGTTAACATTGATGTTTGTTGTTACGGTGTACTTACCGTCTTCAACGCCACCGTTGTTACCACCATCGGGGATGGGGTTGCCTTCGTCGTCGAGAACAAGTTCGCCTGTTTCTTCGTCAACAAGGTATGTGATTTCGAATCTTTCGAAACCTTCAACTGCTTTGAAGGGAGCAAAGAAGTAGAGACCTTCCTGACCCTTGAAGTTCTGAGCTACCTGAGCTTCAGGATTGATTGCTACGAAAGGAACGCCTGATACGCTTGTAACGTTAACTGTACCTGTTGTTGCAGGATCTTCAACGCTCTTGTTTTCGCCGCTGTCCTTGATACGGATCTGGTAGCTGTCAACATCGTCAAGATCGTCGCCGCCATCAAGGTAGATTTCTGATTCGTAGAGAACCTTACGGTCACCTACTGCTTCTTCGATTTCGATAGCATCGTCGTCCTTATCTGTTGCACCAACAACAGCGTATGTTGTCTTTGTAAGGGCTGTGGTTGTGATGTTTTCGCCATCTTCACCCTTGATGAAGTATTCGATGTTCATTTCGATGAGCATACCGTCAACAAGGTTACCCTGAAGAGTAACGTCAACGCTTTCACCACCGTCGAGGGTGTCGCCCATCTTGATACCTGAAACGGAAGCTGCCTTTGTGTCAACGCCGTTTACATAGGATCTGATAACAACTGAACCGATTGTATACTTGTAAAGCTGATCCTGTGTGAAGTTGCCGTATGCATCTGTGAAACCGGTGTTAACACCGCTTGAACCGTTGTAAACACGGAATGTGGGGTTAGTACCAGCAGCGATTGTTTCGGGAAGGAAGTTTTCCATTTCGGAGAATTCCTGCTCGTCGCTGAGACCGAGAAGCATACAAACGAGGGGAAGACCAACTGCTACGATGTCTTCTGCTCTGCCTTCGATTGTAACACCGTTAGCAACGCCTGTGAATGAGCCTCTGCCAAGTGACTTGAAGAGGTCGTGGATCATACCTGCGAGAGTTTCGTTCTGAACAAGAGCATCAACTGTTGTTGCCTTGTCTGAGAATACGTTGGGGAAGAGAAGGTCAAAGATACCATCAAGAAGATCCATGATGATAGCAACGCCGTTCTTTGTGTTGAAGGGTGATGTTGCGGATGTGTTCTTCTGGAAGATCTTTGCAAGGTTCTCTGCATTGAGAGTATAGATGGGTTTAAGGATGTAGTTAAAGATGAATGTCTTTGCTACAAGACCGCTGTTTGAGATTTCGTTGTTGATCCATGCATCGTCGCCCTTGAGGGGGATGATAGCATCGAGAACTGTATCAAGGTCAGCCCAAACTTCGTCCATTGTGATGCCGTTAACGCCGCCGTTATCGTCATCAGCATTAAAGTCGAGAGCGAGAATAGGACCATATGTTGAGATAGCCCATGCTGCGATCTGAACGAATGTTGTTTCGTAGCTGCCGTTGTCGCCCTGGTAAGGAATGAGGCCTGCGCCTGTTGCGGGGTTGTTGCCCTCTGCGGGAACCATATCAAGGCTTGTATTAAGATTGTATACTGCGATGTCAAGAAGGATGTCGATCATCCTCTGAACAACTGCATCATAGTAATCTTCGTCTGTTGCATAGTTAGCTCTTACGGGCTTGGTGTATGTGTACTGGGGAATATCCTGCCATGCAAGCTGTTCAACTGCTGCATAACCAACGTCAACGATTGACTGATGTTCATCACTAATATAGATGTAATCAACTGAACCGTTGAGGATACCTCTCATGATGAGAGCTACAACCTGCTGATCGCTGTAACCTCCAAGTTCTGATGCTGAAGGAACAGTGAAGTATTCGGGGAAGAATTCGTCGCCTGTGATCTGAAGAACAAATCTTGCAACGCTGGCAACGTTTGTAAGGAGATACTTGTTGCTGCCGTCTACCCAATTCCATGTGTAACCATCTGCATTGGGAACGCCACGTTCTGCGATGAGAAGGTCATCAAGGAAATCACCGAGGATATCGTTGAAGTGGTCAACGAATGTTTCGTCTGCGGGAAGATCTGTAACTTTCTTGATTTCAACATCAATATTGAAGATGTCAGCGAAGATTGTTCTTGTTTCGTCTGTAAGGGGTTCGCCCTTGTAACCTTCAATATAATCGGGGTTGGGAACCCAAGTCTGAGTAGCTTCGTCGTAGATGGTCTTGTTCTTGTACTGATCAAGATAAACAACACCGCACATTTTACGGAGCCAGGGAGCTGTGTCTCTGTTGAGAACGGGAACAAGAAGTTCATTGAATGCTCTTCTTATAAGATCTTCGATGAATTCGTAACCTGTTCTGTCACCTGTGATGTCTACAAGTGCATACTGGGGAGCGGGAGCTGCTGCGCCCTTAGCTACAACTGCGCAATCACCGAGAGCATATGTTACCCACTGCTTGGGATGTACCCAGCCGTAGTAATCATTGTTTGCAAGATCCATCTCGCCTTCGAAGAGATAGCCGCTGTATTCAACCCAATCAGTCTTGTCTTCGAAGTAGGGGTTAAGAAGAACCCATTCGCCGAGAACGAGGCTGTTGAGAAGCTGCTGACCAAGAGTGATGATAGCCTTGTCAGCAAGAGCACCGCCGGGAAGGTATTCTGCGGGGATACCTTCTGCGCCTGTATCGAAGTAGTCATAGTCTGCTGCTTCACCTGCGGGTGTGAAGCTGTAAACAAGACCGATTGCAAGCTCACGAACATCGAAAAGGAAGCTGTCGATGAAGGAGTTCATGATGCCAAGGCTGAGGTTGCCTGCAACATACTTCTGGAATACGGGAGCGTTGATAGCAAGGAAATCAAATACGTCGTAGATGATTTCAAGGTCGTCTGTGGTACCTCTGGCGTCACCTTCAAGGGGAGTGATCTTAAGCATCTGAGCATCACCAAGAAGGGGAAGAAGTGTTGAAACACTGGAAAGAAGGCTTTCAACGCTGGCGACTGCTTCTGTAATGCTGCCAAGATTAAGAACACCGATGTAGATGTTCAGGCTAAGCTGCTCTTTAGCAAGCATACGGTCTACTTCGTCAAGTGCCATTGAAGCGTACTGCTCAAGTGTGAAAACAGGAGCATCTACGTCGTTGTACTTTTCGATAGCGTCGTTTTTGTAAGCCTGGTATGCACTACCCATTACGGAGAAAGAACCGATGAGCATTGCAAAAGCCATAAGGATAGAGAGAATGCGGATTGACTTTTTCAAATTGTACACCTCCAAAAAAATTTTGAAATTTGAAAATTGCGGACAAGTAAATTACAGATTGCGAATGACGCCGCTGATATACATATTAATAATGTTTAACCGCTGGTCATTCTCTGACCGACCTCCTTTTTGATTTGCCCGCGCCAGACACGCCAAAATCCGGCGTAAGCAACAGTCAGAATCACTGAATTTAGCTGTCCTACAGTGGGTTTCACGAAAAATCTCTCTAAAAATAGAGACACTTATCCCATGAAACCACCATATGGTCATAATAACTATACCTAAATCTTAAGCCAATGTCAATGTTTTTCAAAATTCATTTCATAATTTGTTAATATTAAACAAGCATTATACTTGATTTTTGTTAAAACTGACCACGCATTTTTATTCATAAATTTTTCATTCATCAAATCGGGATATGTAAAGCGGTTCGCCTTTACAGAATCAAGCGTTTTGAAGCACTTTTTATCTGAACTGAATTCTGCCAAAAACGGCGCTGAGACGACACATATATAAAAGGTATAATAAATTTTATGAAAAAAACGCCAAAATAACACATAGGCTCAAAAAAATAACCGTATGTGTAAAGCTATACAACTTTACACATACGGTATTTGAATTCCCTTAAATTGAAAGTCAGGATTTCGTAAATTCTTCACATATCTGACAATATTTATTCGGTTTTCAGTGTATTATTTCTGTTTCACCCTTATTTTTGATGATAAACCTGTTCTTTTTGCCTTATTATTTCGGTTTGTAAGTGTCAAAGACTTTACATATGCACAGTTTCCTCTTTACCGTCTTTGCGTCCGTAAAGCTTAATTTATCGGTGTAATTCTCGATAATGCAACGGTAAAACCACGCCGCCGAGCCCGTGAAATGAGTCCATCCCCCTCTCGGAGCGATGGTTTCGGTGCTGTATACGTCGGCGGCAAGCACATAAGGCTCCGCTTTATAGCTTTCTGCGAGTTTATTATCCGAATAATACCCCATAGGATTGAGTAAATCCACCAATTCCTTGCCTTTTTCAGTTTTTCCGAGAGAAAAAAACGCCATCGCAAGCCACACAGCCGCATGAGTATATTGACCGCCGTTTTCACGGATTCCTGCAGGATATGCGGCAATATAACCGATTTTATCCCTTGATTCTTTATCAAATGCAGGTGAAAGAAGTTTTATCAGCCGTTTTTCCTTATCAACAAGCTTTTCAAATGCAGTTTCAACCGCTTTATCGGCGTTTTTCAGCCCTGCAAAGACAGCAAAGGCCTGCGGAAGGATATCAATAAAGTTTTCTCCGCCCAGAAAATTACTGTCAGGCATAATAGCTCTTGCATATCGGTCACCCAGCCAGGTCTTTTCCTCGATAATTAAGCGTAAATCTGACGCTATTTTCAGGTATTCCGCCTGTTTTTTATCATATCCGAGCTTTTTACACAATTCTGAAAACTTTTCGAGCACAATTATCAGAAACATTCCGAGCCACACACTCTCCCCTTCGGAATCATTTCCAATATTATTCATTGCATCATTCCAATCGCAAGCACCTATCAATGGCAGACCGTTTTTGCCGAAATTGCAGCATTTTTCAATAGCTTTCATACAATGCTCAAACAAGGATGCCTTATTTTTGCTTGTTTTCGGAGAAATATAGCGTTCGTTTTCTGTTTCAGACAAATTCTCTGCTTCAATAAAGGGTAACTGCACATCAAGAATGCCGTAATCAGCGGTATTTCTGACATATTCACAGCAAACAAAGGGCAACCAGAGCATATCGTCGCTGCATTTTGAGCGGATTCCCCTGATAATCTTCCGTTTGTTTACGGAAATATGCCACCAATGGAGCACATCACCTTCAGGAAATTGCACACAAGCGCAACGAAGAAGATGGGTGCGAGTCAGTTTGGGGTCGGTAAACAAAAAGGCAAGGCTGTCTTGCAGCTGGTCGCGGAATCCGTAAGCACCCGAGGATTGATAAAAGGCTGTTTTACCGTAAAACCTGCTTTGCATTACCTGCGGATAAAGAAATGAATTGAAAAACACATTCAAATCCGTATTTTCGGAGTCAAGGTGTAATCGATTTATGCTTTTTCGGTTAAAATTGCAGACATAAGGCATCAGACGAGCCGCTTTCATTGATGCACCCCACGATAAAAAGCAATCCGTTTGCATTCCGTCACCATCTGCAAGGCGGATTCTCCTGCCTGCCGAAAGGCAACAATCCTGCGGAATCGCCTTATCATTGCTAATCCATTTACCCTCAAAAAAATCAATTCTTGAAAAGCAGACAAAATCAACTTTTGTGTCGAATTCAAGACAAAGAAAACCCGGATTCTCGGCTGCTCCGTTTGAAATTATTGCTCCGTGCGATGTTTTGTCAGCAAAAAAAGCGCTTCTTTCATCCCTTGAAACGCCCAGCACAGGAAGGGCATAAAAAGCAAGTTCGCCTTCTCTTTCGAAACCAGATTTATTGACAATTTCAACGGAAATTTTTTTACTCATTCCCCTCTCGGGAATGCTGACGGTAACAGTAAAATGAACACCGTTTATCTCCGATTTCCATTGAGCTTTTTCGGGAGTAAAAACAGCCTCTGATAACGCAATTATATCATATAAAACACCGTTATATTTCCACAAAAGCAATTCTCCGCAGTTATCCGAGGCAGTATCGGCATACCAGGGGGTAAGCTTATTTTGACGCGAATTTATCGCCCAAGTAAAGCCCAAAGCCTTGTCAGATACCATCGTTCCTAAGGTTTTATTAGCAAAAACGCAAACCCAAGGAATATCAACGAATTCGCCCCTGTTTTGCACCCTCATTTTGCTATCTGTAAAGCTATACACTTTTACAGACTTAACGATTTTTGAGTTTTTGTCAGCGTTGTTCAGACACCTGATTTCAAGCGGTCTGAAGGGCAATTTTTGCCCTTTTTCTTCAAAATCTGTCAGGTCTGAATAAAAAGCTGAAAATCCTTTGAGTGAAGCTATCTGTAACGGCGAAAAACGGCTCTGATTTATCAGATGAATGCCACCTTTAACCCCCGACATCAGCTCACAGCCCTCGCTCTTCAGAAGCCTTCGAAGAGCATCTCTTATCTTCGGATTATACCCATCATCGCAGGGGCAAATTACGGCTAAATCGTTGCCGATTCCGCAAGCACGCAGCTGCTTGTTTATCCTCACATACGGACGGATTTTCATCACATCGTCTTCATCGGAAATTCCGATTGTTATAATCGGCAAGTCGCCTGATATCCCGAAGCACCATAAATCCTCAAGCCTGAATTTCTCTTTACCGATACCTTGTGTAAGGCTTTTCGGATACATAATCCTCGGGATAACACAGGAGGCAATGGTATAACCGAGAGTGTCTTCACTGAAAAGAGCATTTGCAAAGCGAAGTTTTTCTTTGTTTACAGCACTTACAAATGTGCTGATTGCTTCTTCTTCGCTTTGCTCAACCGCTGTAAGCAGGATTTTTTTACATTTCTCCCCTGCCGAAAGCTTTATTTCGGTTTCAAAGCAACAACAACAATCCGGCACACCGCTTCCCTCCTTCATATTCTCCCTGATACCGATTGAGAATACTCCGAGTGGTGTTGTCAGCACATTTTCGCGCGAGGTATAGTGCCTGAATCCTTCATTATCGGTAAAACCCGATGCCAATGCAGGCATATTTCCGCTTTTGGTATGGCGGGCAAAAACGCAACAATTGTTTTTTTCATCCCATTTATCAACAAGAAACAGCTTTGAATATGCCCTGTGCGCCGAAAAATCCTCTGTTTTTTCAAGGCAAGGCTCAAAATAAACCGTCAGCTTTCCCGAAATCTCTTTTTTGCTTTTGTTTTCGATAATAAAAGTTCGTACTTCGCAATTTGAGTCTGCCAAAACCGATGTTTTCATTGTCAGAATCAGATTTTTGCGTTTTACGGTGTGGATTGCCTCTTTTTTATTGAATTCAGCGGTATATTCACCCTCAAGACCGAGGGCTTTTGACGGAGAAAGACGCATTTCACCAACGGAAAGTACTGCAAAAACTCCGCTCGGTCTGCTGATTATATCGTTACTTCTGACTGTTGCATCGATTCCGTCAACCACTGTGTGACCCGTTGCGCAATCTGTTATAAATACGCTCATCCTTGAATTGGAATAAACAGCCGCCTCAGGCGAAATTACAGACGGATTTTTTATAATTCTGTCTTCATTGAATTCCCTTCCGCTTTTTTTCGGAATTTCAGCAAACGGAATATCCTTGAATACCCTTACATCTGTACTGATTTTTTCATCAAGAAGTGTCATTGCGCCTTTCATATCGCGATTACGCATAAATCTTTTTTGCATCCGATTATTCTGCAAAACATTGACCGCAGCAACAAGGCTCATCCCCTGATGATGCGCCATAAACGAATGCACCGCGGAACAATCGCCGTTTACCCTGTTTTTCTCAAAATCAAGCGACTCAAAGAATCCGTATTTGCCGAGCATACCGTATTTTTCAAGCCGACGAAGATTTCTGACAGACAGATTCGGTGCTGCAAGGGCGGTCAGAAACGAAGAATAGGGCGAAACTACATTCTCATCGATATCTCTGCAAATGCCGAGCTTTCTTGCTCCGTTTGCTTTATACTGATAATTCAGAGCGCCGTCAAAAGAATAAAAACCGCTTTCTGAAATTCCGAAAGGTCTTTTGCCCGAAGCTTTTCTCTGCGCCTGTAAACAGAAAAAAAGAGATTCTCTGCTTACGCTTCCCTCGGGCGAAGGCAGAAAAAGGGACGGCATAAAATACTCAAACGCAGTACCTGTCCACGATGCGAGTCCGATATGACCGCCTGCACCAAGATAAATTCTGCCAAGTGATTTCCAATGATTTTCGGGGACTTTTCGCTTTGCAACCGCGAAATATGAGGTCATTCTTGCTTCGCTCATAAACAAATCATAGTAACTTACGCTTTTTTCTCCTGTTTCGGGATTAAGACCTGTATGAAACAGCCTTCGACGGCGGTTATAAAGCACTGTAAGGTCAGTTTCATCGGATAATCTTCTGACAGTTTCAAGAGTTTCACGAAGCGACGGACACTCTCCGATATATTCGGCAATACCCTCTTCAAGAGCGGTAAGGCAACACAGAAAATTGCCGCTGTCAACGGTTGAAACATATCTCGGCTCAAGCGGAATACAATCTGCAGTTGAATACCAATTAAGCAGATTTCCCTTGAATTTCTCAAGATTATCAACGGTTTTAAGGCTCATTTCCAAGCGCACATACATTTCATTCGTTGTGATGAATCCCAGATCTCTTGCCGCAAGAAACGAGAGAAGCATAAGACCGATATTGGTTGGAGAAGTGCGCCTTGCAATTGCTCTTACAGGTGAAAACTGAATGTTATCGGGTGGAAGAAAATTATTTTCGCCTGTGCAAAGCTCATCGAAAAAGCTCCAGGTTGCACTTGCATAAGCAAGGAGTTTTTCTCGGTTTTCTGCCGATAGTTTCGGCTCGGAAATGCGTTTTCGCACCCCTGACAACAAGAATACTGGCGTATCAAGAAACAAAAACAGCGAAAAAAGGCGGTGAAAAGGTGTGCCGAAAACAAAAAGCAGAATTGCTGCCGCCAAAGGAATCAAACAGAAAATCACATCTGATGCTTTCTTTTTAGTTGATGTTCCTGCAGGCACCCATTCAAGAAGCTTGCGCTTTGTGACTGTCATTCGCCACACAGCTTTGAATGCCGACGATATGCTCACCAAACTTTCTCTGACGGAAAATGAAAGAGAAACAACTGCCCTCGCAAGGCAGAGAATTGCTTCAGGCACTGCAAAAGAATAAAATCTTCTTGCAACCGAAGAAAATCCGCCGATAATCACAGAATTGATTGCCGCGAAAATTTCATCTGCGCAGATTGCGAGCATTGAAACGGCAACGATAAATGCGCTTTCTTTCGCTCCGCAAAGCAGTGACAGCGCAATTGCCGCAATGCAAAACGGTTTCATCAGACTGCTTCGGATATTATCAAAAAGCTTATATCTTGAGAGTGCATTCAACGGATTTTTGCCGAAAATAAAGGGAATATTCTGCCAATCACCCCTTATCCATCTGCCAAGACGGGCGAAATAACTCCGCGCATCAGGCACAAATGCATCGGTAACCGTTATATCGCCCGCAAGACCTGCGCGCAGATATCCTCCCTCAACGCTGTCGTGACTCAGAATCCGCTCGGAATGAAGATTGCCGAGCAATGTACGGTACGCTTCAACATCAATCAGACCCTTTCCGCAGAAAATGGCTTCGCCGAAAAGGTCACGGTATTTTTCTCCTGCAAGATTATCATATCCGCCTGCCCCGTTTGTGCCTGACATCAGCCGCTCAAAAAGAGTTGAATTTTCATATCTGATGCGATTTTCGGATTTCGGGACAACGATTCCGTATCCGCTTGTGACTCTTCCGAGTTTTTTATCAATGACAGGTCGGTTGAGAGGATGCTCCGCGATTGAAACGAGTTTTTCCGTTGCATTGAATTCGGGCACACTGTCATAATCGAGCGCAAAAATATATCTGATTCCCTTCAAAGCCGATTTATCGCCGTAAATCAGGCTGAATCCGTCAGAATTGCCGCCGATTGCATTCACGAGGT
This sequence comes from Acutalibacteraceae bacterium, assembly GCA_045634985.1. Taxonomy (GTDB): domain Bacteria; phylum Bacillota; class Clostridia; order Oscillospirales; family Acutalibacteraceae; genus CAG-177. The sequence continues at coordinate 175,727 of JAZRBF010000028.1, read as the reverse complement.
CGGTTATAGCGCCCCTTTTGCGCTCTCTTCCTGTATATTCATCCTGCGTTTTGGAATAAACTCTTTCCCTCAACGCAAAAATGAAACCGCCTGAATACTTGTTATTAAGCTTGTCAATAACATCGCATACCGCCTTTGAGCAGGTTTTATCCTCGGGCATCGTCGGTGACGGCGCACCTTTGAAATCAACAAGGCAACAAACCGAAAGACCTTCTGTTTTATTGGATAGATAGAGGTTTTCAAGGCGTTTTCCGAGCGAAGAAACATTATCGGGCGACGGCATAAGGGTTGAAACCGTCATAAGCACAGGTGTTTTCTGCACTTGGTCGGTATCTGTTTTCAGGCGCATAAGCCGCTCGGGCTCAACACCCGTCATCACCGATTTTTCAACGTGATTTCTGAACAAAAGATACATCGGCACATAGCATAAAAAAGGCAATATTACACTTCTGAAGAAGATTCCCGATGCAAGGCAGACCGCCGCAGGAAACAAATACTGCATAACGATGAGCAGAATTCCTCTTGTTTTCTTTTTTACCGAAGGAATAATATATCTGCCGATATGACACGAATTCTTTTCCGCTTTTTCAAGCGCATTGAGAGCGATTTCCGTTTCACTCACTCGGTTTTTACGCGCTTTTGCGGAAATGCATCGCCTATAATATATCCTCGTTTGTTCATCGAGCAAAGGATAGGTTGCATCCTTGCGCAGGATTTTTTCCGCCTCGTTAAGAGATGCAGAAATTTTCTCAAAATCAAGCTCTGCCATTCTCCGAAGCGAGCGCACAGACTGCGAAAGCAACTGCAAGTTATCCTCGCGCACACCCTTCGCGGCAGTTTCAACAAGCGCGCCCGTCAGAAAAAGAGGCAGATATTCCGCGGTCAGAGTCTGCGATTTGCCGCTGAAAAACGCGATAATATCGTCTTCGGACGGAAGATTACCGTTTTTGCATAGCTTCAGGCAGAATTCGGAAAGCGAATTGATGAATTTTTCTCCCCGAGCATTCCTTTTCATACCTTTTATTCCCTTTTTTACACTCTGCGCCGCATTGACAAGCAGATAATAGTTATCCTCAAGGCAAAGATTTTCATTTTGCATCGCTTTTTTGAAATCATAAAGCGCTTTTTTCATTTTTATTTCCATCAAAAATCCTCCTTACCTGCGTATGCCCCTGTAAAGCATCAGGAAACATACTCCTGCCGCGAGGATAATTGCCGTTTTTTTGATTGCATCGGCAATTTTTGCAGTACGGATTGCCAGATTTACCGCGTGAAGAGAGGTTTTCAGCTCATTCATTCAACATCACCGCCTTTGAGTAAAATTCCGTGAGCAACTGCAGGAATACTCTCATTCTGAAGCGAGGAAACGCTTGACATAAGAGCGCCTGTGCCGACAAAAAGCACCTTTTTAATCTCTCCGCTTTCCATTTTCGGAAGAATCTCACTGCAGAGCACCGCACCGCTGCAACCGCAACCCGAGCCGCCTGCACCGACATCCTTCTGCTTCGAGACATCGAAAAGAATCAGACCGCAATCCGCGTGGACATTGCTGATATCGATATTTTCCTGCTTAATCATTAATTCACGCAAAAGCGTTGTGCCTACCGCACCGAGGTCACCTGTCAGAATCATATCGTAGTCCTCGGGGACGGTGTTTGTATCGCGCAGAAAGTCCGAAATTGTTGCACACGCGGCAGGCGCCATTGCCGCACCCATATTGTTTGCATCCTTTATGCCATAATCGCAGATTCTGCCGATGATAATTTTATCTGCCACCACCGAGCCTGCTCCCGATTCATTTATCGGTCTGCCCTTTGCAATAACTGTTGCTCCTGCGGCAGTTGCTGTCCATTGCGCTGTCGGAGTCCGCTGACCTCCGTATTCAAGCGGCATACGGAATTGTTTCTCGGCAGAGCAGAAATGCGACGAAGTTGATGCAACTGCAATATCTGCAACCGCGCTGTCAACACTCACCGACGCCATTGCCATTGAAAGAGCCATTGTTGAGCATGCGCCGTAAACACCTGCAAAAGGAATGCCTGTTTCTCTTATTCCGAAGGTCGTGCCGATACATTGATTGAGCAAATCGCCTGCAAAAATGATGTTTACCTGCTTATCCGTCAGCCCTGCCTTTGAAATTGCCCTTCGCACAGCATCGCCGTGAATTGTACTTTCTGCTTTCTCCCAGGTTTTTTCTCCTGCGGCAGAATCCTCATAAACATAATCAAACTTCGTACCGAGAGGGCCTTCACCCTCTTTTTTACCGCCGACTGCAGCATACCCCAGAATCACAGGCCTTGACGGAAGCCTGAGCGTATATTTACCGAGCCTTTGAGCCATAAATTCACCTCAAAAAGTAGTTTTTAACTTATTATCAGCAAAATTGCAAAAAAAATACCGCTCAGGCATCAACCCAAGCGGTTTTATCAGTTATATTCTTTTTGATATTTTATCTTATTATTTCCTCTTCGGTAAGAATTCCGCTATCATTGACTCTGTATATCCTCGTGCAATACTGAAGCATACTCGGTCTGTGAGTTGTGATGATTCTTGTCCTGTTAGGATAAGCTTTCATCATATTGGCGAGAACAATTTCTTCTGTTTTTGCGTCAAGCGCACTTGTTGCCTCGTCCATAACGATAATCGGTGCATCGCGGAGAATTGCTCTTGCGATTGAAATTCTCTGCACCTGACCTTCGGAGAAATTATATCCTTTTTCGCCGATAACCGTATCAATTCCCTGCGGAAGCTCTTCAACAAATCCGAGAGCATCTGCTGTTTCGAGAGCTTGTTTTATCTCTTCATCGGTTGCTTCGGGTCTGACAATACGCAGATTATCAGCAATTGTTCCCGAAAATACCGCGTTGCCCTGAGGCACATATGAGCAGAATCGCCTTGTGCATTCGGAAACAGGAATTCTCTTACCGTCTGCAGTTTCAATTTCAAGATTTCCCGAATCAGGCTCAACAAGGCCGAGAATGATTCGGAGCAAGGTTGTTTTACCTTCGCCCGAAGGACCTACAAAAGCTATTGTTTCGCCCGGAAGTGCGGTAAAGGATGCACTGCTGATAACGGGCGTGTCAGCATCGGCATAGGTATATCTGATTGAATCGCAGATGATTTTTACGCCGTCTTTATTTGCGGATTCCTCCATCTGCTCCGCTTCGGAGTTATCCTTTCTCTCTTCAAGAGGCAGGTCTGTTATTTCCATAATTCTGCCTGCGGCGGTTGCAATCGTGATTGCACTCGGAAGAAGAGAAACAATTGCGGAAAATGAGCCTGTAAGCTGACCCGAAATCTGAAGGAAGAGGGTCATCGTGCCGTAAGAAATTGCGCCCTGCCAGAGTCTGTAAACACCCCAGCCGTAGCAGACATAGGCAACAACAAGACCGATAACGGACATACAAAGTCCCATAATAATCGAGAATTTATCGTGGTCAAGCTTGATTTTTCTGTGAAGAAGCAGATTGATTTTCATCTGCTCAACATACCGTTTTGTTATGTCAAACGCTTTAATCGTCTGCATATTCTGAATGGATTCCGAATAAAACGAGAGGATTTTTCCGTTCATTTCTCGGCTTTCAACGCTGTATTTACGCACCATTTTTGTTGTTATTTTTGAAGAAAGAACAAGAAACGGCGCACTCATAAACGCAAATATCGCCATCGTGGGGTCATAATAAAGCACAACCGCAAGGCAACCGACAAACTGCGCAACCTTTGTGAAAACACCGGGAATAAACGAAACAATACTGCTTGAAACGGTATTCACATCGCCTTCGATTCTGTTCAGCAAATCGCCCGAATGATATTTTCTGACATTTTCCCATTTGGAGTAGAGCATATGCTCATACACTCCGCCTTTGATTTGCGTGCTGATTTTTGTGCCGACAACGCCTGCGATGCGCGAAACAGCCGCGCTGATAAAAATCTGCATAAAACTGAGCGCAACGGCAAGGACTGCGCTTTTGACGATCGTATCATTATCGTGAGAAACAACGGAGTCAATCAGATATTTTGATGCAACATTTGAGCCGAGACCCATCGCCGTACTCAAAAGACCGATGATGATATAAAAAATTATCTGCAGACGGTATTTTGATGCATATCTGACAAGCCACTTCCACTCGTTGCCGAGGGAGCGGAAAAGATTGATATATTCACTTGGCTTTTTCAATGCAATCATCTCCTTTCGTCCGCAAACATTAAATGTCATTATATCACAGTAATTCTGAAAATACAATATAAAGCCGACAAAAGGCAACAAAAAAGGACGGGATTCCCCGTCCTTTGATTTTATTTATCAGCCGTTAAGCTCTTTTTCGAGCATTGCGCGGATAACATCAGGTGAACCTGTGCCGCGAAGCTCCTTCATAACATTGCCGAAGAGTGCCTGCAGAGCCTTGACCTTGCCGCCCTTATAGTCAGCAACAATCTTTTCGTTTTCTGCAATTACCTTGCGTACTGTTTCGAGAATGAAGCTCTCATCAACCTTTGCGTTAAGCTTGTTTTCTTCGCAGAATGCATCAACATCAACATCATTTTCAAACACAGCGGAAAGTACTTTTTTACCTGCCGCGCGAGTGATTTCGCCGCTCTCAACGAGCTCGATGATTCTCGCAAGCTTCATTGCATCGATATCGAGCGATGCAAGTTCAAGACGCTTCATCTGACCCATACATTCTGTAAGAATCCAGCCTGCAACAACCTTGGGACTTCTGCCTGTTGCAACAACTGCATCGAAGGTGTCAGCAAGCTTTCTGTCAGATGAAAGAACAGCTGCTTCCTTGGCGGCAATACCCATTGCTTCGTAGTGTGAAGCCTTCTCATCTGCGGTTGCGGGCATACTTGCTCTGATTTCTGCAAGCCATTCGTCATCAATAACGATGGGCATAAGGTTGGGGTCGGGGAAATAACGGTAGTCTGCCGCAGTTTCCTTGTTTCTCATGGGGAATGTGCGTCTTTTCACATCGTCCCAACGGCGTGTTTCCTGAACAAGCATCTCCGTATGGCGTTCAATCGCATCGATATGGCGTACCTTTTCGAATTCGATTGCATCCTTGATTTCGGAGAGTGAGCTCATATTCTTGATTTCTGAACGCACACCGAATTCAGTTGAGCCTTCGGGACGGACAGAAATGTTGACATCGCATCTCATTGCGCCTTCTTCGCATTCGGAGATACCTGCAAACTGAAGGCTTGCCTTGAGCATTTTAAGATATGCAATAACTTCATCAGCAGAGCGGAAATCAGGCTTGCTGACGATTTCGATAAGCGGAACGCTTGTGCGGTTATAGTCAACAAAAGATGTGTTTGTTGCCTCATCGTGAACAAGCTTGCCTGCGTCTTCCTCAACGTGAATCTGCTTGATACCGATTGTTCTCTCGCCAATCTGAACGCTGCCTTCAACGCAGATGGGATGGAACCACTGGGTAATCTGATATGCGCCGGGAAGGTCGGGATAATAATAGCTCTTCTTATCGAAGGTTGTATACTGATTGATTTTGCAGTTGAGCATAAAACCTGCCTTGACTGCAAGCTCGATTGCGTGCTTATTGACAACAGGAAGCATACCGGGCATACCGCAGCAAGCAGGGCAAACGCAATCGTTGGGCTCCTTGGGGCTTGAATGACCGCCACAGGAGCAGAAAAGTTTTGAAGCGGTTGAAAGCTCAACGTGAGTTTCAAGACCTATTACAAGTTCGTATTTCATTTCTTTACACCTCCACGCTCTTTGCAATGCTCAGAAGAACGCTTTCATTGAAGGAATCAGCCATAAGCTGAACGCCCTTTGTAACCATTGCAGGCATACCCGTGATTGAGGGAATTGCGGTGAAGAGGCTTTCCTCAAACACCTTTTCGAATGCATCAAGTGCATCATAAGGCTTGTATTCTGTCTTGCCGCAAGCAGGAGCAAGAACTGCATCATAAGCTGCAAAAACTTCCTTCATCTTGTCGCATACAATGCGGCGGATGCGAAGTGACTTATCGTAGCATTTCTCATACTTTGCCTTTGCGAGAACATCAGAGCCGTAAATGATTGTTGCCTTTGTGAGGAAGCCCATTGCTTCGGAACGGCTCTTTACATAAAGCTCATCGATATTCTTATATTCTGCAGTTCTGTAGCCGTATTTTACGCCGTCAAATCTTGAGAGATTGTTGGTTGTTTCTGCGGACATAAGAATCTGCCATGCAATCTGTGCCTTTGAAACGATATCAAGAGAGAGTGTTTCAACAGTTGCGCCGAGCTTCTTGAGGCTCTCTGCATATGCATCGATTTTCGCCTTTGTTTCAGCATCGGCTGAATCATAAAGTTCCTTGACAATGCAGATTTTCATTTCTGAAACAGCCTTGTCAGTTGAATATTCATATTTTTCAGCAGGAAGGCTTGTGCCGTCCTTTGAATCGTGACCTGCAATAACGGAAAGAATTTCCTTTGCATCGTCTGCGTTCGCGGCTGTAACGCCAATCTGCTCACCCGAGCAAGCGCAAGCGATAACACCGTAACGGGAAACAGTTCCGTATGTGGGCTTGATGAAATCAACGCCTGAAACAGCGGCGGCTCTTCTGGGTGCGCCGTTGAGGTCAACATTGAGTGCGCCCTTGATTTTGCCGTCTGCAACAAGAGCTGCAGCAGCACCTGCAAGGTTGCCGTTTACTGTTGCGGCGCCGAAATACGATGTTTCGCCCATAAGGTCAAGACCGAATTCGCCGACATTTGTTTTGCCTGCGATTGCATAGCCTGCCTTTTCGAGTCTTTCAACAGCTTCTGCCGAGAAAAGGGGCTTGAAGTTTTCAAGCATTCTTGAACCTGCGGTTGCAGGAGTTCCTTTTACAAGGATTGTATCGTCTACGGCAATTTTACCTGCCGCATTTATTTCATTAATATAAAACACTTATCTGCACCTCACTTTACAAGTCTGGGAACCTGCCAACTGTCATCGGTGCTCTGAGGAGCGCCTTCAAGCAGATCTTTGCGTGCAAAAGGCTGATTTCTTACATCGCCGCGAAGAACATTGGTCATCGGCATAACATAAACCATCGCTTCAACACCGTCTGTTTCGGTCTTTTCAAGCTCAGCTTCATTGCCTGCCATCATATCGAGAAGCTTCTGCATTCTCTTCTTTTCGTCTGCGGAGAAAGCAAGCTCATTAACGCTTTCAAGTTCACCGAGCCACTTTTCCTTTGTCATTGCGCTGCCCTTTGCGGAGCTGACTGTTGCGGCAAATGCGGATGCATCGCCTTCTGTGCCCGAAACCTCAACTGCGCCGCCCTTACCGCGGATTGCAACATTAGCTTCAAAGAGCTGAAGCTCTGTAACAACACCGGGAGCACCGAGCATCTGGTCCTGAGCTGTACCGTCAAGCGGGAATGCGATAACATCGCGGATTGTTTCTGTGTCAGCAAGAAGCATAACGATTCTGTCAACGCCGGGAGCCATACCTGCGTGAGGAGGTGCGCCGAACTGGAATGCATTATAAAGAGCGCTGAATCTCTTTTCAACCTCTTCCTCGCTGTAGCCTGCGATTTCGAAGGCTTTTCTCATAATCTCGGGGCTGTGGTTACGGACAGCACCCGAAGCAAGCTCGATACCGTTACATACAAGGTCATACTGATATGCAAGGATTTCGCAGGGATCCATTGTTTCAAGTGCCTCAAGACCGCCCTGGGGCATTGAGAAGGGGTTATGTGTGAAGATAATCTTATCTGTTGTTTCGTCGCGTTCATACATCGGGAAGTCAACAACGAAGCAGAATTCAAATGCATCCTTGTTGATAAGTCCGAGCTCTTCGCCGAGCCAGGTGCGGACAACGCCTGCATTCTTATCTGCAACATCTGAAATGCCGTCGCAGATGAAGAAGATTGTTTCGCCTTCCTTAACGCCTGTAAGCTCAACGATTTCGCGCTTCTCATCCTCTGTCATAACCTTACTGATGGGGTCATCCTTGAAGCCGTAGTTTGCGGCATCAAGAAGAGTGATATGAGCAAGACCTGCCATCTTTGCCTGCTTTGTTGCGAATGCGAGGGACTTATCAAAGAACCATCTTTCATTCTTGCAGGGAGCAACGATTGCTCTGACATACTTATTCATAAAAGGCTTAAACTTGACTCTCTTGAACATATCTGTCAGGTCGCAGATGATGAGGGGGTTGCGAAGGTCGGGCTTATCAGAGCCGTATTTTGCCATTGATTCGGCATAGGGAATGCGTCTGAAGGGTGATTCTGTAACCTTCTTATCGGAGAAGGTCTTGAAAATATCGCTTACAACGCTTTCGCATACTTCGAGAACTTCGTCCTGAGTTGAGAAAGCCATTTCAAAGTCGAGCTGATAGAATTCGCCGGGTGAACGGTCTGCACGGGCGTCCTCATCTCTGAAGCAGGGTGCAATCTGATAATATCTGTCAAAACCTGAAACCATCAGAAGCTGCTTGAACTGCTGGGGTGCCTGGGGCAGAGCATAAAATTTACCCGGATGCTTACGGCTGGGAACAAGGAAGTCTCTTGCACCCTCGGGAGAAGATGCAGTAAGGATGGGAGTCTGGATATCAAGGAATCCTCTGTCCTCCATAAGTCTTCTCATATGACCGATAACCTTCGAGCGAAGGATGATGTTGTTATGAAGCGCAGGATTTCTCAGGTCAAGGAATCTGTGCTTAAGACGAAGATTTTCGTTGGTATCGTTTGAGCCGATTTCGAAAGGAAGCTCTCTTGTGCAGGTGCCGAGCACCTTGAGAGTATCCGCAACAAGCTCAACAAGACCTGTTTCGATTTTGGGGTTGACTGTGTTTTCGTCACGCTTTGTAACCGTACCCTTAACGGAAATTACGGTTTCCTTGCTGATACCCTTGAGCAGGGTTTCATCGTGAACAACAACCTGGGTCACGCCTGTTTCGTCGCGCAGGTCAACAAAGAGAACGCCGCCGTGGTCGCGAACAACATCGACCCAGCCTGCAAGCTCAACGGTCTGACCGATATGAGCTTCTCTTATTTCATTGCAACGGTGAGTTCTGTACATAATATATACCTCCATTACATTGGTTAATGAACAGTGAAAAACAAGGGTTTCTTCATCAAAACAAAAAATCCCGGGAACTGCAAAATCGCAATTCCCGGGACGAGTAATCATAAATAACCCGCGGTGCCACCCGATATTGATACAAAATCCTGTATCCTCTTTTTTATTGAGTTGTGGGTTTACCGGTGAAGTGTTGCCGTTCTTAATACTCATCTCAAGCGCACTTTCAGCCCATGATGCGCTCTCTCTGGCAGACTTTCCATGAAAGACGGGTCTTCACTTGCAAAAAATTATATCAAAAAATTTTTTCCTTGTCAACAAAATATTTTGATAAATATATTATATTCAAAAAGCGGCGTTTTTGTGAATTATGCTTTTTTCTGCTTTTTAAAGTAGCTGATTGCAAAGATTAACAGGATTGTTCCGAGAATCGGGAAGAGCGATGTGAAGAGCATTCCTGCCTTAAGACCTATCTGCTCAGCCGCAAGGCCGAGCTTTGCTCCGAGCTCGGCGGCAAAGGCGGTTTCCTTGACCTTATCGACAACAACACCGAGAAGCTGCGGCGCAACGGACGCTCCGAGGTCACCGCTTGAAGCCATCAGGGCATATGCGGCAACGCCGAGACCGGGGATGTTTTCTTCCATCATAATAAGGGTACCCGGCCAGAGCATCGAAGTGAAAAGACCTGTCAGGATACAAGCGGCAAAAACAAGCACAACATTTGTTGAAAGACCCGCAATAAGATAGCAGGCAACCGCGCCTGCCATACCGCCGAGAAGGACTCTCATTATATTCTTACCGAATTTTGCATATGCAATTCTCGAAAGACCGAGAAGAATCGCAAACATTGCCATTCCGAGGATATCGCCGAGAGTTTTATCGATATGAAGGGCATTCTCCATAAAGGTCGAAACCCAGTTTGACATTGAATTCTCTGCGCAACTTCCGAAGAAAATCGAGCCGACGCAAAGAGCAAGAGCGAACGCTCTGCGCTTTGTACCTTTTGTTCCTTCGGTGTTTTCCTCGGGAGTCATATCGGGCATCGGAGAGAGCATAAAGAGCACCGATGCGATTATCGGAAGAGCCGCCCAGAAAAGAGTCAGATGCATCCAGTTATGCGTTCCGAAGAAACGGAGAAACAGAGTGCTGACAACAACAACGGTAAACACACCGAATGCATAAAGCGAATGTAAAAGGCTCATATCCTTCTGCGGATTATCCGAGGGAATTGCCGCGATAACGGGGCTTAAAAGCACTTCCGAAAGACCTGCGGAAACCGAGAAAAGAACCGTTCCGATAAGCAGACCGAGATATGTATTCTGCGGAAAAATCGTCGGTGATAAGGCGTAAACGAGCATACCTGCCGAGGTAATCAGCGGCATAATCTTAACAACCTTGCCGATATTGAAATGCTTTGAAAATACGGTAAAAATCAGGTCAACCGTAAGCTGAGTGCAGAAATTCGTAAGAACGAGTGTGCCGAGCAGGGTGTATGAAATCCCGTACATATCCTGAAGCGTTGCAAACAGCAACGGCGGCAGGGAGAAAATTGACGACATAGTAAAATATGCCGAATAACACGCAAATTTAGTGCGTCTGAAGTTTTTTGCTTCCATAAATCTCTCCTTGAATGAATTAACAATATTATATCTGCCGACTCGATATAAATCAATAGATTTTTAAAATTATATGCAGCGAAGACTGTCGGCAAAAGTTGACAAAGAATTTCTTTTACTGTAGAATTTGTGTATATTGTTTTTGGGAGGTTACTATGAATTTCATCTCACTCGACATCACAATTGCGGCTGCTCTGACCTCGCTCGCGCTTTGCATTTATACATATGCAAAAGACCGCGTCGAAAAAGAGCCTGTCGGCCTGCTTGCTCTGCTTTTCGGAGCGGGTGGTCTTCTGTCAATCCCTGCAGTTTACTGCGGCACACTTACGGACAATCTCTTCGGAAAGCTTTTCGGAAAGCATTACAGCATTTCCCCCGAAGGTCTGCACGAATTCTCATCCGACGGAATCAGACTCGCGTTTTTTGCCTGCGTTTCTTTTGTTTCCGTTGCGCTTATTGAAATGGCGGCAAAATGGCTTGTTATGTTTCTGCTCACCCATAAAAGCAAGCATTTCAACAGCCTTTTTGACGGCATTGTTTACGGCGTTTTTGTTTCGCTCGGCTTCGCTATGATTGACAACATCCGATTCGCCTGGATGAACGGATGGGATATGCTTCTGCTCCGCTCACTTTCAACCGTTCCCGTCCATATGTTTGTGGGCGTATTTATGGGATATTACTACACAATCTGGCATTCGCTGACCCTTGCATCAAAAGCAGAAAAAGATCTCGCCGAACAAGGGAGAATCAAGGTTATCAAGCCCTACAAACCTGCTCTGAGCCTAGTTTTGAGCTTTGTTATCCCCTATTTCATTCAGGCTCTTTATACTTTCGCAGAATACAGCTATGTAATTTATTCGAAGCTCGCGCTTTATCTTCTTCTTGCCGTTCTGTTTATCCTTGCGTTCCTGAAAATCCACAAAACATCCTATGATGACGCTCTTGACAACAAGGTCGTTTCAGGTATGCTCCTCAAGAAATACCCCGACTATAAAACATCAGAGGAGGATTTGAAATGAGCAATTATGATGTTTACTCAAGTTCTCAATATTCAGGTTCTTCACAAAAGAATAATAACAATCGGAATAAAAAATCCCGAAAAAAAGTCAGCGGTTCTTCCATCTTTACCACTATATGCGTTATTGTTGCTTTCAATCTTCTTTTGGGCAACATCTCTGACAAGGTAGAAACCGTCGGTATGAGCGACGATATGGCGACCATTGTTGAGCAACATATTACCCCTGCAGAAAACTGCTACCACTACAATCAGCTTGACGAATACGGCAAACATATCTACAGAGAAATTCTCGAGCAGGCTCCGAGCGGAACGGCAAGCTTCACCATTTCGGATGTTTCCGAAAGCGATTTTAACGATCACTACAAAAGTGTTGCACGCGACACCGTCTTCGCAATCAACTTTGACCATCCTGAATTTTTCTGGCTCGGCAACGGATATGTTGTAGATCACAATTCCATAAATGACACGATTACCATTGATGTATATCAATACGATTTCTGGAAAAATTCAACCAAAAAATCAAAAATGGTAAACGAGCTTTTCTCGAAGGTTGATGAAATTGTTGACGAAGCAAACGAACTTAATTCCGACTATGAAAAAGTGAAGTATATCCACGATTATGTTATTGATACCACCGTCTATGATATGGAAGTTATCAAAGAAACAGGTTTGAACAGAGACAAAATCAACCCTTACGAACAGACGGCATATGGTGCAATCGTCAAAGGCAGTTGCGTCTGCGCGGGCTATTCAAGAGCATTTCAGCTTCTGACCCAGCAGCTCGGATTTGAATGCGCCTATATTTCAGGTGAAGTGCCGCCCGACGAGGATGAAACCGAGCCCGGCAGACACGCCTGGAATATAATAAAACTCGGCGGACAATATTATTATTTTGACACAACCTGGGACGATACAGATTCGTTAACCGACAATGACGGCAATGTCAACTTCCCGGGCCGTACAAGATATAATTATTTCGCTCTTACAACAGATGAATTCTCCATAGAGCATAAAAATAATTATTTCCATTATCCCGAATGCAACTCTGATTATTATAACTACCATAGCCGCGAAGGATATGCGTTTGATTGGTATTCCGAAAATATGCTTCGCACAGCACTTGAAGAGCAGTTGCGCAATGATACATATGAGATAACGTTCAAATTTTCTGATACCGAAACATTGGAAAAAGCCAAAAAATATCTCTCAAGCAACTTCAACAGTATCCAATCTTCCTGCGGATACAGCGGAGAATACTTACGGTATGTAGACAATGATCTGCTGCTGATATATTACCGACCCAAACAATAATTTTCATATAAAGAAAACGGATTGCAAGCGCCTGCAATCCGTTTGTTTTTTATCCGTATATAAATTTATTGATTCTTCTTGCGGCGTCATCGATATCAAACGATTTGATTGCCATTCCGTTATAGTATTTATTCACCGATGCGTCGGGATAAGGAACGGTCTGCGACTCCATCGAAATGCTTCTGCCTGCCGCCTTCGTGGCAACCGAGCCCACAACAGACGACAGCTCTCCGAAGGGAATATTGGTTTTGACAAGAGAGAATCCGAATTCCGTAAGCTCATAAATCTCGGCTATGCTTTTCTCTTTGATGATTTTATTTGCGAGAAGCTCAATAACCTTTCTCTGACGGCCCGAGCGGTAATAGTCGCTGTCAATCTTGCGGATTCGCATATATTCCAGGCAACGGTCACCGTTCATAAAGTTTACACCTTCGTGATACTGATAACCACCGCCGTTTGTTTTATTCCAGAGATATTCCGCCTCTTTTTTGGTGAGATTGATATTCAGGCCGCCGACCTTATCGATGAAATGAGTTACGGCATAGAAATCAACAACAACAAATCTCTGGATATCAAGGTCAAAAATTTCGTTGACGGTATTTATTGCAAGGCCTACGCCGCCAAAAGAATAAGCGGCATTGATTCTGTTCCATCCGTGGCCTTCAATCGGCACAAGCGAATCTCGGAGAATTGATGTCATTTTGATTGATCCTGTTTTCTTGTTATATGACAGAATAATCATTGCATCACTTCTGCCGCGTTCCTTCGTGACATATCGCGTATCTGTTCCGATAACAAGAATATTCTCTATGTTCGGGTCTTTTTTTGCCACTTTGTAGATGGGAGTTTTTCCGTAAACGCTGATTGCGCCCGGCGTGTTTGCAAGCGAAGCATTTCTGCCGTCATCAACCTTTTCAGCGGTGCCGCCCTGATTGATATCATTAGGCAGAGTTGCGGTCAGATCTCTTCCCACTTCGCTGTCTGCAAGAGTTACATCCACCCATTCGGCAGGCTGGGAATCGGTTTCGGGAACAACATATTCGTCGCTTCTCTCAACGATTTCAACCTCTTGATAGGCATTCTTATTGTAGCTGATGATAATCGGCAGGAATACGCCTGCAATTGTTCCGATGATAAGCACAAACGGAATCAGCAGACATAAAAGAATCACCGTTTTTTTCTTTGATTTTTTCTTTTCGTTATCCATAAAACATCACCTTGTGCATAAAAAACGATATTTTCCAAGTGAACTATATTATTTTAACACACCTTCAAAAAAATTACAACAATTTAAATATCACATTCGGGTGAGAGTTTTTTTGTTTGAGTGCGACTTAATATTATAACGATTAAGGTTTTATTTAATATTTTTATAACCTTTTTTTAATTGTTTTTTCACATTTGCTGTGATATAATGTAAACTGTAATAAAATTCATAATGGGGGATATTATGAAAAAATGTATCATCATCGGCGGCGGCCCTGCAGGTCTGACCGCAGGTTACGAGCTTCTGAAAAAATCAGATGAATATGAAGTTATAATCCTTGAGCAGAGCAACACTCTCGGCGGTATTTCAAGAACTGTCCGTCACAACGGCAACCGTATGGATATCGGCGGACACCGTTTCTTCTCAAAAGACAAATCCGTTACCGCATTCTGGGAGAGCCTTATGCCTACTCAGGGCGCACCTTCAATCGACGATAAGCTTCTCGGCAGAGAAAAAGACCTCGTTGCAGGCGGTCCCGACCCCGAAGAGGAAGATAAGGTTATGCTCATCCGCCGCAGAATTTCAAGAATCTATTATCTGAGCAAGTTTTTTGACTATCCCATTTCAATGAAGCCTCAGACCTTCATCAATATGGGCTTTGCAAGAACTGTAAGCGCAGGCTGCAGCTATCTCAAATCAACCGTTTTCAAGAAAGAAGAAACCTCGCTTGAGAATTTCTATATCAACCGCTTCGGAAAGGTGCTCTATTCAATGTTCTTTGAGGGCTATACCGAAAAGCTCTGGGGCAGACATCCGAGCGAAATTTCAGCCGATTGGGGCGCACAGAGAGTCAAGGGGCTTTCAATCCTTGCCGTTCTGAAGGATATGGCATCAAAAATCGTGCCCAACAAAAACAGAAAGGTTGAAACCTCACTTATCGAAGAATTTGTTTATCCCAAACTCGGCCCGGGTCAGTTCTGGGAAACAGTCGGCGAAGAATTCGAAAAAATGGGCGGTAAAATTCTCTATAACCACAAGGTTACAGAAATCAACACCGCAAACGGAACTGTAACAAATGTTATCTGCGAATGCGACGGAGAAGAAAAGGCATTCGAAGGCGATATCTTCTTCTCATCAATGCCTGTCAAAGACCTCGTTGCAGGTATGGGAAGCATTGTTCCTGCCGCACCTGCAGAAATTGCGAAGGGTCTGCCCTACCGCGATTTCGTTACCGTAGGTCTGCTTCTCAACAAACTCAACCTTAAGAATGAAACCGATGTCAGAACACTCGGCGACATCGTACCCGACTGCTGGATTTATGTTCAGGATACAGGCGTCAAGCTCGGCAGAATCCAGATTTTCAATAACTGGTCACCCTATCTTGTCAAAGACCCCGTAAACACCGTATGGGTCGGTCTTGAATATTTCTGCAACGAAGGTGACGATTTCTGGAATATGAGCGAAGAGGACTGCGTTGCAAAGGCAATTGCAGAGCTGAAATCGATGGGTGTTATCGATTCCGATGCTGTAATTCTTGACAGCCACCGCGAAAAGGTGCAGAAGGCTTACCCGGCATATTTCGACACTTATGACCGCATAGGTGAGCTTGTTGAATACCTTGATACATTTGAAAATCTGTACTGCATCGGCAGAAACGGTCAGCACAGATATAACAATATGGACCACTCGATGGTCACCTCATTTGAGGCTGTTTCAAACATCCTCAGCGGCAAAAAAACAAAAGAAAACATCTGGAACGTAAACACCGAATCGGAATATCACGAGGAGAGCAAAGATGAAAAAAAGGCTTGACTTAATCCTGCCGATTATCATAATCGCGGTGTCGGTCATTGCCGAGCTTTTACTCGGAAACTTCGTTTATTTTGCGTTTGTCAGCGGAAGAGAGCAAGTCTCGGATTTGCAACCTGAAACGCAGGTGCACACAGTCACGCCCACGCATAATCAGGTTTATTTCGGTGAGCATGACCTTTCTCTCAATTCCGTCAGGCTGACATTTCACAACACAAATCCGAATGCATATCAGGATTATGTGACCGTCGGAATTTACACTCTCAATTCCGAAGAGTCAGTCAGACTCTCCCTTGCGGCATCACAACAACTGCCTGTTGCAAAAACCGACACAAGCCACACCATTTACTGCAACTCAAACGAAAACACATACGGAATATTGCTTCTGTTTGAGGATTTTCAGGGTGAGATTGAAGTGACTTCGGTCACCGTCAACCCCACATATACCGTTCAATTCAACTCGTTGAGATTCTGCCTGATTCTCCTTATCGGCTCGGCAATTTATCTTTATAAAACCCGACCCAAAGACTCCGCACTTTCATATAAGAGCCGTCACCGCCGCTCTCTTGCGGCAGGCGTTGCGGCGTGCGTCGGATGCACCTTTGCCGTCATTTTCCTTAACTATACGGGCGAAGGCTTCTGGCTGATTGACTATCCACTCATCGGCGACATTGAATCATATGACCCTTATATCCAACAATTCGACGCATTTATGAAGGGTCAGCTTCATCTCGATATTGTTCCTGACAGCGGTCTGGTTTTGCTCGAAAACCCCTATGACTATTCCGCAAGAGAAGGTCTCGAATACCTCTGGGACAGAGCGTTTTTCAACGGCAAATACTATTCATATTTCGGAATTGCACCGCTTCTGACGGTTTATTTTCCGTTTTATTTGATCACTGGCGCGCTTCCCAACGGAGGCCTTGTCGTTTCCCTTTTCGGAATTATGACCGCGGTTTTCTTTGCCCTTGCGGTTGAAGAATATGCCGTTATCAGCGGCAAAAAGAATTTCGGTTATCTGCCTGCATTCTGCGCGATGAGCGGCTTTCTCTCAAGCTTTACTCTCATCATCTTAAGAGGTCAGGCAAGATTTTATTACATCGCTTCAATGGCAGGTCTTGCATTTTCGGCGGCATTCATTTATTTTATGCTCAAGGCTGTCGGAAGCAAGAAAAATTCAAAGCGGATAATATTCTTCGCGCTTTCGGGCATCAGCTTCGGACTCGGTTTTCTTTCAAGAGTCAACAGCGTTTTGCCCCTCGCGGCGGTTGCAGGAGTATTCGTCATACTTTGGTCAATCAGAAGAATCCGCGAGAAAAATCCGACCCTTCTTCTCGGAGAGGCGGCGGCTCTCGGTCTGCCTGTTGCGGCGGCGATTGCGGTTTCGATGGCATATAACAAAATGCGATTCGGCGGTTTCTTCGATTTCGGCACAGACTATCAGCTTACAGTCACCGACACTTCGCTTTATTCCGTCGGTACATTCGGAATCGTGCCCTCATTCTTCCATTACTTCCTGCAGGGCTTCACCTTCACCGACTCTTTCCCGTTTATCGGATTCAATTACATTGCTCCGACGAATTACGGCAGATATGTTTATGTTGACAACGGTCTGGGAATATTTGCGATGCCGTTTATGCTGATGCTTCTTGCTTCTCCTGTATACTTCAAGAAAAAAGATATCGGTATAAACCGCAAAATTCTTTTCGCAACGGCTCTTGCAATGCTTCCGATAACCGCATTTCTCAACTTCTGCCTTGGCGGAGTTATCTTCAGATACACCGCGGATTTCTCGCTCGTTGCGGCATTTCTTGCATCTGCTGTCGCGCTTGAAGCGGCTGACAGCATTCTAAACAAATTCGGCAAAGACGGATATCTGCTTTTCAGAAAAGGTTTGTTTGCTCTTGGCGGAGCAAACGCCGCTGTTTCGGCGGCGGCATCGCTGACAGTCGGACTCAACCTTCTCTCTGCATCACCCCTGTGCATTGAAATGCTCAAAAACATCTTTGTCTTCTGGAATTAGAAAGGAATAACGGAATGTTAATTGATGTTCTGAAAATCAAAAAAAGATTGCCTGTTTTCCTGTCGGCATTCTTTGCCTTTTTTGCAATCGGCACAGTTTTATGGTATATACTCGGCCCTTCGGCGGCGTATTTTCACTCGGATTGCTCGGATACGATTCTCTGGGCGCAGGCAAGCGTTGACGGCAAAACGCTCTTCAATCCCGACTTCGGTTATGCCGCAATCCTGCCTTTCGGCGGCACAATGATAATGATGCCTCTCGTTGCGATTTTCGGCGTTTCGATGACGGCGCACAGACTCGGAATGATTATCTTTGCGCTCATATTCTTCGCCGCAATTTATATTCTTTGCGAAGCGATGAAGCTCGGAAGCAGCTTTTCGATGACCGCCGTCGGTCTGTCGGCGCTGATTCTCTGCTCATCCGAAAAAATGCGCGAAATCTTCTTTGAGCATGTCATTTATTACAGCATCGGTATTTTTATCGTTTGCATTTTACTTGCATTTTTTATCAGATTTACAGAAAAATTTGATGAATACGATGCAAAAAGCAGGCTTATCATCTGCCTTGCGGTCTGCATTTTTGCATTTCTGAGTGCACTTGACGGCACGCAGGTTATTTCCTGCGCGGTTTTGCCCGTTATTTTTGCGGCAGGCTGTGAGATTCTTTTTTCAAAGGAAAATATCTTCTCAAAAAAGAATATTCCGTCAATTTTATTCTGCGGAATCGTTCTTTTATCAACCGTTGCAGGTCTTTTGATTGTCAGCGCAAAGGCTGCAGGTATCGGTGTCGGCTACGCGGAAGCATATTCGAATTATTCGGATATGAACGAATGGCTCAACAATCTTTTCAAACTGCCTGAGCATTGGTTTGCGCTCTTCGGAGTTGACGCGGCGTACGGAATGAATATCTTCTCATCCGAATCAATCGTCAACATCATCCGAATCGGCGTTGCTCTGATTCTCGGCATTGCTCCGATTGTTGCCCTTGCCTTCATCGGCAAGCTTGACCGCCCATCAAAACTTCTTGTGCTGACTCATTTCGGTATGACGGGCGTTATAATATTTGGCTACATATTCGGTCTGCTTTCAGCCGCTAACTGGCGACTCAGCCCGATTATCTGCACATCGATTCTTGTTTGCGTTGCAGGAATCAAGGCAATGAATCCGCATCTCATCCTC
Organism: Acutalibacteraceae bacterium; assembly: GCA_045634985.1. GTDB lineage: Bacteria > Bacillota > Clostridia > Oscillospirales > Acutalibacteraceae > CAG-177. Next base: position 156,549 of record JAZRBF010000028.1, on the reverse strand, counting down.
AAGAGAATCGCGGTTTGCGCAACCTGCGTTATGCTTCTCCTGTGCGCCGTTAATGTAAAGACCATCGCGGCTATGCCTGAAGACGGCGTCAGAAACAACGGCTATTATCCGCTGATTCAGTATCTTGAATCGCAGGGCCTCGAATACGGATTCTCAACATTCTGGCATTCGCAGACAATAACCGTTCTTTCGGATTCGAGAGTACGCGTTGCAAACACCGACATCAACGAAAACGGAGTTGCTCCCTGCCCCTTCCAGGCTAACAAGGCGTGGTTTGAAAAGCAAGACGGAATTGACCGCTACTTTCTCCTTTGCACAACCGCCGAGCTGACAACTCTGATTCAGACGGATGACTGGCATTATTTCGCTGACGGCCCGATTGAGCAGCTCTCATTTGAGGATTATGTGATTTTTGTCTTTGACAATGTTGATTTTCTTAATTAAATAAACAACAAAAAAGGGCGACACGCCATAAGGAAGTTAAGACTTAAACTCCTTATAGTGTGTCGCCCGATGTTTTTTATTTTATCAGGGCTGAAATTGAATCAAAAATTTCTTCGGCATATGTTATTGATGCAGGCTGATAAACCCGGGCATTCCTGCCCCAGACAACAACCGATTGAGTCTGACCGAGGCTGATTCTCTTCGCACTTTCGTCAGCGGCAACAATTCCTGCCGCAACTGCGGTTATGCTGAAAATCATCAGGACAACAACCGCGTATCTTCTGAAATATTTCATTTTATCACATATCTTTCCATCAATGACCCGAGCGCCGCCGCAAAAAGCCTCGCGGAATAGCACGCCTCTTCAAGCGTATTTGCTTCGCTACCCATTTCAATCAGCAGACTGAATCGGGTCATATCCATATTATATTTCCTTTGAGAAAACAACACAGGGCGCATCAATCCCTCGAAAAGAGTTTCGCATTCCTTCTGAAGATTGAGGGCAAAACGCAGATTATGCTCCCAATCGGGAAAATCCTCAACCTTGCCTTCCTCCGCGCCCGTAATTATCATCAACTGCGCCGCTTTTTTGCCGTTTATTGTATTCAGCGGTTTGATTTTCGTTCCGTTATCGAGCGAAATCGAATCCCTGTGAATATCCAGCACAATCTGAATTTCGGGATGCTCTTCAAGATGCTTTGCAACCGTTTTGCGCGAATTGGGATACGAATCGGAATAATTATCATCGTGAATCGTTTTATCGTGTATTACAGTATACCCCATTGAGCGGAGATAATCCGCAATTTCCGTACCTACCCTTACAACATTGAGATTTTCGTCATTGCTTCGCGGAATATATCCCTCGGCATACCATTCCCTCTCAATCATCTCATAGCCCTCGGAGGTGTGGCTGTGAAAAATCAGAACGGCAGGTTTGCTCTTATCAATCTTAAGGTCAAGAGGCTCGGAAAGTACGCTTTCTATGTTGAGAGTTTTTGTTTCGGTGGTGTTGCGCACACGCACATTTTCGAAAATATGGGTTGCACCCTTCGTGATATAGGTTGAAGTCTGAATATCTCCGTCACGCTTATCCGAAGCGAAAAGCTCCTTGTATTTTTCAATCAGAATCCTGATATCCGACGGAGTTTCGGTAATATCGTCGGAAGCTTCCGGTTTCGCGGTTGTTACTTCCGCCTTCGCGGCAGTGGTTTCGCTTTTGCTGACCGATTGAGTCTGCGTTACCTTGCCTGCATAAAAAACAACGGATGCCGCCGCATAGGAAAGCTCCGATGTGCCGACGGTCAGCACGAGCAAGGCTATCGTTATAACCGAGATGAAAAAAGCAATTATTTCGAGTCTTCCGCCGCTTGATTTATCGGTTTTCATTTTTCCGCTCCTTCTGAATTGATATCACAGAATTATATGCGGACTTGTCTGCGGTTTATTACACAGAAATGTAACCGTTTTGTAACTTGAATCAGACTGCAGAATGATGTATAATTCAGTTACCATCTTATCGGGGCAAAAGTGCAGTTGCTCCGATTTCCCATCCATCCTTCAAAGTCAAAAAGGAGCTCTCGGTGAGAGCTCCTTTCGACTTTATATGGGGTATTTTATTCAGCACATCTTGCGGCGGCAGACTCATACATCGCCTTTATTTCGTCAAGATGGGCGTAGTTTTCAGCCTGTCTGACAACCTTGAGCGCATCAAGATAAGGCTTCGCAGCTCTGTGGTAAACTGAATTCTCGTTTGTTGCCGCTTTGATTGCTTTTTCGATTTCGCGTTTTCTTCTCTTGATCTCTTTGAGGGCTTCGTTATGCTCTCTTATAGCGAATGCATCGCCGCTTTCCTTTGCCTGCTTGAGAAGTTTGGCGGTTGCGAGGAAATCAGCCTGCGCTTCGTCCTCGGCTTTGAAAAGCTCATCAAATCTTGAAATATCAAATTCCACAATGCCGTTGGGGAAATATTTCCCTGCGGCTTTTTTTGCCGCCGCCATATCGGAAACAAATTCAATCATTTTTCTGCGGTGCTTTTTCTCTTCCTCTGTGTTTGCAGGCAAGGACTTCGCCTGCGACATTGTCATAAGAGAAATTCCGAAGAGTCCGTCGATACCGACAGCGGCGATATTCTTTGCCGCTTCAAGCTCGGCAATTCCCTCGGGAGTTGTAAACTTGCGCAATTCAGCCATAACGAAATTCGCAATTTCGATTTTTTCGTTTTCTTCCTTCCGCCTGCGGATTTCTTCTTTTGTACCGCTCGGTTTTACGGGAGTTTTGGTGCAATATTCCTCGGCTTCTCTGATGATATCAACCGCTTCAATGAGTTTATCATCGCGAAGCACACCGTTTGCATAGTCCTCAAACAGCGCTCTGATTTTAAGCACGCTGACGATTGATTTCTGCTTGGTTTCGGTGAAATCGAAGAAGAAATAAGGAATAACATTCAGAGCCGCACCGATGATTGACGCAACAATCAGAATCGTGCAGATGCTGATGAAATAATCTCTGTTATAGAGCACGTGGTAAACATTATCGGCAGAGTAACCGAGCGAAACGGCAACCTCTTTATTAAGACCCGCTCTCTCATAAATCAGAGGAAGCACAGAGCTTGTTGCAATGGTGATAACATTGCCGATAAGACCGACGGCGGCAAACATACCGTCGATTCTCTCGCCTGTGATATACTGCTGATAATCTCTGATATCGGCGTTGACGCTCGGGGTCAGAAGATGACCGAGCGCAGTGATAAGAGTATTGACAAAAGTGCAGGCAAGGAGCAACCAGATTGCGTAGGGACTGCCTGTAAGCTTGATAACGGGAAGCATCATTGCGATGAATCCGATGCTCATAATATTTGTGAAAATAAGAATTTTCTTTTTGCCGTATCGCCTGATGAAAAACGGCGCGATGATATTCGGCCAGAGGGACGCGTTGCCTGCGATGGCGGTGATGATTGCATACTGACCTGCCTCGCACGCACCCTGATAGTTATACATCCAATGCATTATGCTTGCAAACGCAGATTCAAGGAATCCCATCCAGCCTGCGAGCGAAATAATCCAGAAATATTTGTTTTTGGCAACCGCCTTGAATGCATCGATGAATTTGACCTGCACGAGATGGGTCTTCGCCTGAATGATTTTTTCCTCAACATTCGCATAGACAAAAATCGAAATGAGAAAGCCGAAAATGAGCATCGGCGGGAAGGTGTATCTGTAGACCCTCATATCATACAGGGTATTTTCGCCCGTAACAAGCTTTGCAAGAAGGGGAAACGCAATATTCACGATTGACGGAGAGAGATTTTCAACAATGCATCTGATTGAAAGCACATCCGAGCGCTCGATACTGTTTGGTGAAATAACATTTATCAATCCGTCATAGGAATCATAATAGAAACTGTAGAAAAACTGGAAACCGATATTGAAAAGAAGCACCGTTACGCATTTCCAGAACATACTCATCAGTTCATAGGGCATCCAGATGAATCCCATTGCGAGAATAACCGTCGGAATACCCATAACGATGAGATATGGACGGTATTTACCCTTCATACTGCGTGTATTATCAATCATTCTTGCTCTGATTGCGGTTAAAGGAAACGCAGTTATAAGGCTGATGATATAAATCGCATAAAGCGCTGTGGGGTTGATGCCGATTGTGTTACCGATAAGCTCGTTGCCGACGGAAATCGTCATCTGCGTAAGGCAATGGCCGACAAATCTGACACCGATACCGCCGCCCGAAAGGGATGCGATTTCTTTATAAGTAACATATCTTCCCTTTGGGGGAGTTTTCCAATATTTTTTTGCAGAGCCGATAAGCTCCGAAACCTTATCTTTTATGTTCATATGTCACCTCAAAACAACGGTTGTTACCGATTCGGGCGTGATTGTTGCTTCCTGATTCGCATCAAGGGTATATTCACGCAGATCGCTCTCTTTATCGGTTACGGCAAAAAGTGCGGATTTCTCAAACGAAATTTTCTTTTCGTCCTTTGAAAAATTGACGAGCACAAAATATGTTGCGCCGTCTTTTCTGAAGCCGAGCACAGTAACTGACGGGTCATCGGATACTGTTTCAAATCTGACCGCACCGAAGGGAATATACTTCGAGAAATTGCCTGTCACAAAATATCTTTTTGTCAATTCGAAGCTTTTGTTTTCGGTATCAAGATAAATCAGACCGTCGCAATAGTCATAGAGCGAGCAGGCAATCCAATGCTGCCACGAGGTGACATTCAGCTCTCCGATATCCTCGCACATAACCTTTGCGGTTTCCAGCGCGGAATCCATACCCGTATTTTTACCTCCGCACATATGACACCATTCGCTCATTTTAACAGGCACAGACGGATAATTTTTATCCATCCATTTTCTGAAGCGTCTGACAAATGCAAGTCTGTCATTCATAAATGCAGGCAGAAACTTCTGCGGCAGACAGTATGAATGCAGGTCAACCGAATCGATGACCTCAAGCACCTCGGGATGCTTCAGCAGATGCCTTGTGTATGATTTATTGAACCAGCGGATATCTCCGTTTTCAACGCCCGAAAGCTTCACGCCCTCAAGGGATTTTCTCTGCTTCAGTTTCTTTGCAACGCAGAGCATAACCTTGCCTGCCTGACGGGGGCTGTAATGGCAGCCTTCCTGACCTCCGTTCCATATCCACATCGGCTCATTGATGGGCGAAAGATACTTTATCGGCAGGCCCTCTTTAACAAAATGCTCCGTAACATCAAGGATATAATCGGCAAATGCACCGTAATTTTCAGGAGCAAGATTTGTTCTGAAAATCTGATTCTTATTAAGATGTGCCTTGCCGTTTCTGGTCAGCGATTCAATCGGAGAATTAACAAAAAGGATGATTTCATCCGCTCCGTCATATGCCGCGCGGCGCATCATATAAACAGCGTTTGCATCTTTTGAGAAATCAAGACCGCCCTTACCGTCATCAAAAGCTGAAGCGCGTCTTGCAGGGTCGGAATATTCTCCCCTGCCCGAATCGGCAGAACCGCCGCCGATATTGTAGCGGTATGTTCGCATACCGATGCCGTCTGTTTTGCTGTAGAGAAGCTGCGAAATTCTGTCCCTTACGGCAAGTCCGCTTGATTGGTCAATATTATCCCATCCGCCGACAATCTGTGCCCACCAGGCACCGCTTGCACCGATGCCTTCAAAAATCCGGTATTCTTTTGAAAAATCAGAATATAATTTCATTTTTCTCTCTCTTTCCGAATTGAGATAGAATAATTATACTATGGAATAATACATAAAATCAACACAAATATTCGACTCTGTCACTATTGCATTTCGGTATATTTTAGGTTATAATATTATCAATTATAAGTTTCTTACGATTGTGAGGATAAAAAGTGAAAACACAGATTGTTGATATAAACAATGCTGCCGAGCTTGATTCGTTTGTTGAATCCCACGAAAACGGTCATTTTATGCAGACATCCCTCTGGGGAAAGGTCAAGAATGACTGGAAATGGTTCGGCGTTATCTGCAAGAATGATTCGGGCGAAATAACAGGCACACTCGCCGTCCTTCTCCGCAAAATCTCGAAGCTCCCCTATCATATGATGTACGGTGTGCGCGGTCCCGTCTGTGCATTTGATGACAAAGAAACCTTCTCGGCGCTCATTGCCGCCGCAAAGGAAGAAGGCAAGAAATACAACGCATATGAACTGAAAATCGACAAGGATGTTCCGATTGACTGCAAGGAATATGAAGAAATGGCTCTTGCAGAAGGTTTCAAGTTCAAGGGCAGAACAGTCAATTTTGAAGATTATCAGTGCCGTTGCGTTATCAGAATTCATCTTAACGGAAGGACAGAGGATGAGGTTTTTGCCGCATTCCATTCCGACCACAGACGCAAAATCCGCAACGCAATCAAAAACAATGTTGAAATCAAAATCCACGGAAGCGAAATGGCCGGAACATTCTACGAGCTGATGAAGGAAACCTGCGAAAGAGACGGTTTCTCGCTTCGCTCCGCAGAATATTTTGCAAGCATTCTCGATTGTTTCGGCGACAAGGCAAGACTTTATATGGCGTACTACGAAGGCACTCCCATTGCAGGCGCGATTTCTGTGCTCTGGGGTGACAAGGTCTGGTATTTCTACGGAGCATCATCGAATTCCGACAGAAAAGTTATGCCCAACCATCTCCTTCAATGGGAAATGATAAAGTGGGCTATTGAAGAAGGCTGCCGCATCTACGATTTCAGAGGTGTTGCAGGCGTTATCGACGAAAACAATCCGCTTTTCGGCCTCTACCGATTCAAGCACCGATTCGACGGCGATTATGTTGAATTTATGGGCGAAATGGATCTGATTACAAAGCCTGCGGCGGCAAAAATCGTTGCAGCTTCGCAAGAAATATTAAAAAAATTAAGATAAGGAGATATACAGATGATCAGAGTTACCGTTTGGAACGAAGGCGTTCACGAAAAAACAGATAATGAAGTTGCAGGTGTTTACCCTGCAGGTATTCACGGCTGCATAAAGAATTTTCTCTCATCTCAGGATGATATGGAGGTAACAACCGCTACGCTTGCACAGCGCCGCTGCGGTCTTTCCGACGATGTTCTTGAAAACACCGATGTTCTCATCTGGTGGGGTCATATGGCTCACGACAAAGTGCCCGATAAACTTGTTGAAAAAATTCACAAGAGAGTTCTCGCAGGTATGGGTCTTGTTGTCCTCCACTCAGGTCACCATTCAAAGATTTTCAGAGCTCTTATGGGCACAACCTGCAATCTCAGATGGCGCGACGGCGACAGGGAGAGAATCTGGAATATCAATCCCAACCATCCCATCGCAAAGGGTATCCCCGACCATTTCTCACTCAGCAAGGAAGAAATGTACGGCGAGCAGTTTGATATCCCCACTCCCGAAGAAATCATCTTCCTCGGCTGGTTTGCAGGCGGCGAAGTTTTCCGCTCAGGCTGCACATGGACAAGAGGTCTCGGCAAAATCTTCTATTTCCAGCCCGGCCACGAAAGCAACCCCACTTTCCATAACGAATATGTTCAGCGCATCATCATCAACGCAATCCGTTGGGCAAATCCCATCAACCCCGTACGCGAGCCCATCCCCTGCCCCCACAAGAAAGTTCCCCCCGAGGAAAAATACAGAGAGGACCTTGCTAAATAATGGAAACCTTCAAGATAAAAAAACTGCGTGAAAACGCAAAAATTCCTTTCAGAGCCACTCCCGGCAGCGCAGGTATGGATTTATATGCCTGCATTGACGAGCCGATAACTCTCGGCGGCGGTGACAAGGCGGTTATTCCCACAGGAATTGCAATCGAGCTTCCGAGCGCGGAGCTTGCGGCGTTTGTTTTCGCAAGAAGCGGCCTTGCAATCAAACACGGCATCGGTCTGCTCAATTCCGTCGGCGTTATCGACAGCGATTACAGAGGAGAAATCTGCGTGGGCGTTATCAATCAGCTCAAGGAAGAATACACCATTCAGCCTGACGAGCGCATTGCACAGCTCGTTATTATGCCTGTTTCGCTCATCACTCCCGTTGAGGCAGATACTCTTGACGAAACAGAAAGAGGCGCAGGCGGTTTCGGCTCAACAGGTAAAGTATAAACTATGGAAGAAAACAAATCACTCATTCAAAGAATACCCTTCGGATTCCTGAGCCTTTCCTGTCTTTTCTTTACATATCTTGTTGCAGGCACAATCGGAATGCTCGTTATTCCCGTTATTCTCTGCATCATATTTGTGCTTCCGCTCGGAATTGTTTTTGCAATTCTCGACATCGTAATCCGCAAGAAAAGGCTTATTCCGATAATCAGCCTTCTCGGTTGTTTATGGCCGATTTTAGGACTCGGATTTATGTTTGCATCCATATTCTTTGATATCGTTTCATCCGGATTTGAAAATCTTTTCCCCGGATTCAGCGAAATCATTCCCAAGCTAAAGGAGTTTATCCAATGAAAAAGTTAATCAGCATTTTATGCGTTTTCGCAATCGTTTTCTCCGCTTGCTCTGTTTTCGGTTTTGCGGCGGATACCGACCTTCCTTATGAAAACAGTCAGTATTATGAAATCGGTGATTACAGCATTCATTACAGAGTTTTCCCTGCCGAAGGCGAAAGCAAAGGCAGAATTATGATGCTTCACGGTTTCCTCTGCTCAACATATGCGTGGAGAAATATGGTGCCGATTCTCAACGAAGCAGGCTACGATTGTGTGCTTGCCGACCTTCCGAATTTCGGTTTCAGCACACGCGAAAACGGTGATATGGAAATCATTGACCGCGAAGAAATCATCATCAGCCTTATGGAAAGCATCGCTCCGATGAACGAATGGATAATTGCAGGCCACTCAATGGGCGGCGGCGTTTCCGTCAACATCGCAATCGAAGAGGATGTTGACGCGCTTCTTCTCTATTGCCCTGCACCGCAGAGCGAATTCCCGAAAGCTATGGAGGGCATTATGACCTCAAAGCTGATGAAGGGATTTATGAATCTTTTCTTCAACTACGGCACACGAATTCCGATTCTTGTTAAAATGATAATCTACGCCGCAACAATGGACTGGCAGTTTGCTATGGACTACGATGTTACAGGCGTAACAGACGCAACTCAGCACGACGGCTTCGGCGGCGGTATGTGCGAGATGATGTTTAATGTAAAAGCAACCGCTCTTGACAGGGCTGACGAGGTTGATTGCCCCGTTTTCATCTGCCAGGCAAGTAAGGATATCATTATCAATCAGTCAATGAAGGATTCAATGAACGGTGCATTCCCCGACGCAACCTCATATCTCGTTGAAGGCGGCGGACATCAGTGCATCGAAAACAGAGCGGAAGAAATCTGCGCCGCAACCCTTGAATTCCTTGAGAAAAACGCATAATTCAACGCGAATGAATCGGCTGTAAACTTCGGTTTACGGCTGATTTTTTATGTAAAGTCAGATTTACAAAAGATAAATTTTCGGATTTTTTCAAAATGTAAACTTAAGATGATTGAAATCACCCTGCAAGTGGGATATAATGATGTCAAAGACAGGAGGTCTGTTATGGCTGTTTCAGATAAAATTTTAAGATTAAGACGAGAAAAAGGATTGTCACAGGAAGCGTTTGCAGAAATGCTCGGAGTTTCCCGTCAATCAGTTTCAAGATGGGAATCGGGTACTGTTGCACCCGATATAGATAAGATTCTGCTTATGAGCGAAATATTCGGAGTAACTACGGATTTTCTTCTCAAATCAGACCCCGAAAATACTCCGATTGAAGAAAACTCCGATTCAACCGAATCCGAAGCATCGGACAGCGGTATTCCTCTTCCTGCCGAAGAATATGAATCAACAGATTCGGGCGACTCTGCAACCGAAGGTAACGGTAACAACAATGATAATGACGGCAATGATGAAGAAAAGAAATTTTCTCCCAAAGCTCTTATTGCCTGGATTCTTGTTTTCTGCATTATGATTGCAACGCTCTGCATTCCGCTTTATTGGGGAGAAATCAAAAAACTCTGGTGGAATCTCAACGGAGGCAGGGTTGATTATCCGTATGTGCTTGTCCACGGCCTCGGCGGTTGGGGTGAAAGCGCAGGAATAAACAACATCTCCCCCTACTGGGGCTCAACATCAGGCGACCTTGCCGCTCAACTCCGCGCGGAAGGATTTGAGGTTCACACCCCGACTGTCGGCCCTGTTTCAAGCGCGTGGGACAGAGCCTGCGAGCTTTACGCCCAGCTTACGGGAACGCAGGTTGACTACGGCGAGGCTCACTCAAAAGCACATAATCACGAGCGTTTCGGAAGAACATATACCGAGCCGCTTATTCAGGACTGGGGTCAGGAGCTCAACGGCGGTCAGCTTCGGAAAATCAACCTTATCGGTCACAGCTTCGGCGGTGCAACGGTAAGACTTCTCACATCGCTTCTTGAATACGGCGATGAGGCGGAGAAAAAAGCTTCAGGCGAAAACGTTTCTCCTCTTTTTGAAGGCGGAAAAGGTGAATGGGTATTCAGCGTCACAACTCTCTGCGCTCCGCACAACGGCTCATCCCTGACCGAGATAATCAACAATTCCGACTCTCTGCTTGCAAGCATCGGCGCACTCAAATCGGGCAATTCGCTCGTTGATTCAGTTTTATCCTCAATCGGTCTTACCGATATTCTTTCAAGACCCGATATCTTCAACACAACTGACCTGCTGATTTCATTTTGTCTGCTTGCAAACAATCTGACAGAGCCGATTAACGGCGCATTTGACCTGATGCTCGACCAATTCGGAATCAATTCATTATCCGACACTTCAATGAGAAGCTCGATTGAAAAAATCATTGCATCGGGAAATGACCACGCCGCATATGACCTCTCCCCTGACGGCGCGGCAAAACTCAACGGCACAATTCAGACGGTTGAGAGCGTTTATTATTTCTCTTACACTTACAGCGCAACCGATAAGAATATTTTTATAGGCGGCGAAGCTCCGACTCTCGGTATGCTCTTTGCACTTCAGCTTCCTGCATTAGGTATGGGCACTTACACAGGCACAACTGCAGGCGGTATTGTCATCGATGAAAAATGGCAGGAAAACGACGGCCTTGTAAGCGTTATTTCTTCGCAGAAGCCTGACGATGAGGAAGGTATTTACCTCGAAGGTGATGTTACGGAAACTGATGCAAAAGATATTGATACGGGCATCTGGAACATTTCCGCAACCAAATCGGGTCATCACGGAACGGTTATCGGTCTTGCACCCTTCGATGCAGATTCGAAGCAGAAAACAAAAACATTCTATATTGATCTTTTCAATTTCATCGATTCCTTAAAACGATAATAAAAATTCCCTCTGCGGTTAAACTAACTGCGGAGGGATTTTTTTGAATAAAATTGTTATAAGCGTTGACAGTGCGGCGGATTTACCGCAGGATTTCGCGAAAGAAAACGGCATTGAAGTTATGCCGATGTATGTTATTGCGGAAAGAAAAGAATACCGCGACGGAATCAATATTGACGGAAACGGTGTTTTTGAATTCGTCGAAAAAACAGGAAAAATTCCGAAAACCTCTGCTGTTTCACCCTCGGAATATGAATCGTATTTCTCCGCGCTTACCGAAAAGGGAGCGTCGGTTATCCATCTTTCATTCTGCTCGTTGCTCTCTTCAACCCACAGAAACGCCGTTATCGCATCGGGAAAGGTGAAGAATGTTTCGGTAATTGATACGATGAATCTCGGCGGCGGCATCGGTCTGCTTGCATTAAAGGCCTGCGAAATGCGTGACAGAGATTTATCCGTCAGAGAAATTGTTGACACCGTTGTTTCGCTCATTCCGAAAACAAGGGTTTCCTATCTTCTCAACAGCGTTGATTTTCTCCGTCTCGGAGGAAGATGCTCCGCCGCGAGCGCACTGGGTGCAGAGCTTTTTTCAATCCGTCCCTGTGCAGGAATGGTTAACGGCAAAATCGAAATCCTCGCAAAATATAAGGGTAAATCCGATTCCGCAAGAAGGAAATATATCGATGATATTATCGGCAGATATCCGTCAGCAGATAAATCTGCCGCGTTTATTTTTCATTCGGGCGTTGACGAGAATATGCTCGGATACGCAAGGAACAGACTTGAAAACGCAGGATTCAAACGAATCATCACCGCCGAAAACGGCAGCATAATCAGTCTTCACAGCGCACCGAAAGCATTCGGAATTCACATTCTGGCATAAGAAAAACCCACCGTACGGTGGGCTTTTTTGTTTATTCGGGTAACTTGATATTATTCCAGCGTTGAATATTGCATTGCTCATAGACATTGTTGCCGAGAGCATAAATTGTTCCGTTTGCTGTGATGCAGACAGTATGGTAGCCGCCTGCGGAAACATCAACAATGCCTGTCAGACCGCCGACACTTGCCTGATTGTCATAATTTTCACCGACTGCAAGCAATGTGCCGTCACTTCTGACTGCAACGGTATGACTTTTGCCTGCCGAAATTGCCACAACATCTGTCCAACCGTAAACATTACACTGGCCTTTACTGTTATCACCGACTGCGACAACGGTACCGTCTGATTTTAACCCTACTGTAAAGAAGTCACCTGCAGAAATTGCAACAATATCTGACCAACCGTACACATCACACTGACCGTGATTATTTGAACCTGTAGCATAAACTGTTCCGTCTGCCCTGAGTCCGACTGTATGGCTGTTTCCTGCCGCTACAGCAACCATATTTGTCCAGCCGTAAACATTACATTCAGCGAATTCATTAGAGCCTGCCACAACAACCGTTCCGTCAGGTTTCAGACCTACCGTATGTACTGTTCCTGCAGAAACCGCTATGATATCCGTCCAGCCGTAAACATTGCACTGACCGTGATAGTTATCGCCTGCCGTAACAACTGTTCCGTCACTTTTCAGACCGACTGTAAACCAACAACCTGCCGAAACCGAAACAACATCTCTGAAGCTGAAAACATTGCATTGCTTTTCATTATTTTCTCCGACTGCGCTGACAGTACCGTCCGCGTTGACACCTGCGGTGTGGCAAAAACCTGCGGAAACCGACTGCTTTCTGTCAGCAACCTCATCCCAGAGCGCGAAGCTTCTTTCGAGCGCGTCGGAATATCCGTAGTTTGCCGCCTGACCGAAAAGTATTGCAGCCTTTGCTTTGTTGCCTGCCGCAAGCATACTTTCAGCATCAAGATACAGCTGTTCTTCAACCGAAACAAATCCGCCGTCAAAGAATTCCTCGTCATAATCTTCGCCGTAATCTTCGTAATATTCGTCATCGTATCCGCCGAAAAAATCTACGGTTGTGCTTTCTGCGGTTGTGTTTTCATTGCCTTTGTCAGAATTGTTTTTTGACAAAAGCAAAACAGCCAGCAACACAACAACCACGCACAAAACAGCAATAATGATGATATATAATCTTTTGTTTTTGCTATCCATTGCTTACGATTCTCCTTTGTTGTTATGAATAAACTATAAGTCATTAAAATCATTTTGTCAACAAAAAACCCACGCAGAAAAGCGTGGGCTGTGAAACTTTTAAATTTTCATAATTCCGAGAACATCGAGAATTGACGAGATGAGAATCAGCACGATGCAAACGGGTGCAACATACTTGATAACAACGGTGAAAAGTGTTTTTGCTTTGAAGGGAGCGCCGATTTCGATTTCCTCAATAAGAGCCTGTGGCTTGATGATATAGCCGATAAAAATGCAGGTGAGGAATGCAACGATGGGCATAAGCACGCTGTTGCTGACGAAATCAAACATATCAAGAATTGAAAGACCCGCAACGCTTACGAAATCCCAGACACCAAAACCGAGAGATGAGGGAATTCCGAGAACAATGCAGAAAATGAAGACTGCAATGCAGGCAACTTTTCTGCTCCATCCGAGCTTGTCCCTGACGATTGAAACAACTGTTTCCATAAGAGAAATTGAAGATGTGAGCGCGGCAAAAAGAACGAGAAGGAAGAATACTGCGCCGATTACCGAACCTGCAGGCATACTGTTGAACACCTTGGGAAGAGTGATAAACATAAGGCTCGGACCTTTGCCGAGAGCAGTTTCATCTCCGCCTGAAAATGCAAACACAGCAGGGATAATCATCATACCTGCAAGGAATGCAATGCCTGTATCGAAAATCTCAATCTGACGGACTGACTTTTCAAGAACAACATCCTTCTTCATATATGAGCCGTAGGTAATCATAATACCCATAGCGAGCGACATTGAATAGAAAAGCTGACCCATTGCCGCAAGAACGGTTGTTGCCGAGAATCTGCTGAAATCGGGAAGAAGATAATATTTGATGCCTTCAATCGCGCCGTCAATTGTCATTGAATAGCCTGCAATGAAAAGTGTGAGCACAACAAGTACAGGCATCATTATCTTGCTGACCTTTTCAATGCCCTTTTCAACACCGAAAAGAACGACAAGAGCTGTCAGACCCATAAAAATCAGAAACCAGCCGATTGGCTCAAAGGGTTTAGCAATGAAATCCGTAAAATATGAATCGGATGCAGATGCAACCGCATCACCGCTGACAAAAGCATAAAAATACTTTGTTACCCAGCCGCCGATAACGGAATAATAAGGCAGGATAATTGCAGGGATAATTGCCGCAATAACGCCGATGAATCCGAAGCGTTTATCAAGCGTTTTGAATGCGTTGATTGCGCTCTGACCTGTTTTTCTGCCGATTGCGATTTCAGCGCACATAAGCGCAAAGCCGAAGGTCACCGCAAGAATAAGATAGACGAGCAGGAAAATACCGCCGCCGTATTTGGCCGCAAGATAAGGGAAACGCCAGATGTTACCAAGACCTACGGCAGAGCCTGCAGCAGCAAGAACAAAACCGATTTTGCCCGTAAAGCTACTTCTTTTTTCTGTCATAGAAATACCTCTCTTTAAATCATGTTTCTGTTAACGCCTCTCAAGGTGAAGACGAAAAAAATCATTCCACCTACAGGCACCGAACATATATTATTACATATCCGACACGATTTTACAAGCTTTATTTTCAAATAAATCCGTATTTTATTTTTTCGCACCGTTGCATAAATTATTAAAATATGTTATTATATAGTGATTATTTATCGGATGGTGTGTATTTATGAAAATCATCAAAGCAATTTTGTTTTATCTGTGGCAATTCACATTCGGTCTTGTTCAGAATCTCATCGGACTTTGTATGCTCGCGGTTTACAAGTCAAAAGGCGCAAAGAGTGAATGGTATCACCACGCGCTGATTACATACATCGACAGAAAGAATTTCGGCGGCGTTTCGCTCGGTATGTTCATTTTTGTTAACGCAAAAAGGACGGGCGATGACCTGCACGACCTTAAGATTCACGAATACGGTCATACAGTGCAGACTATGCTCCTCGGCCCTCTGTGGCTGTTTGTGATTGCTGTTCCGTCATTCATCTGGTGCGGCGTGCCTGCATTCGTCAGAATGAGAAAAGAGAAAAACATTTCGTATTATTGGCTTTACTGCGAAGGTTGGTCAAATCTCTGCGGTCTGTGGGCAACAAAAGACAGATTTCTGACCGCCGAATATATCAACCGCGGCAGATACGGTAAACCCATCAATCCCAACAGAAGCAAAAGAAAAGATATGAAAGGAAGAAAAAGAATCAGATGAACGATAAAAAATATCTCAAAACAAGCGAAACTCTTTCCTTCTCTCTCTCCGCTTTCGGAAGAAGTATGATTTATACCCTGATGTCAACCTTCCTGCTCATTTTCTATACAGATGCGATGAATCTTCGCCCTGTTCACGCAGGCGCAATCATCGTTGCGGCAAGAATCTTTGACGCGGCAAACGACCCGATTATGGGCATCATTGCGGATAAAACCAAAACAAAATTCGGTAAACTCCGCCCCTATCTTCTTTTTTCACCTTTCCTTATTATGATTGCAACAGCCGCTCTTTTTTATGTGCCCGATTTCGGTTACGGCGGAAGACTCGCATATGCGGCTGTCACATATGTTTTCTGGGGAATCTGCTTCACGATTCAGGATGTTCCTTTCTGGGGCCTGAGCGCAGTTGTTTCTCCTATTGAAAACGAAAGAAACCGTTTCATTTCAACCGCCAGACTCTTCAGCACAATCGGCGGTATTGTTCCCACATTGCTTGTCCCTGTTCTTCGTAACAGTATGGGCAACACAAAGGGATACCTTGTCAGCGGTCTTATTTTTGCCGTTTTCGGCTCAATGATTTCTCTGCTCGCTTTCTTCGGCACAAAAGAAAGAGTTGTCGAGGAAAAAGAAAAGGTAACCGCAGGCGAAATCGTTTCCGCTTACATCAAAAACAAACCTCTTCTTCTGCTCGTATTGGCAAGCATTCTCGGTTCTGCAATGCTTATGGCACAGACCTCGGGCAGCTATCTCGCAACATATCTTATCAAGAATTCCGGCGTTATTCCCAAAGGCACCGTTCAGACCGCAATGACCGTTGCAATCGGTGCAGGTATGATGGTTGCAATGGTACTTATGCCCATCCTTCGCAAAAAGATGTCACTCAAAGCAATCTACATCTCATCCGCTCTTTTCGGCGCATTTGTTCACGTTGTGATGTATTTCGTCGGTTACACAAACTTCTATGTTTTCCTTGCAATTCTTGCAGTTGCAGGCTTACCTCTGGGTATTTTCAACGTTATCACCTACGCAATGGTTGCAGACAGCGTGGACTACCTCGAATGGAAAACAGGCAGACGCTCCGAAGGAATCTGCTTTGCTTCGCAGACCTTCATCAGCAAACTCACCGCAGGTATCTCCACCCTCATCACAAGTTTTGTGCTTGAGGCGGTTGAATTCGTTCAGCCGATAAACGATGTTCCCGTCCTTGACCAGCCCGAGCCCGTTTTCAAGGGAATGTTCTTTATGGTAACTCTTCTGCCTGCAATCAGCCTTGCACTTTGCGCCGTACCGATGTTCTTCAATGACTTTACGGGCAAGAAAAAGGAAGCTATCATCAACGAACTCAACGAACGCAGGGAGGCTAAAAATGGATAACAATATAAACGCTTACAGCGAAAACGGAGAATTCGATGCCTTCTCCGCAGGTATTGAGCCGGGCGGACTCCGAAACACAACCCAGATAAAAGTTCTTATCACTTTCATTGCAGGCCGATTGAAGGAAGCAATCACAGCCGATATGCTTCTCGAAGCGCTTCAGATGCACGGACTTGCAAACTATTTTGAAGCAACGCAGGCTCTTGACGAGCTTCTTGCAAACGGCAGTCTTACCGAAGCCGACGGTAAACTTCAGATTACACCCAAGGGTACTCTTGCAGTTGCCGAGCTTTCCGACGATGTGCCCCGCACAGTCAAGGAAACCGCACTCGCAGACGCAATCAACCTTCAGATTATGGAAAAACGCGAGGGTGAAAATACAGTTGAAATCGAGCCTTGCTCAAACGGTTTCAATGTTACATTCAAGGTTGTGCACAAGGATAATGTGCTTATGTCGCTGACAGTTTATGCCGCCGACCTTGAGCAGGCACAGCTTATCAAGCACAACTTCCTCAAAGAGCCTTCAAGGGTTTACTCAACGGTTATCACATCATTATTCATCTGAAAGAGGTAAAAATATGCTCGAACAACTCAAACAGCAGGTTTATGAAGCTAATCTTAAGCTCGTTGAATACAATCTTGTTCTTTTCACCTGGGGAAATGTTTCGGCAATTGACCGCGAAAGCGGACTTGTTGTCATAAAGCCCTCAGGCGTAGATTACGCAAAGCTCACCGCAGACGATATGGTTGTTATGAATCTTGACGGCGAAAAGGTTGAAGGCAGACTCAATCCTTCGTCTGATACTCCGACTCATCTTGAGCTTTACCGCCGCTTCCCCGAAATCGGAGGAGTTGCTCACACCCACTCGACCTTTGCGGTTTCTTTCGCACAGGCGGCTTCGGACATCCCTGCATACGGCACAACCCACGCAGACTTTGCATTCGGAAGCATTCCCTGCACAAGGGACCTCACAAAAGAGGAAATCGAAGGCGAATATGAGCTGAATACAGGCAAGGTTATTGCAGAATGCTTCGAAACAAGAGGCATTGATTACAACGCAGTGCCTGCGGTGCTTGTCCGCTCACACGGCCCCTTCACATGGGGTAAAGACGGCTTTGATGCCGCGAAGAATTCCGCAATTCTCGAAGAGGTTGCAAAGATGGCATACCTTAGCAAAACAATGGATGCTGAGCCTGCAAACGAGCATATTCAGCACAAGCATTATTTCAGAAAGCACGGTGCAAATGCATATTACGGTCAGAAATAATCCTTGACACATATGCGTTTTCATTATAGAATAATTCCGTAAAAAAATAATTTTAAAGGTGATATTATGGCTAAATGTCCGAAATGCGGCGTCAAGCTCCATATATGGAATATCAAAGCGGAATGCCCCAAATGCGGCGTAAACATCGCAAACTATGACTGGGAAAACCGCCTTGAGCAGGATGCAATCGAAGCAGAAATTGCTTTCGCGAAGCTTAACGAATCCCTCAGGAAATTCAAATATTCATTTGTCGGCACAAAACTGAGAATCGCAAGAATTCCTGTCAGCGTACTTCCGCTGTTTTCATTCCTGCTTCCTCTCGGCACGCTCGCAGTTTCATTCCCCTTCTTCAGCAAGAATTTCACACTCAACGCAATAACAATCGTTATGGAAATCCTCGGCGGTGTTGATATTGCAGGAATCTTCAGCGGTATGAATTCCGCACTTGTCGGCGATTCATTCAAGCTCCTTGCCGCAACGCTGATTCTCGTTGTGCTCAGCGTACTTTCGCTCCTTGTCAGCCTCGGATTCCTGATGCTCAACTTCAAAAAGTTCAACAGCAAGGGTCTTTTTGTAACAAATCTTGTTGCAAGCTGTATGATGCTCGCAAGCTCCTTCACTTTCGGCAAATTCTCCGAAATTGTTGCAGGCGGGTCACTTGCTTCCGTATGGCAGAGCTCACCCTCCTGGGGCGTTTATGTTTCGGCGGCTCTTTTCCTTGCATCGGCAATCATCAACCTCTGCGTTTCTCTTCAGAAGGTTGAGCTTCCTGCTGATGAAGACGAAAAAACAGACGAAGCAGAAGAAAAATCCGAAGAAGAAACCAAAGAAGAAACAACAGTATAAAAACAAACGGGTATGCGCTATGCATACCCGTTATTTTATTTGCGTATCGGGGTAGTAATGAGCGAGGATTTCCTCCCAACTGCTCCCCTGCCTTGCCATATAATCTGCGCCGTACTGACTCATTCCGACGCCGTGACCGTAGCCTTCGCAGGTGACGGTAAAATCACCGTCAAATTCAATCTCAAAACTGCTGCTGCGGAGTCCGAGTGCGCTTCTGATTTCGTTTCCGCTGAAATTTTTACCGCAGATAACCGCTTTTGTCACATATCCGCCGTCTTTTTCAATTTCTTCAATCCATTCCGATGCATCGCCGTCTGCAGTGATTCCGACTTTCTGCGCGAATTCCTCTTGCGAAAATGTCTGCGACTGCGCAAATTCTGGCGATAATCTGTCGCCTGCACTTGTTACCGCCTGCAGATAAGCGATTTCTTCGCCCCACATACTCTCTGCCGAGCGCGTCTGTCCCGATGAAATTGAGTGATAGACCGCGAGTGCCGTTTCGCCGCCGTATGTCAGAGTTTTTCCTAAAACCGCATCAACCGCGTCAGAAATTTTCTTTTCGTTTGCTTCAAAATTCTCGCCCCAATTCTGAATTCTGCCCTGTCTGTTGACATAGCCCTGATGCGTTTGAGGACTGTCGCTGATAAAATCGGTTGATTTTCCGGTAACGCTTTTTGCATAGCTGTAGCTCGCAACCGCCTGCGCCTTGAGTGCCTCGGGATGATAGTTTGCAGGCATTTCCGCCGCAACGCAACCGATGAGATATTCCCTCATCTCAATCTTTTGCACTCCTCCCGTTGCGGAGGACATAACGGTTATATATTCCGATTCATCCTCAACATCATAGGATATGACAGGCAGATTTTTCTCCTGATTTTCTCCCTTATCCGAGCCCATCGCCGCAAGAGGACACAGCGCCATCGAAAGCAGCAAAACGGCGGCAATGACCGCATATTTTTTCATCTTTATCCATCCCCTTTAATTTACTTGACTTTTAATAATATATAGGTGTATAATAATTCTAATTATTTAGTATAATGGAGATAGTATTATTCCCCGAAAGAGAGGTTCACTTTATATGGCTTACAATGAATCAAAAATCCCTGACTCAAGCATAACAACTTTATGCGAGCAGATCCGCAAATATAACCACATCGATTCATCCGATTTTGACCGTTTTAATGTTAAAAGAGGTCTGAGAAACTCTGACGGCACAGGTGTTATGGCAGGTATTTCAAGAGTCTGCTCCGTCGGCGGTTATCTTATCGATGACGGTGAAAGAATTCCCTGCGAAGGCCGTCTTCTTTTCAGAGGCTACGATATGAGCGAAATCGTCAACAATGTTATTGCTGAAGACCGCTTCGGTTTCGAAGAAATTGTCTGGCTTCTTCTCTTCGGCTCATTGCCGACAAAAGATCAGCTCGATGAATTCTGCGGCATTCTTTCCGCTTGCAGAGAGCTTCCCGAAGATTTCATCGAAGATATGATTATGAAAGCTCCCTCACCCGATATTATGAATAAAATCTCGCGTTCTGTTCTTGCACTTTATTCATACGATCAGAATCCCGATGATACATCGGTTGAAAATGTTCTTCGCCAGTGCATCAACCTGATTGCGCAGATTCCTTCAATTATGGTTTATTCATATCAGGTCAAGCGCAGACATTATTATCACAAGAGTATGTATCTGCATCAGATCAAGCCTGAACACAGAACAGCAGAAACGATTCTTCATTCCATCCGCGCAAACAAGAAATTCACAGACAAGGAAGCAAAGCTTCTTGATACCTGCCTTATGGTGCACGCAGAGCACGGCGGCGGTAACAACTCCACCTTCACAACAAGAGTTCTTACCTCAAGCGGTACCGATACATACGCTTCAATTGCAGCAAGCATCGGCTCGCTCAAAGGCCCCAAGCACGGCGGCGCAAACATCAAGGTTTCGCAGATGCTTGATCATTTCCGCGAAGGTGTTTCGGACATCACAGACGAAGGTCAGGTTGCCGATTTCATCCGCAAAATCATCCGCAAGGAAGCAGGCGACGGTTCAGGTCTTATCTACGGTATGGGTCACGCAGTTTACACTCTTTCTGACCCGAGAGCAAAGATTCTCCGCGCAAAGGCAGAAGAATTCGCGCTGAATTCAGAGTTTGAGGATGAATACATCCTCCTCAGCCTCATCGAAAAGCTCACTCCCGAAATCTTCGCTGAAGTCAAGGGTGTTTCAAAGGTAATGTGCGCCAATGTTGACCTTTATTCAGGTCTTGTTTACAAGATGCTTGACATTCCCGGCGACCTCTTCACCCCCATCTTCACAGCCGCAAGAGTTGCAGGCTGGTCAGCTCACAGAATCGAAGAGCTTCTCACAGGCGGCAAAATCATCCGTCCTGCTTACAAAAACACAAATATCATTCACGATTATATTTCCATTGACAAACGCTGAAAGAGGTAATCCTTAACAATGAAAGAAAAAATTCTTAACTCAGGTTTCGGCATCGGAAACATAATTTTCATTGCCGCAGCCATTCTTGCTCTGCCGCTGAGAATCTATCAGTATGTTGCAGGTATTCTTGAGCCTGCAACAGGATTCTTCACCGAAAACAACTGGAGCGTTTATGCTCTTTATGCCGTTATTATCCTGGCGATTGTTTCATCAGTCGGAATCGGATTTGCAAAGAAAAAGACACTCGATTTCTCCTGCGAGGCAAAAAAGAATCCTCTTATCGGCGCTTTCTCCGCGCTTTCTGCCGCAGGTCTCATAATCGATGCCTTCACCTATCTCCCCATTCTTAACAACGCTCATCCCTCTTTATACGCTGATTCGGCCCCTGCAGGTCTTCCCTCTTACTACATCCTTCTTCTGCAGATAGCGGCTTCTCTCATCGCGGCTCTCTTCTTCGTGGTCATCGCAATCGGCTCATTCACAGGCAAAACATCGGGAACTGAATACAGAGTTCTTTCTCTGATGCCTGTTTTCTGGAGCATTCTGCGAATGGTTTCCCGATTTATGAGAACAATCAGTTATGTAAGAGTTTCCGAGCTTCTCTTTGAGATGGTTATGCTTATGTTTATGATTATGTTTTTCATGGCATTTGCGCAGTGCAACTCAAAGGTTAACGAAGCCGATTGCGAATGGAAGGTTGCCGCTTACGGTATGCCTGCCGCTCTTCTTGCTCTCGTTTGCTCCGTGCCGAGAATCATTCTCTCCGCCATCGGAAGCTCCGACCTTATTTATTCAGAGTCAACGGTTGAATTCGCTGACCTCGGAATCGCTCTTTTCATCGTTGCGGTTGTGCTGACAAAGGTTATCACCAAGTCAGAAGAAGCAGAAGCAACCGAAACAGAAACTGAAACCGAGGAAGTTGCAGAAACAGAAATTCCTGCAGAAGAAACAACCGAAAACACCGAGGAGTAATCAATGTTTGTTCAGAATATGCTTCTTGCAGGCGAGCAGGTAATTATTCTTTATCTGATTGCCGCAGTCGGATTTGTTGCGGACAAGGTGGGATTCTTCCCTGAAAAAACCGCAAAAAAATGCACCGACCTTCTCTTTTATATCGTAACCCCTGCGGTTATTATTGAAAGCTTTCTCAATCTCGAATATAACAAAGAAACAATCAAAGGGCTTTTCCTTGCCCTCGGATGCGGATTCATAATTCACGGTCTTGCAGTCATCGTTGCTCCGTTGATTTTCAGAAAAGCTCCGAAAGACAGAGCGGCGATTTTCAAATACGCAAGCTGCTACGGTAACTGCGGTTATATGGGTCTGCCTCTCGCGAGCGCACTTTTCGGCACCGAAGGTGTTTTCTATTGCTCCGCGGTTGTGATTGCTTTCCAGATTTTCAGCTTCACGCACGGCATCTATGTTATAACAAAGGATTCCGAAGAAAAGCAGAAATTCAACCTCAAAAAGCTCATACTCAATCCGGGAATTATTTCGGTTGCAATCGGTATGCCTCTTTTCTTGCTTTCCGTCAAAGCGCCGAATGTTATTATGGCTCCGCTCGGCTATGTTGCGAGCCTTAACAGTCCCCTTGCAATGCTGATTTTCGGCACATACATCGCCAACACAAGCTTCAAATCCATTTTCAAGGAATGGAGAATTGCAGGCGTTGCCGTTATTAAGCTCATCGTTACGCCGATAATCCTGCTGCTTCTTTTCAAGCTGCTCGGCATCGGCGGAGTGCTTCTCGGCGCAGTTATGGTGCCTGCAAGTGCTCCCAGCGCAACCAACACCTCCCTTTTCGCCGCAAAATACGGCAGGGACACAGGTCTTGCTTCGCAGACGGTTGCGGTTGTCAGCTTCATTTCAATTATCACAATGCCGATAATGATTGCCGTTTCGCAAATGGCATAATCTCATAAAATGAGGTGGTTTTACGGATATCAAGAGAATAATGGACTCCGTTTCACCTCTCTGGGGAATCTGCAGTTACGGATGCATTGCGGATAACTTAATCGGATGCAGAGCAATAAACCGTCTGCCCGAAAATCCTAAAAGCATTATCGTCGCCTGCTTCCCCTACCTTCTTCCCGAAGGCGAATACGCTGATTCAAACATCTCTAAATACGCCGTTGTGACGGATTACCACGATGTTGCATCAGCAAGACTCGAAAGAGCCTGCGCCGAGCTTCGCAAACTCTTTCCCGAAAATTCATTTGTCCCCTTTGCCGATAATTCACCGATACCCGAGGTCAGAGCATCTCTTGCCGCAGGACTCGGAGCGCTCGGCAAAAATTCGCTTCTCATAACAAAAAAATACGGCTCGTATGTTTTCCTCGGAGAAATCGTTACCGACCTTGAGCTTGACGCAACCGATTCGAAGCCAGTAAACTGCATCGGATGCGGTAAATGCGTTTCGGTTTGCCCTGCAAATGCAATCGGAGAAAACGGCATTGATTCTCTGAAATGTCTTTCTGCAATTACGCAGAAAAAAGGCACTCTGACCGCTGAAGAAACCGAGCTGATGATAAACTGCGGCTGTGTCTGGGGCTGCGATATCTGCCAGGATATCTGTCCGATGAATAACAACGCCGCCGTAACAACAATAGAAGAATTCCTTGCCAATCCCGTACCTCTGCTTTGCGAGGACACACCGCTTGACGGCAGAGCATATGCATGGAGGGGCAAAAAAGTTATTGACCGCAATCTTTCCATTATCAATCAAGGAGAAACAAGCTGATGAGTACAACCTTTGATATGAACAATTCTCTTGAAAAAACTCTCGCAACAATGCTTGTTTCGGGAAGATTTCCGCACGCCGTTATCCTTGAGGGCGGCACTGCAACGCAAAGACTCGCTCTTGCAAAAAGGATTGCCGCCGCGCTTGTATGCTCGGACATAAAATCCAATGCACCCTGCGGAATGTGTTCACATTGCAAAAAGGCGTTTGCCGATTCTCACCCCGACATCCCCTTCTTCACCGCTGAGGATAAACCCCGAGCCTTCAAGGTGGATTTCGTCAGAGAAATCAGAAACAACGCTTATATCATACCGAATGAATCAGAGAGAAAAGTATTTATCCTTGAGAATGCTCACACAATGGGCAATGAGGGTCAGAATGCAATCCTCAAGATTCTTGAAGAGCCGCCGAAATATGTTAATTTCATTATGCTCTGCTCATCAAAATCAGGCTTCCTTCCGACGGTGCTTTCAAGAGCAACCGTTTTCACAATCGGAGAAGCCAAAAATGACGACGATGCAGAAAACCGAGCCGCCGCAGTTGAAGCGGCAATGGCAATCGCAAAAGCGGTTGCATCGGTTGACGATTATGAAATCGTAAAAGCCGCGGCTGTTTTTGAAAAAGACGCAAAACTCCTCAAAATCACTCTGCCCGTTATCCAGGAAATTTTCGCCGCCGCAATGCGCGAGAAATTCGGAGCGGCAGAAATTAACACCGAATTCGGCGCTCTGCCCGAAGAATTGGCAAGAAAGCTCAGCAGAAGAGCCTTGCCCGACCTCATCGAAGCCTGCGACAAGCTTATGGCATCGCTTCGCATGAATGCAAACCACAATCTTATGCTCACCGCGCTTTGCACTACGCTTCGCAACGCGCTTTCAAAATAAATCAATGGAGGCAGTAAATTATGGCTACTGTTATCGGAGTCCGCTTCAAAGAAGTGGGCAAAGTATATTATTTCGACCCCGATGGTATTACTCTTAAAAAGGGACAGAAGGTTATCGTTGAAACCGTACGCGGCATTGAATGCGGCGAGGTTGCAATGGAAAACCGCGAAATCAACGACGAAGAAATCGTAAAACCCCTCAAGAAGCTGATTCGCATCGCTACTCCCGAGGACATCGCAACCGTCACTGAAAACAAAAGCAAAGAAAAAGAAGCATTCGAGATTTGCCAGAAGAAAATTATGGCTCACGCTCTTGATATGAAGCTCGTTGATGTTGAATACACCTTCGACGGCGGCAAGATTCTTTTCTATTTCACAGCTGACGGCAGAGTTGACTTCAGAGACCTTGTCAAAGACCTCGCAGGCGTTTTCAGAACAAGAATCGAGCTTCGCCAGATTGGTGTGCGCGACGAATCCAAGATGCTCGGCGGTCTGGGTATCTGCGGCAGACCCTTCTGCTGCGGCAGTTTCCTCGGCGAATTCCATCCCGTATCCATCAAGATGGCAAAGGAGCAGGGTCTCTCACTCAATCCTACAAAAATCAGCGGTGCTTGCGGCAGACTTATGTGTTGCCTCAAATATGAGCAGCCTGCTTATGAGCATCTTCTCAAAATCACACCCAAGCCCGGCGCAATTGTTGAAACTGCAGAGGGTGCTGGTACGGTTACCGAGATGAGCCTTCTCACAGGCATGCTCAAGATTCAGCTTCATAACAACCCCGACGCTCCTCCCAAAACCTTCAACCGCAGAGATGTTAAAATCGTGCGCGACTCACGAATCAGGGTTGATAAATCCGAAATCGAAGCATTAAAAGATATCGAAGGATAATAATTTCCTCAAAAAAGCACTTGCATTTTTAAAATATTGTGATACAATTATCTTGAAATTATTATAAGGAGGATGACACCAATGGCATACATTATTGACGACGCTTGCATCTCATGCGGCGCTTGTGCAGCAGAATGCCCCGTTGAGGCTATCTCCGAGGGCGACGGCAAGTACGTTATCGACGCTGACGCTTGCATCGAATGCGGCGCTTGTGCAGACGCATGCCCCGTTGAGGCACCCAAGGCTGAATAATTTATAATCGCCTTAAAAACAAACAAAACCCATTCCTTTCACGGAGTGGGTTTTTTGTTTTATATATACATTATTAATATGCACTCGGTATTCTGATGCTTTTATGAAATATTTTATAATTTCAGTTTCAAATATTCTCTGTTATTTCGTCATTTTGACAAAATTATAATAATAAATGAAATTTTTGATGTTTTATGTTGCATTTCTCACTTCAATAAGTTAAAATAATTAACAATTCGGATTATTATCCGCAAAATTATGACTTTTCTGCATATTGTTGCATATAAAGTCATACCTTGATTTATAAATTATCCGCTTTGCCCGAGCGTTAAAGCGTTCCTGTTATTGCGGCACAAGAAGGAGAATAAATTATGAGCTATGTAAAAAGAGTAATCGAAGAAGTTGCTAAGAAAAACGCTCACGAGCCTGAGTTCGTGCAGACCGTTACAGAGGTTCTTGAATCCCTTGAACCCGTTATCAACCAGCATCCCGAATACGAAAAGTTTTCTCTCCTTGAGAGAATCGTTGAACCCGAAAGACAGATTTCATTCAGAGTTACATGGGTTGACGACGAAGGCAAAGTTAATGTTAACAGAGGCTACAGAGTTCAGTTCAACGGCTCAATCGGTCCTTACAAGGGTGGCCTTCGTTTCCATCCCTCAGTATATTCAGGCATCATGAAGTTCCTCGGCTTTGAGCAGACCTTCAAGAACAGCCTTACAGGTCTTCCCATCGGCGGCGCAAAGGGCGGCTCCGACTTCGACCCCAGAGGCAAGAGTGACGCTGAAATCATGCGTTTCTGCCAGGCTTATATGACAGAGCTTTACAGACACATCGGTCCTGATGTCGACGTTCCCGCAGGTGACATCGGTGTTGGCGGCAGAGAAATCGGCTACCTCTACGGTCAGTATAAGCGCATCAAGGGCACATTCGAAAACGGTGTTCTTACAGGTAAGGGTATCCCCTACGGCGGCTCACTCATCAGACCCGAAGCAACAGGTTTCGGCGCAACATATTACGCAGTTGAAATGCTCAAGCACTTCGGCGAAGAAATCAAGGGCAAGACTGTTGCTCTCTCAGGTTTCGGTAACGTTGCTTGGGGCGCAGCAAAGAAGATTGCTGAGCTCGGCGGTAAGGTTGTTACAATTTCAGGTCCCGACGGTTACATCTACGATCCCGACGGTGTTTCAACAGAAGAAAAGATTAACTTTATGCTTGAGATGAGATCATCAGGCAGAGATAAGGTTCAGGATTACGCTGACAGATTCGGTGTTCAGTTCTTCCCCGGCGAAAAGCCCTGGGGCGTTAAGGTTGACATCGCTATGCCTTGCGCAACTCAGAACGAAATCGATATGGCTCAGGCTGAAAAGCTTGTTGCAAACGGTGTTCCTTACTACATCGAAGTTGCAAATATGCCCACAACAAACGAAGCTCTTGCTTACCTTAAGGCTAACTGCAAGGCAGTTGCTCCTTCAAAGGCAGTTAACGCAGGCGGCGTTGCAGTTTCAGCTCTTGAAATGAGCCAGAACTCAATGAGATACAGCTGGACTGCAGAAGAAGTTGACGCAAAGCTCAAGATGATCATGAAGAACATCCACGACAACTCCGCAAGCGCTGCAGAAGCTTACGGCCTCGGTTATGACCTCGTTGCAGGTGCAAACATCGCAGGTTTCATCAAGGTTGCAGATGCAATGATGGCTCAGGGTCTCATATGATTTAATTGTATATTTTCAAGGCGCATCGATTTTTCGGTGCGCTTTTTTGTTTTTAAAAAAATTTAACAAATCGATAATAATTATCATTATTGTATTGACAAATAAAGAATTATGTTTTATAATTGAGGCATACTAAAGATTACCGAACGAAAGGAGACCGTTTATGGCTGATATGACCGCCCTTTTCAAACTCGGTTACGGACTTTATGTTGTAACATCAAACGACGGCGCGAAGGACAACGGCTTCATCTGCAACACCGTTATGCAGTTAACAAGCACGCCTGCAAGAGTTGCCGTTACAATCAACAAGGCTAACTATTCTCACGGAACTATCCTCAACTCGGGGATACTGAATGTCAACTGCCTGACCGAAGGCACTCCGTTCGCTGTTTTTCAGAATTACGGATTCAGGAGCGGAAAGGACTGCAACAAATTCGAGGGCATCTCATTCCGACGCTCCGAAAACGGTCTTGCCGTTCTTGAAGAAAATATCAACGCATATATTTCTCTTAAGGTTGAGCAATATGTTGACCTTGATACTCACGGAATGTTTATCTGCGCGGTAACCGATGCAGAGGTAATCGGCGCTGACGAAAGCGTAACCTATGCGTTCTATCACGCGAATATCAAACCGAAACCGCAGGCGGCAAAGAAAAAAGGCTTCGTTTGCAAAATCTGCGGCTATATCCACGAGGGCGATACCCTCCCCGACGATTTTATTTGTCCCATTTGCAAGCACCCCGCATCGGACTTTGAGCCGATTGATATTGAAAGCAAAAAAACTGAAAATAAAGATGACATTATCAAGGAGGAAAATGAAATGATTAAGTACAAGTGCAAGGTTTGCGGAGAAGTTTTTGAGGTTGCTGAAGGCCAGGTTGCTGTTTGCCCCAGATGCAAGATGAGCGGCGACAAGCTCGAAGTTGTTGCTGAAGAGAAGCCCTCAAAGTACGCAGGCACAAAGACAGAAAAGAATCTTGAGGCTGCTTTTGCAGGCGAATCAATGGCAAGAAACAAGTACACATACTTTGCTTCCAAGGCAAAGAAGGAAGGCTTTGAGCAGATTGCAGCTCTCTTCCTTAAGACCGCTGACAACGAGAAAGAACACGCAAAAATGTGGTTCAAAGAGCTTGGCGGCATCGGTAACACAGCAGAAAACCTTGTTGAAGCTGCAAACGGCGAAAACTATGAGTGGACAGATATGTACGCAGGTTTTGCTGAAACAGCAGACGAAGAAGGCTTCCACGAGCTTGCAGAGAAATTCCGCGCAGTTGCTGCAATCGAGAAGAGCCACGAAGAGCGTTACCGCGCACTTCTTCACAATGTTGAAACAGCTCAGGTATTCGAGAAGAGCGAAGTCAAGGTTTGGGAATGCCGCAACTGCGGTCACCTCATCATCGGCACAAAGGCTCCCGAAATCTGCCCCGTTTGCGACCATCCTCAGGCATATTTCGAACTCCACGAAGCTAACTATTAATTCATCACCGCATAAAAAAGACCGCAGGTTTTTTCCTGCGGTCTTTCTGTTTTGTTAACCGATATCGGGCTCGCTGTCAAGAAGAGCAACGGGATTCTCAAATCCTTCTGTTTCAAAAACAACGATTTCGTTTTTGCCTTCTTTAAGGAAGGGTGCGGGGAGATATGCAGACCTCTGGGGGCCAACCTCCCAATGTCTTGAAAGGACTCTGCCGTTAACGATGATGATACCCTTCTTGAAGGTCGGAAGCTTCACGAAGGTGTCGCATCTTTCGGCAATTTCAAATTCGCCCTTAAGAAGTACGGGTGCGCCGTCAAAAGCATCAACGCCGTCTTTGAATTCGACCTTTGAAATATCGTCAAAAGGCAGGGTGTAATTCTGCCAATGGTAAACGAAATTATTACCGAAACCGATGCCTTCGGTGATACCCTTGCAATCCTTGAGTCGTGCGCCGTAATTGACTCGACCCATATTTTCAACAAGTACGGTAAGCTCTGCGCCCTCTTTGGGAATTGCGACTCTTGTCATCGGTTTTTCATCGTTTCTGTACTGAATGCCGACGAATTTGCCGTCAAGATAAATATAGCCTCTGTCGTGCACTTCCTGAAGTCTGACATCCTGCTCATCGCGAGGACCTCTGACAAACGCTCTGTAAAGCACATAGCCGTAACCCTGACCGAGTTTTTCCATTGTTTTGGGAGTTACACTCTCAACGGGAGTGCTGAGTGAATCAAGCACATCAAAGAGTTTTGCGGACTGAGTGAACTTGATTTCACCGTAATTCATTCTCTTAACGGGTGCGGGAAGCTCAACATCGGGGATGGGGGCATATTTTGAGATAACCTCACGAAGCTTGAAATACTTCTCTGTGGGGTCACCGTATTCATTGACGGGCGCGTCATCGTCATAGCTGGATACCGTCGGCTCATAGAAATCATAGCAGTTTGCGCCGTTCATATAGCCAAAGTTTGTTCCGCCGTGGAACATATAGGCCGAAACACTTCCGCCGAGTTCAAGAATTTCATCAAGTGCCTTTGCGGCATCCTCGGGGTCGCGGCTGTGGTGATCCTCTGTCCAATGGTCAAACCATCCGTTCCAGAATTCGGTGCACATAAGAGGACCATCGGGCTGATATTCTCTCAGGCGCTCAAACTGTTCCTTTGCTCTTGAGCCAAAGTTCGCGGTCTTATGAATTTCGGGGACTGTTCCGCCTGTGAGCATCTGATACTCCGCGCCGTCAGAGGTAAATAAGGGAACATTGATGCCTCTGTACTTAAGTCCCTTTGCAAGATAGCGGATATATTCGCTGTCATCGCCGTAGCTACCATACTCATTCTCAACCTGAACAAGGATAACATTGCCGCCCTCGGTAATCTGATGCTTGGCAATTCTCGGAATGAAGTCATCAAAGAAACGGTCAACCGCCGCAATATAATTTTCTTCCATACAACGAAGCTGAATGTCGCTGTTTTTGAGAAGCCACCAGGGAAGACCGCCGAAATCCCACTCGGAGCAGATATACGGGCCGGGTCTTACGATTGCATAAAGGCCAAGCTCGGCGGCGATTTCAAGGAATTTCTCGATATCGAGCATATCCGAATAATCAAAAACACCCTCCTGCATTTCGTGAAGATTCCACGCAACATAGGTTTCAACCGTATTGAAACCGCAGGCCTTGAGTTTCAGGAGTCTGTCGCGCCAATATTCGGCAGGGACTCTGAAATAATGGATTGCACCGGCAAGAATTCTGAAGGGCTCTCCGTTAAGATAAAATCCGTCTTTTTCAATAGTAAAATTATTCATTTCTAACACCTCTTAATCGGGTAATTCTTCTCTTTCATAGGGGAATTCGCTGAATACCTCAAATTTCTTCGCTCTCATCCAGAGTGACGGATTAACCTTGACGGTGAAGCCGCATCCGTTGGGGGTGAGCCATTCGTGCATAGGGTATTCGGGAATTCCGTAAGCGGCAAGAATTGTCATAATAACTCCGCCGTGGGTTACGATTGCCGCAGAGGTTGTGCCTGTTTTCATCAGACCCTCCGCAACCTTTTCGAATGTTTCGCAGACTCTTTTTGCGAATTCTTCGTTGCTCTCACCGTAAGGCGGTGCAACTCCTTTTTCGCCTGCAAGCCATTTGGGAAAATATTCGTTTTTCTCAAGCTCTTCGGCTGTTTTGTTTTCAAATTCACCGAAGTTATATTCGATAAAGCCGTCAATAATCAGCGGCTTATTGTCAGGATAAAGTATCTGCGCTGTCTTGAGGCAACGCTTAAGGGGGCTTGTAAAAACAGTATCAACAGGAGGGAAAATAAGCTCTCGCTTCATTTCGAGAAGCTGCTCGCAACCTTCCTCGCTGATTTCAACATCGGTATGGCCGATATATCTGCCCTCAAGATTTTCATCAGTAAGTGCATTTCTGATAAAATGAATGGTATAGGATTTCATTTTTCCTCCAAAAAACGGTGTAAATTTATGTATATTATGCCACTATACAAACTGTATAATTTCAAGTTATAATGCTGATAACAGATTGTTAAGGGGTTGGAAATATGGAAAGAAACTTTCCTGTTATTCTCAGTGAATTAAGAAAAGAAAGAGGACTCAGCCAGAAGGAAGCCGCCGCAAAGCTCGGCGTTTCGCAGGCTTTGCTCTCGCATTACGAAAAGGGAATCAGAGAATGCGGCCAGAATTTCCTTATCAAAGCGGCTGATTTTTACGGAGTTACCTGCGATTACCTTCTCGGAAGAACAACTTCCAAAAATTATCGCGGCGGTATTGATGAGCTTGCCGAATCAAGCAAAAATGATTCAATGCCTTCAATCGGCACTTTCGTCAAAGCAGGACTCACCATAAGCGAATATATGAAAAAAAGCCACACCTTCGGCGGTGTTAAAATCGAAATGCTTATGGCACTTGAGCTTTATAAACTGATTCTTGAGCTTACCGCTACAGGAAATCTGCCGAAAAACTGGGCAGGCAGAGCATACTGCGACGGAACGGTCTGTTGCAGCGATATGTATAAAGCAATCATCGAAAGTTCCGCCGATTCAATAAGAACACCCGCCAAAAACAAGAATCCTCTTCCTGACGCACCGATTCCCGAAGCGGTCAGGACACTTGTTTCAACCGCAGAAGATTTTGTTGTCAGCGATTGCGCAGACAAAACTCCGCCTACTCCTGCAAAATTCTTCAAATAATCCAATTAAGAGCCGTCGGTTTCCCGACGGCTTTAGCTTGTCGCAAAAACTTGTTTTTCGGCAAGCGGCGGCTGTTGAAAAAGGAAGCTGAATGATGTTTTCTTCGACCGAAGGTGTACAAAGGTACATCGATGGGAGAAAAAACATCAAATAAACGAAAAACATCAATCCTCCGTCTTTTAGCTTTTGCCAAAATCCACCTCCTTTGAAAAGGAGACCATCGAGGTCGATTCATTTTCTTATCGTTTATGTTTCAGCGACTTTATCGACAGTCGGGAGCCGTCGGTTTCCCGACGGCTTTTTGTTTTATCTTACTCTGAAAGAAGTTCCTCATAAAGAGCAATGTATTCTCTTGCAGATTTACCCCAGCTGTTGTCGCACTTGAGCGCTCTCTTGACGAGAGTTGCCCAATGCTTCTTATCAGAATAAGCGGCAAGTGCTCTTCTGATTGCGTCAAGCATATCATAAGCATCGTAGCTCTTGAAGGTGAAGCCGTTGCCCTTACCGTCGCCGCTGTCGGTGATAGTATCCTTAAGACCGCCTGTTTCTCTGACAATGGGGATTGAGCCGTAACGAAGAGCAACCATCTGCGAAAGTCCGCAGGGCTCACTCTTTGAAGGCATCAGGAAGATATCGCTGCCTGCATAGATTTTTCTTGCCATATCGGGAACGAAACCGAGGCGAAGACCAACCTTTTCGGGGAATGCCGCAGCAATCTCCTTGAAGAATGATTCATACTCCCAGTCACCCGAGCCGAGAACGGCAAGCTGAACATCGGTTGTTTCAAGAACTTCCCACATTACGCGCTTGATAAGGTCGAAGCCCTTGTGAGAAACGAGTCTGGAAACAATACCGATAACGGGTGTATCCGCATTGACGGGAAGACCGAAAAGTTCCTGAAGAGCGGCTTTATTCTTTGCCTTATTTTCAGGCTCTTTTGCAGAGAAATTGAAGAAAATATCCTTATCGGTTTCGGGGTCATAATTCTTTGTGTCAATACCGTTGAGGATACCGCTGAGTTTATAGCTCCTTGCCTTGAGGATGGGGTCAAGACCGTGGCTGAACCAGGGGTCAAGAATCTCCTCAGCATAGGTGTTGCTGACGGTTGTTACCTTATTTGAGCATTCAATTGCGCCCTTCATAAGGTTAATGCAATCGCCGAATTCAACAAGGGATGTTGTTTCTTCGCCGAGACCGAAAACATCGCCGAGAATGTCCTTGCCGTATTTACCCTGATACTGGATGTTATGAATGGTTACAACTGTTTTGATGCCTGTGTAACCCTCTCTTGAGCCGTAATTAGTGGTGTAATAAACAGGCACAAGGGATGTCTGCCAGTCATTGCAATGAATGATATCGGGCTTGAAATCAATGTGAGGAAGAATTTCAAGGACTGCTCTTGAGAAGAATGCATAACGCTCGCCGTCATCATAATGACCGTAAAGAGTGTTTCTCTTAAAATAATATTCATTATCGATAAGGTAATAGGTCACGCCGCCTGCTTTTGCTTCGAAAACGCCGCAATACTGTCTGCGCCACGAAACAGGTACCATAATACTGGTGATGAACTTCATTGAAGCGCGGAATTCATCCTTGATTGTGCCGTAAAGAGGCATAACAACTCTGCAGTCAACCCTGCGTCTTTTAAGAGCCTGGGGAAGAGAGCCTGCAACATCGGCAAGACCGCCGCTCGCCGCAAAAGGAAGAGCTTCACTGGCTGCATATAAAACCTTCATATTGTCACTACCTTTCTTTATTCGATGATAACTGTTGTGTAATATTTTCCGCCTGTTTTCGTGACGCCGACACCGATTTTGGTTGCGGAGTCACTATGAATTTTTCCGCTCATTGCTCTGGCTATATCCGCATAAAGCTGAGAGCCGCCGTAGGTTGTGACAAATGTCATTCCCCTGCCCGAAACTCTGTCATTATAGCCTGAAATTGAGCTGAATGCGCTGTCCTGCCTTGCAACGCTGTTAAGCTCTGCGGCAAGGGCAGTTTTTCCGCCGACACTTGAGCGGTCAGCGTTAATCTGGTCGATTATATTATTTGCGAGAGCGTCATCTCTGCCAACCTGAATATCGATATCGGGCAGGAAACCGTTATCTGCGCGCGACTCCTCCGCCCATCTGTCGGTGGTCGGTGCCGCGGTGACAACAACTGTTACCGCCTCGGTTACAGGCTGACCGTTTTCGTCAAAAACGGGGTTTCCGTTTTCATCCGTCACCTGATGATATACGGTTTCGGGAATAACTTCCTCGGTTGTAAGGCTGTTTTTATCAACGGTAACCATCACAACTTCGGTTACGGGTTTACCGTTTTCACCGTAAACAGGGCTTCCGTCCTCATTAGTGACATAAACATAGCTTTCAACCTCGGCAAACGGAGCTTCGGTTTCAGCTTTTGTTGTTCTCTTGTAGGTATGGTCGGATGAAACACCCGGTCTGACATATTCAGAAACCATTGTGTAAATGAATATATCGCCGTATTCATTTGTCTGGCTCATCTCAACGATGGCTGTTTCAACAACCGTCGGCTGTTCATCCTCTTTGTTGCCGATAACGCCTGTTGCAATAAGCACCGCAACAACCATCAGCAGAGCAAGAAGAACTATCAGACCTGTAAAAATATTCTTGGTAGACATGACTTAATCTCAGACTTTCTTTAAAGTGGAATCAGATAACAATACCCTTACCGATATAAACGGGGTAATTTGATGCGCCGCAGAGCTTCTTATTGGGTTTGACAATAACTCTCTTATCTGCGATAACGCACTCAATTTCGGAATTGTCGCCGATATATGAATCCTGCATAATGATGCAGTTCTTGAGCTTTGCGCCCTTTGCAACGGTAACACCTCTGAAGAGAATGCAGTTTTCAACCTCGCCGTCAATTCTGCAACCGTCAGCAATAAGCGAATTTGTCACCTTTGCGTTGTTGCCGTAGAATGCGGGGAACTGATCTCTTACCTTGGTGTAAACGGGACTTGCAAAAAGAGCTTTTCTGTTTTCGGGTTTGAGGATTTCCATACTCACTTCGTAATAGCTGCGGAGTGATTCGAGAGTTCTTACAAAACCCTTTACTTCATAGCCGTAAATTGCAAGATAATTGATATTCTTGATGATGATTGTTTCGAAATCATCGATTCTTGCGCTGTGAGCCTCGTGGAGAAGGCGCTCGAGCAGAGTTCTGCCGATAACCATAATCTTGAGTGAATAATTCACTTCGCTGCTGTAGCATTCAACATATCTGTCATCGGTGAGTCTGCCGTTTTCATCAAATGTGAATTCTGTTGATGAAGCGAATGAAGGAGGAATGCCGTTTGCATAAGCGATTGTGATATCGGCATTCTTTGCGATATGAGCCTTGAGAAGGCTGTCATAATCGATATTGCAGATAACATTGCAGTCCGCAAGGATAACATAATCCTTATCGGAATCGCTGATATATTCAATTGAGCCGAAAAGTGAATCAGCCTTACCGTTGAACATACCTGTTGCAGGAGTATTGAACGGGGGCAGAATTGTCATACCGCCTCTTTTTCTTGAAAGGTCCCAGGGCTTGCCGTTGCCGACATGGTCCATAAGTGAGCGGTAGTTACCCTTTGTGATAATACCGACCTGGGGAATACCTGCGTTTACCATATGAGAAAGCTGGAAGTCGATGAGACGGTAACGGCCTGCGAAGGGTACTGAACCCATTGTGCGCAACGCTGTAAGCTCAGGAATAACTTCATCATATGCGTTTGAGAAAATAATACCGAGAACATTTTTTGCTGCCATTACTGAACACCTCCCATATCTTCGTCAACCATTGCCTGAGGTGCAACCTTTGCACCCTTGCCGATTGTTACACCGTTGCCGATAACAGCAACGCCCCAGTCATTGACATCAGCCATATTTTCGGGGCTTTCGCCGACAACTGCACCCTCTTCGATAACTGCATTTTCAGCAACAATCGAATACTGGACAACTGCGCCCTTCTTGATAACAGTTCCGGGCATAACAATTGAATATTTAACCTCTGCACCCTCTTCAACGGTAACATTTGCGAAAAGAACAGAGAAATCAATCTTACCTTCGATATCGCAACCCTCGGTAATCATTGAGGATTCAATCTGCGCACCTGCGCCGATATAATGAGGCGGTGCGGCAGGCGATCTTGAGAAAATCTTCCAGCCGTCATCGTCAAGATTGAGGTCAACCTTGGGATTGAGAAGGTCAAGGTTTGCGTCCCAGAGGCTGTTGATTGTTCCTACATCCTTCCAGTAGCCGTCAAACTGGTAAGCAAACATTCTCTCGCCGTTTTCGTGCATTGCAGGGATAAGGTCGTGACCGAAGTCGTTGCTTGAGCCTGCCTTTGCCTCATCCTCGATGAGATACTGACGAAGCTTCTTCCAGTTGAAAACATAAACGCCCATTGAAGCCTTGTTGCTTCTGGGATTCTTCGGTTTTTCTTCGAACTCACTTATTGAGCCGTCATCATTGACAATCATCAGACCGAAACGGCTTGCTTCGTCCCACGGAACTTCAAGCATAGCGATGGTGCAGTCTGCATTCTTTGCCTTGTGATAGTCAATCATCTTTGAATAATCCATCTTGTAAATATGGTCACCTGAAAGGATAAGTACATATTCGGGGTCATATCTTTCGATGAAATTGATGTTCTGATAAATTGCGTTTGCTGTGCCTTTATACCATTCTGTACCGCTTATCTGCTGATAGGGTGAAAGAATATGCACGCCGCCGTTTTCTCTGTCAAGGTCCCAGGGCTGACCGTTACCTATGTAATCGTTAAGCTCGAGGGGCTGATACTGTGTCAGAACACCGACGGTATAAATGCCGGAGTTAACGCAGTTTGAAAGAGGAAAATCGATGATGCGGTACTTACCGCCGTAGGGCACGGCAGGTTTTGCGATTTGCTTTGTGAGAATGCCCAGGCGGCTGCCCTGACCGCCCGCGAGAAGCATAGCTATGCATTCGGGTTTTCTTGCCATATGAGGTTCCTCCTTTTATTTTCAGGACTGTTTTTTTCTTGATGTATTCTTGATATAAATACAGCTTAAGCCTTCAATATCAAGCTCAATGCTGAAATCATAACCGTGCATTGGAATTTTCTTTGCCTTGACCGAGCCGACGGTGCTTTCGTTTCTGCCGCCGAATTCAGGTTTTGCCGAGCTGAAAACAACTCTGTATGTGCCTTCCTTCGGAACGCCGATTTTATAATTACGCCTCGTCACGCCCGTAAAGTTGCACAGGGCAATTATTTCATTGCCTTCTTTATCTCTGCGCAGATAGGAAAGAACGGAATTGTCACCGTCATCGCCGACTATCCAGCCGAAGCCTTCGGAAGCGAAATCGCATTCCCAGAAGGGTGCGTTGGTAAGATAGAATTTATTAAGCTCGGAAACATAATTACGAAGCTGTTTATGGGTTTCGTATTCGAGCAGCAACCAATCAAGCGGCTGCTTGTAATTCCACTCGATAAACTGACCGAATTCGCTGCCCATAAAGAGAAGCTTCTTGCCCGGATAAGAAAGCATAAATCCGAGGAATGAGCGTACACCCGCAAACTTTTCTTCATATGTGCCGGGCATCTTGTTGATGAGCGAATATTTGCCGTGAACAACCTCATCGTGCGATATCGGAAGCACATAATTCTCCGCAAGTGCATATTCAAAAGTGTAGGTCAGTTTACTGTGGCTGAATTTTCTGTAAATGGGGTCGAGCGAAAAATACTTGAGGCAGTCATTCATCCAACCCATATTCCATTTATAGTTGAATCCGAGACCGCCGAGATATGTGGGCTTCGAAACGCCCGGCCACATCGTGCTTTCTTCGGCAAGCATCATAACATCGCCGTGCTCTCTGAAAACGGATTCATTGAGCTTTTTAAGGAAAGCCACCGCTTCAAGATGCTCGTTGCCGCCGAATGAATTTGTTACCCACGCGCCGTCATCCCTGCCGTAATCGAGATATAGCATTGATGCAACGGCATCAACCCTGAGTCCGTCAATATGAAACTTATCAATCCAGAACATTGCGCTCGATACAAGGAAGCTCTGCACCTCGGGTTTGCCGTAGTCAAATATCTTCGTACCCCATTCGATATGCTCGCCTTTGCGGATATCCGAATATTCGTAGCAAGGGCCGCCGTCAAACTCATAGAGTCCGAAAGCATCCTTCGGGAAATGGGCAGGCACCCAATCGAGGATAACGCCGATGCCTTCGTTATGCGCCTTATCAACAAAATAAGCGAAATCATCGGGCGTACCGTAGCGCGAGGTGGGAGCGAAATAGCCCGTAACCTGATATCCCCACGAGCCGTCAAACGGATGCTCCGTTATGGGAAGAAGCTCGATGTGAGTGTAATTCATCTCTTTGACATAGGGCACGAGTCTGTCAGCCAGCTCTCTGTAGGAAAGCGGATTGCCGTCATCATATGCCTGCCAGGAGCCTGCGTGCACCTCGTAAATGTTGACGGGGGAAGAATAAGTTTCGGTCTTTTTTCTCCTTGTCATCCATTTCTTATCAGTCCACTCATAGCCGTGAATATCATATATTTTGGAGGCTGTGTCAGGTCTTGTTTCGGTATGAAACGCGAAGGGGTCGCTCTTATAAAAGCCCCTGCCGTCAGCGGTTTCAATCCAATACTTATATGCATCGAATTTTTTCGCGCCTTCTATTCGGCATTCCCAGACACCGTGGCTGATTTTCTGCATCGGATTGCTCTGCGCCTGCCAGCCGTTGAATTCTCCGCTGACCGAAACCCTTGCGGCATTCGGCGCCCAGACTCTGAAAATCCACGCGTTGCCGTCAGCGTGCGCTCCGAGAAACTCATATGCCTTGGCATTTGTTCCTTCGTGAAAAAGATAAAGCGGAATATTGTTATTGCCGACTGCAAGCTTTGCCTTTTTTGCCATTGCATACGCCTCCTTTTTATACTTGGTTTTATTATAACAATTTCTATAATCCTTTTCAAGAGTGTCTTATATATTATTAGTTACAAAATATTAATTTAAATATTAAGCAAATTGACAATAAAGATTACAATAATGTCATCTTCATTGACAAAAAGAAAGAGATTTGGTATTATTACAATGATTTATTGTAATATTAAAGCGGATGTTCCGTACGGCTTCCGCTTGGCAAGGAGATACCGTATGATCAGTTCAGATAATCTGTGTATGAGTTGTATGCGTGAAATCGGTGACGCAAAAAAATGTCCCCATTGCGGATATTATGCCGATTCAACCCAGATTTCACCCTACCTCCCCGTCAGGACAGTCATTGCCAACCGCTATATGGTCGGCAAAATGCTCGAATATAACGGCGAGGGCGCAACATATATCGGCTGGGACCTCGTTGAGAAAAAAGCGATCAAAATCCGCGAGTTCATCCCCGATTCATTCACCATCCGTTCAACCTCAAATCTGACTCTTCAGGTTATGAGGGGCAGCGAAAACATCTTCACCGACCTTCGCAGAAGCTTCGTTGAAATGTGGACAAAACTCATCCGATTCAAGGGTCATTCCGCGCTCATCAGCGTTAACGAAGTCGTTGATGATTACGGAACTTCATATGCAATTTATGACCATTTCGAGGGCATCAGCCTGCGCGATTTCCTGCTCAGGAGCAACACAGGCTACATCACCTGGGAAAGAGCAAGACAGCTTCTTATGCCTGTTCTTTCCGCAATCGGCGCTCTTCATCAGGCGGCGATTATCCACAGAGGAATTTCTCCCTCAAACCTCGTTATCGGCATTGACGGCAAGATAAAAATCACAGGTTTCTGCATCGGCGCGGCAAGAAACGCAAAGAGCGACCTCAACAGCCAGCTTTATGACGGCTATTCGGCATATGAGCAATACGGTCTTGACGGTCAGCAGGGCACCTGGACGGATGTCTATGCATTCGCCGCCGTTCTTTACAGAACTCTTATCGGCAGCGACCCCATCCCTGCTCCCGAAAGAATGACAAATGACAGACTTATGGTGCCCGGCAAATTTGCCGAAGCACTCCCTGCATATGTTATCAACGGACTCATCAATGCTCTTCAGATTCTTCCCGAAGACAGAACAAGAACCGTTGAGCAGCTTCGCGCAGAGCTTTCCGCTTCGCCCGTTGCAACTGCGGCAAGCGACCAGTATCATCGCCCTGCACCTGCTCCGAGAGTTCCGAAAATCAACAATAATCCCGATGCGGAGCAGCCTGAATCCGATTCAGGCAAGAAATCCTCATCCAAGAAAAAGATTCAGCTTTCAAGCATTCCGCTTATGCTTCTCAGCGCGGCGGCAACATTCATCGTAGGCATTCTTTGCCTCACTCTTTTCCTTGTTATCTCCGATAAACCCGGCACTTCGCAAGACCCGAGCACAAGCCAGTCTGCCCTGATAAGCATTGACAGCTATGTCGGCAGAAACTTCTATGAGGTTGAGAATTTCCCCAACATCAAAAAGCTCACCGTCACCAAGCAGTATGCTTACAGCAACGAATACAGCAAGGGTATGATTGTTGCCCAGAGCCTCAATCCCGGCGATTATGCTTCAGGTACGGAAATCATCTTCACAATCAGCGACGGCGTTGAAATGATTACATTGCCCGATAATATCCGCGGTATGAAATACGAAGAAGCTGAAAAACGCCTGACCGAAATCGGATTTGTCTGCAAAAAACTTGAAGTGCACAGCGGTTACACCTCAAGCGATGTTGAAAGAGTTGTTGCTATCGGACTTCAGGAAAACAAGGAGTACGCAAAGGGCACGGAAATCTCTCTTAAGGTTTACATCCCCGAAGGTGAGATTGTGACCGATATTTTCGGCCAGCCCGTAACCGATTCTGACGGCAATCACATCTATGAAGTGCCCACAACCGAGCCCGAAACCGAGCTTGATTTCCCGTCAGAAGACCCGTATATTGAATTCCCCGAAGAATAAAAAATCAACAGCAGCTACAGGAGCCGGAACAATTCCGGCTCTTTTTTATTGACTTTAAGACAGATTTGTTTTATAGTCAAAGTATAAATATATGAAAGCAGATTCTTATGAAGAACACTTACCCCGTTTACTATAAAAAATTCAGATGCATTGCAGATAAATGTCCCGACACCTGTTGCGCAGGCTGGGCGATAGTTGTTGACAGCGAAAGCGCGGAAAAATATTCGCTCCCAGAGGGTGATTTCGGCGAAAAACTCCGCCGCTCAATGACGGTTGACGATGACGGCGACACAGTTTTTATCTCCGATGACCGCCGCTGTCCGTTTCTTCTTGAAAACAAGCTTTGTGAGATTTATATTCAGCTCGGAGAAAAAAGCCTTTGCAGAACCTGCACTCTTTTCCCCAGGCACATCACAGACCTCGGCTCAAGAAAAGAAACGGGAATTTCCATCTCCTGCCCCGAAGCGGCAAGGTTGATTTTTGATTCATCCGAGCCGATTGAATTCGAAACCGTTGAGGAAGATGCACCCATTCAGCCGAACTGCATTGACCCGACGCTCTATTTTACTCTTATCGGAGCGCAAAAAACGGCGATAAATATCCTGCAGAACAGAAAGTTTTCCATCGCGCAAAGGCTGATTGCTTTTCTGCGCCTGAGCGAAAAAATTCAGCAGAATATACGGCAGGGAATTTGTGAAAAAATCGATATTACGGACGAATTCTTTCTTCCCGTTGAGGCAAATAATCCTCAGGCAAAGCGCAATCTCGGCGGTTGCTTCAAGGCTCTTGAAAGCCTTGAAAAGCTTGACCCTGAATGGTCTGAAACCCTTGATATTGCAAAGAAAAATGCCTTCTGCAGTTCACCTGACCTTGCGGGGAACGAATGGGAAACCGAGCATCTCGCGGTATATTTTGCGTTCCGCTATTTTATGACCGCCGCCTTTGACGGCGACCTGCTTTCAAAAGCAAAATTCACCGTTTTTTCGGTTATTATGTGTCTGCTTCTCGAAGCGTCGCAGACCGATTCCGAAAATAAGGATATCCGCATCGAAGTTATGCGCAAATACTCCAAGGAAACCGAACATTCAGCCGAAAATATGGATGCGCTTTTCCTTAAAATGAAAAAGAGCCGTCACTTCGGCTCCGACAA
Organism: Acutalibacteraceae bacterium; assembly: GCA_045634985.1. Taxonomy (GTDB): domain Bacteria; phylum Bacillota; class Clostridia; order Oscillospirales; family Acutalibacteraceae; genus CAG-177. The sequence goes on along the minus strand of JAZRBF010000028.1, from coordinate 113,807 downwards.
TCTCATCAATATTCTCAGCAGTAAATATCTTCCGCACAAGGAGAAATAAATATGAAATATTGCGACCTCGTAAACACAAAACAAGGCAGTAAATCGACCCACAGATATTCAAACGGCAACACCCTTCCGCTTGTGCAGCGACCCTTCGGTATGGCGGCTTTTGCTCCCCAGACAGAGGAGCACAGCATCCGCTGGTATTATCACCCCGACAGCCGAAGCCTTGAGGGTATCCGTCTGACTCATCAGCCCTCCCCCTGGATTGCCGATTACGGCGCATTCATCTTCATCCCCCAGAATGATATGATGGGCGGTATGGGTGAAGAGCGCTGGTCTGGTTTCAGACCCGAAGAGGCAATTCTCTCCCCCTATTACCTCAAGACCCGTTTCCTCCGTTCAAGATGCGATTTCGAGCTTGCTCCCACCGAAAGAGGTGCATCCGCCGTCATCAGTTTCTCTGACGAGGGTAAAAATTATCTTTCAGTGCTCCCCGTCAAGGGCAATTACACTTATCGTTTTGACGAAAAAACAAACACTCTTTTCGCTTCAACCGATATGCACTTAAGCGGCGAAGCGGTGAAATTCAAGACATATCTTGCAGTTGAATTCCCTGAAGGCTCTGTTGATGCATCCGAAACTCTCATCAGCAGCAAAAACGATTTCAGAAGCGGAAGCAAAACAAGAGGCAAGAATGCAGGCATTCACATCTGCCTGAAGAATAAAGTTACCGAAATCAAGCTTGCGATTTCATATATCAGCTATGACCAGGCGGTTTATAACCTCAGGTCGGAGCTTGACGGTAAGGATTTTGCGCAGGTCAAAGCGGATGCAGAAGGTATCTGGGAAGAATATCTTTCAAGAATCAGAATCGAAGCTGCTGACGAAAAACAGCTCCGCACCTTCTATTCCTGTATGTACAGAGCATTCCTTTATCCCCACAAATGCTATGAATACGATAAAAAAGGCAATGCAATCCATTATTGCCCCCACGACGGCAAAACCTACAGCGGCGTAAGATACACCGACAACGGATTCTGGGATACCTACAGAACAGTTTATCCCTTCTTTGCTCTCGTTGCAAAGGACGAGCTTCGCGAAATGCTCACCGCATTTATCAACGAATATAAAGAAAGCGGATGGCTTCCCAGATGGCTCTCAATCGGCGAATGCGGATGTATGCCCAGCACACTTGTTGACGCAGTCATTGCTGACGGCGCGGTCAAGGGCTTCATCGACGAAGCAACAATGCGTCTTGCTCTCGAAGGTATGATTAAACACTCCGTAACCAATCCTCCCGAAAGAAGATTCGGCAGAAACGGCGCGGAAAGCTACTGCAAATACGGCTATGTGCCCTATGATGAGCAGCACGAATCCGTTAACCTCACTCTTGATGCCGCATACGGTGACTGGTGCATCGCGGAGATTGCAAAAATCCTCGGCGAAACCAAGATTGAAAAGGAATACCGCAAACGCGCAACTTATTACAAAAACATCTTCGACCCCGAAACAGGCTTTATGCGTCCCAAGGATAAGAAGGGCAATTTCCGCCCCGATTTCTCACCCATTATGTGGGGCAGGGATTACACCGAAGGAAGTGCATGGCAGAATTCATTCGCAGTGCCCCACGATATCGAGGGTCTTGCCGAGCTTTACGGCGGCAAGGATAAGCTGATTGCAAAAATTGATGAACTTTTTGCAACAGAGCCTGATTACCTCATCAGAGGTTACAACTGCGAAATTCACGAAATCACAGAGCTTGCCGCAATCGACTTCGGTCAGTGCGCAATCTCCAACCAGCCCAGCTTCCACATTCCTTATATCTATTCAGCTCTCGGATGCGTTGAAAAGAGCGCATACTGGGTTGAAAGACTCTGCAAGGAAGCTTTCTCCTACGAAAATGACGGTTTCCCCGGCGACGAGGATAACGGCACAATGGCTATCTGGTATATCTTCGGCGTGCTCGGATTCTATCCCTTCTGCCCCGGTAAACCCGAATATATAAAGGGCAAGAAGCAGGTTATCAGGGCTTTCATCGGTGACAAGGAAATTGATGCCGATAAGTTTGACGGAAATATTATTGAATATAAAGACCTTATATAAATTACGGAAAAGAGGAAATTATTATGGACAGATATCTCATTATCAACGCAGACGATTTCGGTATGTGCCGAGGCGCAAACCTTGCAGTTGCAGACCTTTTCAAAGACCCTGCAAGTGCACTCACATCAGCAACAATTATGGCTCCCTGCGCATGGGCGCCCGAAGCCTGTAAATTCGCCGCCGAGAATCCGCAGTTTGCAATCGGCGTTCATCTTACTCTCACAAGCGAATGGTCAAACTACCGTTGGGCACCCGTCAACACATCAAACACCGATTCTCTTCGCGATGAAGAAGGCTTTATGTGGCACGAAAGCGACCAGGTTGAAAAGAATGTTGACCTCGAAGAAGCAAGAGCAGAAATCAAAGCTCAGATTGAGCGTTGCAGAAAGCTCGGTCTTGTAACTCCTTCTCATCTCGATAACCATATGGGCTCACTCTACGGCATCGAAACAGGCAGATTCGAGCTTCTTCAGATGACTCTTCAGACCGCCGCAGAATACGGTCTTCCCTTCCGCTTCCCTGCATCATTCTCCGATGCACAGCTTTCAAACACAATGCTCGATATCAACATCGACAAAGAAATGGTTCACGCTTTACTCGGTCAGCTTGTCGGCTTCATCAAGCAGCTCGGCGTAGCTGTGCCTGACCACCTCATCCCCAACGAGTGGAATGAGCCTCAGACCGAAAGCTACGAAAAATTCCGCGAATATGTGTATGACCTCTACGCAAGTATGCCCGAGGGAATCACAGAAACTTATATGCATCCCTCATATGAAACAGATGACCTCAAGGGCGCATCAGGTTGCTGGGAGCGCAGAGTATGGGAATACAGACTCCTCAAAGACCCCGCAACAAGACAGCACATCGAAGCTCACGGCATCAAGCTTATCAACTACCGTGACCTTGCTGAAATGAGGAAATAAGAAATGACCCTTCTTGAAGCTTCCGATATCAGAATCTCCAGAAGAGCCTATATCCCCGAGCTTATCAGCGACGAAAAGAAGGCGGCATTGCAAAAGATAATTGCCGGTATCTGCTCTCGCTCAGGTCTTCGCATCAAGCTTATGGAAGACGGCGAAAATTGCTTCAGCCTTATCAAAAGCTACGGAATGTTCAGCGGTGTCAAAAGCTATTTTGCACTCATCGGCAATTCCGACGACCCGAAAATGCACGAAAAAATCGGCTATTTCGGTGAGGAGCTTGTGCTTGAAGCAACCCGTCTCGGTCTCGGCACCTGCTGGGTGGCAGGCAGCTATGACAAAGGCTCGGTTTCGGTAAAGCTTGCCGAAAAAGAATCTCTTGCCTGCGTTATTTCCGTCGGCGAGATAAAAGAAGCGGAAAATCTCAAAGAAAAACTTCTTTCGGGAATCATCAAAACAAAAAGAAAATCTCCCGAAGAAATGAGCGTCAACCTCGATTCAGCACCCGAATGGTTCAGAAAAGGTGTTGAATGCGCCGTCAACGCTCCCTCCGCGAGAAATAAACAACCCGTTACTTTTGAATATTCCGAAAACAGAGTTGCCGCGAAAGTCAAAGGAGATTTCTCCTTCAATAAAATTGACCTCGGAATTGCAGAATACCATTTCGAGCTCGGCAGCGGCAAAAAAATAACGGATTTTTAAGCAAAAATAAGGTGCGGCCAGAATCCGCCCCCAACTATTCATTATTCACCAATCAAATCGGAGCAGCCCGAAAAATCGGACTGCTCCTTTTTATTTTATCTGAAAGCTATGTATCTGTAAGGTACTGCATCCTCATTAAGCGCAGGGAAACATCCTCTTGACGCCGTTGTCCTCTGGCTGATCGCTTTGAAGCCCGTTTCCGCGAGTTCAATTCCGTAAGAATTGCCCGATTCAAAGGCAACACCCGAATAAATATATCCCCTCTGCGTATTGAAATCAATGCTCATCGGAGGATTGTTGAGCGCGGTAACGATAACAAAACGCGGCTTGAAACCGACATCAACCGTATAACTCGAGCTTCCTCTGCCCATATATGTCCCTGACACATACGGCTCTGCAAGTTGCAGAATCTGTTCAGGGGAAAGATGAATCACTTCATCATTTATGTGCGAAGCGCAAAACAATTCTTTGCCCAGAAATGACGGCAAATCAACAGACGAAGTTGCCGCAGGACAAAGCGAAGCGATAACCGTTGCCCAGGCGGTAAGCACAAAGGCATCCGTATCTCTGTCGGAAACGATGCTGTCGCAACCTGACGAGTCGATATTAAGCGACGAATCGAAGGTCAGACAGTCGATGATATCCGTAAACGCATCGTGACACGCCGCACCGCCTGAAGAAAAAGGCGCGTGAATTGAAAAACGCAGTTTTATGTTAACCTGCCTGCAGTTTTCGTTTTCAACAAGAACACCCTCATCGTTTTCAACGAACGAATCAACAATCGTCATTCCGTCAATGCCGACTGCAACGGTTGTGTTGCGAAGCGGCACTTCCTTTTTGATTGCAGGGTATTCGGTGAGAAACTTTATGTGTGCAAGCTCTTCTCTGTTTTTAAGCCAGGCCACAATATTGGCAGGCATTGAACTGATTGTGCTCATATTTCACCTCTTAATTCTCGACAATAACTCTGATTACTGCCCAAATATAAAATACCGAATCTCCTTTATAAACCTTTTCTGCCCTGTCAACTCTGTATCTCTCCCCTGCACAGCTCACATATTCGCCGTTTTCGAGATTCGTGATGTCGGGGTCGGGCGGCCCGATATAAAGATAATGTCCCTGCGAGTTGTAACCGATTTCGGTGTTTACGCCGTAAAGGTACATCTTGTTTTTATATCGCAACGGACTGATGAAAGCATTCATCTGCGCAAGAATTTCGCCGTCACCCGAAACAAGGGAAGCAGGTCTGCCGTGAGCATTGAAAATCGGAGTCAGTTTCATATGCTCACCTGCCTGAAAAGAAAATCGTAATCTTTCAGCAGGGGTGCCGCCGCAATAATCGCTTCGGTTTTATCTTTTTCTGCCTGCTCCCTGAGAGCCTCGGGAGAAATGCTGATGGTAACATCGCCTGCCTTGAAGGAGGTGATGCCCTCATCGGAATGCATTCTCCTCACGCAAAGCCTGTAATTCACCATTGCCGCGGCGGCGTTGATGAGCCTTATGTCGGAGCAATCCGCATTCGGTTTCACTCTCGCGGAAAGCTCTCTTGCCGATGCATCGCAAATCGGAAGCAACTCCGCATCCGTTTCGCTGTGTGAATAATAATCCCTCAATGCCGAGAGAACTCTCCAGCAATTAATCAAGTATTCCACTCCTTAAACTGAAAGCACCTTTGATGCTCCGTCGAAAATCTTGGCAAAACCTGCGGTGCAGCTGATGACCGCTCTTTCAAGCTGACGGTCAATGAGCTTATCATATTCCGTCATAATGTCGCCTGTCTTGACCATTTCAAGAGCCGCAGTTTTATCAAGACCGATAAGAGTACCTGTGCTGACAGCGTTTGACTTAAGAAGTTTCGCGCCAAGGGGTGTGATTTCCTTGCCCTTGCCGTGGAAATTAAGACCTGCGGATGCATCTCTGAATTCCTCCATCTTAAGAAGCTTCGCCATAACGGCAGGCTCGGCAATGATTGTGTTAAGCTCATAGGGGTCGAAACCGTTCCAGAAATCAACAAGGTCTGCGTATGTAAGGTTGCCCGATGAAGCGCAATTCATAACTTCGGCAGGATTACCGTTGCCGTCACCGTTTTCGATTACCTCAATTGCATCCTTGAGAAGAGTTCTCGCAATATGCGCGCCAATCTGACGAAGAGTTACGGTAAAAAGGTCAAGGCGCTGGAATCTGATTGCCTCATATGAAGCGACGAGTGAGCGGCCTCTCTTGCGGAGCTTGACGAGATTTTCCTTTGTACGGATGCTCGTTTCGGGAATGTATGCGCCCTCGCTGACGATTTTAAGCTCCTTTTCGTCGTCGGTAGGCATTGATGTGATTGAGCGGTAATCAAGACCGTCAAATACGGTTGTTGAAGCAACAACTGTGGGCAGAATATCTGCCTGCTCAAGACCCTGCTTGACGGCTCTTGAAATATATTCGGGGAAGAGGACTGCGCTGTCGGAAGTTTTGAAGAACTTATCAACAACGTCGCTTCCCTGACCGCCTACCTTGATGCCGAAGCGCTTGAGCTGACGCTGATATGCGTCAAGACCCTCGAGCGAAGTGCCGACATAGTTTTCGCTGGGGTCAAGGCTCTCGAGAGCCTTTGTGAAATTACCTGAGGCATAAAGCCCCTTTTCAAGTCTGATATTGTCATAAACAGCCATTATTTATTTCTCCTTTCTTACATCAGAAATGTTACGGTGCCGTTTGCATCGTCAACGCTGAGAACAAGATATTCTCTGCCCGAGCCTGATTTGACACCGTCTGCGGATGCGACAAGCTCCGTATAACCGAGAGCAGGCGCCGCACCGCTGAATTTTACGGTCACTTCGCCGTAAATCTGTACCGCGGCATATCTGCCGTCACCGTTTGCAAGGATACCGCAGAAGGTATCGCCGTCCGCACATGCACCAACCGTACCGTTATCAACGATATTAACGGGTGTGCCTGAAGCAATTTCATTTTCTGTTCTGAATGTTACGGTTTCATTATGGAAGCCGCCGAATGATACTGACATATTTTATCCTCCTTAAATTTTATACTCTGAATTTGATTCGGAATTATTATCCGTTTCGCTCTCAAGCTGTCTTACGAAGGGCAGATTTTTCTCTGTCCTGCGCCTGAAAGCATCACGCATTTCCTTGAGCATTCCGATGCTCATTCCGTCGCAGATTTCCTCAAGCGCGGAGCTTTTCATCTCGGGAATAACCGATGCGGCATCCCTGATTACCGCCGACTTGAGCTCGTTTCTGTATTCCTGCACCCACGCAGCAACCTTTTCTTCGGCATCCGCAGGCACAAAAGCCTTCGTTACACCTGCATTTCTCTGTGCAGGCACAGCAACGAATGACCACTCATACGCATCGGCAGGCTCTTCGAGAAGATGGCAGCAAAGCTTACCGCCGTAAACCTTACCCTTCTTATGAGAGCAGCCTTCCTCTCTGATGCTTTTGCCGCAGACCGAGCAACTGATTTTCTTCACGCTGCAGCCGACGCTTGTTTCCTTTTTGATACCTGCATCAATCTCCGCGATGAGGTCTTTATTCTTTTCGGTCCTGAGCATATATGCCTTCGCTCTGACGCAGGAATACGGCTCGCCGTCGCTTGTTTTTACGGTTTCATCCGTAACAAACTCCGTTGAATAAATTCTCGCCATCTGGTCTTTACTGCTCATATTGTGGTCAAAAATTCCTGTTTTGCCGACGAAAAGACCGGCAAGAGTTTTGAGCGCAGGAATTGTGAATTTTTCGTTATCTCTGTCAATTTCATTGTCGCAGAGAATAACGGAAAAAGTATAAATTTCTTCCTGCTTAAGCTCTTTTCTCGCAAATTTTCCGATAAGCGCGAGCTCCTCGGAAGGAATTGCGACATTGTTATTTTCGCTGTTAATAATCATTCACCTCTTTCTTTGTTTTCCGCTTCAAGCTTCTCTGCCTGAGCGTTATAAAGCCTTGCTTTTCCAAGCTCAACTTCATCCTGAAGCGTGATGCTGTCCCACACAACCACAGGTCTGCATCCGAAACCTCTGCTTCGCAGATATGCCCTGCAGATTTTGCCGATAACGGGCGTAAGAATCTGCCTGTAGGCTTCAAGCTCACTTGTAAGCACATCCGCCTGCTGGGTGCTCATTCTCTCTGTGCTTGACCAGGAAAGTCCGAGCATAAAGGGCGGCAGACCTGTTTTTGCAACAATCTGCTCAAGCATCTGTCTGACAGGCACTTCGCTGTCAAGAATCTGATTATCCGCGCCGATAACCTTAATCTGCACATCGCCCACAGCAACAAAATCCCTGATTTCGCCACCGCTCTGCATTGCTTCGCCCCATTCTTTCGCGACCTGCATCGCCCTGTCCTTCGCGTACGCTCTGTCCATAGGGTCATTGCGCGGATTATAAGTTACGGCAAAGCGAAGGTTGCCGACCCTGTCCCAGTTTGCACCGATGCTTTCAAAAATTCTGACAAGAATTCCGCTGACAAACGGCATTCCCTTGAGCAGAGAATTGCCTGTCAACGCGCCTGCATCGGGATTGAGCACACTCAGCAGACAAAGCTCCTGCGCAGGGGCAAGTTTCAATTCGCCGCCCTTACGCACATAAACCTCGATGTCAAATCCGTTACGCGCTCTGCGAAGCTCGATTCCGTCAAGGGGTGCATTGAAAAGCGCACAGGGCAAACCCTCGGTATCCGTAACGATTTCGCCGATGGCTGTGCCGTAGGTGAGCAGCTGCTCAAAATAGGTTGAAACAAACGAAGACAAGCCGTATCTGTTGCCGCCTACGGGCACAGACTCAACAAACTCATCGATTACCCTCTGCGCGGCGGCATCGTCGCACTCGATTCTGAATCCGCCCGTCAGACGCACGAGCTTGAAAATCGCGGCATCAATAACAGGCACAGCCTCGCGCAACGCTTTGTAAAGCCTCATCTGAGGCGCGCCGAGAGGCACATACCCGTCGATAATGCCAAACGGATGACCTTTTGAATTCTGCGTTACAGGTACTGAAATTCTTTCCGATTTTCTGTTTTTGAATAAACCCATCCGATTCCTCCTTTCCTATCTTCTGACCGCCGCCACAGCGAAGAATCCGTCATCGTTTCCGCCCGAAATCACCGTTGAAACGAAGTAACGGATATCGTCCATAGCGTGGTCGTTTTCTTTTCTGACGGAATCCTTTGCGGAGTTTTCCTCCCATCTGTAAAGACCGAATTCCCTGATACTGTCCTTGCAGGAGGGCGAAATTTTTATTTTCCCGTCCTTCAGGCAGTCCGAAACCCTTCGGATTCCGTCAATAACATCATTCTTTGCAGGAATAACTCTGAATCTGCCGTCACGCCTGATGCATTCGATGAAGCTTGCGGCAGACGGGTCAACGATAACCGACTTTATATCCCTGCCGTCTGCAAGGACGCAGAGTGACTCGAAATGCTCGCTGTCGGTGCGTTGCCTGCCCTCGGCGCGCGAATCGAAATAATATTCATTCACTCTGTACCACACGCCGTCTTTTCGTCCCCAGAGTCCGAATGAAGAGGGGTTAACCGTCCCGTAATCGCAGGAAATATAAAAATCAGACAGACCGTCGGGCGGTATCTCAACGTGCTTCTCCTGCGAAAACATCGGATAAACACTTCCCTGCGCCGCAACCCATTTGCCGAGCACGAATCTGTCATAGAATGCACCCGAATAAAGTCTTTCGTAGCGGCGGATAATAGCTTGTGTGAGCGAAGGGTTATCCCTCATCGTGAAGTGGAGATAGAAGCAGTTTTTTTCTTCTTTCTTTTTAATCCACTCCTCGTGAAACCAATGCATCGGATGCTCGGGATTGCAGTTAAACCACATTTTCGAGCCGTCAACGGAGCATCTTGCAAGAGCCTGCTCAACAAATGAGCGAGGCATAAGTGTCACTTCGTCAAGCAAAACGCCTGCAAGAGTCATCCCCTGAATCAACGCCGCCGACCCTTCATCCTTTCCTCCGAAAAGATAAAATCTGTTTGTCCTGCCCGAATATGTGATTTCGATGAGATTGCGCGAATATTTTTCGTTGCATTCAAATCCGAGCTCACGAAGAATCGGCAGAATGACCGTCACAACATTTCTTCGCAGGGATGCAATCGTTTTTCCGCAAAGAGCAAAAGAGGAATCGGAAAACGCAGAAAACGCCCATGTCACAAAGGAAACCGACATACAGAGAGTTTTGCCCGAGCGCACCGCACCGTCGCAGATTACGGCGTCGCATTTACTGAAAGGGCTTTCGGGCAGCCACCAGCAAAGCACCTTCATCTGCTTTTTCGAAAAAGGCGTGAATGCTGCTTTTTTCGTTGTCGGACTCAAAAATCTTCCTCCTCCGAGAGAAGCCTTGCGCCCTCGGAAAGAGCCTTGATAAAACTGCTTTCCGAGTTTTCGCCCGTACTCAACGAAGCGAGCTTTTCAAGTGCCTTGAGCCTGTCAAAAAACTTGATTTCAATTCCGCCGCCTTTAGGCCGTTTTATTTCGGAAACATTAAATAAATCAAGCTTTTCGAGGTCTTCGGCGCTCATCGTTTCCTCGCAAAGCATCAGCTTGAGCGCATCCGTAACCGACCCGAATGCGAGCCTGTAAAGACCCTTTTCAACCTGCGCTGAAAAAGACCTTTTTTCTTTTTCAAGGCGCTCTGTTTCCGCCCTGATATCCGCCCTTGCGAGGAGTCTTTCGGCACTTTTTGCAGGGGAAATGCAGTAGCCTGCCCTTGCGGCGCAACCTCTTGCATCTCCGAAGCTTGCGTAATAACTGCAAAAAAGCTTTTCTTTCTCGGTAAGACCTTTTTTCAAGCAACCATCCTTTCCGGGAGCATTCTTCCGCTTTTGCGAAAACTCCTCTCACCCTAAGGGCTAAAACGCACTTTTGCTAACCCGTTTGTGTTAACACTTTTTTGAATTCCGCATCAATTCTTCTTCTGTTTTCGCCCGATTTCACCCATTTTCCCCCGTAAAAGTCCGTTTTTCGCCGTTTTTGATAAATATATTTATTTCTTGAAATATTTTGTAATTTTGCTTGACTTAGTGCAATAAAGGGTGTAACATTAGGTTAACAAAAAATTTTTTAAAGTGTGGTGAGATTTTTGGGCAGTTCCGATAACCCCAAACCCCGAAGTAGATTTTCAATCGAATCAGCCGCAATGGCGGAGCTGTCTGTCAGCCACCGAAGTGAGCCGTATCAAAAGTGATATCGGTTTCGCTCTTATTTTGTTTTGACTGCATCGCCTTTGCGCCGGTATGAAAATGCCGATGAAAGGAGATGCTTTTTTTATGGAAGAGCTTGAGATGCTCATTGAAAAAGTAACGGAGTTTATTGCCAAGGGAGAAATTTCATCCTTGCGTGAAGTTTTTGCCGAAATGAACCCCGTTGATATCGCTCTGCTTATGGACGAGCTTGAGCCGAAAGAAAGACTTCTTGTTTTCCGCGTGACCCCCAAGGATATTTCAGCGGATGTTTTCGCTTACCTTGAGCCCGAATCACAGGAAGACCTTGTCCGTATGATTAACGACGCCGAGCTTGAAAGACTGCTTGACGAAATGTTCCTCGATGACGTTGTTGACTTCCTTGAGGAAGTGCCTGCAAATGTTGTAACGCGAGTACTTGCTCACTCCGACAGCGAAACCCGAAAACTGATTAACCGCTTCCTCAAATATCCCGAAGACAGCGCAGGAAGCATTATGACAATCGAAATGGTGCAGCTTCGCACAAGCTTCACCGCCGCGCAGGCAATCGAGCACATCAGAAAAACAGGCGTTGACAAAGAAACCGTTTATACCTGCTACTGCACAGATGAGCACCGCCATTTGCTCGGCAGCATTCCCCTGCTTTCCCTTCTTCTTTGCGATAAAGACACCCTTGTGGGCGACATTATGGAAGAAGAGCCGCAGTTTGTTTCCGTCAACACACTCGATGACCGCGAATATGTTGCGGATATCGTAAGTAAATACGACCTTCTGAGCGTACCCGTTGTTGATAATGAAGGCAGACTCGTCGGTATTATTACCGTCGACGACGTTGTTGACGTTATCGAAGAAGAGGTTACCGAGGACTTTGAAAAGATGGCAGCTATGACCCCCTCGGATGACGAATACCTCAAAACAGGTGTTTTCAAACTCGCGAAAAACCGAATCGTCTGGCTTCTTATCCTTATGATTTCGGGCACATTCACAGGTATGATTATCGAAGGCTACGAAACCCTGCTTGCAGGCTTCGTCGCGCTGACCGCTTCAATGCCGATGCTTATGGGTACGGGCGGCAACGCAGGCAGCCAGGTTTCACCGCTTATCATCCGCGGTCTTGCTGTTGGTGAAATCGAAATCAAGGACTATTTCAAAATCGTTCTCAAAGAATTGCGCGTTGCCACCGTCTGCGGACTTGTGCTCGGCGCGGGAAACATTCTGCGAATGTATCTTTTCAGCGAAGGCACGATTGAAGTTTTCCTTGTTGTTTCCCTTGCGATGTTTATTGCAATCGTTGTTGCAAAGCTCATCGGTTGCTCACTCCCGATTTTTGCAAAAATCATCAAGCTCGACCCTGCGCTTATGGCAGGTCCGATGATTGCAACTCTCGTTGACATCGTAACTCTCGTTATCTACTTTGCACTTGCAAAGGCGTTTTTGATATAAATCCAATCCCCGACAGATTCAGGTCAGTCGGGGATTTTTATGTTGACGGTTGCTTCGGCGCGTGATATCATTAAGCAAAGAGGTGTTGATAAATGAAATGCAAATTCTGCGGCGCAAAGATAAAAAAATCCGACGAAATCTGCCCGGATTGCGGAAAATATCTGAGCAAAGAATCTGCATCCGAAGCTTATAAAGAAGATTCGGAATCTGTTTCTATGGACCCTTTGGGTAAAAATATAAAATTCTATGAATGCAAGGACTTCGGCAGTGATGTCCGCTTCTTTTGTGTCAGCCGAGCAATTTTCGCTTTAATTTTCATTGTCGCAGGTGCATATAATTTACACGATTGGATTTATCCTGTTAATTTCACAAAATTCTATCTGATAGTAGGTTTGCTGATTTTATTGTGTATTGCGGCTGTTATTGCAGGAATAATTGCATATTTGGTATGCAAAAAAAGTTTCATCTGTATCAATGAAAACGGAGTCTACGGTATCAGACCAAAATTTTTTGTAATACCCGAAAGATTTTCATTTTACTATAATGAAATTACGGATTTCCATTGCCATATACCCGTTGCAAAAGGAATTCCTGTGGTGACCGTCATAACCCAAGAAAAAACTTTCAGAATATACGGTTTGAGCAATGCCAATGCAAGTTTTCTTGCTTCATATACCCGAGAAAATATGCCTTCAAAGAAAGAGAAAAGAAGAAAACGCAAATAATTGACCGATAACTTTTAATCAATAAGCACAAATAACCAAAAAAGACCGCTTGCAACGGTCTTTTTTTATTCTATATATGATTGACTTTAATGCATATTTAAGGTATCATATTATCAAAATTATTATAATGGCGGGAGTTTTGGATATGATGAAAAATCAGGAAAAGACAATGGAAAAAATCGTTGCTCTTTGCAAAGGCAGAGGTTTCATTTTTGCAGGCAGCGAAATTTACGGCGGTCTTGCCAACACCTGGGACTACGGCCCCCTCGGCGCAAGACTCAAGAACAACGTTAAGGATGCCTGGAGAAGAAGATTCATCCAGGAGCGTAAAAACAGCTATGAAGTTGACGCAGATATCCTTATGCACCCCAGAGTATGGGAAGCAAACGGTCACGTTGCAAGCTTCTCCGACCCTCTTCTTGACTGCAAGGAGTGCAAAAAGCGTCACAGAGCAGATAATCTTATCGACGATTTCGACCCCAACGCACACGCAGACGGTATGACAAAGGAAGAAATGTTTGAGTACATCAAGGCTCATTCAATCCCCTGCCCCCACTGCGGCAAGCACGACTTCACAGGCATCAGAGAATTCAACCTGATGTTCCAGACATTCAGAGGCGTTACAAATGACAGCAAGAATGTCATTTATCTCCGTCCCGAAAATGCACAGGGTGAATATGTTAACTACCTCAATGTTCAGAGAACAATGAGAGCAAAGCTTCCCTTCAGCATCGGTCAGATCGGTAAAGCTTTCAGAAACGAAATCACCCCCGGTAACTTCACCTTCAGAACAATCGAGTTTGAGCAGATGGAATTCCAGACCTTCTGCAAGGAAGGCACAGACTCCGAGCTCTACGATTACTTCAAGGAATACGGTCTCAGATTCTATCAGGATCTCGGCATCGCTGCTGAAAACCTCCGTTTCCACGACCACGAGAAGCTCGCTCACTACGCAAAGGCTGCCTGTGACATCGAGTTCCTCTTCCCCTTCGGCTGGGGCGAAATCAACGGCACTCACAACAGAACAAACTTCGACCTTACAAGACACCAGGAATACAGCGGTCAGAAGATGGATTATCTTGATCCCGAAACAGGCGAAAAGTTCATCCCCTTCATCATCGAATCAACCTACGGTCTTGACAGAACAGTTCTCGCTCTTCTCTGCGAAGCATATGACGAAGAAGTTATCGATGCTGAAAAGAATGACACAAGAGTTGTTCTTCACCTCAACCCTGCAATCGCTCCCTTCAAGGCAGCAGTTCTTCCCCTCTCAAAGAAGCTTTCAGAGGACGCTCTCAAGGTTTACGAAAAGCTCCAGAAGAAATTTATGGTTGACTTTGACGAAACAGGCTCAATCGGTAAGCGCTACCGCCGCGAAGACGAAATCGGTACTCCCTTCTGCATCACATTTGACTTTGATTCACTCGAAGACAACTGCGTAACAGTCAGAGACAGAGATACAATGCAGCAGGAACGCATTTCAATCGACGCTCTTGAAGAATACATTGCTTCACGCATTGAATTCTGATTAATCCGATAATTTTTCAATCTCAAAGAAAGGACTGCAAGTTCAATGAAAGTTAATTTCACCGAAACCGTGCTCAGAGATGCCAACCAGTCCCTTATCGCAACAAGAATGCCCTTCGAGGATTTTGAGCCCGTTCTCAAGAAGCTCGACGCAGCAGGCTATTATTCTCTCGAGTGCTGGGGCGGAGCAACATTTGACTCCTGCCTTCGCTACCTCAACGAAGATCCGTGGGAAAGACTGCGCAAAATCAAGGCAGCCTGCCCCAACACAAAACTCCAGATGCTCCTCAGAGGCCAGAATCTTCTCGGCTACAAGCATTATCCCGATGATGTTGTCCGTCTTTTCATCAGAAAGAGTGTTGAAAACGGCATCGATATCATCCGCATTTTCGATGCGCTCAACGATGTAAGAAACATCGAGGTTGCAGTTGACGAAACCCTCAAGTGCGGCGCTCACGCATCGGGCACAATCTGCTACACAATCAGCCCCATCCATAATCTTGAAAGCTATGTTAAGCTCGCAAAGGAAATCGAAGCTCTCGGCGTCCAGTCCATCTGCGTCAAGGACATGGCAGGTATTATGAGTCCCAAGGAAGGCTATGACCTCGTTAAGGCTCTTAAGGCAAATGTCAAAGTTCCCATCGTTGTTCATACTCATTCAACAACAGGTCTCGGATTTATGACACTCCTCAAGTGCGTTGAAGCAGGCGCAGATGTTATCGACTCCGCAATTTCCTGCTTCTCAGGCGGTACTTCACAGCCTGCAACAGAAACACTTGTTTATACTCTCAAGCAGTACGGCTACGAAATCGATGTTGACGAAAATGTCTGCAAGGAAATCAACGACTTCTTCAAGCCCATCAGAGCAAAGGCTCTTGAAAGCGGTCTTCTCAATCCCGTTGTTATGGGCACTCAGACAGACGCTCTCATCTATCAGATTCCCGGCGGTATGCTTTCAAATCTCGTTGCTCAGCTCACCGCTCAGAAGAAGCTGGACAAGCTTGACGAAGTTCTTCTTGAAACTCCCAGAGTACGCGAAGACCTCGGCTATCCTCCCCTCGTAACTCCCATGAGCCAGATGGTAGGCGTTCAGGCAACTGCCAATGTTCTCGCTGGCGAAAGATATAAGAACATCTCCAAGGAAGTCAAGAGCTACATCAGAGGCGAATACGGTAAGGCTCCCGGCAAGGTAAGCGAAGAGCTTCAGAAACTCGTTCTCGGCGATGAAACTCCCTTCACAGGCAGATTCGCAGATACTCTTGCACCCGGCGTTGAAGAAGCAAGAGCTTATCTCGGCGACAGAGCAACCTGCGACGAAGATGTGCTCTCATATATCGCATTCCCTGCTCAGGCAGAAGCATTCTTCGAAAAGCGCGAAGAGCTTAAGAAGAACACCTTCACTTACACAATCACAAAGATTGACTAAGGAGGGTGACTATGAACTTTTTTCAGACTTTTTTAACCGATATCAAGGCTATCGGTCTTGAATTCTGGGACAGAATCAAGAACATCCCCGAGAGAGTTCCCGTTGTTCTTGAACAGCTCCCCACAGCGATTACAGGCTTCTGCGTTGTTCTTTCAATGCTCGCACTCATCGCTGTTGTTATCCTCGTTTTCTCAAAGGTTATGTCTTTGACAGACAAGAAAAAACCTGCAGAAGAAGACAAGAAGGCTCCTGCATCAGCCGGTGCACCTTCCGCCCCTGCAGGCACTCCCCTGCCTGCTAACGCATCGGCAGGTAAGCTTGACCTCGTTGATGTTGACGAAAAAACAGCCGCAGTTATTATGGCTATCGTCAGCAAAGAAAGCGGAATTCCGCTCAACAGACTCAGCTTCAAATCAATCAAGAAAACGGAGGATAAAAAATAATGAAGTATATTGTTAATCTTAACGGAATCAATTATGAGGTCGAGGTTGAAGAAACCGAGGCTGTTATCACAAGCGTTTCAGAAGCTCCCGCAGCTCCCGTTGCTGCACCTGCCGCACCCGTTGCCGCTCCTGCTCCTACCGCAGCTCCCGCAGCAGCACCCTCAGCTGACGGCACAAAGGTTGTTGCTCCCATGCCCGGCGCAATTCTTGCAGTTAACAAGAATGTCGGTGACAGCGTAAACACAGGCGATGTAATTATGATTCTTGAAGCAATGAAAATGGAAAACGAAATCGTTGCTCCCGTTTCAGGCACAATCAAGCAGCTCCTTGTTCAGAAGGGTTCAACCGTTGAAACCGATGCAGTTCTTGCTATCGTAGGTTAAGGAGGCTGCCAATGGAAATCATCACTCAGATATGGGAAAGCTCAGGCTTTGCCCTGCTCGGCTGGAAAGAGCTTGTAATGATTCTCGTTTCATTCGTTCTTCTCTACCTTGCAATCGCAAAGAAGTTCGAGCCCCTTCTTCTTGTTCCCATTGCATTCGGCATTCTTCTCGCCAACCTTCCCGGCGCAGGTCTTATGGATGACCCCACAGGCATTATGGACAAAACCAACCTCGTTGCAGGCGCACATTGGTATGATTCGGGCGTACTCAGGTTGATTTACGCAGGCGTAAAGAGCTCCATCTTCCCCTGCCTTATCTTCCTCGGAATCGGCGCAATGACCGACTTCGGTCCTCTTCTTGCTAACCCCATCAGCCTTCTTCTCGGCGCAGCTGCACAGCTCGGTGTTTATGTTGCATTCGTTCTTGCAATTCTCTTCGGTTTCTCACCCGAAGAAGCTGCAGCAATCGGCATCATCGGCGGCGCTGACGGCCCCACAGCAATCTTCCTCGCAGGTAAGCTTGCACCCAATCTTCTTGCACCGATTGCGGTTGCGGCATATTCCTATATGGCTCTTATTCCGCTCATCCAGCCCCCCATCATGAAGCTTCTTACAACCGAAAAGGAAAGAAAGGTTGAGATGAAGCAGCTTCGTAAGGTAAGCAAAACAGAGAAGATTATCTTCCCCATCATCGTTGCTGTTGTTTGCTCGCTTCTCATCCCCTCCTGCGCATCTCTTATCGGTTTCCTTATGCTCGGCAACCTCTTCAAAGAGTGCGGAGTTACAGACAGACTCAGCGACACAGCCCAGAACGCTCTGACAAACATTGTTACAATTATGCTCGGTCTGACAGTCGGCGCAACCTCAAACGGCGAAGCCTTCCTCAGCCCCTCAACAATCCTCATCATCGTTCTCGGTCTCACAGCTTTCTGCTTCTCAACAGTAGGCGGTCTTCTCTTCGGCAAGCTTCTCTATGTTATCACAGGCGGCAAAATCAACCCCCTCATCGGTTCTGCAGGCGTTTCCGCAGTTCCTATGGCTGCCCGTGTTGCACAGGTTGAAGGCAGAAAATATAACCCCACAAACTTCCTTCTCATGCACGCTATGGGTCCGAATGTTGCAGGCGTTATCGGCTCAGCCGTTGCTGCAGGCTTCCTTCTTATGATGTTCGGCGGCAAATAATCATCAATAACAACAAAAGGCTTACACAGTTTCGTGTAAGCCTTTTTTCTTTGGTAATGTTTACTTTATAAGGTCATTCTTCTTGATGAAGTCGATTGTTTCGTCAACGGTTGTAAATGCAAGAGCAACGCTTGTGTCAGCAGCACCGTAATAGATTGCGATTCTGCCTGTTTCAGCATCAGCAAGAGCTGCGCAGGGGAAAACAACATTGGGAACATCGCCAACGAATTCATAAAGCTCGTGGGGAGCGAGAAGGAAGCAATCAGCTCTGTGAAGCACCTTCCAGGGCTCATCCTTATCAAGAATTGCCGCACCCATTGCATATGTGAAGCCGTTGCAGCTTGTAAGAACGCCGTGATAGAACATCAGCCAGCCTTCATCTGTTTCGATGGGAGTCGGGCCTGCGCCAACCTTTGTCATTTCCCAGTTCTTTTCGGGTTTCATAACAAATCTGTGCTTGCCCCAGTATGTGAGGTCCTTGCTGTGGCTGAGGAAAATGTCGCCGTATGGTGTGTGACCTCTGTCGCAGGGACGGATGAGAAGCAGATACTCGTCATTGACCTTTCTGGGGAAGAGGACGCCGTTTCTTGCAACGGGATAGCAAGCATCCTCGAGCTGTGTCCACTCCTTGAAATCGGTTGTGTATGCAATGCCGACTGCTGTGCCGCGAGGAGTGAGGTTAACCCATGAGAGGTAATATTTGCCGTCGATGAGGCAGAGTCTGGGGTCATAGCCTCTGAAAATAACCTTCTCTTCAAGCTCCCAGTTGATTGCGTCTTTGCTGTAGCCTACAACGAGTGTGTGGTCGCGGCTCATAACATCAACTCTGAAAACGCCTGCAAAACCGTCACCGAAAGGCACAACCGCAGAGTTAAAAATACTGTTTGCCATATAGAGATTATCTCTTGTGATGATGGGGTTGCCGCTGTATCTCCAGACAGGATATTTATATCCCTCGGGTTTCTCCTGCCACGGAATATTTTTAATTGCTTCGCCGATAATTTTTGCCATAATCATTCTCCTTTGTGCAAAGTCTTATAATATCATAGCATATGTTTAATCGCAAATCAAGATAACTGTTGCAAATACCTCTTGAATATTAAGCGGTTTAGTTATATAATTGAATTGTAAAATTAAGGTGAACGGAGGAAATATTTATGGATATTATGGACCTCGCCTCAAAAGGCATCGCGGCTATAGCCAAAAACTTCGGTAAAAAGGTTGCAAAGCAAGGCCCTGCACCCGAAATCAAGGCTGTTGCGCCCACAACAATCAGCGGCAACACTTTCCGCGCAGGCTTTGCAAGAGAAGAAATTATGCCCGACCTCTCTGACGAAAACAAGATTTACTGGATTGCAGGCCACGGCTCGGGTCACAAGATGGAGGGCGTACTCACTCCCGTTTATATCAGCGCAGTATGGCTCGATTGCGGCAACGACGAAGGCATCATCTGGATTGGTGCAGACATCGTCGGTCTTACAAGAATCGAAGTCAACTCAATCAGAGAAAAAATCCTTGCATCCCCCGAAATCAAGGGTTGCAAGCTCATCAATTTCAGCTGCACTCACAGCCATTCGGGTATTGATACCGTCGGCTACTGGGGTAAGCCCAACCTCGTAAACATCCCCTCAAACGGCAAAGATGCCCAATATATGGCAATGCTTGAGGAAAAAGCTGTTGAGGTTGCAATCGCTGCTTATAAAAACAGAAAAGCAGGTAAACTTTATAACGGCAGAATCGAAGTCAAGGACGGTCTTGCAACAGGCAGACGCTTCAGCTACAAGCACGAAATCCTCGCAAGATTCCGCTTCGCTCCCGATGACGGCTCAAAGGAAATCTGGATGCTCAACTTTGCCGCTCATCCCAACTCACTCGGCGGCGACAACCGTCTTCTCAGCGCAGAATACCCCTATTATCTCCGCGAAAAAATCGCAAAAGAAAACGGCGCAGATGTGCTTTATGCAATCGGACCTCTCGGCGGTATGGATGCCGCAAGATATGACGATGAGGACAGAGTGCGCAACATTCAGCTTCAGGGCGAAACAATCGCCGATGCAGCAATGAAAATCACTGCTGACGAAGAGATGAAACCTGAAATCAAATTCATTCAGCAGCCCTTCTATTATCCCGTCGGCAACTATGTGCTCACCCTCCTTGCAATGCGCAATGTTATGAGCTTCAAGGCATATCCGAGCGATAAGACCGACATCGGAATCGCAATTCAGTCCGAGATTACATATATGACCGTCGGCGGTCAGAAGCTTCTGCTTCTTCCGGGCGAAAACTTTATGCCCACCGTTTACGGCGAATATCTCTCCAAGGAAGATTCGGGCACAGGCGAAGGCCCCGAAATCAACCCCACTCCCCTTGCAGACATTGCAGGCGACAAGTCAATCATCGTTTTCGGCGTTTCAAACGATATGACAGGTTATGTTGTACCGCCCAATGATTTCGTACTTCATCCCACTCAGCCCTACCTCAACACAACGAGTGACCGCCTGGGCAACAGACACTATCACGAAACCAATGCTCTCGACGCAAACGCACAGAAAACAATTGCAGACACCTTCGCAGAAGTTGTCAAGAATTTCGGATAAAAAATCAACCGCTGACGGATTATTCCGCCGGCGGTTTTATTATTATCGGTTAAAGGCGAAGACTTTCCTTAACTCTTCACTTCTCACTCTTCACTTAAATCACTAAAATCAGGTGTGGGCAAAGCCCACCCTTCGGGACGGCACAGAGGCCGTCCCCTACGGTTCTTCACTTTTCACTATTCACTTAAATCACTAAAAAAGGCTTGTACCGAAGTACAAGCCCGTTTTTATATATTAGTCTCTTCTGTTTCTGCCGCCCTTGTCTCCCTTGAAATCTCTTCTGGGAGCTCTTCTGGGAGTTTCGGGAACGGTGTTTTCGGGTACAAGACCTTCAACCTCGATGAGAGCCTCGCGGCGTGAGAAGTTGAGTCTGCCCTGGTCATCCTTGGGAAGAACCTTAACGATAACTTCGTCGCCAACAGCAACAACATCTTCAACCTTCTCTGTTCTCTTAACGTCGAGCTGGCTGATGTGAACCATACCTTCCTTGCCAGGAGCGATTTCAACGAATGCGCCGAAGCTCATAAGGCGGGTAACAACACCCTTGTAGATTGCGCCGACCTCGGGATCGTTAGCAATTGTTTCAACGATTGAGATTGCTCTGCGTGCATCTTCGATATCTGTTGATGAAACAAAGATGCTGCCGTCTTCGCTGACATCAATCTTGCAGTTGCATTCTGCGCAGATCTTCTGGATAACCTTGCCCTGCTTACCGATAACATCGCCGATCTTTTCGGGATCAATCTTTGTTGTAAGCATCTTGGGAGCCCACTTTGAAAGCTCTGCTCTGGGCTCGGAGATAACGGGAAGCATAATTTCGTCAAGAATATAGCATCTTGCTGTGTAAGTCTTATCGAGAGCTTCTCTGATGATTGCGGGAGTAAGACCATGTACCTTGAGGTCCATCTGGATTGATGTGATACCCTTCTTTGTACCTGCAACCTTGAAGTCCATATCGCCGAAGAAGTCTTCAAGACCCTGGATATCAACCATTGTCATAAAGCGGTCGCCTTCTGTGATAAGACCGCAGGAGATACCTGCAACGGGAGCCTTGATGGGAACACCTGCTGCCATAAGAGCAAGAGTTGAACCGCAGACTGAACCCTGTGATGTTGAGCCGTTTGATGAAAGAACTTCTGAAACAACTCTGATTGTGTAGGGGAATTCTTCAACTGAGGGAAGAACGGGGATAAGTGAACGCTCAGCAAGAGCACCGTGGCCGATTTCTCTTCTGCCAGGGCCTCTTGAGGGCTTTGTTTCGCCAACTGAGTATGAGGGGAAGTTGTAGTGGTGCATATATCTCTTGGATTCTTCTTCATCAAGACCGTCGAGAAGCTGAGCATCGCTCATAGGACCGAGGGTTGTGATTGAAAGAACCTGAGTCTGACCTCTGGTGAACATACCTGAGCCGTGAACTCTGTCAAGAAGGTCTACCTCTGCGTTAAGAGGACGGATTTCGTTGATACCTCTGCCGTCAACACGCTTGCCGTCATCAAGAAGCCAGCGGCGGACAACATACTTCTGAACCTTGTAAAGGCACTCTTCAATCTTGAGTTCCATATCGGGATAAATCTCGTCGAACTTCTCGTGTACCTTATCGTAAACGGGCTTAAGGCGCTCGTCACGGATTCTCTTATCGTCTGTATCAAGAGCAAAGCGGATATCTTCGATTGCGAAATCCTTGATTGCTTCGTACATTTCGGGATCGGGATCGTTTGAGGGGAAGGAAACCTTTTCCTTGCCGCACTCCGCCTTAATCATATTGATGAATTCAACGATTCTCTGGTTTTCCTTATGAGCGAACATAATGCCGTCATACATATCATCGTTGGAAACTTCGTTTGCACCTGCTTCAATCATAGCAAGGAGGTCGCTTGTTGATCCAACGGTAACATACATATCGCTCTTTGCTCTCTGCTCGAGAGTGGGGTTGATAACATATTCGCCCTCAACAAGACCGACAACAACGCCTGAAACGGGGCCTTCCCACGGAATTTCGGAGATTGAGATTGCGATTGAAACACCGAGCATAGCGGTGATTTCGGGCTGGCAATCGGGGTCAACAGACATAACTGTTGCAACAACGCCTACATCGTTTCTCATATCCTTGGGGAAAAGAGGACGGATGGGTCTGTCGATAACTCTGGAAGCGAGAGTTGCCTTTTCGCTTGCCTTACCTTCGCGGCGCTGGAATGAGCCGGGGATGCGGCCTACTGAATAAAGCTTCTCTTCGTAGTCAACGGAAAGGGGGAAGAAATCTACGCCTTCGCGGGGTTTTGCAGCCATTGTAGCTGTGCAGAGTACGTTTGTTTCGCCGTAGCGAACGAGGCAGGCGCCGCCTGCGAGCTGAGCCATCTTACCGACTTCGACTACAAAAGGTCTGCCGGCAATTTCGGTTTCATACTTTTTGAAAGCTTCAAAAAACATCTGTAATACCT
This sequence comes from Acutalibacteraceae bacterium, assembly GCA_045634985.1. Lineage (GTDB taxonomy): Bacteria > Bacillota > Clostridia > Oscillospirales > Acutalibacteraceae > CAG-177. The sequence goes on along the minus strand of JAZRBF010000028.1, from coordinate 90,735 downwards.
CTCTGTAAAAATTTTATATTTCCACAGGCGGCCCGGCTTAGCAATAAATCCAATTTCCGAAGTAAAAACTGCGGTTTCGGGAACTCGATTCACTGCTAAAACCGTTAATCCGGCCACCTGAAAGGATGCATTATAATGTCCTTAATTAACGCAACAAAGCAGGCGGGAAAGGGATCCAGCCTGCTTGTTTTTGCGAAAATTATTTACGGATGCCGAGTCTTGCGATGATTGAACGGTAACGCTCAATGTCCTTCTTCTGAAGGTATGCAAGAAGGTTTCTTCTGTGACCAACCATCATGAGAAGGCCTCTTCTTGAGTGATGGTCCTTCTTGTGAGTCTTAAGGTGCTCGGTAAGGTCGTTGATTCTCTTTGTGAGAACAGCGATCTGTACTTCGGGAGAACCTGTGTCACCCTCGTGAGTTGCGTATTCCTGCATGATTGCGGTCTTTTCTGCCTGTGTCATTTGTTTTCACCTCATTAAAATATTTGCCTCTGCCCCCAGAGAACGGCAGGTGAAGTTCCTCGCGAGAGGCTTACTCCGAAATCCGAGAAGCGGGCATGTGCAAGAAGGATTATAGCACAATCGCCCTTCAATGTAAAGCATTTTTTTAATATTTTTGCTCAATAATTGATAGAAATTCGCGGACATCCCGTCAGATTTTTTAAACAAATTAGACTAAACCGATTTCTCCGAGCGGCATAGAATGAAACAGGGAGGTCTTTTGCCTCCCGTAAAAAACACAAGGCGGTTGCCGTCATCGGTGGCAGAAATGCCCGTGGGGAGCCGGGTGACAAATGGTGACCGCCATCATATATATCAATTCGAAATTCGTAATGCGTAATTCGTAATGCTTAAATATTCCTGAAAATTTACAATATGTTAACCGATTGCAATAAAATATACTGTATGATATACTTGTAAAATATCATTCTGCAAGGAGGTCAGGCTTTGCTTGGGTATGTCAGGGCATACAAGCCCGATATGAAAATGATGGATTACGAGCTTTACAGAGGAATCTATTGCTCGCTTTGCCGCGCGCTCGGAAGAAACTATTCTCCCCTCGCCCAGCTTTTTCTCAGCTATGATTTCGCCCTCGCCTGCGTTATCCGCCTTGCCTGCGCCGAATCAGGATGCAGTTTTTCCGCAAAAAGATGCCCGTATAACCCTGCCAAAAAATGTATGATTTGCGGCAGCAAGGATATCTTCGACTTCTGCTCCCACGCGGTTATCATTACGGTTTATTATAAAATTCTCGACAATCTGCACGACAAAGGCTTTTTCAAAAAGCTCGTTGCCGCTCTGATTTATCCTGCGGTTGCGCTGATGCACCGCAAAGCAAAAAGACTCGCTCCCGAAGCAGAAAAAGCGGTTGCCGACGCAATGAAGCTCCAGGCTGAAACCGAGGCGAAGCCCTCTCCGTCAATCGACGAGTGTGCTCACCCTTCAGCAGATGCACTCGGCAGAATTTTTGCCCTCGATGCACCTGATAATCAAAAAGAAGCGCTCCGCACAATCGGTTATCTGACAGGCAGATTCGTCTATATTCTCGACGCCGCAGATGACCTTGAGGATGACCTCAAAAAAGGCGCATTCAACCCCTTCATTTCCTGCGATATCTCATCGCCCGAAAAGCGAAAGGAATTCGCCGATAAAATCCGCGGAATGCTCAACCTGACTCAAGGCGGTATTCTTGAGGCTCTCGATTCGCTTGATATAAAAAGATTTTACGATATTTCCGAAAATATTCTTCTCGACGGAATAACAAATGTCGCCGAAAAAGTTCTTGAAAAATACGGTGACAAACCCGAAAAAAAGAAAAATTTTGTTGTTGATTGAGGTAAATAAAAATGATGAATCCTTATAAAGTGCTCGGACTTCCCGTAGGTGCATCTCTTGACGATGTCAAAGCCGCTTACAAGCGCCTTGCAATGCAATATCAGAATGATTCAAGCCCTGCCGCCGCTCAGAAAATGGATGAGCTCAACCAGGCATATGACACAATCATTATGAATTATGCATCCTCGGATTCTTATTATAACGAAGGTAATAAAGCGGAATCCGAACCGGATTATTCCGACATCAGATCACGCATCAACAGCGGTAAACTTGATGAAGCTCAGATTCTTCTTGACGGAATCCCCGAATTCAGCCGCGATGCTCAATGGTACTATCTCAAAGGCACCGTTATGCAGAAACGCGGATGGCTCGAAGAGGCGGCGAATAATTTCTCCACTGCCTGCCATCTTGACCCCGAAAACAAAACCTACAAATCCGCTTATAACAGAGTTTTCAATAACCGTAACGGCGGTTACAGAGTCGAAAGGAACTCGCGCAAAAACAGAAATGATGACAAAGGATGTCTTCGTTGCTGTTGCGAGCTTATCTGCGCCGACGCCTGCTGCGAATGTATGGGCGGCGACCTGATTCCCTGCTGTTAATTCCACCGAAAGGTTGTTATTCTATTGAAGCAAAGTTCAAAATGTGCGTTGGGCGGAATCGTTTCGGCGCTTTCGCTCGTGCTGATGATATCAGTTGCGGTCATTCCGTTTCTGACCTACGCATTGCCTGCCGTTGCAGGTGTGCTGATAGTTTTCATCGTTGTTGAAATTGATAAAAAATGGGCATTCGGCGTTTTCTCCGCCGTTGCCATCCTTGCGTTTCTCCTTGTGCCCGACAAAGAAGTTGCGATGATGTATATCGCATTTTTCGGCTATTATCCGATAATAAAATCTGTGCTCGAAAGCAAGCTTCCCGTTGCGCTCGGATGGATTGTCAAGGTTCTGCTTTTCAACCTTACGATGGTTGCCGCCTACCTTGTGCTGATTTATATTATGGGCATCGAGGTTGACGAAATTACCGAATACGGCTCGATTGCCGTTCCGATGCTTCTCGGTGCAGGAAGCATCACATTTGTTGCCTATGATATTGCACTTACACGCATTATTTCAGTTTATCTCTCAAATTGGAGAAAATATTTTAAAAGATATTTCAAATAAACAATTGTCTTTTTTGAAAATAATGTTATAATAGATGCGTATGCTCATATCCGAGTGTACGCATTTCCCTTTTTCTGGAGGATTCATATGAAAGATTTTGTAAATATCGGTATGATCGGTGTCAGCGGCAGAGGCAGCGGTATGCTCCGCGAACTCCTCAAGTGCGACGGAGTAAGAGTTCCTGCCGTCTGCGATAAATACGAAGACAGAGCCGAAAACGGCAGAAAGATTGTTGAAGAAGCAACGGGCACAACTCCCGATGTTTATCTCGATTACAAGGAGCTTCTCGCAAGAGATGACCTCGACGCGGTTTTCTGCGCAACAACCTGGATTACCCACGCAAGAATCGCAACCGACGCTATGCGCGCAGGCAAGCACGTTGCAATGGAAGTCGGCGGTGCGGCAAGCATCGAAGAATGCTGGCAGATGGTACGCGCAAGCGAAGAAACAGGCAAATTCTGTATGCTTCTTGAAAACTGCTGCTATGACAGAAAAGAAATGGCTATCTTCAATATGGTCAAACAGGGTCTTTTCGGCGAAATCATACATATGCAGGGCGGCTATCAGCACGACCTTCGTGACGAAATCTCTCTCGGCAGAGAAAACCGCCACGGCAGACTTTATAATTTCCAGCACAGAAACGGTGAGCTTTATCCCACCCATCAGCTCGGCCCGATTTCCAAGGTGCTTGAAATCAACAGAGGTAACAGATACATCTCCGTTTCATCATTCGCAACCAAATCAAGAGGTCTTAACGAATGGATTAAAGCTAACAAGGGCGAGGACTATGACCTTGCAAATTACAGCTTCAACTGCGGCGATGTTGTAACAACCGTTCTCAAGTGCGCAAACGGCGAAACCGTTGTGCTCACTCACGATTGCTCCCTTCCCAGACACTACTCCAGAGCTTACAGAGTTCAGGGCACAAAGGGTATCTATATGGAAGACGGCAACACCCTCTTCATCGAAGGCTTCACAAAGCACGAAGACGGCAACTGGATGCATCCCGGCGAGGATTTCGATAACTACCTTGAGCAGTTTGAGCATCCTCTCTGGAAGAAATATCAGCGTGACGGCGTGCACGAAGGTCACGGCGGTATGGACTACCTTGTGCTCAGCGCATTCGCAGAGAGTGTCAGACTCGGCGGTCAGCCTCCCATCGATGTTTACGATGCCGCAACCTGGATGGCAGTAACCTGCCTTTCCGAAGCATCAATCGCAATCGGCGGCGCACCCGTACCCTTCCCCGATTTCACAAACGGTATGTGGATTGACAGAGAGCCTTATCGCAGAGGTATCTTCTGCCTCGATGAAGTATGCGAGGATGTTTTTGAAGAAAACAAATAATCAGTAAGGGGTATTACTTATGAAATATTATATCGGCGTCGACGGCGGCGGCACCAAAACAGCCTTCGCACTCTTTGATGAAAACAAAAAAATGCTCGAAACCGTAACAGGTCCCGGCAGTAACCACGAAAACCTCGAAGACGGCTTTGATGCGGCAAGCCAGATTATCTGGGACGGTCTTAACGAGCTCTGCGCAAAAGCAGGCACAGACATCTCAAAAATCAGCTTCACTCTTATGGGTCTTGCAGGTATCGACCATCAGTATCAGTATGATATTATGTGCGCAAAGCTTCGCGAAAAGGGTCTTGAGAATTTCGAAGTTTATAATGACGGCTTCATCGTTGTCAAAGCAGGCTCCGAAACAGGCTCCGCAATCGGCTATAACTGCGGCACAGGCGTTTGCTGCAACGGCATCGACACCGAGGGCAAGAGAATGATGCTCGCAGGTCTCGGCGATTTCTCAGGCGATATCTCAGGCGGCGGTAACATCGTTATCAAGGCTTTCGAGCTTGTTTATAACGAACTCTTCCTCGGTCTTGAGAAGACTCTTATCACAGGAATGATTATGAAGGAATTCGGCCTTGAAAAGCGCGAAGACCTTCTCGGTCTTATTGAGAAGATTGAAGGCGAAAACGGTGATGATTACATCAGAGTTTTTGTCAGCTCATTCTTCGAAGCCGCAAAGCAGGGTGACAAACCCGCTCTCGATTACTGCGAGAAAATGGCAGAAAGAGGCGCTCGCCTCATCTCCGCTCTCTCACGCGAGCTCAACTACGGCGACGGCGAAATCGAAGTTGTTCTTTCAGGCTCAATCAATGTCAAGCTTGATAACAAGGCTTATCTCGATATGCTTCTCGAAAAAGCTGAAAAATACAGCGGCAAGAAGCTCAAGTTCATCAAACTCACTCAGCCTCCCGTAACCGGTTGCATCAACTGGATTATGCAGAGCTTTGCAAACTGAAACATAATCTGAAAGGAGTTAATATAAAATGAAAGAAATCAGCGTTGCCGTTATCGGCTCAGGCAGCACCTATTGCCCCGAACTTGTTGACGGTTTCCTCAAGGCAAAGGACAGCCTCAAGCTTAAGAAAATCTCCTTTATGGATATCGACGAAAGAAAGAGAACAATCGTCGGTAACCTCTGCGTACGTATGCTCAACAACGCAAACTGCGACTGCGAAGTTGTTTTCACAGATGACCTCGACACAGCTCTTCAGGGTGCGGACTTCGTTGTAACTCAGATTCGCGTAGGTAAGCTTCCCTGCCGCCATCTCGACGAAAGCATCCCCAAGAAATATGACCTCATCGGTCAGGAAACAACAGGTATCGGTGGTTTCTTCAAGGCTCAGAGAACAATCCCCGTTATCAAGCACATCTGCGAACGCATCGAAGCAATCTGCCCCGATGCATGGCTCATCAACTTCACCAATCCCTCGGGTATCATCACCGAATATATCCTCAACCACACCAAGGTCAAGAACATCGGTCTTTGCAATGTTCCCATCGATATGCTCGATGATATCAAGGAAATCACAGGTCTTGACAGCGACATCACATATGTAGGTCTTAACCATCTCAGCTGGATTACATCCGTTAAAAAGAACGGCGAAGAGCTTCTTCCCGGACTTATCGATAACGGCTTCTCACCCAAGGTTATGGCTAACATCAAGGATGACGGCTTCTCAATCGATTGCCTGAGAACAATTCAGGCTATCCCCTCATCATATCTTCAGTATTATTACTGCCGCGAAGCAAAGCTCGCTCATCAGAGAGAGGACGAGCAGACCAGAGCGCAGGTTTGCATGGATATCGAAGAGCAGCTTCTTGAGATGTATCTTGACGAAGAAATCGTTACAAAGCCTGCACTTCTCGATAAGAGAGGCGGCCACAAGTATTCACTCGCCGCTGTTTCACTTATCGATTCACTGGCTAACGATAAGCGCGATGTTCACGTTGTCAACATCAAGAATAACGGCACTCTTCCCTTTATGGCAGATGACGATATCGTTGAAATCGCTGCTGTTATCGGCGCTGACGGTGCAACACCCGTACCCGTAACAGAAAAAATCAATGACCACATTGTCGGTCTTATGAGAGTTGTCAAGACATACGAAAAATACGCAGTCAAGGCAGCAATCACAGGCGATGACGATTACGCAATCAAGGGACTTCTTGTTCATCCCCTTGTAGGCGACTGGGAAAAGACCGTTGCTTGCTTCAATGAGCTTAAAGAAGCACACAAGGACTCCCTTCCCCAGTATTTCAAAAACTAAAACATAACTCTTGCTCCGTCTTAAAAAAGGCGGAGCTTTTCTTTTGTATCATTACCCTTGATTTTTTGTTACGGTTGATGATATAATATATTTGTATAGTCTCAAACAGAAAGGAATTTGTATATGAGAAAAATCATCAACATAAACGAAGGTTGGGAATTCACTCAGGCAGGCGTCAGCGAAACCGTTAATCTTCCCCATACATGGAACGGTATTGACGGTCAGGGCGGCAATGATACCGCTGAATACTGGCGCGGCAAATGTGCTTATAAAAAAATAATCCCTGCTTATGAAGGCAGAGTTTTTATCGAAATCAACGGCGCAAACACCGTCTGCGAGGTTTTCGTCAACGGTGTTTATGCAGGCAGCCACGATAATGGCTACTCAATGTTCCGCTTTGAAATCACCAATCTTCTCCGCAAGGGTGAAAATCTCCTCGAAATCAATGTTGACAACAGCCCCAACGAATTCCTCTATCCTCAGATGGCGGACTTCACATTCTACGGCGGTCTTTACAGAGATGTCAACATCATCTGCGAGGTTGCCGATTCGCATTATGCTCTTCTTGATAAGAGCCGCTGCGGTGTTTTCATCACTCCCAGAGTTGACGGCAAGGTTTTCATCAAGAGCTTTGTTGAAGGCATCGCCGACGGTCTTGAGAAGCATTTCTCAATCGCAGATGCAGAGGGCAACATTGTCGCTTCAGGCTTTACTCCCGCTTCAACCGAATCAACCTACCTCACCGTCAACGGCGTCAACCTGTGGAACGGTGTTGAAAACCCTTATCTCTACACACTTACCGCAAAGCTCGTGAAAGACGGCGAAGTTATCGACGAGGTCAGCGACCGTTTCGGCTTCAGAGCATATAACATCGACCCCGAAACAGGCTTCAACCTCAACGGAAACCACATCAAGCTCAGGGGTGTTTCAAGACATCAGGACAGAGCAATTCTCGGCAACGCGCTCACAAAGAAGGAGCATTCTCAGGATATCGCAATCATCCGCGAAATGGGTGCCAACTCCCTTCGCCTTGCTCACTATCAGCACGATGCGGCATTCTATGACCTTTGCGACGAAAAAGGTCTGCTCGTCTGGGCAGAAATCCCCGTTATCTCAAAATTCAGCAAGAAAAAGCAGCCTCAGGCAAGAATGATGCTCGAGGAGCTCATCAAGCAGAATTATAACCGCCCCTCCATCTTCTGCTGGGGTGTTCAGAACGAAATTTCAATTGCAGGCGCATCGCCCACTCTCATCAACGGCATCCGCGAGCTTAATGACCTTGCTCATAAGCTTGACTCAACCAGACCCACCGTCTGCGCGCAGGTCAGCTTCTGCTCCCCCAAATCGAAGCTCAACGAAATCACCGATATTCTCGGCTACAACCATTATTTCGGCTGGTACGCAATGACCGTTGATGCTCTCGATAAATGGCTCGACGATTTCCACGCAGAAAATCCCCATCTCAGCCTTTGCATCTCCGAATACGGCGCGGAAGCAATCACAACTCTCCACTCCGCAGACCCCGTTCAGGGCGACTATTCCGAAGAATATCAGGCTCTTTTCCACGAGCATTATCTCAAGGCAATCACCGAGCGCGACTGGCTCTGGGGCTCATATGTATGGAATATGTTTGATTTCGGCTCTGCAATCCGCAACGAAGGCGGCGTCAGAGGCAGAAACAACAAGGGTCTTGTTACAATTGACCGCAAAATCAAGAAGGATGCTTTCTATGCTTATAAAGCATTCTGGTCAGATGAAAAATTCGTTCATGTCTGCGGCGAAAGATTTGTTGACAGACCTGTCGGCACACAGACCGTCAAGGTTTATTCCAACTGCCCGAGCGTAACTCTCACCGTCAACGGCGAGGCGCAGACACTTGAAGCAAACGGAATTTTCGTATTCACCGTTGAACTCAAAGAGGGCGAAAACATCATCCTTGCAAACAGCGGCAGACGCAGACATCAGATTGTTGTCAACGGCACAACCGTTGAGAATCCCGACTATAAGCTCCCCGAGGGATGCGAATCCTTCGTGCGCAACTGGTTCGGCGCAGGCGATGAAATCGACCCCGACAAGCTTTCACTTGATGACAGCATCGGCGATATCATCGACAACCCCGAGGTGCAGCGACTCATCTCCAATCAGGTCGGCAAGGAAATCACAGTCCCCGAGCTTCTCGGCAAGATTTCTCTCAAGCCCATCTCCGCAATCGCATCCAAAACAAAGAAGGGCAAGGAAATCGTTTCCCTCGCAAACAAATTCCTCCAGACCATTGATAAATAATGCAACGCAGGTGTATCACTCTCGGTACACCTGTAAACTTTATGTTACATTCATAAATTTTTGTCATTTTTCTTAAATGTAAAGCGCCGTTGCTTGTGTTTTCAGCTCCCATCCGATAGAATACAAACATCATTCAAATCATTTATCAAAAGGAGAAGCACTATGGGCGCAGTATTCACAATCACATTATTTTACCCGTTATGATTCCGATGTATATTCTCGACAAAATCGGAATTGACATTTTCGGCATACTCGAAAGCTTATTAAACGGAATTTTCGCCTGGGTTGAGTCAAACCCCGAAAAAGCATTTGAAATCGGCAAAGCACTCGAATCACTTATGGGCATAATTATCAATGTTGTCGATAAGCTGAATGTTTTTCAGATTTAGAAAGGAGAATAACCATAGCAATGGGTACAGCAATCTGGTTAATTGTATTAATCCCTGCCGCATTGATTATGTCAATCTTGGGCGATATCCACGTGGCCATTCACGGGCAGGCAAAATCCGAACTTGTTATGCCTTATGATGAAGCTAACGGCATCGTCTGGGAATATGATGACGTTAATGATTATTATATCGAGCTTGTCGAAATGCGAATTGATGGCGACAAGCAGATTTTTGTTTTTGCAAACGAAGATTGCAAGGAAGAAATAAACGGCTCGCTGATGGATATCGTTTTCACCGATAAAAACTGTAACAAGGTTACCTATTATGCTCTGCGCGGCGACGATTATGACGGACCGACCTTCTATGAAGAAAATGAATGTTACACCGCACAATACACCGTCACAGCAGAGAAAGAACGCAGAAAACATCATTGGGAAACGTATCAGGAGAACGGCAGCATACTATGCCAACCTCAAAAAGAAGAAGGAACCGACACCTTTACTATAGTTATGACGCCCAAAAATATCGGCGAAAACAATCTCGAAGACACTAAACTCGTACCTCGTTTTGTCTATGAGAACAGAAAAGATAAAAAGCGTGAAAGTATTTTTGTCTATTATAAAGTCATCGACGGTGTCCTCACCGAATATGACCCGTATGCATAACCTATTCCCGAGCAGCAAAACAGACAACAGGCTCCCTTTGAAGGGGCGAAGCACCGAAGTGACCGAGGGTTGCGGATGCGAAGCATTCGGACGGATATCAATGCACAATTCGCAATGCGCAATTATACGCACAACTCTTCATAGGCTCCCTTTGAAGGGAGGTGTCACGAAGTGACTGAGGGTTGAAGAGATAATAAAGAATATTGAATAGATAATAAATATTTTTTGAGTAAAGACGGATATCAATTTGTTCGGAACAATATAATCGGGTGTGGGCAACGCCCACCCTCAACTATTCACTTTTCATTTAAATTACTAAACCTCGTGTAGGGGACGACGACTCGGCGTCCCGTCTGAATGATTCAGACCTGCGGTCTGTCGGGTTGTCGGGGTCGCCAACCCCTACATTATCAATTCGCAATTATACGCACAACTCTTCATAGGCTCCCTTTGAAGGGAGCTGTCACGAAGTGACTGAGGGTTGAAGAGATAATAAAGAATATTGAATAGATAATAGATAATAAATATTTTTGGAGTAAAGACGGATATCAATTTGTTCGGAATAATATAATCGGGTGTGGGCAACGCCCACCCTTAACTATTCACTCTTCACTTTTCGCTATTCACCAAAACAAAAAGCCACACCCCGAAAGGTGTGGCTCTGTTATTATGCGGTTGATTATCTGTTGTTGATGAGCTTTGTGAGTTCAACGGGATCAACAATCTTGCCGTCCTTGTAAACTCTCATGTTACCTGAAGCGATTTCGTCGATGAGGATAACCTCGTCGTTGTTGTAACCGAACTCAAACTTGATGTCCCAAAGGTCAAGACCGATTGACTTGAGGTCATCGGCAACAATCTTTGTGATTGCAAGAGTCTGAGCCTTCATGCTCTCGAACATTTCGGGGCTCATAATGCCGAGTGCTGCAAGGCCTTCGCCTGTTACGAGGGGATCGCCGAGTGCGTCATTCTTGAATGTGCATTCAACATAGCCGCCCTCAAGAGGTGTGCCGTCTGCAATGTATTCGCCGTATCTGCGGATGAAGCTGCCTGTTGCAACAAGGCGGCAGATAACTTCAAGACCGTGACCGAAAACTTTACCGGGAAGAACTTCCATTGTTGCGTTTTCAACATCAGCGCTTACATAGTGAGTCTTGATTCCTGCTTCCTTGAGAAGCTCGAAATAATGAACTGATGAGATAAGGTTTGCCTTGCCGATACCTTCGATTGTAAGACCAACGCTGTTTTCGCCGGGATCAAAAACGCCGTCTTTGCCTGTGCAGTCGTCCTTGAACTTGAGCATAACATTGCCGTTTTCAAGTGAGTAAACGTCCTTTGTTTTACCTTCGTAAATCTTTTTCATTTTGCAACACTCCTTAAATTGAATGTGATTAACATACATACTTTATCACAATTTTTTTCGTTTGTATAGATTTTTTGCGCATTTTTTTTGATGTTATACCGATTTTTTTATATATCACAAAAATGACAAAAAATTAATAACGCGATATATAAAAAATGACAACGGTTGATATTGACTTGCAAAAAAAAGCGTGATATAATACATACGATTATTATACTCGGAGGTTATTGAAATGAAGCATATCAGAACAATCGAAACCAAGAACCTTTGCGAAAGCGCAAAGAAGGGCGGCTGCGGCGAATGCCAGACATCATGCCAGTCCGCTTGCAAGACAAGCTGCGGTATTGCTAATCAGCAGTGCGAAAGCAAAGAAAGCAAGTAATCCACGCTGTCTCGCTAAGCAAAAACCAAAAGAAACAGGTTATGAAAGCTGACTTACACAGGGATTCAACCTGTGTAGGTCTGTTTTTTTACTTATGACAGGAGCATCAGATTATGATTCACCAATATAAACTCGGCGGATACAATATCGTTCTTGACATCTGCTCAGGCTCTGTCCACGCAGTTGACGATGTTGCTTATGACATCATCGCTATGTTTGAGTCTGCCGATAAAGAAACCGTTCTTTCCGCAATGAAAGAAAAGTATGTTGACGGCGTTGAAATCACCGATGCCGATATCAACGAATGCTATGAGCAGATTGAAGAACTCAAAGCATCGGGCAAGCTTTTTGCGCCCGATACCTTTGAGCCGATGGCAGGCAAACTCAAGGATAAAACACGCGGAGTTGTGAAGGCGCTTTGCATTCATATCGCTCACACCTGCAACCTCAACTGCGCTTATTGCTTCGCAAGTCAGGGCAAATACCAGGGCGAAAGAGCGATTATGAGCTATGAGGTCGGTAAGCGCGCGCTCGATTTCCTTATCGAAAACTCGGGCACACGCAAGAATCTTGAAGTTGACTTCTTCGGCGGTGAGCCGCTGATGAATTTCGATGTTGTCAAGCAGCTTGTAGCATATGCAAGAAGCATCGAAAAGGAGCATAACAAGAATTTCCGCTTCACTCTCACAACAAACGGTATGCTCATCGACGATGATGTTATCGAATTCGCCAACAAAGAAATGAGCAATGTTGTCCTCAGCCTTGACGGCAGAAAAGAAATCCACGACCGTTACCGCGTTGACTTCGCAGGCAACGGAAGCTGGGACAAAATCGTTCCCAAATTTCAGAAACTTGTTGAAGCAAGAGGCGGCAAGAATTACTATATGCGCGGCACTTTCACCCACGCAAACCCCGATTTTCTCAACGATATCAAGCAGATGCTCGACCTCGGTTTTACAGAGTTGAGTATGGAGCCTGTTGTCTGCGCATCGGGTGACCCCTCCGAGCTTACCACGGAGGATTTGCCGATTGTTACCGAGCAATACGAAAAACTCGCCGAGCTTATGCTTGAGCGCGATAAGGAAGGCAGACCTTTCACCTTCTATCACTATATGATTGACCTTACAGGCGGCCCCTGCATCTATAAGCGAATTTCAGGATGCGGCTCGGGTACAGAATATATGGCGGTCACTCCCTGGGGCGACCTTTATCCCTGCCATCAGTTTGTCGGCGACGAAAAATTCCGTCTCGGCAGCATTTATGAGGGCGTAACCAACACAAAAATTCAGCAGGAATTCTCCGATTGCAATGTTTATGCGAGGGAAGAATGCCGCAACTGCTGGGCAAGACTTTATTGCTCGGGCGGATGCGCCGCAAACGCATACCACGCAACAGGCAAAATCACAGGCATCTACGAATACGGATGCGAGCTTTTCAAAAAGAGAATGGAATGCGCAATTATGGTTGCCGTTGCAAGGATGCTCGGAGACGATTAAATGATGAATACTCCCATCTATGATTTCATAAAAAATTATGCATCCGAGGGTGGAAAGCGGCTGCATATGCCCGGTCATAAGGGCATCGGCGCGCTCGGCATCGAGCAGTTTGACATAACCGAAATCGGCGGCGCGGACAGCCTTTACGAAGCAAGCGGAATCATTGCCGAAAGCGAAGAAAACGCAAGCGAAATCTTCGGCTGCCCCACCTTTTATTCAACCGAAGGCTCATCGCAATGCATCAGGGCAATGCTTTATCTCGCCTGCATCAACGCGAGGAGTAAGCACGAAAAACCGCTGATTCTTGCAGGCAGAAATGCTCACAAAACCTTTATTACAGCGGCGGCAATGCTCGATTGCGAGGTTGAATGGCTTCTTCCCGAAGCTGACGAAAGCTATCTCTCCTGCACTGTTCATCCGTTAAGACTTTTTGATAAACTGAAGGATTCGGAGCGTTTACCCGATGCAGTTTACATCACAAGCCCCGATTATCTCGGTAACATCTCGGATATCGGAAAACTTGCCGAAGTCTGCCACGAATTCGGAGTGCCCCTGCTCGTTGACAATGCGCACGGAGCATATCTGAAATTCCTTCCCGAATCAATGCATCCCATTGACCTCGGCGCGGATTTATGCTGCGATTCGGCGCATAAAACCCTCCCTGTTTTAACAGGCGGAGCATATCTTCATATCTCGCCCGACACCGCGTTTCCCTATGAAAATCAAGCAAAAACCGCCCTTGCGATGTTTGGTTCAACAAGTCCGTCATACCTGATTCTTACATCGCTCGACCTTGCGAATGCACAGCTTTCGGATATGGGCAAAGCCCTTACGGATATCTCCGAAAATGTTGCAAAGGCAAAGAAATTGCTTTCGGAATCAGGCTTCAATCTTCGCGGAAACGAGGCGCTGAAAATCACCGTCTGCCCCAAATCAGCAGGTTTTACGGGATATGAAATTGCTGATTTCTGCGAGAAAAACGGAGTTATCTGCGAATTCTCGGATGCCGACCACATTGTTTTTATGTTTTCGGTAAACAATAATTCCGATGACCCGATTGAAGCGGCGAAACTGATTCTCTCGGCAGAAAGAAAAGCTCCGATTAAAACCTCTGCTCCCGATTTTCATCTGCCCGAAAAGGCGATGTCAATCCGCGAAGCCGCATTCTCGACGCAAGAAATAATCCCTGTTGAGCAAAGCAAAGGCAGAATTCTCGCTGTGCCGACTGTCGGATGCCCGCCTGCAGTGCCGATTGCGGTCTGCGGAGAAAAAATCGACAAGGAAACAATCGAAAGATTTTTATATTACGGCATAACGGAATGCACCGTTGTCAGATAAAAAAGCCACACCGATTTGGTGTGGCTCTTTTTAGTGAATAGTGAAAAGTGAAGAGTGAATAGTGAAGGAAGGGCTTCGCCCTTGACCTGATTTATAATAAAAAGTGAAGAGTTAAGGGTGGGTTTCACCCACACCCGATTTATATTGTTCCGAACCAATTACGCATTGCGCATTGATAATGTAGGGGTTGGCGACCCCGACAACCCGACAGGCCGCAGGTCTGAATCATTCAGACGGGACGCCGAGTCGTCGTCCCCTACACGAGGTTTAGTAATTTAAATGAAGGGTGAATAGTTGGGGGTGGGCGTTGCCCTTAACCCGATTTAATTGGGAGTTGAGGAATCAGATTCCGAGGAAAACTCTGAATGCAGAGATATAACCTGCGGCGGCTTCCTTTGTTGAGCTTTCCGCAAAGATGCGAAGAAGAGGCTCTGTGCCCGAGAAACGGCAGATAACAAAGCTTCCGTCTGCGAAATAAACCTTGCAGCCGTCCTCATAGCTTACCCTTTCAACCTCAACGCTGAAATCGGGAAGCTTCTTCTCAACCATAATGATATTTTCAATTTCACCCTTTGCTTCGGGTGCAAAATGAAGGTTATCCTCAACCATAACGAATCTGCCGAATTCCGCTTCAAGCTCGTCCATAATCTGCGAGGGTGATTTGCCTGTTACGCTCACCATCTCTGCAAAAAGCGATGCGGCATAAACGGAATCCTTGCCGTTGATATGACCTCTTACGGTCAGACCGCCCGAGGATTCGCCGCCGAGGACAGCATCAACTTCGTCAATTTTTGAAGAAATATATTTGAATCCGACAGGCACTTCGTAGCATTTTTCTCCGAAGCTTTCCGCGATCCTGTCAAGCATATGAGTTGTTGCGAGGTTACGCACAACGGGGCCTGTCCAGCCCTTGTATTTGACCAGATAATGATAAAGCATACAGAGAATTTCGTTTGCATTGATGTATCTGCCGTTGCTGTCGATGATTCCGAGGCGGTCACCGTCGCCGTCCATTGCCATACCGAGGTCATAACCGCCCTTGACAACAAGGTCGTTCAGGGTGCTGAGTGTTTCCTCTGTCGGTGCAGGCATCTGACCGCCGAAATATGCATCCTTGTTGAGATTAATCGTATCAATGGTGCAACGAACGGTGTGGAAAATAACCTGAATGGGATATGTTCCCGAGCCGTGCATTGTATCAAAAAGAACGCGAAGACCTCTCTCACGCAATGCCTTCACATCAAGCAGGTCAAGAATATCGTCGATGAAATCATTGAAAAGATCGCGCTGATAAATGATTTTACCATCCGAAACCGCCTTCTCAAAATCGCAGAAAGCAACTTCATCCGCTTCGTCGATAAGCTCTTCAAGGCGGCAGGTTGTTTCGAGCGATGCATCTCTGCCCTCTTCAACGATGAGCTTGATGCCGTTATAGTTTGCAGGGTTATGGCTTGCGGTGATTTCAATGCCGTAATAAAGCCCCTTATTCTTAACAGTATGCATTACAAGCGGAGTAGGTGCGGAACGGTTGAGAAACCATACCGTCAGACCGCCTTCAACAAGCACCTCGGCAACCCATTTTGCCGCCGAATCCGAAAGGAATCGTCTGTCATAACCGATGACAACAGGTTTATCCGTTTTGTTTTCTTCTTTTGCAAGAGCAAGAATACCTGCCGCAACCTTGCGCACATTCGTGCCGACGAAATCGTCGCCGATAACCGCGCGCCATCCTCCTGTACCGAATTTAATCATAATCTGTCCCCCATTTTCGGTTCTCAAAAAATCAACTCATATTTTAGCACATAAAACCTGACTTGTAAACCGAATAAGAGCAAAAAAACATCATCGTAATAAATAAGTTTTGTAATTCGATATTGCAATATTTCTTATTTCGTTTTAATATAAGTATATACACGCGCGAAAGGAGAAAATAAATGAACACTCTTTCAACAAGAAATCTTTCCGCAGGCACAAAAGCGCTGATGCTTTTTGCCTTCTCCATCCTCACAGGCTTTATGTGGCGAGTCCGCGGCGACCACGGCTGGGGCTCAATGTGGGGTATGTTTGCTGTCGGCGTTGCGATGATGCTTTTCATTTTTGCATTCTTCGGCAACAAGAAAAAGCTGACCTATGAAGCAATTCCGATTGCCGTTTTCCTGCTCGGAATCACAAACGGCGGCTGGGGCACTCTCAACAGTCAGATGGGCGGTTACCTCGGAAGCACCGCCGCATTCACAGGCGAAGAAGTTGCAAGGTCGATTGAGATAAGCTGCGTGAGCGGTCTCGGCATTATGCTTCTGCTCGGCTTCGGTTGGATGCCTCTTTTTGCCCTGTATTTAGGCTCACTTTTCTCAAAACGCGAATACAAACTCAAAAATTACATAATGCTCATCGCAGTTTACTATGTTGTTATGCTTGCAATGCAGGCATCTCTCTCGCATTTCATTCTGCCTCTCATCAATTCCGAAGCGGTTGAAGGCTTCAAGCTCGGTCTTGCCGACAGAGGCATCGATATGACTCCCATCAAGGCATATATCACCAATTTCGGCTCTGCCGCCTGGGCAAAAAAAGTTCCCTTCGGCAGAAACTATTTCACAAGCATCGAGGTTATCTCAAGCGCAATTGCGGCTCTTGTTTCGTCCCTCGCCGCTCTCGTTGTGCTCAAGGATAAAATCACCGCTTTCCTCTCAACAGGCATCAACTTCGTCTGCGCGGTTGCAATCACCGCCGCCGATGTTTTCCTTGTGCTTGACAGCGACAGAGGATTTTTCGCTCAGGTCAACGCCCCTGCATTCATCGTAAACTGCGGCTGGTCACTCTGGGAATTCTTCACAGGCTTCCTTCTCGGCTTCGGAATTATGCTCATTCTCATCTGTCTGCCCGAGAGTATCACAGGCGGCGAAGGCAAATTCGAATTCGAGCCTGTTATTGAAAACGATAAGCTCCGCGCCGCTTTCCACGCATTGTTTACCTTCGTTTTCGTTTTCGTGCTGACTCTCGCAAGACCTCTCGGCGGAAGAATTTCGGAATGGATTGCAATCCGCGGCTGGTCTGACGAAGAAGATTTGATTCAGATTATCATCGCCGTTGTGCTCTCTGTTATCGCATTCATCCCGAGCATAATGATTGCAAATAAAAACTGCGTATCGCGCGGTCTTCCGATTCCTGCCAAGAAAAGGACCGAAGATTTCTGCACAATTGCCGCTCCTCTTTATTTCGCCGCAACAGGCATCATCTATTTCGGCGCAAGCTATAACAAGAGAATGGACATCATCACCCTTTTCAAGGGCATAAAAAATCCCTCAATGCTTCTCGAAACATTGAAGGATGGCGGATGCATCATCACAATTCTTATGATAATTTCGTTTATTCTGTTTTACGGATTCTGGTTTGCCGCAACAACATCTGCAAGCAAATCAGAAAAAATCAGCAAAAAATAAAATCTCTGACCTCGGCGACGGTATGCGCAACAAAGGTTGCATCTGCTTCGCGCAATTCATCCTCGCTGCCGTAGCCGAAGGTTACCCCGATACTGTCAACCCCTGCTCCGTTTGCCCCGTTGATATCAAAATGGCGGTCACCGACCATAAGCATTTTTGATTTCTCAATCTGCAGGGCATCGGCGGCTTCGTTGATGAGTCTTACCTTGCTCGGGTCAGCCTTGTCATCGGCAGGAGCGGAGATATAGTCAATCATTTCGCCGATACCGAGGTGTGAAACGATTCGGATAAGGAATCTCTGCGGCTTTGCGGACGCAATCGCAACCCTGATTCCGTTATCTTTAAGCTCGCGGATAAGCTCAAGGATTCCGTCATAAATCCTGAATTTCAGAATACCGTTTTCAGCATATGCTTCGCGGTATTTCATAACGGCAAAATCAGCCCTTTCAGCATCAACCCCAAGCTCGCGCATAAAAGATTCGAAAACAGGCGGCCCGACGAATCTGCGCAGGGTTTCACCGTCAAGCGGCTCGAAGCCGAGAGTTTTCACCGCATATTGAATCGATTCAAACATCCCCTCGCCCGTATCGGCAAATGTTCCGTCAAAATCAAAAAGAACAGCATCATAATTACTTCTCATATTTTCACTCATCCTCTTATGATATTGATGATTTATTATTGATATATTATTCTTATTATATTATTCTTATTAGGTTAAAATTTCTTTACTTCTTGAGGTAACATTTTATTACTTGTCGAGGTTACATTTTGTGACTTCACGAATCCTGATTTTGTGACCTCATAAATTGTGAATTCAAGAATTTTAAAATAACGGTTCCTGACCTCACAAATTTCTTTGTTTCTTCAATTATATCACAAAAAAATTGCATTAACAACGGCATTTCGGTTTACAAGTTTAAAAATCTGTGTTATAATAATTATTTGTTACTATTTATTATTCCGAAAGGATATGAAATTATTATGGATTACAAATTTTCATCGGGAATTGCTTCTCTCAAGCCCTCGATTATCAGAGAGATTCTCAAAAGCTCGGGCAACACGATTCCCCTTGCCGCAGGCAACCCTGCTCCCGATGCATTTCCCGTTGACGATATAAGAAAAATCGTAAACGATGTTCTTGCAAACGAGCCGATTCTTGCTCTGCAGTACGGCATCAGCGAAGGCTACGCTCCCCTTGTTGAAACTCTTTCAACTCTCGCAAAAGAGCGTTACGGTGCTTACGGCGAAAGCGATAAGCTCATCGTCACAAGCGGTGCACAGCAGGTTATGAGCCTTGCCTGTCATTGCCTCATCAACCACGGCGACTGCATCATCTGCGAAGAGCCTGCCTTCATCGGCGCTCTCAACTGCTTCAGAAGCCACGGCGCAAAGCTTGTCGGCGTGCCTCTCGAAAAAGACGGTATGAATCTTGAAATTCTTGAAGAAAAACTCAAGACAGAAGAGAATGTCAAGTTTATCTATACAATCCCCAACTTCCAGAATCCTGCAGGCTCAACAATGTCCTTCGAAAAGAGAAAGGCTGTTTATGAGCTTGCAAAGAAATACGGCGTACTCATCCTTGAGGACAACCCCTACGGCGACCTTCGCGTTGCAGGTGAGGATGTCCCTGCCATCAAGAGTCTTGATACAGAAGGTCTTGTTATCTATTCAGGCTCCTTCTCAAAGATTGTTGCTCCCGGTGTGCGCGTAGGTTTCGTTGTTGCAAACGAAGCTCTGATTGCAAAATTCACCGTTGCAAAGCAGACACAGGATGTGCATACTCCTCTTATTTCCCAGCTCATCGTTTATAAGTGGCTCACCGAATTCGATTTCGAAGCTCACATCAATAAAATCAGAGATATCTACCGCCGCAAGCTCAACCTGCTCTGCGATTGCCTTGATAAAGAGGTCGGCAGCTTCTTTGATTACACCCGTCCCGAAGGCGGTCTTTTCGTCTGGGCAAAGCTTCCCGAAGGCGTTGATATGCTTGATTTCGTTAAGAAAGCAAGTGCGGCAGGCGTTTCTGTTGTGCCCGGCAACGCATTCCTTTGCGACGGCGATGACCCCTGCGACTATGTTCGTCTGAATTTCTCAACCCCCTCCGATGAAGCAATCGTAAAGGGCGTTAAGATTCTCGGCGAAGTTGCAAAAACTTATTAAGTGAGGAAACATAAGATGGAAAACACAACTCCCGAGCGCAAGCCGATAGTTTTAAGTATGATTCAGCCCACAGCAGTCCCCACCCTGGGCAACTATCTCGGCGCTCTCAAAAACTGGAAAGCAATGAGCGATGACTACAATTGCCTTTATGCGGTTGCAGACCTCCACGCTCTTACCGTTCATCCCGACCCCACCAAGCTCCGTCAGCAGATTCTTGAGATGTATGCCCTTCTCCTTTCAATCGGTCTTGACCCCGAGAAGAGCATCGTTTTCATTCAGAGCCAGGTACCTGCCCACGCAGAGCTTGCATGGATTCTTGATTGCTACACACAGTTCGGCGAAGCATCAAGAATGACTCAGTTCAAAGAAAAGTCACAGAAGCACGCCGATAATGTCAATGTCGGTCTGTTTGCATATCCCGTTCTTATGGCGGCTGATATCCTGCTCTATCAGGCAAACTTCGTTCCCATCGGAGCTGACCAGAAGCAGCATCTCGAGCTTGCGCGCGACATTGCAAACCGCTTCAACGCTCTTCGCGGCAACACATTCACTCTGCCCGAGCCCTTTATCGGTAAAGTCGGCGCAAGGGTAATGAGCCTTCAGGAGCCCACCCAGAAGATGTCCAAGAGCGACCCCAACCCCAAGGCATCCGTTTCTCTGCTTGACCCTCCCGAGGTTATCCTCAAGAAGTTCAAGTCCGCCGTTACCGACAGCGAAGCCTGTGTAAGATATGCAGACGGCAAGGACGGTATCAACAACCTTATGGCAATCTATTCCTGCTGCACAGGTCTTGATTTCGCCGCTATCGAAAGAGAATTCGAAGGCAAGGGTTACGGCGATTTCAAGGTAAAGGTTGCAGAAGCCGTTATCGAAGAAATCCGCCCCGTTCAGGAAAACTTCAGAAGACTTATGGCTGATAAGCAGTATCTGCTTGATACCGCGGCAAGCGGCGCAGAGAAAGCATCACGCTTTGCAAACCGCACTCTCGTCAAGGCGAAGAAAAAAGTCGGACTTTTGCTCGGTTAATGAGCAATTTTGCAAGATTTTTTGTTAATTGCTACAAAATTGCATAAATATTCAATAATCGCTTGATTTTTTGAATATTCGGTGTATAATCAATGCATACATTAAATTTAAAAGATTGGAGACATTCAAAATGAAAGAAATCAAAAAAGTTGTTCTCGCCTACTCAGGCGGTCTTGATACTTCTATCATCATCCCCTGGCTCAAAGAAAACTACAATAACTGCGAAGTTGTCGCTGTTTCTGCTGACGTAGGTCAGGGCACAGAGCTTGACGGTCTTGAAGAGAAGGCTCTCAAGACAGGCGCATCAAAGCTCTACATCGAAAACCTTCAGGACGAATTCGTTACTGATTACATCTGGCCCACCCTTCAGGCAGGCGCAGTTTACGAGAAGGAATACCTCCTTGGCACATCATTCGCTCGTCCTCTTATCGCAAAGAGAATCGTTGGAATCGCAAAGGCTGAAGGCGCAGACGCTATCTGCCACGGTTGCACAGGTAAGGGCAACGACCAGGTAAGATTTGAGCTTGCAATCAAGGCATTTGCTCCCGAGATGGCAATCATCGCTCCCTGGAGAATCTGGGATATCAAGTCCCGTGAAGAAGAAATCGAATACGCAGAGGCACACGATATTCCTCTTAAGATTAACCGCGAAACAAACTATTCAAAGGATAAGAACCTCTGGCATCTTTCACACGAAGGTCTTGACCTCGAAGATCCCGCAAACGAGCCTCAGTATAACAAGCCCGGTTTCCTTGAAATCGGCGTTTCACCCGAAATGGCTCCCGATGTTCCCACATACATCACAATCCACTTCGAAAAGGGTATCCCCACAGCAGTTGACGGCGTTGAAATGGACGGCGTAACTCTCATCAAGCACCTCAACGAAGTTGGCGGTAAGAACGGTATCGGTCTTAACGACATCGTTGAAAACCGTCTTGTTGGTATGAAGTCCAGAGGCGTTTATGAGAATCCCGCAGGTTCAATCCTCTTCAGAGCACACGATGTTCTTGAAACACTTACTCTTGACAGAGATACACATCACTATAAGGAAATCATCGCTCACAGATTTGCAGAGCTCGTTTACTTCGGTCAGTGGTTCACTCCTCTTCGTGAGTCCCTCTCCGCTTTTGTTGAAAAGACTCAGGAAACAGTTACAGGCGATGTAAGACTCAAGCTCTACAAGGGCAATATGATCAACGCAGGCGTAACTTCACCCTACTCACTCTACAGCGAAGACTTCGCAACATTCGATGCAGACGAAGTTTATGACCAGAAGGATGCTGAAGGTTTCATCAACCTCTTCGGTCTTCCCCTCAAGGTCAAGGCTATCCTCGACGCTGAAAGAGAAGGCAAATAATCAAATAAAAATCAGAGCCGTCACTATCTGGCGGCTCTTTTCCCGTATAATATCAAACAAGCAGCCCCCTTCCCCAACGCTTCGCAGAAAGTGTAGGGGCGGATATTATCCGCCCGAATGCTTCGCATTCACAATCCTCAGTCACTTCGTGACAGCTCCTTTCAAAAGGAGCCGAATTATAGCCTCCCTTTGAAGGGGCGAAGCAACGAAGTGCCGCCGGTGGCGGATGAAACGAGGTGCTGAGGTGAAGAAACAAGGAGCAATGCGAAGCGCTCCAAGCAAGCAGTGCGACTATGTTTCTGAGGGGATAACCTTCGAAGAAAATGACGGAGGGTTGCAATATTCAATTTGCAGTCCTCAGATTTTTACTATTCACTATTTACTACCATAGGAGGATTCATATGAAACTCTGGGCAGGCCGCTTCTCAAAGGAAGCAGACAAAAAAACAAACGATTTCAACTCCTCAATCGCAACCGATTCGAGGATGTATTATCAGGATATCGAGGGCAGCATCGCTCACGCAACAATGCTTGCCGCTCAAGGCATCATCTCGCAGGATGACGGCGCACTCATCTGCTCCGAGCTTGCAAAAATCAGGCAGGAAATTGCTTCGGGCGGGCTTCTCATCGACCCCAACGCAGAGGATATCCACACCTTCATCGAGCAGACCCTCACCGAGAGAATCGGCGACGCAGGTAAGCGCCTTCATACAGGCAGAAGCCGCAATGACCAGGTTGCACTCGATGTCAGACTCTATCTTCGCAACGAATGCGAGGAAACCCTTGTCCTTGTCAAAAATCTCATCAAGGCTCTTGAAGAAAAGGGCGACGAATATGCAAACGCAATTATGCCCGGCTACACTCATCTCCAGAGAGCGCAGCCCATCACCTTCAAGGCTCATCTGACCGCATATACAGAAATGCTCACCCGTGACCTCGGCAGAATCGAGGACGCAAAGAAGAGAATGAATTCTTCGCCTCTGGGCAGCGGCGCACTTGCAGGCACAACCTACCCCATCGACAGAGCAATGACGGCTGAATTCCTCGGCTTCGATTCATACACAAAGAGCACTCTCGACGGCGTATCTGACAGAGATTTCTGCATTGAGCTTGCATCCGCTCTTTCAATCTGTATGGTGCATCTCTCAAGACTCTGCGAGGAAATCATCCTCTGGTGCTCGTGGGAATTCAAATTCGTTGAGCTTGATGACGCATTCTCAACAGGCTCAAGCATTATGCCGCAGAAGAAGAATCCCGATATTGCCGAGCTTGTAAGAGGTAAGAGCGGCAGAGTATTCGGCGATTTGATGACTCTTCTGACCGTTATGAAGGGACTTCCCCTTGCTTATAACAAGGATATGCAGGAGGATAAGGACGCTATTTTCGATGCATTTGACACCGTTAAAATCTGCCTTGTTACCCTCGAGCCGATGATTGCAACAATGAAGGCAATCCCCGAAAATATGAGAAAGGCTGCTGCAGGCGGCTTCATCAACGCAACCGACTGCGCTGACTACCTCGTTTCAAAGGGTCTTCCCTTCAGAGATGCGTATAAGGCAACAGGCGAGCTTGTTGCTCTGTGCATCAGAGAAGGCAAAACACTCGAAACTCTCTCTCTTGAGGAATATCAGGGTATCTGCGACCTCTTCGATGACGGCGTTTATGAGGCAATCAAGCTTGAAAACTGCGTTTCAAGACGCGGAATGTAATTCAATATCCGTTAACGGGTGGCTGTCGGTCACCCGTTTTTCTTTTGCAAAAAGCAGATAATCCGTTTGTCCTTTATATAATGTTAAAAATATATTTATAGTTTAGTATTGTTTTTTGATTCAAAATCTGTCATAATGATATAAATATAAAGTTTCATTATGGGGGATAAAATAATGAAAAGATTTTTATCAGCTTTACTTGTTATGATTATCACCGCATCAACCTTATTTGCTTTCGCAGGATGCAACAAAGAGCCTGAAAAGTATTATGAGGGTATCAGATTTATCTTCGAGGAGCTTGCCGTTGATGACAGCACTCTCGAAAAATACGCAGCCGACCCTGCAAGATACCGCGACATCATCTCCGATGATTTTGCTCTCGGCGAGGACGGCGCAGACCATTTCTATGAAAATTTCGCAGATTACTATGTTTACGGTATGACAATCAAGGTGCTCAACTATACCGAATCCGAATTGACTCTCACAAGCCTTGAATCCGATTCAAACGGTAAAGACGGCGTTTATATCAGAAAGTCCATCAACGGCGGCGAAATCGGAATCGGCGCAAAGCTTGCAAACACCGATTTCCTTGCTGATGCACTCACTCTCCAGATTCTCAACTCAAACATCGAGCTTTCCGACTCGGATGTTATTGAAATCGTCAAGTCAATGAATCTCGTTCTTACCTGCACAGACGGCACAGAAGAGAAGAAATTCAACCTCAGCGTTGAGGATAATGCTGAAATTACCGAGCCCGAAACCGATGGCGAAAGCTCGGCTGCCGCATTCAATCTTTACGGCTATGCATTCGTCGGCGTTGACCGCATCACTCTCACCGAAGCTTCCGAATTCGAAGCAACCTACGGTATGACCTCAAGAGAAGCTCAGAGAATCCTCAAGAAAACCAACAATTGCCGCGCATTCTTATACACCCTTGCAATCGAAAATCTCCTTGACAAGGATGTTGTTGTTTACGATGTTTCGCTTGAGAAAAACGGCAAAAACAACCTCTACGCGAAGGCTACCCTCGGCAGTGAGCTCGGTCTTGCCGCCCGCGACCCCTCAAAAGAAACATTTATGCCGCCCTTTATGGTCAATGTCCTCTGCTCCGATGCAGATATGGTTGAAACAGATGTAATCGACGCTCTCGACACAATGAAATTCGTTATCACCTATGCTGAAAAAACTGTCAGCGGTGACGAAATGAATGACGAAGTCGGCGAGAAGAAGACAGTTACCGTCACCATCTTATAATTTACAAGGAAGAAATTTATGGCATTTTTTTCAAGAAGCAAAACACCTTCGGGTCCTCCCGAATTTATCATAGCCGCGCTCGGAAATCCCGGCAGGAAATATGAGAATACAAGGCATAACGCAGGCTTCATTTTTGCCGATATTCTTGCTGAAAAGCACGGCGTAAGCATCAATAAAATTCAGTACAAGGCCGTTACGGGTCTTGTTGACCTCGCAGGTCACAAATGCCTGCTGATGAAACCGCAGACATTTATGAATCTCAGCGGCGAGGCTGTGCGTCAGGCGGCGCAGTTTTATAAGATTCCGCCCGAAAAGATTATCGTTGTTTTTGACGATATTTCCCTGCCCTGCGGTAAACTCCGCATCCGCCGCAAGGGAAGCGACGGCGGTCACAACGGAATGAAAAACATCATTTTTCAGATGAACTCCGATAAATGCCCGAGAATCAAGCTCGGAGTCGGCGAAAAGCCCCACCCCGAATATGACCTTGCAGACTGGGTGCTTTCCGCCTTCAAAAAGGATGAACTCAAAGCTCTTGCCGATGCCTGCGAAAAGGCTTGCGACGCCGTTGAATTGATGGTCGGCGGCGATATTGACAAGGCGATGAGCAGCTTCAACAGCTGATTTATCGGGTCATCGAGGATATTCCGTCAAGAACATCTTCCATTGTTCTCATACACTTGGCGGCGGTTTTCTTGCACATTCTCTTACCGCTTTTGGACATCATTGCCGTGCCTGCCATTGCGGCAACCGTGCCGACGGCGATACCGATGCCCATACCCTTGACGATATCCGTACCCTTGCTTGATGCAAACATTCTTCTCCCTCCAATCAATAAAAAGTATTATTATTTTGACCGCAAAATCGGTTTTTAAGGAAGTTATAAAATGTCAGTTCTGAATATCGTTCTCGTTGAGCCGCAGATTCCGCAGAATACAGGCAATGTTGCCCGTACCTGCGCCGCAACGGGAGCAAGGCTGCATCTCGTTGAGCCGATGGGCTTCCGCGTTGACGATGCAAAACTCAAAAGAGCAGGGCTCGATTACTGGCACCTGCTGGATATCACATACTACAAGGATTTAAACGATTTTTTTGAGAAAAATAAAGACGGTCACTTCTTTTATTTTTCCACAAAAGCTACAAAAATTTATTCCGATGCCGAATATCCCGATAACAGCTATCTTGTTTTCGGCAAAGAAACCGCAGGTCTGCCCGAGGATTTGCTCTTTGAAAATCCCGATAAATGCGTCAGACTGCCGATGATTGATAACAGCGCCGCAAGAAGCCTTAATCTCTCAAACACCGTTGCAATCGGCGTTTATGAGGTGCTCAGGCAATGGGGTTTCCCCGAGCTGAAAACTCGCGGTGAGCTGACGAAATTCAGTTGGAACGAAAAATAAACCGAAAGGAATTGCATATATGAAAAATCTTTTCAAAGCATCGGCGTCGGTGCTTGCGATTCTGCTCTGCTTCGGAGCGTGCTCGTCGTCAAAGCCCCCCGAAGAGCCGATAACAACAGGTCAGAAGAGTTACACCTATAAGAATGAATTCGGAATGACCGCTCCTGTTGCCGAAAACATCGGTGACTATCCCGGAGTCACCCAGCCTGTAAAATATGTTGAAACCTCGCATAAGATTGAATGCGTTTTCAACAGCTGGTACACCTTCGGCAAAACCTACGCAACAATCGAAAGCGTTGAGTTTGAGGATATCGATGCTCCGCAAAACGAAATTTACGGCTTCGCAAAAGCAAAGCTGATTTCCAAGGGCAGAGATAAGCAGATGAAAATCGGCTACAAGGCATATGACGAAAACGGAAACATCATCAAGAGCAATGGCTGTCTGACAAGGAACATCAGCTCATTCGATGACGGCGACACCTTTGAATTCTTATTCAATGTCCCCTTCGGCACTGCAAAAATTGAATTTTTTGACTATACTGAAAACTAAAATAAAGAGAGGTAAACTCAAATGAAAAAATCAAGAATTATCTCAGCAATCCTCGCAGTTGTTATCGCATCGGCATCCGTCCTTTCGCTCGCATCCTGCGGCGGCAATGAAACACCCGAAACTCCTTCCGATGCCGCAACAACCGCACCCGTAACAGAGGCTAAAACCGATGTTCAGTATGTACCCAATGTAACAAAACCTGCCGCTGCTCCCGAAACTCTTGAGCAGGACCAGTCAAGAGTCAATGAATACGCCACAAAGCCTGACGGCGACGGCTCATTCATCACAGAAATCGGCTCGGTCAAGTTTGTTTATCCCGAATATTTTGCTGACGGCAACTCCTATGTTGCAATCAGAAACATCGTTGTTGATGACCTCGGTTTCACATCGAAAGCTGATGCCTATGTTGATTTCGAAGTGCTCGCAAGAGGCAAGAATGAAGATAAGGTCAGAGTTTCCTACATCGGCTATGATGCAAACGGCGAAATCACTCGCAGAAGCCAGATTACAGTTAATCTCTTCGGTCTCAATGTCGGCGAAATCAGCAAGGAAAACAGAATGGATTTCAAGCGCGAAACAGTTAAGATTGTATTCACAGAATTCACTCCCATCGAAGGCTGATAATAAAAAAACAAAGGCTTGTACGGAATTCCGTACAAGCCTTTTTCTTTTGCCCAAACCAAAACGGGCACATCCGAAGACGCGCCCGTTTCTCAATTCAACCTATGCAGTTTTTATGCTTTCTTTGCCGAAACAGATTTGATAACGATGAGTGTACCAACCATAAGCACTGCACCGATGGGAAGAGCAACGATTGCAAGTCCCTTTGCTGCAAGAAG
This sequence comes from Acutalibacteraceae bacterium, assembly GCA_045634985.1. GTDB lineage: Bacteria > Bacillota > Clostridia > Oscillospirales > Acutalibacteraceae > CAG-177. The sequence continues at coordinate 62,467 of JAZRBF010000028.1, read as the reverse complement.
ACCCGAGATAACATATGTTACGAAGGATACGCCTGCAACTGTGAATGCGTAGGGAAGCTGAGTTGAAACGTGGTTGATGTGGTTGCACTGTGCGCCTGCCGAAGCCATAATTGTTGTGTCAGAGATGGGTGAACAGTGGTCGCCGCAGACCGCGCCTGCCATACAAGCTGAAATTGAAACAATCATAAGGGGATTTGTTGCTTCGAATACGCTGAGTACAATGGGGATGAGGATACCGAATGTGCCCCATGATGTACCTGTTGCGAATGAAAGACCAACAGCAATAAGGAAGATGATTGCAGGAAGAAGTGCCTGGAATGCACCTGCGCTGCCTTCAACAAGCTGTGAAATGTAAATCTTTGCGCCGAGTGAATCGGTCATTGCCTTAAGAGTCCATGCGCAGGTAAGGATGAGGATAGCGGGTACCATTGCCTTGAATCCGTCGGGAAGAGAAGCCATAATATCCTTGAAGCTGATGACTCTTCTGATAAGGAAATAGATAACTGAGAATACGATTGCGATTGCTGAGCCGATAACAAGACCGACAGAAGCATCGGAATTCGAGAATGCATCGATGAAGCTTTCGCCGCTGAAGAAACCGCCTGAATAAATCATACCGAATACGCAGGCAATGATGAGCACAACAACGGGAAGAACGAGGTCGATAACCTTGCCCTTGGGGTTAGCGTCAACGGAATCGTCAGCTACCTTTTCGCCTGATGTGAAGAGGTCGCCCTTTTCAAGAGCGTTCATTTCGTGAAGCTTCATCGGGCCGTAATCAATCTTTGCAACTGCAATAACAACCATCATAAGGATTGTGAAGATTGCGTAGAAGTTATAGGGAATTGCTGAAATGAAGAGGCTGAGGCCGCTTTCTGCGCCTGCACCTGTTGCAAAACCTGCAACTGCTGCTGCCCAGGATGAGATGGGAGCGATGATGCAGATAGGAGCTGCTGTAGCATCGATGAGGTAGGCGAGCTTTGCTCTTGAAACCTTCTTTTCCTCTGCAACGGGGCGCATAACCGATCCGACTGTAAGGCAGTTGAAATAGTCATCGATGAAGATAAGGCAACCGAGAAGGATTGTTGCAAGCTGAGCGCCGACTCTTGTCTTGATGTGCTTTGATGCCCATCTGCCGAAAGCTGCCGAGCCGCCTGCCTTGTTCATAAGTGAAACCATCATTCCGAGAAGAACAAGGAATACTATGATACCCATATTGTAGCTGTCTGAAACGCTTGCAACGAAGCCGTCAAACAATACGTGGTTGATTGCTGTTTCAACATTGCCGCCTGCAAAAATGAAACCGCCTACAACGATACCGATGATGAGCGAGGAATAAACTTCCTTTGTGATAAGTGCAAGAACGATAGCAATGATGGGGGGAACAAGTGCCCAGATTGTTGCGTACTTGCTGATGCTCTCGCGTACCGTTGCGATTGCCGATGCAATATTCTGTCTGAAATCGGGGTCATTTGTAAGGTTGTCCGCATAGGAATCAACATATGCGTGAGCGCCGTCACCGTCTGCAAGGTCATATTCAACAGCTTCGCCGTCAACCTCAAAGGTAACAACATTTGATTCGATTGCACCGATTGTTTCAACCGCAGCGTCTGCAGTTGCGAATGCCATTGTGCAGAACATTGTTCCGATAACGGCAATTGCCATAATGAGTGCAAAAAGTCTGTTTCTGCGTGTCATTTTTCTTCCTCCGTAAAAAATAATATGCTCCGATACACGGCTGTATATCGAAGCATAATCAAAAATCATTGTCATATCAAAGATTATGATAGCGCTCCACAACCGTGACAGTACACTGCATATTCTGCAGTGTCCCGACGAATGCCGCCTCGGGCAAGCTGACATTCATCTCGGCGAAAGCTCCTTTCATCCTCTGCGATTTCCCTGCGCAAAGAAATACTCTTAACTTCCGCACCTCTATCTCTTTGATATTACCTTATATAGCTTTTTTTGTCAAGAAATAATTAACTGTTTGTTAACAATCCGCAGATTTTCTCGCTGAGCATCGCAAGTTCCTGCATCGTGAGAGTTTCCGCTCTGACGGATGCCGAGAATCCGCATTCTTCGATTGCCTTTGCAACAATATCCTTTGAAACGCCCATTCCCGAGCTGATTGAATTCGATGCTGTTTTTCTGCGCTGACCGAATGCCGCGTGCACCATTTTGAAAAACATCTCTTCATTGCTGACGGGATTTTCAGGCTCGGGTCTGATATCCATTCTGATAACCGAGCTGTCAACCTTCGGCGCAGGCATAAACGAGCCTGATGAAACATCAAAAAGCTTCTTCGCCTCGGCGTAGTAATCAACCGCAACCGTTACCGCACCCGAAAGTCGGCTTCCGACGGGAGCGCAGAGTCTTTGCGCCGCCTCCCTCTGCACCATAACGGTTATCGCCTTGAGAGGAAGTCTGCTCTCAAGCAGGGACATAATGACGGGCGATGTGATATAATAAGGCAGATTTGCGCAGACATAAACGGGCATTCCCTTGAATTTCTCTTCGATTATTGCGGCAAGGTCTGTCTTGAGCACATCCTGATTGATGATTTCGATGTTATCAAAATCCTTGAGAGTTTCGTCAAGAATCGGCAGAAGCTTTGTATCAAGCTCGATAACAACAACCTTTTTTGCTCTTTTCGCAAGCTCGGCGGTCAGAACGCCGATACCTGCGCCGATTTCAATAACGCCGCTGTTTTCGTCAATTCCGCTTTCCTCCGCCATTCTCGGGCAGACCGACGGATTGATGATGAAATTCTGGCCGAGTGCCTTTGAAAAATGAAAACCGTGCCTTGCAAGGATATCCTTGACTGTTCCGATGTCAGTTAAATTATACATCACAGTAACCTCGTATCGTTGATAATAAGTTCAAAATTGCATTTGAGAGATTCCGCAGACTTCTTGCAGAGCACCATTCTTTCAAGGAAAATCTCAAAATATTCCATAACGGGACAAATCAGAGTATCGATTCTGATCGTCAGCATTATCAGTCGCTTTTCGCTGTCAACATCCAGCTTTGAGCTGAAAACCGCGTAATTTACTCTGTCGTGAATATCATTATAAACCGTATCTCTGTTTCTTACTCTCGATGTTCTTACATCGCTCTTATCCGCGAGAATCAGAGCCGCGGCAATCGGAGTAACGGGAGCTGCGGTTTTTTCGTCGTGATGACCGATAGCTGTTGCAACCGCGATAACATCGTTATAATCGAAACCTCTTGCGCGAAGCAATTCAAACGCAAGGAATGCGCCGCTCTGCGCGTGGTCTGTGCGGTTGATTGTGTTACCTATATCGTGAAGCAAGCCTGCGATTTTTGAAAGCTCGCAGGTATGCTCATCATAGCCGAGAGCGTCAAGGATTCGGCTGGCATCCTCACCCGCTTTAACCGCGTGAGCCATACCGTGCTCGGTGTATCCGATTGCGTCCAGAACGCTGTCCGCCGACCTTATGTAAGCAAGAATTTCCTTATCATTGCGCAAATTCTCGAAGCTGACCAAAAAATACACATCCTTTGCGTGAAATATTGTCTGCATTTCCGTTGATTTTTCTTTTAAATATATTTATAATTAATATTGTATAATTATATAACGGAGGTTGAAATATGTCAATTCTCGTAACAGGCGGTGCAGGCTTCATCGGCTCACACACCGTTGTGGAACTTCTCAATGCAGGTTATGATACCATTATACTCGATAATCTCTGCAACAGCAAGAGCGAAAGTGTAAATCGCATCAAAGAAATCACAGGCAAGGATGTTAAATTCTACGAATGCGATATCCGTGACCGCGCAGGTCTTGATAAGATTTTTGCAGAAAACAGTATCGAGGCTGTAATTCATTTCGCAGGACTCAAGGCAGTCGGCGAAAGCTGCGAAAAACCCCTTGAATATTATGATAACAACATCGGCGGCACAGTTATTCTTTGCGAAGCAATGAAGGCTGCAGGCTGCAAGAAAATTGTTTTCAGCTCATCCGCAACAGTTTACGGAAGCGAAAACCCCTCTCCCCTCAAGGAAGATATGCCCGAGGGTAAAACAACAAATCCCTACGGCACAACAAAGCTCTATATCGAAAGAATCCTCAAGGACCTCTTCGCATCGGATAACGAATGGAGCGTCTGCCTTCTCCGTTATTTCAACCCCATCGGCGCGCATAAGAGCGGCAGAATCGGCGAAGACCCCAACGGAATCCCCAATAACCTTGTACCCTACATCGCACAGGTTGCAATCGGCAGAAGAGAATTCCTCAGCGTTTTCGGCGCTGACTATGACACTCCCGACGGCACAGGTGTGCGCGACTATATCCACGTTGTTGACCTTGCACTCGGTCACATCAAGGCTGTTGAAAAAGTTCTTGCAGAAAAGAGTTGCTCAACATACAATCTCGGCACAGGCACAGGCTACAGTGTGCTCGATGTTGTAAAAGCATTCGAAAAGGCAAGCGGCAAGACCGTTGCTTATAAGCTCGTTGACCGCCGTCCCGGTGACATCGCAACCTGCTTCTCCGACCCCTCAAAGGCAAAGGCAGAGCTTGGTTGGGAAGCAATCAGAGGTATCGACGAAATGTGCGAGGATTCCTGGCGTTGGCAGTCAATGAATCCCAACGGTTTTTGATTTATGAAAAATTATATCTGGGATTTTGACGGTATGCTGTTTGACAGCTACCCCCATATAACATCCGCCTTCATCAAGGCACTCTCCGAATTCGGCAAGGATGCCGATTATGACGAAGCAAAAGCACTTCTTGAGATAACCTTTGCTCACGCTTTTGAGCATTACGATGTCAGCGAAGAAGAAAAGGCAGTTTTCCGCAATCACGAGCATAACTATGCCCTTCGCCCGATTGCCGTCCCCTTTGAGAATACATACAAAGTCCTTGAAACTCTTTTCAATGACGGCAAAAAGCATTTCCTCTATACTCACAGAGGATTCGAAACATCGCAGTATTATCTCGAAAAATACGGTATGAAGAAATTCTTCACCGCGTTCGTTGATTCATCAAATAACTTCCCATCAAAACCTGCACCCGATGCGGTAAATTATATCTGCGACACCTACGGTCTTGACCGCGGCGAAACAGTTATGATCGGCGACAGGGAAATCGATGTCCTTTCAGGCATCAACGCAGGATGCTTCGGTTGCCTTTTCACAAGAAAAGAAACCCCCGAAACCGCCGCACAATTTGTTGTGCACGATATTTCGGAGATTTTGGAAGTTATCAGATAATATCGGGTAAGGGCGAAGCCCTTCCTTAACTATTCACTCTTCACTATTCATTTTTAACTGAACCGGAGGTTTAATATGAGAGCAGTTATCACAGTTATCGGTAAAGATATGGTCGGTATTCTTGCAAAGGTTTCCGCAGAATGCTCAAACCACAATATAAATGTTCTTGAGGTAACACAGTCTATCCTTCAGGATATGTTTGCAATGATTATGATGGTTGACATCACCAAGTCAGACATTCCTTTCACCGAGTTTGCAGAGATGCTCCAGAATGCAGGCAACGAAATGGGACTTTCCATCCACGCTATGCACGAGGACATCTTCAACGCAATGCACACAATCTGAGGAGAGGTAGACCGTAATGCTTAACGCAAGAGATATTCTTGAAACAATAACCATGATTCAGGATGAACACCTGGATGTGCGAACAATTACGATGGGTATTTCCCTGCTCGATTGCTGCCACAGCGACATCGATGTTATGTGCGGCAGGGTTTATGACAAAATCACACGCTATGCAAAGGATCTTGTCAGAACAGGCGAACAGATTGAGAAGGAATTCGGTATCCCCATCATCAATAAACGAATTTCCGTTACTCCTGCGGCAATGATTCTCGCTTCCTGCGAGGATAAAGACGCCGTTAAACTCGCAAAAACTCTTGAAAGAGCGGCGGTTGCCTGCGGAGTCAACTTCCTCGGCGGTTTTTCCGCCCTTGTGCAGAAGGGCTTCGGCCCCGGCGACAGAGAGCTTATCGAAGCAATTCCCGAAGCGCTCAGCGTCACCGACCACATCTGCTCCTCCGTCAACATCGGCTCAACAAAATCGGGCATCAATATGGATGCCGTTGCTCTTATGGGTAAGGTTGTCAGAAGAAGCGCAGAGCTTACCGCAGACAGAGATTGCATCGGCCCTGCAAAGCTCGTTGTTTTCTGCAACGCTCCCGAGGATAACCCCTTTATGGCAGGTGCATTCCACGGCGCAGGCGAGCCTGATTGCGTTATCAATGTCGGCGTTTCAGGTCCCGGTGTTGTAAGAGCGGCTCTTGCGAAGGCAGGCGATTGCGACCTCACAGCCGTTGCTGACCTTATCAAGAAAACCGCATTCAAAATCACAAGAATGGGTCAGCTTGTTGCAAGCGAAGCTTCGCGCAGACTCGGCGTACCCTTCGGCATCGTTGACCTTTCACTCGCTCCCACCCCTGCAATCGGCGACTCCGTTGCTCATATTCTTGAGGAAATGGGTCTCGAATGCTGCGGTTGCCACGGCACAACAGCGGCTCTCGCTCTGCTCAATGATGCAGTCAAGAAGGGCGGCGTTATGGCATCATCCCATGTCGGCGGTCTCTCGGGCGCATTCATTCCCGTTACGGAGGACGCAGGTATGATTGATGCCGCAAGATGCGGATGCCTGACCCTCAATAAGCTCGAAGCTATGACAGCGGTTTGCTCCGTCGGTCTTGATATGATCAACATTCCCGGCGACACTCCTGCAGAGGTTATCTCCGCAATCATCGCTGACGAAGCCGCAATCGGTATGGTCAACTCCAAGACCACAGCCGTCAGAGTTATCCCTGCAATCGGCAAGCAGGTCGGCGAAGAATTGAGCTTCGGCGGACTTCTCGGAAGCGGCCCCGTTATGCCTCTTTCAACATACTCCCCTGCAAAATTCATCAACCGCGGCGGCAGAATCCCTGCCCCGATGCAGAGCCTCAAAAACTAAAAAATCATCCCCATCCGAGCTTTTCGGACGGGGATTTTTTATGCCTTATCAAATCTGAATTCTCCGTTTTCGTAGTTGCAGATATATTTTGCGCCGTTTTCCATCGCGCCTTCAAGAAGTTTTTCGGAGAGTTTATCCTCAATTCTCTGCTGAATTGCTCTTCTGAGCGGTCTTGCGCCGTAAACGGGGTCGAAGCCTGCATTTCCGATTGCAGAAACCGCATTCTCCGCAAAATCAAGCTCAAAATCAAGCTCCCTGACTCTTTTTGAAAGACCCGAAAGCATTCTTCTTGCGATTTCGTTGATATTTTCCTTCGTAAGCTGACGGAAAACGATGATATCGTCAACCCTGTTGAGAAATTCGGGTCGGAAAACGTTTTTAAGCTCCGTCATAACGGCATCGTGAATGCTCTTGTCGGTGCGTGACTGCGCTCCGTCTGCGGAAAATCCGAGCACACCTGCGCCGCCGCCTGCAATCTGCTTTGCGCCGACATTCGATGTCATAATGATAACGCAATTCTTGAAATCAACTCTTCTGCCCTGCGAATCGGTCAGAATTCCGTCTTCAAGTATCTGCAGAAGCATATTGAAAACATCGGGGTGTGCCTTTTCGATTTCATCAAAAAGAATGACCGAATAGGGTCTGCGGCGCACCTTCTCGGTAAGCTGACCGCCTTCATCATAACCCACATATCCGGGCGGCGAGCCGACAAGCCTTGAAACCGTATGCTTTTCCATATATTCGCTCATATCGAGCCTTATCATCGCGTTTTCGTCGCCAAACATTGAATCGGCAAGGGTTTTGCAAAGCTCGGTTTTGCCGACACCTGTCGGGCCGAGGAAAATGAACGAACCTGTCGGTCTTTTCGGGTCTTTAAGACCCGCTCTGCCCCTGCGGATTGCCCTCGCAACCGCGCTGACCGCCTCATCCTGACCGACGATTCTTTCGTGAAGCTCGGTTTCCATATTGAGAAGTCTTTCGCTCTCTTCTTTTGTTAACTGAATAACAGGAATTCCTGTCCATTGCGAAACAATTGCGGCAATTTCCTGCTCGGTAACCTCACCCGTCACTCGGGTGTTTTTCTCTTTCCAGAGCTTTCTTTCATTTTCAAGCTCTTTAGCGGCTGTACCTTTTTCGTCGCGGAGTGCGGCTGCCCTCTCGAAATCCTGCGCCTTGACCGCCGATTCCATCTCTTCGCCGAGAGACTTCACCTTTTCTTCAAGCGCTTTGAGATCGGGCGGTGCGGTGAATGCGCGGAGTCTGACTCTCGATGCCGCTTCATCAACAAGGTCAATCGCCTTATCGGGCAGATACCTGTCGCCGATATATCTCGATGACATTTTGACCGCCGCGATAATTGCTCCGTCGGTTATCCTGACCTTGTGGTGCGCCTCATATTTATCGCGCAGGCCTTTGAGGATTCCGATTGCTTCATCCTCCGAAGGCTCACCGACGGTAACGGGCTGAAATCTTCTTTCAAGCGCCGCATCCTTCTCGATGTGTTTGCGGTATTCTTCGAGCGTTGTTGCGCCGATGACCTGAATTTCACCCCTTGCAAGCGAAGGCTTGAGAATATTCGCCGCATCAACCGCACCCTCCGCAGAGCCTGCGCCGATAAGCGTATGCACCTCATCGATGAAAAGAATTATATCGCCTGCTTTATTGACCTCGCCGATAATGTTGCGGATTCTCTCCTCAAAATCACCTCTGTATTTCGTGCCTGCGACCATACCTGTAAGGTCAAGAGTAACAATTCGTTTGTTGCGCAGAAGCTCGGGCACTTCACCCGTTGCAATCTTGAGCGCAAGTCCCTCTGCAATGGCGGTTTTGCCGACGCCCGGCTCACCAATCAGGCAGGGATTATTTTTTGTTCTTCGGCTGAGAATCTGAATAACTCTTTCAATCTCATTCTCTCTGCCGATAACAGGGTCAATTCTGCCCTGATTCGCCATCAGAGTGAGGTCTCTGCCGTATTGCTCAAGGGTCGGCGCGCCTGATTTTTCTTTTTCCTTGTTGCTCCTGACTTTTCCGCCCGAGGAATTGCTGCCGAGAGCGGTTGTGATGTCGCCGAGCAAATCCTGCGGCTGAATTCCGAGCTGCGAAAGAATTTCGGTTGCCGCGCCTGTGCCCTCCCTGATGATACCCATCAGAATATGCTCTGTGCCGATATATGAATGACCCATCCCTTTGCCCTGCAAAATGGCTGTGTCGATGATGTTTTTTGCCCTCGGCGTAAAATCATTCGGCGAAAGCACCGTCGGTGAGCCGACCCCGATACTGTTGCGGATAATTGATTCCACATCGCCGAAGGTCACCTTCCTCGCGGTGAGCGCGGTATACGCCATACCGCCGCTCTCCGAAAGCAGACCGAGCAGTATGTGCTCACTGCCTACATAGGTGTGACCGAAATTTTCTGCCGATGATATTGCACTGTTGAGTGCTGAATTTGCTTTCTGCGTAAAGCCTGTGAATCTGTACATTTTATCCCCCCCAGGATGTATCAGTCCGCAAGTGCCTTTCGCACGGCATCCGCTCTTATTTTATCCCTTGCAGGAGCGGTATCTGCATTTTCGTTTGCCGCGCTGACCGTTGCAGGCTGCATATTGACAATAAGTTCGTTTAATTTTTCAATGTTCACATCAAGAATTCCCCTTGCCGCACCGAGGCGCACAAGCGAAATCAGCTCCATAAGCTCATCTGTGCTGAGCAGACGGGCAAATTTAAGAAGTCCGTATGCTCTGAAAATCTTATCCTCGTCAGCAGGATTCTTGACCATCTTTGCCGCCGCGGCTCTTTCCTGACCGACAAGCTGCAAAACGATGGATTTGAGGTTTGCAATCGCAGTTTCCTCGGTTATTCCGAGCGTAATCTGATTGCTTATCTGATAAATATCTCCGCTTGCCCGTGAGCCTTCTCCGTAAGCTCCCCTGATTGTAAGACCGAGCTTTGAAACAGTGTTTGCAAGGCGACTTATCTGACCGCATCTTGTAAGAGCAGGCAGATGAAGCATAACGGACGCTCTCATTGCAGTGCCGAGATTCGTCGGGCAAGCGGTGAGATAGCCGATTCTCTCGTCAAAAGCATAGTTGAGCCTTGAATCAAGCAGGCTGTCAAGCTTATCGGCGATATCATAAGCCTCTTCAAGAGCAAGACCTGCCTTCATAACCTGAAGTCTGATATGGTCTTCTTCGCAGAGCATAATGCTCACGCTCTCATCATCCGAAAGCATAAGTGCGCTGCCGTCTTTTTTTGCGGCGAATTCGGGGCTGATGAGGTGGCGCTCTGCAAGAGAAACCGCCTGCCTGCGCGTGATATCCTTCATCTCGATATAGCTGAAACCGTTGCTGTCATTCTCGAAAAGTGCTGTTTTAATAAGGCTGTTGACCCTGTTTTTTCCCTCGGCATCGAGCCTTGAAGGGAAAGGAAATTCTTCAAGATTTCGTGCAAGACGGATGCGTGTGCTTAAAACAACATCGCCCTGGTCGCCTTTTTCTATATACCATTTGCCCATCATTTTTCGCCCCCTTCTTCGATAGCCTTGATTTCATCTCTGATTTTTGCCGCCAACTCAAATTCCTGCTTTGCAACGGCATCATTCATCTGAGTTCGGAGTTTTGCAATTCGCTCTTCCTTTGTTTCAACCTTCACCTCGGCAGGTGCACTCTGGCTGACCTTACCGCTGTGCTTGATTTTGCCGTGAATCCTCTGGATTGACGGCAGAAGTTTATCATAAAATGTCCTGTAACATTCCGCGCATCCGACCTTTCCCTCTTTCGCAATGTCGCTGAATGAGGCGCCGCATCCAGGGCATCTCGGTGCAGATGATGCAGGAATTGAAGGCATCATATCGCCGAGAAAACTGCTAAAAAGTCCCGACAAATTCAGACCGAATCCCGAAAACATATCGGAATATCCGAGATGGGAGGCGCATTCCGAGCAAAGATGGCTCTCTGCCATATCGCCGTTGATTATCTGCTTAAGATGTGTTGTTGCTTCATTCTTTTTGCAATTCTGACATAACATAATCTGTCACCCTTTCTTTAATTATTCTTCAATTGCAAGAAGCATCTGCTTGAAAACCGATGCCCTGATTCTGCCTCTGACCTGAGGAGGAAGCATACGCAATGCATTGTCCCCCGTTGCGGCAGCAATCAGCCTTGCCGAATTCTTATCAATAACTCCTGCATTGAGCAGATTCAGAATATGCGCTCTGCAAACCGAAAAATCAATATCGTCGCCGATATGATTTACGGTGCGCATAATGGCGGAGGAATTATCAAGGCTGACCCTCGTAATCTTGATGTAACCGCCGCCACCTCTTCGGCTTTCAACAATATAGCCGTGCTCGGGCGTAAATCTTGACGAAATAACATAGTTTATCTGGCTCGGCACACATCCGAGAGTCTGCGCAAGCTCGTTTCGCTGAATTTCCGTTGTGCCGTTTTGCTCAAGCATTTCCATCAGCATTCTTGCTATTTCATTGCTCAGGTTCATTATATCATCTCCTTATGTTGAGGTTTGTATAATTACGCGTTTTTGACTTTGACTTTCTTTGACCTTACAACTGCATTATAGACCTGAATCCGTCAAAGGTCAAAGGTCAGAAAAGGTCAAATTTGATTATTTGACCCTGAATTTCGCTGATTATCTTCGATTATCTCTTTTTTTCTTCAATTTTCTCGTTTTTCTGACTTTTTGACCTTTTAACAAAAATCAGACTGACTTTGACCTTTATGCACCGCTCACCTGTTGCATTTTATAATATATTATGGTATTATTCATTGAAATACATACAAAGGCAGATAAAAAAATGGAACAAAAGTCAAAAACATCCGTCGGACTTATCCTGACCTTAACCAGCGGAATTCTCTGGGGATTTTCAGGATGCTGCGGTCAATATATTTTTTCCGAATGCAACGCAACCGCAAGCTGGCTTGTGCCGATAAGATTGCTTTCGGCAGGCATTATTCTTCTTGTTTTTTGCACAATAAAAAATAAAGGCAGGATTTTCAGCGTCTGGAAGGGCAGAAAAAACATCACCTCGATGTTGCTTTTCACATTGCTCGGTCTTGTGATGTGCCAATTTTCCTATTTCCGAGCAATCGAGCTTTCAAACGCAGGTATAGCAACGGTTTTGCAGTATCTCTCGCCTGCAATGATTCTTGTTTTTATGTGTCTTAAAAACAAGGCGCTCCCCATCTGGCAGGAAGCGGTTTCGATTATTCTTGCAATCGGCGGCACTTTCCTGATTGCAACGGGCGGCTCTTTCAGCGGCTTCGCAATATCAACAAAGGCGCTCGTATGGGGACTTCTCTCGGCGGTATTCCTCGTCTGCTATTCTCTCCTACCCGCTCCTCTTTTTGAAGTTTCGGACACTCCAACCGTCCTCGGATGGGGACTGACCCTCGGCGGTCTCGGTCTTATGCCCGTTTTCAGACCGTGGGAAACTGCTCCGCAGACATCGCCTCAGCTCATACTCTCGCTTTTCGCAATCATCATTCTCGGAACGGTCATTGCCTACGCATTCTTCCTCGAAGGTGTCCGCCTCATCGGACCTACAAGGTCGGGCATCATCTCAAGCATCGAGCCTGTTTCCGCGTCGGTTATCTCCGCATTATGGCTCGGAAGCGAATTTTCGCTGACGGATATCGTCGGTATGGCAATGATTATTTCAACAATTTTCATTATTGCTCTGACATCAAAGAAAAAATCATAATTCTCTGAAAGAAACTGCATCCGATGCGGTTTCTTTTCTTTACATTTGCAATCGAAAATGATATAATATAATGTAATAACTATAAGGAGGCTGTTATGGAATTTCGGCAGGAATATCTCGGCGGCGGAATAACCGCGTTTGTATCCGAGGCTCATACATTCGGTACTGATGCAGTTTTACTCGCACACTTCGCCTCACCGACCAAAAAATCCGTCTGCTGCGACCTCGGCTCGGGATGCGGAATCATTCCTCTGCTCTGGTGCAAAAAAACAACAGGCAAAATTACCGCCGTTGAAATTCAGCCTCTCGGAGCGGAGCAAATCGAAGCGGCAATTGAATTCAACAATCTCTCCGAAAGACTCACCGCTGTCAATGCCGACCTCAAGGCACTCAAGGGAATTGTTCCCTTCGGTTGCTTTGATATTGTGACGATGAATCCGCCCTATAAAAAAAGCGGCGCAGGAATTGAGAGCGCATCGGGTGCTGACAAAATCGCAAGGCACGAAACGATGTGCACCTTCACCGATATCTGCACCGTTGCGGCGAAGCTTCTCAACTTCGGCGGTAAACTGTGTATGTGTATCCGTCCCGAGCGACTCTGCGAGCTTTTCTTTGAGATGAAAGCGGCAGGAATCGAGCCGAAAAGACTCCGCCTTGTTTCAAAATGCGCAGGCAAAGCACCGTGGCTCGCCCTTGTTGAAGGCAGACGCGGCGGTAAAAGCGGAATGTCCGTTGAGCCCGAGCTTTTTGTCTACGGCGAAAACGGATACTCTGACGAAATGAAAAATATTTACGGAGATTATCTTCTTGAAAACCGAGGTGAAAATAATTGAGCGGAATTTTATATGTTGTCGGCACTCCGATAGGCAATCTCGGTGACATCTCTCCACGAGCGCTTGAAACGCTTGAAAAATGCGATTTCATAGCCGCCGAAGATACACGCGTCAGCCTCAGACTGCTCAATCATTTCGGAATCAAAAAGCCGCTTATCAGTTATTTTGAGCATAATAAATTTGAGAGAGGTCCGTTTATTGCCGATAAATTGCTTTCAGGCGAAAACGGAGTTATCATAACTGACGCAGGTATGCCTGCAATTTCCGACCCCGGCGAAGACCTCGTTAAACTCTGCATCGAAAGAGGAATCAGGGTTGAAGCTGTGCCGGGTCCCTGCGCATTCGCAACCGCGCTCGCAGTTTCAGGTATGCCGTCAAGGCGTTTCACCTTCGAAGGATTTCTCCCTGTTGAAAAAAACGAAAGAAAATATATCATCAATTCCCTCATCAATGAAGAAAGAACGATGATTTTTTACGAAGCACCGCATAAACTTTCAGCCGCGCTTGCTGACCTTGCCGCCGCTTTGGGTGACAGGGAAATCGCAATCGTGCGCGAGCTGACAAAAATTCACGAAGAAGTTATCAGGACAACCCTCTGCGCCGCCGCGGAAAAATATTCCGAGGAGCAGTTGAAGGGCGAAATCGTGCTCATCATCTCGGGCGCGCCGAGAAAAGAAGCCGAGGAAATGACCTTCGAGCAGGCAGTTGCCTACGCAAACGAGCTTATCGCAAAGGGCGAAACAAAAACCGCTGCCGCCAAAACCGCCGCAAAAGAAAGCGGCTTCAAGAAAGGCGATATTTATAAGATTCTTACCGAGGAGGAGTAAGCAATGTTTCAGTATTTCATTGACCATCCCGTCTGGATTGCAGTTTTGGTCGCGGTCACGCTTCTGACTGTTTTCGTCTGCATCAAAGCGGCGCAGGCAAGCTCAAAAAGATACGCCGCAAACGAAAAAACAATGAAAAAAATCAAGGAAGAAAACGAGCTTCGCAATGAATTTGCAATTCTGACCGAAAGCCTCGCTTCATCAGCCGAGCCCGAAAGACTTTTCAAAGGTGTCGCACTCAATCTTCAGAAAAAAATATCTGATGCCGCCGATATGACGGCTGAATTCGATGCTCTCACCGATGAGCAGCGCAATATCTATGCCCTCTCGTTTGTTGTTGAAGACGGCACAAATGCGCTCAGCGGATTCTTCAAAGCAAACGGTCAGCCTCTCACAGGCGCATCCTTCAACGCCGTTAAATTGCTTTTCGGCGAAGATATCTGTGCAATTTTCGAAAAAGAATACAAAGCTTTTGATTCGGATAACGAAGATACATCCTTCTTCCCCGAAGAAATTTCCGCGCTCGATAAGGAATTTTCAAAGCTTGTTTCCGCCGACGAAATCTGCCGAGTTGCAGGTCTTTTTATCAAAGAAAATATCGCAAAATTCATTTAATCACAGTAACCTTATGTTTGCATTCCCATGCAGGCATAAGGTTTATTTTGTATTGCACGCAAAATCACAAAAAATTTGCAAAATACTGTTGACTTATAAAAAAATCAGACATAAAATGAAGTCAAAATCCTTATAAATAAGAGCATATTTAAAGGAGTGAAGAATATGATTCCAAAGGACTTGCTGATTAATAAGCCTGCAAGTGCAAGCATTTCCGCAATTGCCGAAAAAGAATTCAAAGGGAATGAGAAACCTCTTTTTGCGGTTGTGGGCGACCTTGCTGTTGACAGCAACTACGGAGAAGGCGCTGTCTATGTTACCGATAAACGCATTGTTGCCATCAGCGACGGCTTTGACGAGGGCTTCATCAGCCTTGATTTCGTTAACATTGCCGAAATTTCCGTCAAGCGTATGTACGGCAACGCTGTCCTGAAAGCAAAAACAACAGGCGGCTCAACGATTGACCTGATGAGATTCACCTTCGCAATTGCCGATATGTGCGATGCGGTTGCTGATTTCATTTCAAAGGTCAATGACGGCGAAACTGTTGAAAGCAGACTTGCCGCCGTTGAATCAACCTTCAGAAATCTTCGTTCATTCTGTCCCAAATGCGGCAGAAAGCTTTCTTCGCCGAATGCCGACTGTCTTAACTGCCAAGGCAAAAAGAAGATGGCATCCATTCTTTACCGCTACATAAAGCCCCATATGCCTCAGCTCATACTCTGCATTTTCCTTTCAATAATTACAACGGGTGCGGCTCTTGTCCCTCCGTATGTAACGAGTATGATGGTTGACACAATCATCCCGAGCAAGGATAAAAAGATGCTCATCATCGTCATCGCCTTCCTTCTCGGCGTATACTTTGCGCAGTATGCAATCGGCGCTCTGCGCTCATATATCCTGCGTATTGCGGGCGACGGAATCATCGCCGACCTGAAGAAAGAAATTTATTCCAAAGCGCAGTATCTCCCCATGAAGTTTTATGACAAGACTTCAACAGGCTCGGTTATCAACAGAGTCAATTCCGACACAACCGTCCTTCAGCAGTTTATGCTCCGAATAACGCAGGAAGCGGTTGTTCAGCTCTTTATGATGATTGGCATTATCGTCATAATGCTCAGTATGAACTGGAGATTAACCCTCCTTTCGCTTATCCCCGTTCCGATAGTTGTTGTCTGCAGCCGTACCTTCGGCAAAAAAATCGGCCCTCTTTACCGCAGAATCTGGCGAAGAAGCGTTTCGATTTCAAATATCCTTGCCGATACAATTCCGGGTATCAGAATTGTCAAATCATTCTCAAAAGAAGATAAGACCATCAAAAAGTTCAATCATTATGTTGATGACTGGTTTAAAGAAGATAAAAAAGCCGCGAAGGTTTCGGCAATCTTCCCTGCGGCGATGACCTTCCTGATTACCTGTGGCTCCGTTATCATCTGGTTTGTGGGCGGCAATATGGTAATCGATACCCCCGAAAACCTCTCACTCGGTGTTCTCGTTTCGTTCATCACCTATACAACGATGTTCTACGCGCCCGTCAACTTCTTCGCAAGCTTGAGTGACTCATATCAGAACGCTCTCGCATCAACCGAAAAAGTTCTTGATATCATCACCGCCGAGCCTGAACACGATTTCGGCAAAGGCTCCGAGCTTGGCGTTATGCAGGGCAAAATAGAATTCAGAAATGTCAACTTCTCCTTTGACCGCTCAAAGAAAGTTCTCAACGATATAAACTTCGTTATCGAGCCTGGCGATGTTGTCGGTATTGTCGGCACAACAGGCTCGGGTAAATCAACTCTCATCAATCTTCTTATGCGTTTCTATGACGATTATGAAGGCGAAATCCTCGTTGACGGAGTCAATATCCGCGATATCGATATGTCATATTACCGAACACAGATAGGTTATGTTCAGCAGGAGCCTATGATGTTCCGCGACACAATTTTCAATAACATCGCCTATTCCGTTCCCAACGCACATCCCGAGCAGGTGCTCAACGCCGCCGATATCGCAAACGCTCACGGCTTCATCTCGCGCCTTCCCGATGCATACGATACAATGCTTGGCGAAAGAGGTGTCGGTCTTTCGGGCGGCGAAAAACAGCGTCTTTCAATCGCCCGAGCCGTTCTTAAGAATCCGGGTATCCTCATCTTTGACGAAGCAACCTCCGCCGTTGACTCCGAAACAGAAAAGCTCATTCAGGATGCCATTGACCGCCTCATCCGCGGCAGAACAACTCTTATGATTGCCCACCGTCTTTCAACATTGAGAAAGGCAAACAAAATTATCGTTGTTGATAAGGGTAACATCATCGAATTCGGCTCGCCCGAAGAGCTTATGGCGCTCAAGGGCAAATACTATAAGCTGATTCAGATTCAGTCAATGAGCGAGCAGGTTGCCGCCCAGAAAGCTGAAGAAAATTTTGAATAAGGAGGAGTCACTGTGGCACGAAATTTTATTGACAGCAACCAGATTCGCATAACCGTAAAAGACAAAATCTTCTGCGATGTTGAGTTTTACACAGGCGAAAAATTCGAAAATCTTGAGCCGCGCAGACTTTTCCCCGTCAGCGGTCTTTCGGAATATATCACCTTCCTCGACGAAAACGGCGATGAACAATTCATCATCCGCAGGCTCGATGATATGGAGCCTTCGCAGAAGGCGTTGCTCCTCGGATGCCTTGAGGAATACTACCGAATTCCGAAGATTACAAGGCTCATCAGCCGAAGCGAAAAGCATAAAATCTGGCTCTGGAATGTCGAGACCGACAGAGGAAACTACACCTTCGAAATCATCAACCACATTCAGTCAATGAAGATGTTTTACGATAAGAGAATCCTCATCAAGGACGGTAACGATAACCGCTACGAAATCCCCAATATCTATGAGCTTGATAAACGCAGTCAGAAGCTCATTCTTCCCGATATGTAAGGGATAACTCACGCGCATAAATAACGAAAGGATGAAAATTGAAATGAAACTTATTCTTGCAATTGTAAATAACGATGACAGCGCGGTTGTATCCGCAACCCTCACCAAAGAAAACTACAGCGTAACCAAGCTTTCCACAACAGGCGGCTTCCTTATGATTGGCAACACTACCCTTCTCATCGGCGCAGAAGATGACCGAGTTGCTCGCGCAAAGGAAATTATCCGCGAATACTCGATGACAAGAAGCAAGGTTGCAATGACAACCAATTCTCTCGGCAGAGGACTTCAGAATGACAGCCTCGAAGAGGAAGTTACCGTCGGCGGTGCAACCGTCTTCGTGCTCGATGTCGAAAGTATGGACAAATATTAATTTTAAGGAGTCAGTATGAAAAAATTAATCAGTGTAATTCTTGCCGCGGCGGTTATGTTTTCCCTTTGCACCTTTGTAAGCGCAGAGGATTCTGCCCTTGAATTCGGCTCGGACGGTGAATTTAAAATTCTGCAGATTTCCGACCCCCAGGATGACCGCTACGCCGCATATGACCTCATCAATTTCGTGAAGCTTTCCCTTGAGGAATTCGAGCCCGACCTTGTTATCATCACAGGCGATATCGTTGAGGACAGCCGCGCAGGTGATATCGGCATCGATGACGAAAGCTTCCGCGAGGGCGTTGAAGTCAGCAGTTACGAAGAAACCCTTGATAATGTAAAGATTGCAACCGATAATATTCTCTCTATAATCAACGATGCAAAAATCCCCTTTGCAATCACGCAGGGCAACAATGACTATGCCAGCGGAATCACAAATGAGGATTGGCTTAAGATTTATTCAGCTTATGAATACTGCCTTGTTTCCGATATGAGCAACGATGCCGACGGAAAAATCGACTATAACCTCGAAATTCTCGGCTCCGACGGCAAAACCGCCTTTAACCTCTGGCTGATGGATAACGGCAGAAACGGTATCAGCGCAGAGCAGACCGCGTGGTATGAATCGAAGAGCACCGCTCTCGCCGAAGCAAACGGCGGCGAGCCTGTGCCTGCCCTTCTTTTCCAGCACATTCCCGTTAACGATATGGGCAACCTCTTCGAAGAATGCAATTTCTGGGATGAGGGTGCAGTTTCCGAAGGCGGCAAGTATTACCGACTCAACAAGGACCTTGCAAACGGCTATTATGCAGGCGCAATCGCTCCCGGTCAGACAACCGAGCAGTTTACCTCCTGGAAAAAACAGGGCGATATTCTCGGCGCATATTTCGGCCATTGGCACACCGCAGGCTGGACAGGCACCTGGGACGGCATTGAGCTCGGCTTCACCTTCGGATGCGAATTCGCAAAAACAGGCCCTTACGGTCTCCGCGTTTTCACCATTTACGAAGATGATATCAAAAACTTCGATAACGAAACCTACACATACGAAGGAAGCGTCAAAAAGGGCAACGCAAGATTCGAGCTTCAGGTTGACGAGCCTTATAAGACATATAATAATTTCTTTGAAGAATTCATCGGCGCAATCAGAAACATCTTCGCGCTTATCTCAAGAGAAATCACCCAGCTTTTGAGCTGATATACCCACATTACTATATAGAAAAAACCGCCGAGGGATTTGACCTCGGCGGTTGATTTTTTATGTTCAGATTGTTCTTACTCTGATTGCGCCTTCAACATCGGCATCGAATGCCTTGTCGGTATCGATTACGGTGTAACCCATATCCTTCTTGTTGGCGGTGAAGATTGATGTAACGCTTGCGCCTGCTGCCTTTGCGGCTGCCTCTGCTTTTGCGGCAAATTCATCTGCATTCTCCTTATGGATGAAGCAGGTGCGAACTGCAAAGCTTTCTGCAAGGCAGGTGTTGGGAAGGTTAACGGAATTCTTGATTACGCCCTTTGTGAGGTAAGCTGCAACTTCGTCAGCTGCCATCATTGCGCAGTTTTCTTCGCTCTCGGGAGTTGAAGCGCCGAGGTGAGGAATTGCTGTTACACCCTCTGCGCCGAGCTGCTCGTCGGTGGGGAAGTCTGTAACATATGCGCCTGCCTTACCGCTTGCAAGAGCATCAATGATATCCTTTGATGCAACAAGCTCGCCTCTTGCAAAGTTGAGGATTCTGACGCCGTCCTTCATCTTTGCGATGGTTTCTGCGTTAATCATTCCTCTTGTGCTGTCATTGAGAGGAGCGTGGAGTGTGATATAGTCACTCTTTGCGAAGATTTCATCAAGCTCAACGAGAGCGATATCTGTCTTACCTGCAGCAAAGGGATCGTATGCGATAACATCCATACCGAGTGCCTTTGCGCTTTCAGCTACCATTGCGCCGATTGCACCAAGACCGACAATACCGAGTGTTTTGCCGAGGATTTCGGGGCCTGCAAAGTTGCCCTTACCCTTTTCAACAAGCTTGCCTACATTTTCGCCTTCGCCCTTGAGGGTCTTGCACCAATCCATTGATGCGGCAACCTTTCTTGAAGCAAGGAAAAGTGAGCAGATAACAAGCTCCTTAACTGCGTTTGCATTTGCGCCGGGAGTATTGAAAACAACAACGCCCTTGTCGCTGCAAGCAGGGATGGGAATGTTGTTTACGCCTGCGCCTGCTCTTGCGATTGCAACTGTGTTTTCTGAAAGTTCATATTCGTGCATTGAAGCGGAACGAACAAGAATTGCATCGGGATTTTCGATTGCGTCGCCGCAAGTGAAGAGTGCGCTGTCAAGACGGTCAAGACCGTTTTTGGAAATCTTATTTAAAGTTAAAATGTTAAACATTTCAAAGTCTCCCTATCAGTTTTTCTTTTCGAATTCTTTCATGAATTCAACAAGTCTTTCAACGCCTTCGATGGGCATTGCGTTGTAGATTGATGCTCTCATACCGCCGACTGAACGGTGACCCTTAAGGTTAACAAAGCCTGCAGCTGCTGCTTCCTTAACAAACAGAGCGTTAAGCTCTTCGCTCTCTGTTACGAATGTAACATTCATCATTGAGCGGTCACTCTTCTTGACGGGATTGTGGAACATATTGCTGGAATCAATGAAATCATAGAGAATTGAGCATTTCTTTTCATTATGGAGCTTCATTGCTTCAAGACCGCCGAGATTCTTGATCCATTCAAGAACGAGCTTGCACATATAGATGGAATAGCAGGGAGGAGTATTATACATTGAATCGTTGTCAGCAAGCACCTTGTAATCGAGCATTGTGGGAGTGTAATCCCTTGCATTGCCGAGAAGGTCTTCTCTGACGATAACAACGGTCAGACCTGCAGGAGCAACATTCTTCTGCGCGCCGCCGTAGATAACGCCGTACTTCGAAACATCCATAGGCTCTGAAAGGAAGCAGGATGAAACGTCAGCAACAAGGGGAACGTTGCCTGTGTCGGGAAGCTCTGCAAAGCGTGTGCCGTAGATTGTGTTGTTCTGGCAGATATAGAAATAGTCTGCGTCGGGAGTGAAGTTTGCCTTATCAAGCTCGGGGATGCAGGAGAAATTCTGCTCCTTTGATGAGCCGACAACCTTGATTTCGCCGTACTTAAGTGCTTCTTTATATGCCTTTGTTGAGAACTGACCTGAAAGAACATAGTCAGCTTTGCCGCTTCCGTTAAGGAAGTTGAGGGGAATTGCAGCAAACTGAGTTGATGCGCCGCCCTGGCAGAAGATAACTCTGTAATTATCGGGGATGTTCATAACCTCCTTGAAAAGGTCGCGCGCTCCGAAGATAATCTCCTCATAAACCTTCGAACGGTGGCTCATTTCAAGAACAGACTGTCCGCTTCCTTTATAATCGAGCATTTCTGCAGCTGCTCTGTTGAGTACGCTTTCGGGCAGCATTGAGGGACCTGCCGAAAAATTGTAAACTCTTGCCATTGAAAAACATCCTTTCTGTAAATGCTTTCGCATTATTCTATGTGATAAGCACAGTGGCTGTGAAAATATAATCAGATGAATCCGACTTCCCACTTTTCACAATTCACTTTTGACTTATTCTTCCGTTTCCATTTCTGTGATACCGAGGTCGCGAAGCTGAATTTCGTCAACAACTGCAGGGCAGTCTGTCATCGGTTCGCTTGCATTCTGAACCTTCGGGTAAGCGATAACATCGCGCAGGGATTCGCATCCGAGCATCTGCATAACAAGACGGTCAAGACCGATACCCATACCGCCGTGAGGAGGTGCGCCGTATTTGAAAGCGTCAAGAAGATAGCCGAACTTTGTGTGAGCCTCTTCTTCGCTCAGACCGAGAAGGGAGAAAATTCTGCCCTGAAGGTCGGGATTGGTGATTCTGATTGAACCCGAGCAAAGCTGAACGCCGTTGAGAACGAGGTCATATGCCTTCGCTCTGACGGAAGCTTTGTCTGTTTCAAGGTAATCGAAGCATTCATCCATAGGCGATGTGAAGGGATGGTGCATTGCAACAAACTGCTGGCTGTCCTCGTCCCAATCAAAGAAGGGGAATTCGGTAATCCAGAGAAGGTTGTAAACACCCTCGGGGATGATGTCGAGCTTCTTTGCAACAATCTGACGAAGTGAGCCGAGAACTGAAAGAACAAGCGAATTCTTTGTGTCACCAACGATGATAACAACATCGCCTGCTTCAGCGCCTGCAGTCTTGAGCACAGCTGCCATTTCTTCCTCTGTGAGGAACTTTGCAAATGAGGAGCTGAATGTGCCGTCCTCATTCATTCTGACCCATGCAAGACCCTTTGCGCCGATACCTCTTGCGGTTTCGGTAAGCTTGTCGATTTCTTTTCTTGTGTAGATGTTAACGGCATTCTTTGCTGTGATACCTCTGACGCTGCCGCCTGCTTCGATTGCGCCTGTGAATACGCCGAAGCCGCAGTTTCTGACAGTTTCTGTCAGGTCATAGATTTCCATACCGTAACGGGTGTCAGGCTTATCGGAGCCGTAACGCTCCATTGCCTCTTTATATGTGAGTCTGGGAAGAGGAAGCTTGATTTCTGCGCCGATTGCTTCTCTGAAAACTCTTTCCATATATCCTTCGCCGATTGCAAGAACATCTTCCATATCAACGAATGACATTTCAAGGTCAATCTGTGTGAATTCAGGCTGACGGTCTGCTCTCAAGTCCTCATCGCGGAAACAACGGGCAATCTGCATATATCTGTCAAAGCCTGCAACCATTGAAAGCTGCTTATAAAGCTGGGGTGACTGGGGAAGAGCGTAGAATTTGCCCTTATGAATACGGCTGGGCACGAGATAGTCTCTTGCACCCTCGGGAGTTGACTTGATGAGGATGGGAGTTTCGATTTCGATGAAGCCGTTTTCGTCAAAATAGTCTCTTGTGATTTTTGTAATCTTGTGGCGAAGAAGAATATTTCTCTGAAGGTCGGGACGGCGAAGGTCAAGATAACGGTACTTGAGTCTTGTAAGCTCCGCAGTCTGGCAATTCTCGATGATTTCGAAGGGAGGAGTTTCGCTCTTATTAAGAATGCGAAGCTCTGTAACTTCAATTTCGATTTCGCCTGTGGGAATTTCGTTATTCTTTGCGGAACGCTCTCTGACATTACCCTTTGCCATAAGAACATATTCGCTTCTTGCTGATGATGCCTTTTCGAAAACATCCTTTGCGGTTGATTCGTCAAAAGCAAGCTGAACGATGCCTTCTCTGTCTCTCAGGTCAATGAAGATAAGCGCGCCGAGGTCTCTCTGACGCTGAACCCAACCTGCAACAACAACTTCTCTGCCGACATCGGAGATACGGAGGTTGCCGCAATAATCGGTTCTTTTAAGTCCTGTCATAAAATCCATTTATTGTAAGCTCCTTATATTTCTGAATTAAAACAAAGCGGATAAATCAACATCGCCCATATCCTCGCCGAAGGAAAGACGCAATGCATCGGTTTCCTGCTTGATGAGGAACTGCATAAAATTCTCCGCAAGGTCAGCAAGTTCAACTTCGGTAACCTCACCCTTATCCATATTCTTGAGGTTTGCCTTGCCCTGCTCAATTTCGTTGTCGCCGAGCACCATTGTATATCTTGCGCCGATTTTGTCAGCATATTTCATCTGAGCCTTGAGCGATCTGCCTGCAACATCGGTCTGAGCGCTGATACCGTTTGAGCGAAGCTCGGAAACGATTCTCATTGCTTCAAGCGCTGCATTTTCGCCCATCGGTGCGATATAAATTTCGCAGGCGCCGGGTTTGGGAAGCTCGATTCCCTGCGCTTCAAGAAGCATAAGCAATCTGCCTGTGCCCATCGCAAAGCCGAGCGAAGGTGTGTGAGGGCCGCCGAGCTCTTCAACGAGTCCGTCATATCGTCCGCCGCCGCAGACTGTACCCTGCGCACCGATCTGATTTGAAACGAATTCAAAAACAGTTCGTGTATAGTAATCAAGACCTCTTACGATTCTGGGGTTGACTACATAGCTGATGTTCATAACATCGAGGAATTTCTTGACGCTCTCAAAGTGAGCGGAGCAATCCTCGCAGATATAATCGATGATTGCGGGAGCACCCTCGCAGATTTCCTTGCAGACGGGGCTCTTGCAGTCAAGAATTCTCATCGGATTCTTGCCGAGTCTTTCAAGACAGGTGGGGCAAAGATTCTCTTTCTTGGACTCAAAGTATTCTCTGAGTGCATTATGGTAATTCTTTCTGCATTCGGGGCAGCCGATTGAATTCAGCTCAAGCTGAAGATTCTCAATGCCGAGGAATGCAAAAATCTCATTTGCGAGCGAAATAACCTCTGCATCCGCTGCAGGTGAGGATGTGCCGAGCATTTCAACGCCGAACTGCTGGAATTCTCTCCATCTGCCTGCCTGGGGCTTTTCGTAGCGGTAGCAGTTGATAACATAGCAGAGCTTCTGGGGAAGAGCTTCGTTGAAAAGTCCGTGCTCAAGGAATGCTCTTGCAACGCCTGCAGTACCTTCGGGACGAAGAGTGATTGATCTGCCGCCCTTATCGTCGAAGGTATACATTTCCTTCTGAACAACGTCTGTTGTTTCTCCGACGCCTCTCTGGAAAAGCTCGGTATGCTCAAAAACAGGGATTCGGAGCTCTTTGAATCCGAATTTACCTGCGATATCGATAACAACCTGCTCAATGAACTGATTTTTATACACTTCAGAGGGCAGAATGTCCTGTGTTCCTTTTACTGCTTTTGTAATAAGTGCCATAATTTTTACTTCTTTCCTGAAAAAATCAAACTCTGTTTTATGCGCAAATGGGGTCGTCTTGAATGACGACCCCCAAAATATGGTTTTCCCCTGCCGTATGCACGCAAGGCGCAGACGGATTATTTCGGATTGACAATATCTCTCCAGTCAAGGTCGCCTCTTGCAAGTGAATGAATCAGCGCCTCTGCGGTAGCGATATTGGTTGCAACGGGAACATTATGAACATCACAAAGTCTGAGAAGGGTTGCTTCGTTAGGCTCGTTGGGCTTCGCGGTCAACGGATCTCTGAAAATAAGCAGAAGGTCAATCTCGTTGCAAGCGATTCTGGACGCAACCTGCTGGTCGCCGCCCTGGGTGCCGCTGAGGAATCTTGTGATATCAAGACCTGTTGCCTCCGCAACCATCTTGCCCGTTGTTCCTGTTGCAAAAATATTGTGACGGCTCAGAATTCCGCAATAAGCAATGCAGAACTGAGTCATAAGCTCTTTTTTTGCGTCATGTGCAATAATTGCAATGTTCATTGTGCTTCCCCTTTCAATATACTTTAGTGAAACTTAAATATTAATGCCGTACTTTTATTACTAAATATATCTAATAATAACAACTTACAAATAAATCTGTCAAGTACCTGCAAAAAATTTTTTATTATTCTTCGGTCTGTTCAGCGGTATTTTCGGCTGTTTCGCCCTCGGATGCGGTATCCTCGGCAATTTCATCCTCTTCAACCTTGACCGAAACGGCTGTGATGAGCTTTTCGCCCTCGGTAACCTTCATTACGCGAACACCCTTTGAAGGTCTTGCGCAAAGGCGGATACCCTTATCGCCGCCCATAGGAATTCGGATGATAATGCCGTCTGTTGAGATGAGCATCAGGTCATCCGCAGGGTCAACAACCTCAACGGTTGCAACATCGCCGTAATCATTTACATGGTAGTTTGTCAGACCCTTACCGCCTCTTGACTGCAAGCGGTAATTATCAATTTCGCTGAGTCTGCCGTAGCCTGTTTCGCTGACGGTAAGAACCTTCTTGCCGGGAACAAGAATATCCATTCCGATAACCTCGTCGCCCTCTTTAAGCTCGATTGCCTTAACGCCTCTTGCGGTTCTGCCGATTGCTCTTGCGCCCTGCTCGTTGAAGGAGATTGACATACCCTTCTTTGTTGCAACGATGAGATTATCGTTACCCTCTGTGAGCTTGACCCAAGCGAGTTCGTCATCATCGTCAAGATTGATTGCGATGATACCGTTTTTGCGGATATTCTTATATAAATCAAGCTCTGTACGCTTGATGATACCGTTTCTTGTTGCCATGCAGAGGAAGTAATTTTCCTCGCCGAATTCGGGTACACGAATCATCGCGGAAACTCTTTCGCCCTCTTCAATCGGGAGAAGATTTACGATGTTCATACCCTTGCTCTGGCGTGAGCCTTCAGGAATCTCATAACCCTTGAGTCTGTATGCTCTGCCCTTTGTTGTGAAGAACATAACATAATCGTGGGTTGAGCAGGTGAACATTGTCTTAACAACATCTTCTTCGCGGCGTGTAAGACCCTTGACACCTCTGCCGCCTCTGTTCTGCTGTCTGTATTCGCTCATCGGGATACGCTTGATGTAACCCATATTTGTGAGGGTGAATACGCAGGTTTCTTCGGGAATAAGGTCTTCAATATCAACCTCGCCCGAAACATTGACGATTTCTGTCTTTCTGTCATCGGCGAATCTGTCACGGATTGCCATCGCCTCTGTCTTGACGATTTCAAGCACCTTTGCTTCATCAGCAAGGATGGAGTTATATTCAGCAATCTTTTCCTTAAGCTCGTCGAGTTCGCTTGTAATCTTGAGGATTTCAAGACCTGCCAACTGACCGAGACGGAACGCAACGATAGCCGCTGCCTGAGGCTCGTCGAAATCAAATTTCTCCATAATTGCGGTCTTTGCTTCTGCCTGACCGCCCTTACAAGCTCTGATTGTTGCGATGATATCATCAACGATATCAATAGCTTTTGCAAGACCTTCAAGAATATGAGCTCTGTCAACAGCCTTTTTGAGGTCGTATCTTGTTCTTCTTACGATAACTTCGGACTGGAATTTGATATAGTGGCTGAGCACTTCCTTGAGGGTGAGCTGCTTGGGCTCGCCGTTTACAAGGGCAATCATAATAACGCCGAATGTATCCTGAAGCTGAGTGTATGAGAAAAGCTGATTGAGAACAACCTGAGGATTAGCATCCCTCTTGAGGTCGATTGAAATCAGCATACCCTTCTTTGAAGAGTAGTCGTTAACATCGGAAATACCTTCGATTCTCTTATCCTTAACAAGGTTTGCAATGCTCTCGATGAGTCTTGCCTTGTTGACCATATAAGGAATTTCGGTAACCTGAATTTCAAATCTGCCGTTCTTCTTCTCAACGATTTCTGTCTTTGCGCGAAGAGTGATTTTGCCTCTGCCTGTTGCATAAGCTGCTCTGATACCCGATCTGCCCATAATAACGCCCTTTGTGGGGAAGTCGGGACGCTTGATATGCTCCATCAGGCCGTCAAGCTCGATGTCAGGATTATCAATCAGAGCGCACATACCGTCGATAACCTCACCGAGATTGTGAGGCGGAATGTTTGAAGCCATACCGACGGCAATACCAACCGAGCCGTTAACAAGAAGATTGGGGAATCTTGAGGGCAATACGGTGGGCTCTTTAAGACGGTCATCGTAGTTTGTTGTGAAATCGACTGTATCCTTGTCGATATCGGTGAGCATTCTCAGAGCGATTCTGCTCATTCTTGACTCTGTGTAACGGTAAGCAGCAGGGGGGTCGCCGTCAACCGAGCCGAAGTTACCGTGACCGTCAACGAGAGTGTATCTCATTGAGAAGGTCTGGGCAAGTCTTACCATTGCATCGTAAACCGATGCGTCACCGTGGGGATGATAACGGCCAAGCACCGCACCGACGGTATCGGCGCATTTTCTGTACGCCTTGTCGGGGGTAAGACCGTTTTCGTGCATTGTATAAAGAATTCTGCGATGTACGGGCTTAAGACCGTCTCTTACATCGGGAAGAGCGCGCGATGTGATAACCGTCATCGAATAGTCAAGGAACGATTTGCGCACTTCTTTGTTAAGGTCAATATTTATAATTCTTTGGGTATCGCGTGCGTCACCAAAGGTCATTTTTCAGTTCAGTCCTTTCTGACTAATGAATAATGAAGAGTGAAAAGTTTCGGACGAGCGTTGCCCGCACCCGATTTCAAAAGCATAATTTAAGCTCTGTATTCTTCGACTCTCATTATCATCGGATTAGTTATATATCGAGATTCTGAACGAATTTTGCATTCTGTTCGATAAATTCGCGGCGGGGCTCAACCTTGTCACCCATAAGAATTGAGAAGGTTTCATCAGCCTCCATAGCATCCGCAAGAGAAACGCGGAGCATAATTCTTGTTGCAGGGTCCATAGTTGTTTCCCAGAGCTGGTCGGGGTCCATTTCACCAAGACCTTTATATCTCTGGAT
The DNA here is from genome assembly GCA_045634985.1 of Acutalibacteraceae bacterium. GTDB lineage: Bacteria > Bacillota > Clostridia > Oscillospirales > Acutalibacteraceae > CAG-177. Next base: position 33,962 of record JAZRBF010000028.1, on the reverse strand, counting down.
ATCGCAGCTTCCGCCGAATTCAGCAATTTTCTCATCTCTTTCTTCGTCGGAGAAAGCGTAGGCAAACTTCTTGCCCTTGCTTATCTTGAACAGCGGAGGCTGAGCAAGGAAAACGTGACCCTCTTCAATAAGAGGACGCATATATCTGAAGAAGAATGTGAGAAGAAGAACTCTGATATGAGCACCGTCAACGTCGGCATCGGCCATAATGACGATTTTTTCATAACGGAGCTTGTTGATATCGAACTCATCGCCGATACCCGTACCGAGAGCCATAACGATGGGCTGAAGCTTTTCGTTGCCGATAACTCTGTCGAGTCTTGCCTTTTCAACGTTGAGCATCTTACCCCAAAGAGGAAGAATTGCCTGATAAGTTCTGTCTCTGCCTTCCTTTGCAGAGCCGCCCGCAGAGTCACCCTCTACGATGTAAATCTCGGTGCCTGCCGCCTGCTTTTCGGTGCAGTCAGCGAGCTTGCCGGGAAGTGAGTTACCTTCAAGCACAGACTTTCTTCTTGCGAGATCTCTCGCCTTTCGTGCGGCTTCTCTTGCTCTTGCGGCATCGAGTGCCTTTGAGAAAATAGCCTTTGCAACGGAGGGATTCTCCTCGAAATAGGTCATCAGCTTATCGTAAACCATAGCGTTGACCATTGTCTGCACATCGGTATTGCCGAGCTTACTCTTTGTCTGACCTTCAAACTGCGCTTCCGTAAGCTTTACGGAAACAATCGCTGTCAGACCTTCTCTTACATCCTCGCCCGAGAGCTTTTTGTCGCCGTCCTTGAGGATGCCGTACTTCTTGCCGTAATCGTTGAATACTCTTGTCAGCGCAGTCTTGAAGCCTGTTTCGTGAGTACCGCCGTCTTCGGTGCGTACGTTATTTGCAAATGAAAGAATTGTTTCATTGTAGCTGTCATTATAGAAAAGTGAAATTTCAGCAAACTTATCGCCCTTTGCGCCCGAGAAATGAACGGGCTTCTCGTGAAGAGGAGTCAGACCTCTTACGCCTGTCAGATACTCTGCAAAGGATGAAAGACCGCCTTCGTAGCAGTAAACTCTCTCGATGATATTATCGGGGTCTCTGCTGTCTGTAAGGCTGATTGAAAGACCTGCGTTGAGGAACGCCGATTCGCGAAGACGTCTTTCGAGAGTTTCGAAATCGTAAACTGTTGTTTCCTGGAAAATCTGTGCATCGGGTTTGAAACGGATGAATGTACCTGTTTCGTCTGTATCACCGACGATTTCAAGGTTTGTTTCTATGTTACCGCCATTGACAAAGCGCTGACGGTGAATATGTCCTGCCTGCGAAACTTCAACTTCAAACCACTCTGAAAGAGCGTTAACAACCGATGAACCAACGGCGTGCAGACCGCCCGAAACCTTATATCCGCCGCCGCCAAATTTACCGCCTGCGTGAAGAACGGTAAGAACAACGGTAACCGAAGGCAGACCCATCTTTTCGTTGATACCGACGGGAATTCCTCGTCCGTTATCGCGAACGGAGATTACATCGCCGGGCTCAATGCCGACCTCGATATGTGTGCAGTAACCTGCAAGAGCTTCGTCGATGGAGTTATCAACGATTTCATAAACAAGGTGGTGCAGACCTCTGGGGCCTGTTGAACCGATATACATACCGGGTCTTTTGCGGACAGCTTCAAGACCTTCAAGAACCTGAATCTGACTCGCATCATATTCCTCGGTAACAACCGTGCTCATTTCCTCTGCATCTGCTTCAAAAACGGGAGCAGCTTCTTCGGGAGCATTCATAATGATGTTTTCGTTATCCACTTTGACGCCTCCTGTCACATTCCAAGGCTTGACATAATGCCTTTGTTTTTCTTCGCTTTTCCGGGCTTGTACTTAGGCGGATTCTGGAGCTTCATCTTCGCGCCCTTGCCGTTTTTTGATGCGAGGAATTTATTGATATTGATAACGGTGACCGCAAGGTCATCGCTCATATAATCGCAGCAGTTGCCGAGCATCTCGGTATCGTTATCGATTGCGCCGAGAATTGTTACGGCAATAACGCCCTGAACATCGTTGTTGCCATCCTCATAGATATCGTTGAGGAGGTTGAAGAGCTTCTTCATCTTGGTGGGGTTGTTTTCTCTGATTGTTGCAAGAACAACCGCATTACCGTGATTCACGAAGAAATCTTCGGGAAGGAACTGACCGTACCTCTCGCAGTTTGCCTTGTATTCATCACGAAGCTCGGGGTAGATTGTTGTGAATCTGTTTGCGAGTGTGTTGGGGTCATATGTGACCGCGCCGCTCTTTGCTGCAGCCTTCGAAACAGGCTGGGGAAGCTTGCTCTTTGTGGGCTTCTGAGTTTTTGTGCCGAAGGTTTCAACGAGTGTTTCGCTGAAATCGTTAACGAAATACTTTACATCCTTATCGTTTGCGGTTTCTGCTTCGAGAAGTGATGATGAGAGAACGGAATAGTCGCTCGCGATGATTTCACCCTCTTTGCTTACGCCGTAAAGTGTGATTTTATCGTTGAAATGTTCAATCTTAAGAGCCTTGTTTTCGCCCTTGTATTCGATGGTGATTCTGCCGCTTTCTGCAACTGCGGGGAGAGCATCCTTTTCGATGTCAGCAGGTATTACAGGCTCGAAACCGCACTCCTTAACGGTCTCGCTGATGCCCTTGTAAATATCTGCAAGGATGAGATAGATATCAGCCATGGTGATTCTCCTTTACAAAGAAAAAATTTTTACGCCTTATTATAACATATTCTATCTATATAATTATTCTATATTAGAATAATAAAACAATATATTAAATATTTTATATATATTATAGGGAAAATGCAAGAGGTTTTATTCAATTTTTCAAGAATTTTTTTACATTTTTGACTTATTGACTATTTTATACTCTTGTGATAATATAATAAAATTAGAAAACTATAATGGGTGTTTACGCGCATTTGCATAAAATTAATCGAAGGTGATTGAAATGAAGAAAAAAGTTCTCGTTCTTTTCGGCGGCGTTTCAAGTGAACACGATGTTTCGCTCAACTCCGCTTCATCTGTTATGAAAAATATTCCTGCCGACAAATACGATGTCGTTCCTATGGGCATCACAAAGGACGGCAGATGCTTCGTTTTCAACGGCTCATATGACCTTCTGCCCGAAAGCGGATGGCTTGCCGACGAAGCTCTTCTTGAGCCTGCAGTTATCTCCTGTGACCGCTCTCACCACGGTATTATCCGTCTCACAAGCGGCAAGGTTGAATATATCGATGTTGTTTTCCCTGTTCTTCACGGTAAAAACGGCGAAGACGGCACAATGCAGGGTCTGCTCGAAATTTCAGGCATCCCCTATGTCGGTTGCAACACCGCCGCAAGTGCAATTTGTATGGATAAAGCCTTCACAAACGCCATGGCAGACTTTCACGGCATTCCCCAGGCAAAGTGGACTGCTTTCGATAAATACGCTTATTCGGGCAATAAAACCGCTCTTTTGGAGGGCGCCGCAGAGAAACTCGGCTTCCCCATTTTCGTAAAACCTGCAAACGCAGGCTCATCCGTAGGCATCAGCAAGGCAAAAAATCTTGCCGAGCTTGAGGTTGCCTGCGAAAAGGCATTCGAGCACGATACCAAAGTTGTCCTCGAAGAAGGCGTTATCGGTATGGAGGTTGAATGCGCAGTTATGGGCAACAGCGACCCCGTTGCATCGGTTGTCGGCGAAGTTGTTCCCTGCAACGAATTCTATGATTATGACGCAAAATATCTCGCAAACGAAAGCGAGCTTCACATTCCTGCAAGACTTTCCGAAGAGATGCTCAAGGCAGTTCAGGTTGCCGCAGTAAATGCATACAGAGCACTCGGATGCACAGGCTTCACAAGAGTTGACTTCTTCGTCTGCGATAACGGCGATATCCTTCTCAACGAGCCCAACACCATCCCCGGCTTCACCTCAATCAGTATGTACCCCAAACTTTTCGCGACTTCGGGAGTCCCCTATTCAGAGCTGCTTGACAGACTTCTTCAGCTTGCAATTGAAAGATAAGGTAACGATATGAAAGAAGCGATTGTAAAAATAACAGACCGCCATATTCAGGAGGGCGAGGAGCTTTCAGCGGAGCTGACCACAAGCGGCACGCTCGATTTTCGACCCGACGGATTTACGGTCACATATATCGAAACCGACGAAGAGCTCAAAGGTTGCACAACCACTCTTGTTTACCGCGACGGAGCAATCGTAATGACCCGTACGGGCAAATATAATACCGAGCTTATCATCGAAAAAGACCGCAGACACACCTGCTTTTATCAGACCCCCTTCGGAGAGCTGATGATGGGTGTTTACACAAAGAATATCTTCACCGATATGAACGAAAACGGCGGTACACTCCGCTTTTCCTACACGATTGATTTCAACAATGACCTTGCATCGGAGAATGACCTCGACATTTCCGTTGCAGTGAAAAATCAGGAGGTATAAAATGTCACTTTTAGTTAAACAGGCTGTCAACGAAATCAGAACAGCTATTCTCGAAGCCGCAGGCAAAGCCGTTGCTGACGGCGAATTCCCCGAAGTTGCATTGAGCGATTTCATCGTTGAAGTCCCTGCAAACAGAGATAACGGCGATTATTCTTCAAACGCCGCTATGGCTTGGGCAAGAGGCCTTCGCTCCGCTCCCAGAAAGATTGCCGAGGCTATCATCAGCCGTCTTGAGCTTTGCGATACCTTCATCGAAAGATGCGAGGTTGCAGGCCCCGGTTTCCTCAATTTCTATCTCAGAGAAAGTTTCAACGCCTGCATTATCCAGGATATCCTTGAAAAAGGCGCTGACTATGGCCGCTCCAACTACGGCGGCGGCAAAAAAATCAATATCGAATTCGTTTCCGCAAACCCCACAGGCCCTATGCATATGGGTAACGCAAGAGGCGGCGCTCTCGGTGACTGCCTTGCCGCTGTTATGGACTTTGCAGGCTACGAAGTAAGCAGAGAATTCTATGTCAACGACGCAGGCAATCAGATTGAAAAGTTTGCCCTTTCTCTTGACATCAGATATCAGCAGCTCTATCTCGGCGAAAACGCTCCCGAGCTTCCCGAAGACAGCTATCACGGCGAAGACATCATCGTCAGAGCAAAGGAATTCGCTGAAATCCACGGTGATAAGTTCATCTCCGCATCCGAAGCAGACCGCAGAAAGGCTCTCGTTGACTACGCTCTGCCCAAGAATATCGCGGCAATGAAAGAGAATCTCACCAAATACCGCATTGAATATGACACCTGGTTCCTTGAAAGCACCCTTCACAACGGCGGCGAGCTTGCCGAAACTCTTGAAATTATGAAGAGCAAGGGTCTTACATACGAAAAAGACGGTGCCGTATGGTATAAAAACAAAGAAGTCCTCGGCGCAAGACTTCTCAAGGAAGGCAAAACACCCGAGGAAATCGAAAAGCTTGAACTCAAAGACGAAGTTCTCATCAGAACAAACGGCAACCCCACCTACTTCGCTGCTGACATCGCATATCACCGCAACAAGCTCCTCATCAGAGGTTTTGACAGAGCAATCAACATCTGGGGCGCAGACCATCACGGTCACGTTGCCAGAATGAAGGGCGCACTCGATGCAATCGGATGCAACGGTGACGACCTCGATATCATCCTTATGCAGCTTGTCCGCCTCACTCGTGACGGCGAAGTCGTAAGAATGAGCAAGCGTTCAGGTAAGGCAATCACACTCGTTGACCTTCTTGAAGAAATCCCCATCGACGCAGTCCGCTTCCTCTTCAATATGAGAGAGCCCGGCTCACAGATGGATTTCGACCTTGACCTTGCGGTTGAGCAGAGCTCACAGAATCCCGTTTACTATTGCCAGTATGCTCACGCAAGAATCTGCAGTATCCTCAAGAAGCTTGAGAGCGAAGGCAAAGCCGCAAGAGAATGCACAATTCCCGAGCTTGCTCTCCTTTCTGCTAACGAAGAAAAGGAACTCATCAAGCATCTTTCATCTCTCACAGATGAAATCATCCTCTCCGCAAAGAACTATGACCCTGCAAAGATTACACGCTACGCCGTTGATCTTGCAACCCTCTTCCATAAGTTCTATAACGCTTGCAGAGTTAACTGCGAGGATGAGGTTCTTATGCAGGCAAGACTCAGCCTTTGCCTCTGCGTAAAGAATGTTCTCAAGAACATCCTCACAATGTTCAGCATCACCGTTCCCGAAAGCATGTAATTCAATTCGCAATTCGTAATGCGCAATTAAAAAACACAACAACCGTCTTGGTTTTTGACCTTGACGGTTGTTTTTTGTTTCTTACTGTATTCCCCGAGCGTAGGGGCGGATATCATCCGCCCGAAAATTCAACAAATTTCATAAGCTCCCTCTGATGATGGTTACATTTCAGACAAAACAAAAACCGCCGAAGTCAATCTGACCTCAGCGGTTAATTTTATATGTTTAATTGAGAATTAAAGAATCTCGCCCATCATACCGGGAACTGCGCCTGCTGCGTTTGATTCGTCGGTATCGATATGCATTGCAAGAGCAAAGTTGGGGTTAACTCTTACAACAACATCGTCAAAAACAAGGCTTCTGCCGTTGGATTCAACCTTAACGCAAACAACCTGCTTGTCTTCAAGACCGTACTTCTCTGCATCGGCAGGAGTAGCGTGGATGTGTCTCTTTGCAGTGATAACGCCGCATGCGATTTCAACTTCACCCTTGGGGCCAACGAGCTTGCAAGTGCCTGTGCCTTCGATGTCGCCGCTCTCTCTGATGGGAGCGTTAACACCGATGCTTCTTGCGTCTGTGAGCGAAAGCTCAACCTGTGTTGCAGGACGAACGGGGCCAAGGATTGAAACTGCGGGGAAGCTTGACTTTGAGCCGACAACTGCAACTCTTTCTTCGCAAGCATACTGACCGGGCTGTGAAAGGTCCTTCTTGTGAGTAAGCTCATAGCCTTCACCGAAAAGGATATCAAGATCTGCGCGGCTTACGTGTACGTGGCGTGCAGATGTTTCAACAAGTACTTCTTTCTTCATAACAAATCACCTTTATCCAATAAAATTATTTTTAACGCAATAATGGTGACCGCCGAAAAGACGGTCACCTTTTTGTTTTTATGTAATTACCAGTTGATGTTGTAATCGTTCTCTGTTGAGAAGGGAAGAACAACTGTGCCGTCACCAAGAGCAAGGTTGATTGTCCAATACATCATATAGTTAGCGTGAATAACATTGCCTGTTGCAGGATCAACAGTAACCTTAACTGTTGATGAAGGATAGTTCATCTGAGTTGTGCCGATGCTGAAAATCTTTGCAACTGCACCGGGGATGTTATCGTCAACGATAGCAGGAAGAACAACATTGAATGCCTTGGGAGCGTGACCGCTGCCGTGCTTGATGTTAGCGGACTTGCCGTCTGCAATTGTTGTGATTGTGATAACCCACTTACCGTCTTTTTCTGTAACGGATGCATTCTTAACATCTGCAGCTGTGAGCTTTGATGCCCATGTTTCGCCTTCAACGGGGAAGAAAGCATTCTTATCTGCTGCTGATGTCCATGTAACATTAGCCTTGCTTTCATCTGCACCCATAAAGCCGCTGATGAAATCGCCTGTGCCGCCAAGAACTGTATCAATAACCTTGGGAACGCCTGTTACTTCACCTGCAACAGCGTGAATCATATAGTTTGACTTGATGCTCTTTGAGTTAGCCTTTGCTGCGTTGATAGCTGTGTTGAAATATGCAACGATAGCTTCTGTGCCTTCGGGCATAGCTGTGGGAGCTGCTGCAGAGGGATCAACTGCTGAGGGGTCAGCAACTGAGGGATCTGCTGTTGAGGGGTCAGCAACTGAAGGATCGTCAACAACGGGAGCGTCTGTTGCGGGAGCTTCTGTTGATTCTTCAACGGGAGCTGTTGTGGTTTCGGGTTCGTCGTTACCGCCGCAAGCTGCAAATGCGAAGAGCATTGAGAGTGCGAGGAGAACTGCGAGAATCTTTTTCATGGTTTTTTCCTCCTAAAAAATGATGCGGATGAACCGCATAAATCAACTTTGCTCCGCTCATCAATCAAGGGAGCATGTATGTGGATAGTATAGTATATTTTATAAATAATTTCAAGATTATTTTCGCAAATACCTGCTTAATTTTATCCAAATTCCGTTATTTTTGATTATCGTTCGTCAACCGTCACAATTACAGACGCGTTTATTTGTTTATAATGACAAAAGACTGCATCACCCTGATAAGCAATGCAGTCTGTAATTCATTATCCGAGATAGAATGCGGTGTCGGGAAGAGTTGTTATTGCCGAATTGTATCTTCCTGCGAATTCAAGAGTTTCGTTGATTGCGGACTTCATCTCTTCCTTTTCGGTGAAATTTATTCCGCCTTCGCTGACAGCATTCAGCGCGGTTTCATAATTCGAGAAATAGCCTGCAGTAACGAATTCGTTTGCGGTGTAGAGCTTACCGCTGTCTGTAACGAGAGAATTGGTGCAGCTCTCAACATGAGCAACGATTTCTTTGACGGTTTCGGGATTCTTCGCAACAAAATCCGCATCCGCAATAAGGCAGGAATCCGCCTTAAGGTCATCAGCCAAAGTTATCTTGAATGCGCGCTTATAATCTGATTTTTCTGCAACAACATAAACCGCCTGAGGCTCACGAAGGACTGCATATTCAATTTCGCCGCTCTTGATTTTCAGCGAAACTTCGTCATCGGTCATAAAAACAAGCTCCGCATTGACGCCTGCATCGGAAAATGCCTTTTCGGTCACATACTGCGCAACGGTATCCTTGCCGCCGCAATAAACAGTCTTACCCGAAAAATCTTTGAATGTCTTTACTTCACTCTCGCCCTTTACAACCGCGGTAATCACAAGGTCGTTAAGTCCTGCAAGAACAACGATATTTGTCTGCGCCGCGATGGCAGGAAGTGCCTCAACTTTGACGGAAGCGATATCAACCTTCTTTTCCTTGAGAAGCTGGGCGGATTTCATTGAATCAACGCCGCGCTCAACGATTGTGTAAGCATAGCCTCTGTCGAGCGCAAGTCTGAGCATCGAAAAACCGCCGACTGCGCTGATTGCAGATAATCTGACCTTGTTTTCGCCTCTGTCAGGGTCTGCAACCTCGTACTGCTCCGCTGTAGGAGCAATATCGAATTCGGAAGTTGTTTTTTCTTTTCCGCCTTCACCCGAGCAGGATGCAAGCGAAAAAACGGTAACAAGCGCGAGCAAAAGTGCAATAATTTTTCTGAATTTCATCATAGAGCATAACCTCTTTCGGTTTTATCACAATTATTTTAACTAATTGTATATCAGATATCCGAAGTTGTCAAGACGGGTGTTTATCCGCCGCATCACCGATTCTTCTTGACATTTTCGGCTTTTATTTATATCATAATATCAGTTAATCTGAAAAGGAGAATTCTATGTCGGCTCCACTTGCGGACAGACTCCGTCCGAAATCAATTGAAGATATCATCGGTCAGCCCCACCTTCTCGGCGAGGGTAAGCCTTTGCGCAATATTATCAAATCAGGCGAATTGCCGAATATGGTTTTCTACGGCCCTCCGGGAGTCGGCAAAACCACGCTCGCAAGCATAATCGCCAAAACAACTGACCGTCATCTCGTCAAGCTCAACGGCACAACTGCAGGCACAGCGGATATCAAGGATGTTGTTGCGAAGCTTGACACTTTCCTTGCGCCCAACGGAATCCTGCTCTATCTTGACGAAATTCAGTATTTCAATAAAAAGCAGCAGCAGACACTTCTCGAATACATCGAAAACGGCGCAATCACTCTCATTGCATCAACAACCGAAAACCCTTATTTCTATGTTTACAGCGCAATTTTAAGCCGCTCAACCGTATTTGAATTCAAGAGCGTTACCCCTGACGAAGCTGAAAAAGCGGTCAGACGCGGTTTTGATTTTATGGCATCAGACAGAAACGAAACCTACGATATCGAAGACGGTGTTTATTCCCATATTGCAACCGCCTGCGCAGGTGATGTCCGCAAGGCAATCAACAGCGTTGAGCTTTGCGTGCTCTCCGCAAGCGAAGAAAACGGAGTTAAAATCATCACCCTCGAAAACGCAAAATCGCTCACTCAGAAAAGCGCGATGCGATACGATAAAGACGGCGATGAGCATTACGATATCATCTCCGCATTCCAGAAATCGATGCGCGGCTCTGACCCCGATGCGGCGGTGCATTACCTTGCAAGGCTTCTTGAAGCAGGCGACCTTGTTTCCGCTTGCCGCAGGCTTCTTGTCTGCGCCTGCGAAGATGTCGGACTCGCCTATCCGCAGATAATTCCGATTGTTAAAGCGGCGGTTGATTCCGCGATGATGCTCGGTCTGCCCGAAGCAAGAATCCCCCTTGCCGATGCAGTTGTGCTTGTTGCAACAAGCCCGAAATCCAACTCCGCATATATGGCAATCAACTCCGCAATGCAGGATGTTGCCGCAGGAAAAACAGGACCTGTCCCCCGTCAGCTTCAGAATATGCACTACGACGGCGAAGATAATCCGAATAAGGGTCAGTTTTATAAATATGCCCACGATTTTGAGCATCATTGGGTCGAGCAGCAGTATCTGCCCGATGCACTCAGACACCGCAGATATTATGATTTCGGTGATAATCGCACCGAGCAGGCGGGAAAAGAATACTGGGCAAGAATCAAAAAGAAATAAATCGGATTAGTACGAAGCCACCCTGAGCTTTTCACTCTTCACTTTTCATTATTCACTAAAAAAAGCGTACCGAAAAACGGTACGCTTTTTGTTATACTGTCACATCCTCGAGCCTTGCTCCGACATATTGCCTGAGCGCTTCGGGGTCAACGCCGAGCATTGCTCCTCTGACGCCTGCGCTGACAAAAATTTTATCAAACAGACACGCAGTTTCATCAATCACCGTCGGAAACTGCTTTTTCATTCCTATCGGAGAGCATCCGCCCCTGATATAGCCCGTCGTTTTCAGCAAATCCTTGACAGCAATCATTTCAACCTTTTTCTCACCGAATGCCTTCGCGGTCTTTTTCAGGTCAAGCTCCTCGCACGCAGGGATACAGCATACTCCGAAGCCGTTTTTTTCGCCGAAAAAGATGAGTGTTTTGAAAATCTGCGAAGGGTCTTTGCCTGTTTTTCTCGCAACGCTCACGCCCGAGAGGTCACTCTCATCAACCTCATATTCGAGCAGGTCATAAGGGATTTTTGCCGCTTCAAGCAGCCTCATAACATTAGTTTTGTTCATATTATTTCCTTGAAATTCTGAATGAGAAACTGTATTCCTTGCCGCCCTTGAGTTTATAGGGCTTGTGGAGATAAGCACAGCCGGGCATATCACCGCCGACGCCTCTCATAGCCGCATCAAGGCAGAGTGTGATGCAGTTATCCTTTTCAAGCTCGTAGAGATGCTTTGCCTTGTCAAGCTTTTCGGGATTATAGTAACCGAGATTGAAACCGAAGGGAATATCCATTGAGTCAATAACAATTCCGAATCCCGATGCATCGCTGATGCAAAGGCTTCTTACATCGGTGCGGTGACCGTTTTCCTGCGGTCTCATATATCTGTGCTCAAGCTCGGCAACGCTCATTGCGTGACGGGCAATTTTTGCGCCTGTTTTACGGTCGCAATATGTTTCGTGAGGACCTCTGCCGTACCATTCAACCTTATCGAGCGTGCTCTTGATTCCTGCTCTCATACCGACCTTGAGCATCGGAAGAGCAAGACCGATTGCCTTATGGCTGACGGTAACTTCTCCTGCAGGTGAGAAGAGATAAACCGTTGATACACCTGCAACAAAGGGTGCTGCCCAGTTGACCTTAACCTCAACGCCCGAGGGGGTCGATTCGGCCTTGACGGAGTATGCAACCGTCTGCGAAGTTGTTCTCTTCCACTGATAAATCGGATGAATTCCGCTCAGGAAGGGTACGAAATTAAGATAACCTCTGTCATTGTCGGTAGGTGCTCTGAAGAAGTCGGGACGAAGGGGCGAATTTACCTCAATTATTTCTTTTTCGCCGTATTTAAGGGATGCAAGTGCGCCGCCTCTGATTTCGGCAGAGAAATCGTCGCCCTTAATTTTAACTGTTGTGCCGCTGTGTGAATACTTCAGCTCGCCGCAGGCAGGTCTGCGCTTTGCGGCTGTTGATTCGCGAAGCACAAGCTGACCGAAATTATGCTCAAAGCCTGCCTTTGCCCACGCTTTATCAACCGCGAGAACAAACGAAACCGTCAGGATAACCTCACCCTCGGGATAATCCGAAAGGCTGACGGGAAGCTGAATTTCCTTTTCGCAAAGAGGCTCAACGATTTCGTCAGCAACGCCGCATTTAACCTCTTTACCGTCAACCGTAACGCTCCACTCCAACCTGTAATCCTTCGTTGAAATGAAGAGATTCTTATTCTTGATTATAATCTTACCGTTTTTGCAATCGCAATCAACGAGTTCAAGATTTGAATATACTTTCTTAACCTCAAAATATGAGGGTTGGGGCATTCTGTCGGCTGTAATAATACCGTTTGCGCAGAAATAATAGCTGGTATTTCCTTCATCAAAATCGCCGCCGTAGAGCCATTTTTCTTTGCCGTCCTCTACAACGCGGAGCGACTGGTCAACATAGTCCCAGATGAAACCGCCGCACATATGCTCATAGGTTTCAAAATCGTCAACATATTCTTTGAAATTGCCCAGACTGTTTTCCATCGCGTGAGCAAATTCGCAATACATAACGGGATGAGTATCGTAGAAACTTGCAGGTACGGGTTTATTATCCGCCGCAAGTGCATTTGCAACATTATCGTAGAGAGTGGGAGTAATCGCCTTCTTGTGACGCATAAGCTCAACAACGCTCTCCACAGGGTACATACGGCTGATAAAATCACTCTTCGTCAGATCGAAATCGCCCTCATAATGGACGGGTCTTGTGTTATCAAGGGCGAGAATTGCATTCTTCTCGTGGGTGAAGTTTTCGCCGTCGCCTGCTTCGTTGCCGAGCGACCAGAAGCATACGCAAGCGTGACTTCTGTCACGAAGCACCATTCTCTCGGCTCTGTCCTCAACCGCTTCTTTGAATTCGGGGTTGTCGCCGGGACAATTCTTTCTGCGTACGCCGTGAGTTTCAACATCAGCTTCGTCCATAACATAGAAGCCGAGCTCATCGCAAAGCTCATAGAAAATCTCTGCATCGGGATAATGGCTTGTTCTGATTGCGTTGATATTCGCGCGCTTCATCAGATAAAGGTCCTGATAATATCTCTCAACAGGCACTGCCCAGCCGTTATCGGGGTCAAAATCGTGTCTGTTGACACCCTTGATGATAACGCGTTTTCCGTTCATATAGAGTACGCCGTTTTTGATTTCAGTTTTGCGGAATCCGATTCTGACGCACTTGGCCGAAAGCACCTTTCTTCCCTGCTTGATAACGATGACAAGCTGATAGAGATTCGGCTCTTCTGCAGACCATTGCTTCGCTTTTTCTTCGATGTGGCTGAAATTCAGAACGGTTTTGCCTGATTTTGCGATGATTTTTTCGCTCGCAAACTTCTTCTGCTTGCCGTCTGCAACAAGAATTGCTTCAACCGTGCATTCAGCCGCCTCATTGCTATAGTTATTCAGGGTAATCTCAAGGTCGAGAGTACCGTCTTCATATGTATCGTCAAGAGATGTGTTTGCAAAGAAATCCCTTACGCAGATATTCTCCTCGGCATAAACAAAAACCTCTCTGTAAATGCCCGAAAGAAACCACATATCCTGGTCTTCAAGGTATGTGCCGTCAGTATAGCGGAATACTTCAACTGTGATGTTATTCTCACCGATAACGATATAATTGGTGATATCGAATTCGGCAGGAGTCATCGAGCCCTGCGAATAACCGACGCGCTCACCGTTGATATAGAGGAAAAATCCTGCCTTTACCGCGCCAAACTGAATGAAAACTCTCTTATCCGCGAAGGTCTCGGGGATAACGAAACTGCGGCGGTAAACTCCGAGCTCGTTAAGCTCGTGGCTGATTTTCGGAATTTCACTTTTTACGGACGATATCGCCTTCGGATATGAGTTGCAAAGGTAAACGGGCTTGCCGTAGCCCTTGAGCTGCCATACAGAAGGTACTTCGATATTATCCCACGAAGAATCGTCATAGCCGCGTTCGATATAATCAGCACAGATGTTGTCAACACCCATATGCCAGCGGAATTTCCATTCGCCGTTAAGGCTGATGCGAAGCGGAGCCGCTTCACCTGCAATCGCCGCCTTAATTGTGGGTCTGGGCAGAGCGGTGTTGTGACCGTCCTCTTTATTTTCCTTTATCATATAAGGATTTTCCCAATATTTAAGCTCTGTCATTTTCATCTTCCTTTCGCCGTTATTATTTAACGGATTCAACCTTGATGGTGTTTGTGTTGCCCGAATCACCGTTAATCTGTCCGCCTGTCAGAACAACATTATCACCCTTTTTGAGTTCGAGAATCTTTGTTGCCTGCCTGAATCCCTCGTAGAATACAACATCCAGCGAAGTGTATTCTTCGCTCAGCACAGGGATAACACCCCAGCTGAGATTGAGCTGACGCCACGCTCTTTCGTTGGTTGTTGTGCCGATAATGGCGCAGGGGCATCTGAAACGGCTGACCATTCTCGCAGTTTTACCCGAAATCGAGTTTACAACAATCGCCTTCGCGCCGACATCGATTGCCATTGCGCAGGTTGCGTGAGAAACTGCATCAAGGTTATTCTTTATCTGATATTCCGTTGTTCTGAACCAGAATTTATAATCTATATGCTGCTCGGTATATTCTGCGATTTCGGCCATATTTCTGACCGCTTCTGCAGGATATTTGCCTGCGGCGGTTTCGCCTGAAAGCATAATAGCGGATGAGCCGTCATAAACAGCATTCGCAACGTCGGAAATTTCCGCTCTTGTGGGTCTCGGATTATGAATCATCGATTCAAGCATCTCTGTTGCTGTGATAACTCTCTTGCCGAGCATACGGCACTTGCGGATAAGGAATTTCTGGATTGCAGGCACTTCAACGAAGGGGATTTCAACGCCGAGGTCACCTCTTGCAACCATAATTCCGTCAGCAATCTCGCAGATTTCTTCAACATTATCCACGCCTGCTCTGTTTTCGATTTTCGCAATGATATTGATATTTTCGCCGCCGTTTTTGTCAAGGAAATCTCTCAGAATAGCAACATCATTCTTCGTTGAAACAAATGACGCCGCAACAAAATCGATTCCGTTTTCAATACCGAAAAGAAGGTCAGCTTTATCCTGCTCGCTGAGATAGTCATTCTTGAGCACTTTATTGGGGAAGCACATACTCTTTCTGTCAGAAAGCACGCCGCCGATAACAACTCTGCAAACAGCATTTCTCTCATCAAGCTCTTCAACCTCAAAGATAACAAGGCCGTTGTTGACGAGAATTCTGTCGCCAATCTGAAGCTCCTGCACCAGATTCTCATAGTTAACGGAAACTCTGGTTTCATCGCCGATGATATCATCAACGGTGAATGTGAATCTGTCGCCGTCATTAAGGGTGATTGTTTTGTTTTCAAAGGTCTTTATTCTGTATTCAGGGCCCTTTGTATCAAGCATAATTGCAATCGGAAGTCCGAGTTTTTCTCTGACTTTTTTGATAAGCCTGATTTTTTCAAGATGCTCGGGATGAGTGCCGTGAGAAAAATTGAGTCTTGCAACATTCATTCCGTTAAGACACATTTTTGTGAGAATTTCCTCGTTTTCACAAGCCGGGCCGACTGTGCATATAATCTTCGTCTTGCGCATAAATTTATCTCCTTTGAACAACCAATGATATTTCACATACAAAATCCCATTTTAATTTTATACATTAATAATAACCCAAATCCGATGTTTTGTAAATACTTAAAAGTGAGTTGAACACCTTGAAAAACAGCATTTGTTATTGTAAAATGATTTCAGAGGTGACACCAATGAAAATCGAACTTATCGGTATACCCGAAACTGTTATGTCCAATCCCGACAGCCACCACTCATACTTCGGCTGGCCAACCGTTGCGCTCCTTCAGAACGGCACAATCGCCGTCGGTGCATCGGGTTTCAGACTCGGCCATGTCTGTCCTTTCGGAAAGGCGGTCATTTCATTCAGCTATGATAACGGCAAAACCTACACCCGACCTGCCCCCGTTATCGACACCCCTCTTGATGACAGGGATGTCGGCATATGTGCGTTTGGCGAAAGCGGAGTTATTGTCACTTCGTTTAATAATTCAGCCGAAATGCAGAGGGGTCACAATCAGGATAACACCTATGTGCAACGCTATATTGACACCATCACCAAAGAAGATGAAGAAAAATATCTCGGCCCGACCTTCCGTATCAGCCGCGATTACGGAATAACCTACGGCGAGATTCTCCGCGCTCCCGTCACATCGCCTCACGGACCTACCCAGCTACGCGACGGCGCAGTTTTATGGGCAGGCAATAATTTCAACGATTACAGGGGCGGAATTGAGGTTGTCCGCATCGATACAACCAGCGGTGAAACCGAATTTGTCGGCAAAATTACGCTCGATGACCCCGAAATCATCATCGCCGAAGCTCATCTCATCGAATTGCCTGACGGAAAGCTCATCTGCCATTGCAGAGGAGAAAGCGAAGAGCGTCCCGACGATGTTTTCACCCTTTTCCAGAGCGTGTCCTATGACAAGGGCAAAACCTGGTCTGCACCCGAAATGATTCTTGATATTGACGGCGGTGCGCCCTCGCATATGCTTCTCCTCAGCTCGGGTCACCTTATCGCAACCTATTCAAGAAGAAAGCGACCTTACGGAATTATGGCAATGGTCAGCCTTGACGGCGGCGAAAGCTGGGAGAAGGATATCCGTCTTTATGAGGGTAAGGACAGCGATGACCTCGGCTACCCCTCAACCGTTGAGCTTGATGACGGCGAATTGCTCACCGTATTCTATGCCACCGAATCCGACGATTATCCCTGCACCATCCTTCAGCAGAGATGGAAAATATCAGAATAACAAAAAGAGGCTGTTTCACACAGCCTCTCTTTTTTTAGAAATTATAATCAGGAGCAACGGGTTTGCCGTTGGGGATGGTTTTCAAAATTCCTGTATCTGCTCTCTGAAAACCATATAATCTTTTGTGCGGCAAAAATTATATAAGCAACCCTTTAATATCTTTTATCATTGTTTCTATCAAATCGTCGTCACATCGTGCCCACAAATATTCTTCGTTATCTCCCCCCCACACATTCATTGTGTGGAAAACATATGTATTAATTTTCCCATCAACAAGGCGTTCAACTCTTCGTTTATCTTCAGAAGGAACGATTTTTTGCGTAAACAAAAATACACTGACTGTATTGCCGCGTTTTTCATATGATTCTGCTAAACTGTTCAAGTGTTCATTCAGCATTTTCATATCTGTGTCTTCGCAAAACCTGTGATGATACAACATAATAATGTTTTTATTTTTTAACGCCAGCATTCTTTTGCATCTTTTAATTATTTTTTTCTTTGCATCTTTATTACCTATGACATCATGATGCGTAAACTCAAAGCCATTCACGCAGGAGTTATGATAGTTGTTAAATGTTTCAGTATGTTTTTTGTTGCGGGGAACTAAACCGTTTGAATTCGGTTCATAAACCAAAAATTCAGGATTTAAAAAGTCTTTAAACTCTTCTTTTTCGAAATTCAATATATATTCAACATTTGAACGAGCTGAAGCGTATGGGCTTGAAAAACTTTTCAAGCCGTTTCGCGCAAGAATATTATCAGTCAAACAATTTTCGCCAATTGAAAAAACAATATTCTTATTGAGTAACTTAATGATTTTCTTTATGTGTTTTTTTATCTTTTTAAGCATTTTTTTAATTTTTTTCATCATCGTTCTGTCGCCTTATTAACATTACTTACAATCTATAGTATATAACAATATATTACACTTTTCCAAACAGATTGTCAATCGCATTAAAATCCGGCAAATACAAGATTTGATTTATACAAAAAGAGGCTGTTTCACACAGCCTCTCTTTTTTTAGAAATTATAATCAGGAGCAACGGGTTTGCCTGTTTTTGCCGATTCAACAATCGCAAGGCAGACCGCAACGGTTTTTGCACCCTCTCTCGCATCGGTCAGGACAGGTTTATCGTTGAGAATCGCATCCGCAAACACCTCAAATTCCTTTGCGGCATTGTGGTTGTTTACAACAACATCAACCGTCTGCGCAGGAAGTACAACGCCCTCTTCATCAGTAAGGAAAAGAGTCATTGTGGGCGAAGTGTTATCGCAGATAATCGAGCCTTTAGTGCCGTAAATTACGGTACGCATTGTGTAATCGCGCTTGCATCCCGTTGACACAAAGACCTTGCCCATAACATTTTCCTTGAATTTCATAACCGCAACTGTCGCGTCGTCGTATGATACCATCGGCAGAAGCATATGTGTGCCGTAGGCAAAAACCTCCTGCGGGTCGCCGACAATCCAGCGGATAAGGTCAACCGCGTGGCAACCGCCGCCGATAACGCCGTGACGGGCAGGGTCAGCGCGCCAATCGTCGCAGAGTTTCATATAATCGTGAGCATATTCGGACTCGATGAAATAAACTTCACCGATTGCTCCCGAATCAACGATTTCCTTCGCTTTTTCAAACGCAGGTGTAAATCTGCAAATCTGACCGACCATAAATTTTGCATCGCATTCGTCAGATACTCTGACCATTTCTTCGATATCCTCTCGGGTAAGAGCAAGCGGTTTTTCGCAAAGCACGTGCTTACCTGCGCGAAGCAAATCGCACGAAACCTTCACGTGCTGCTGGTCAGGAATTGCAACGGTAGCAACATCAATGTCCTTATTATCAATAATATCTCTGTAATCGGTAATCCATCTGTCTTCGGGAATGCCGTATCTTTCGCCTGCAAAACGGAGATTTTCTTCGTTATTGTCGCAAAGCAGAGCAATCTCTGCGCCAAAATCTCTCGCGCCCTCAACATGGCTCATTCCGAATTTCATACCGATATTAGCAACTTTTAATTTGTTATTCATAGCAATTCTCCTGTGGATTTGATAACGCTATTTTATTACAATCCGCTCTTGTTGTCAATCGGAGAAAAACTATTTTGATTTCATCAGCTTTAAAAGAATCGCCGCCTTTGCAATTAAAAGCAAAAACACCGCTACGGCGGCATACACTTCCCCTGCCAACACAAGATATATAACCATAAGAATATTCAGAATCACAGATATTCCCGTAACAATCTCTTTTAGCTTTTCCGATTTCGCTTTCATTGAAATCAATTTGATTATCCCCAACACCAGAAGCGCAATATACAATACCCAATAAACTTTAAGATTCCACGAAGAAATCTGCGTGTATCTTATCAGATTGACGGCATAAATGAATCCTTCTGTTTCATAAGGATAAAGAGGCAGCACTATCAGAGCAATCGAGAATAAATCCGTTATCCCTGCCATCAGATTACAGAATCGTCTGATATTTTCTTTATTCTCTTTTTCGGCTATTAAAACTACCTTATCCGCCGATAACAAATCGTCAATTGACACTGAAAAGAATCTTGATATTTCTTTCAGAGATTCAATATTAGGATATCCGCGACCCGATTCCCATTTCGACACCGCCGTCCGCGAAACAAACAATTCTTCCGCAAGCTCCTCCTGCGTAATCCCCTTGCTTTTACGAAGCGCCTGAAGTTTTTCATTGAATTCCATTTCATTCTCCCAAAAGTTTTTTCAGAACAACTGACTTGTATAAATTGTATAACCCTGCACTTAAAAGTGTTGCGCCGACAATATCGGTTATCCAATGAACACCCGAAACCAGTCTGCCTGCAACCATAAATACCGAAAAAAGAATTACAACAGCACAAATAATCCGTTTGACCGATTTGTTTTTCACTCTGCTTCTCACCTGAAAAACAAGTGTTGACATAACACACAGCACAAGCAATGTTGTCGACGACGGATACGATGCTTCAATGCATCCGTTTATCAATACGGGTCGGTAATTTACGGGAATCATCTCAAAAACAAGATAAAACAATATAACCGCAACATAATAAACGCCCAAAACAATAATATCATAATCAATTTTCAATATGCTTTTTCTTTTGAAAAGCTGAAAAACCGCAACCGCGCCAAAAATCATACATACAAATATCGGCACAAGCCCCAACCAATCAGTAATATTGTACAGCGTCATATTAACCCCTGTCAATGAATGAAACCAATTGTTTACGCTCGCAAACCCTACACTTGTTCCATTCGGACCAATGCTCCGAACATCAACAACCTTAATCATAACTGTCCACGCAACAAACGAAGAAATAAACACCGCGCTCGCAATTGATGACCTGAAAATTTTAGTTTTCATTTTATGCACCTCACTTTTCGTCTGTAACATAACAGAATTCATTCCGATTATAAAGAATCTTTCCGTAATTTGCACGATACTTTTCGTGACATTGCAAAGAATTCTTTTATTTATTGCGTTTTTTGTTCTCATAAAGCAAAAACACCCACGCTGTTGCGTGAGTGCTTTAAATTTCAAATTATTTTAATGCCGACTCAATGCAGGTCATACAATACATCGCATCTTCGTCAATGTAGCAACCGCAATTAAGGCAATTTCTCGAGTGGTCTGTGCAGCAATTTGTATCGCCGCTTGATGCAATATAATTATCACATCCCGAATGAGCGCATTTTGTTCCGGCTGAGCCATACTTATTGCTGAAACTGCTGCCACCGCCAAGGAATTTATCCGAAAAAGCTTTACTGTCGCCGTAGACATCCATTTTGATTTGTGTAATATCAAATGTTGTTGTGTTTTTGTCAGCAATGTATGCGCCGCCAAGTGCCGCACCGCCGATTAAAAGCGAAACAACAGAAACAATAATCCAGACCTTGCCCTTTTTTCTGTCCGCAATAATATTAATCAAAGCAAGAACAATAAGACCGATTGCAAGGATGAAAAACATTAATGTAACAGTAGTCTTGAAATCTGATACATCAGTGAATCGTTTGCGCTCATTTCCTGCCGCCGCAACATAATAATACTCACCAAACTCGGCGATAGTATTGTTTGAAACGACACCGAGAAGTGCAAAAACACCTGCAAAAAGTGACATATACTTTCTTCCTGCAACAACAAGAACATAAAGAAGAACAGGAATTATAAGCATAATTACAATCCCAACAGCATCAGGAACGCAGTCGTCAAGGCAATTAAGGAATCCATACTCACTCTCATATTCGCTCCAATAATGAACCGCATATATGTCATTATTGAAAATACTCATCGCAATATTAATCAAAAGTGTAGCAATACCAATCTGAACAAATTCAACAATGAGCTCTTTTTTAGTCGGAATCATTTTTTCACTCCAGAGCTTGAGGTCGCCATTTGTCAATCTCATTTTCTGAAGCTTGGACTCAAGAAAAAAAAGACCAACCGTTACTGCAACGCTTAACGCAATCGCCAAAGCCATCGGAAACGATAGACCGTAAACAAGAAAAAGTGCGCCGCCGCCCAACAGAACATATAATCCTGCAGTTACATAAGAAACTATCATATATTTCCCTCCGATTCAAAAGTAGAATAATTATACAATAACAATTATAATAAATCAACCATATAAGCTTGTTGTCCTGAAAAAAATTTCTTTCATAATTGCAGTGACACCATCGGTCAGAAACATTGTCGCATTGCTCGCTTGGAGCGCTTCGCACTGCTCTGTGTTTCTTCCTGCTCAACGAGTCTGCTTCATCTCGCACCGCGAGCGCAGACTCGTGAGCCAGTTAACAGCCGCAACCCGTCTGCCGAAACACGGTGTCAGAGGGTTGAATTCATATTCTGGAGTAAAAAAGAAAACGACCACCTAATGGTGATCGTTTCTTTTTTGGCGCGCCGTTATTTATTTTATCCGAACTTGAGGTTGATTCCTTGAATTTCTCAAAACTCACGGTTTTTGCTCCGTCTTTATAATTGAATGTGATAACAAGTTTATCATCATAAAGATATATTGCATTGACAAAAATGTTAATAAGTCTGCGGCGGTGTTCCGCCTTCTTGATATTAAGCTGTTTAAGCTTCTCAAACCAAAACAGAATATGTTCTTTTGTAATGTTAGGTCTTGCAGTTTCTTCTTTTGCAATCTGAAGTCTGAGTTCTTTTCTTTGCTTCTCAAGCTCTTCAAGTCTTTCTTTTGTTGATTCTGTAACTATACCTTGTTCAATAGCCTTGACTATATTTTTGATGCTTTTTTCAACATCTTTCAAATCGTTGTTAAGAGCGGGTAGCAAAGTGTTATCCGCTTCAAGCATCGCAATAATATCATCAGCAATTCTGCTCAGAAGAACATCATTAAGAAGAGCTCCCCTCACCTGTTCAATAACAATATCTTCGAGCCATTCTTTTTTGACGGACTTTTTATCACAGCCCAGACGTTGCTTTACTCCTGAACATTTATAATAGCGATATATTCTGTCTGCCGTACCGCTTGTTCCGCTTTCACCCACCATAGGACGCCCACATTTGCCGCAGAACACCTTTGTTGTGAGCAGATATTCTTCCTCTGCCTTGTGTCTGGCAGAGGCTTTTTTATTAACCGCAAGCTTTTCTTGCACTTGTTCAAACAATTCATCTGAAACAATTCTCGGAATTGCATTTGTAACAACGGTATCCTTATATCTGTATTCGCCGAGATATCTGCGATTATGAAGCATTCTTGTAACCGCATTAATTGTAATCAGACCGCTTCTTGGAGAACGAAGACCTTTGTTGTTAAGTTCATCGGTTATTTCTTTCATAGTATGACCTGCGGCATAATTCTGAAAAGCTTCAAGCACCGCAGGAGCGGCAATAGGGTCAACTTCAAACCTTTTATCCTCATTGACGATATAACCAAGAGTCGGCGTACCGCCATTACATTTGCCGTTGAGCACATTCTCCGTCATTCCCCTGTCAACCTTTTCGGCAAGCTCAGCAGAGTAAAATTCCGCATACCCTTCAAGCATTGTTTCGAGCAAAATTCCTTCGGATGATTCGGAAATAGATTCAGTAGCCGAGACTACCCTGACACCGTTTCTTTTAAGGATATGCTTGTACTGTGCTGAATCAAGACGGTTACGGGCAAAGCGATCAAGCTTCCACACAATGACCACATCAAAGTTCTTTGAAGAGCTTGCTTTTATCATATTCTGAAAATTCGGTCTATTATCGTTTTTACCTGTAAGTGCTCGGTCGATAAATGTGTTGACCACAACGTAACCCTTGCGCTCTGCAAAATCGGTGCATTCTCTGATTTGACCTTCGATGGACTCTTCTCGCTGACCGTTGCATGAATATCGGGCATAAATTACGGCTTTAATTTCGTTCAATAATATTCACCTCACTTGATTCTGACTCAGTTATTTCTTCGTCAATTATATTGTAACTCCAGAAAAAACTTAAGTCTACGTGCTTAAGCGCACAAAGTTTTGAAGTGAATAAATCCAATCCTCGCGTAAAGCGCACAAAAGAGCCCACCCGAAGGTGCGTTCCGATAAGACAGTAAAGCAGAAATAATAAAGTGCGGCGAATGCCAATCAGATTGCTTATTAAAATAAGGAAGGATTTCTGTTATGAAAAACCAAATCATGTCTTGTGAATTTAATATTGATACCGCCTATGTCGAAGTAAAATTAACTGATGGCTCAATGGTAATAATCTGCTATGATGCAGTCGAAGATGAATATGCTCGTAATACGTATGAAGCATCGGAACTCGATTATCTAATTTATAATGAGCCTATGAGTTATGTGAGATTATTGTTAAGTGGCAAAATGGAAAAATGCTTGCGAAACAGCACAGACTACACCCACTATCTGATATGAGATAACTTTTTTGGCTGATAAAATCATTGTGGTGTTGTCGGCTTTTTTCAACAAAACATTAACATAACGTAAATAACAGCAAAATAATTCCTGAAAGTTTTGCAAACATACGGGATATATAATAAGCCTGCAAAACACGAAAGGAGCAAACCAAAATGAACAGAAATGACAAAGAATTTATCGTGCAGAAAATCAGAACTCAGTACACCGAGAAAGAAAACACACAGCTCGATGCGCTCAAAAAGCTTGATGCAAAGGTAAAGAAACCTGCAAACGTTTTTGCCTATGTTTTCGGAAGTCTTTCGGCAATAATTATGGGCAGCGGAATGAGCCTTGTTATGACGGATATCGGCGAAACAATCGGTATTGCAGATGCTATGATTCCCGGAGTTGTTATAGGGTTTGTCGGTATGCTTATGGCGATTATCAATTATCCCGTTTACAAGAAAATTCTCGCTTCTCGCCGCAGAAAATATTCAAAAGAAATCATCGCTTTGAGTGATGAAATAATGAAAAACTGAAAATCAAATTAACCGCAATAAATAAGGATGTATCCCGACAAGCCCGAGATGCATCCTTTAACTTTATCTTAATAAAATCAAAACAAGTCACCAAGAAAACAAAAACATATCATTGCAAATATGCAAACATTTTCCTTTTATAATCATTTCAAATTATAAAAGGAGGTGCGACCAATGGTTGAAAACATCGTAGCGATGTTCACACAGTTCGTTGAAAACATTATGGCTCCCGGTTTTGATTTCTATGATATCATCGCCGCTGTTATCACAATGCTCGGACTCGGCATTATTTTTTAATCCGACCGCAAAAAAGAACCGACTCTTTCTGAGTCGGTTCTTTTCATTTCATAAGTTCATCTGTAAGTTTAATAATAAGCGGTGCGATTTCTTTTCGTTTTTTCTCAACTTTTATTTTATATATCGGGTATGCCAGGGCAGTAACTATAAGTCCGATAATTCCTATAATAATTCCCGGCACAAACATTTTTTCCGCCCACACCATAACACAGCTCATTCCCAGACCGAGAATCAGAACACCGAGTATTCCAACGGTAAGCGAAACTGCCATTGCAGATTTGGTGACACTCTCATCCAGTCTGCGAAGCTGTTCAAGCTTTGTTTCTCTTTCGCTCGGTTCTGTATATTTTTCTCTTATCCTTTTTATTTCCTTGTTTTCCTGTGCTGAATAAGAGTAGGAATATTTCTTTTTTTCGTTCATTTTTATCCTCCTGATTGATTTGAGTATATCTTACACAGTGAAGATTTTTAAAATGATATAATTATGTTTTTGTTTTGTTAATCTGCTTTAAGCTTTACTGTAAATGTGCTTCCTGCATCGGGTGCACTTTCAACGGTTATTTCTCCGCCGATAATGTCTATAACCCTTTTAACAAGCGCAAGACCGAGACCGTTGCCTTTAACCGAATGCGAAGTATCGCCCTGATAGAATTTTTCAAAAATATGCTCCATCGTTTTTTTGTCCATTCCGCATCCTGTATCGGAAACGCTGACGGAAACGTAATTGCCGTCTTTTTTCAGCCTTACGCTGACGTTTCCTCCGTCGGGAGTGAATTTGAGAGCGTTTGAAAAAAGGTTAGCCCACACAAGAATCAGCATTTCGGGATCAGTGTTGATATAGATGTCTTCTTCAATGTTAAAATCAATTTCAATATTTTTTCGTTCCCATTCGCTTTCAAAACCTATAAGACATTCGCAAAGCATTTCACTCAGATTACAGTTTTTCAGAATTGGGTGTAGCTTCTGCGCTTCGAGTTTGTTGAGCTTTAGAATGTTGGTTATCAGTTCGGAAAGATGCCTTGTTACACGGTTGATTGCTTGGGCATATTCAACCCTTTTTTCTTCAGACAAATCAGGTTCTTCAAGCAAAACTCCGTAATTCTGCAAAACGGCAAGCGGAGTTTTAAGTTCGTGCGAAACGTTTGCGATAAAATCAGTTCTCAATGTTTCGATGCTTGAAAGCTCTTCAGCCATCTGATTCAGGTCAGCAACAATCTGATTATATTCGCCGATTCTTATGGGTTTAAGCTGAGCTTTGAAATCGCCGTGAGTGAGCTTTTCAGTGAAATCATGAATTTTCTTAACGGGTCCCTGAACAAGAATTTTTCTTCTGACAAAATCAAAAGCGGTAAGAATCAGACCGAGAAACAAAGAGTTAAAGAACGTAAAAACAGCAGCAAAGGTTATGTTTTCTCTGGTGTAAATTATTCCCGTATCACGCTGAAGAATATCAAGGAAAAGTATCAGGTTGCAGGATATAACAAAGGCGACAACCGAAAAAAACAGAATAAATCTGTAAAACCCAAACAACACCTTTTTAATCATTTAAGCACCGCCTTATAACCAAGACCGTGAACGGTTACGATTTCAAATTCTTCGCAAACCGAGAATTTTTCACGGAGCTTTGTCATATAAACGTCAACAGTTCTTGTGCTTGAGTTTGTGTCAACATCCCAGAATTCATTCATAAGCTGTGAACGGGTAAAGGTTTTCTTCGGGTATGAAAGCATTTTGAAGATGATGTTGAATTCACGGACAGTCAGCTGAATTTCTTTATCGCCGTAATATGCCGAATGCTCTTCGGCATCAAGAATAAGCTTACCGATAACAACCTTTTTGCTTACGGCAATTTTTGCTCTGCGGAGCAAAGCACCGATTTTGAGATTAAGCTCGTCAAGGTCAATGGGTTTAACCATATAATCGTCAATGCCGATGCCGTATCCCATTCGCTTTGACATAAAATCATCCCTTGCGGTAACAAAAAGAATCGGAATTTCTTTGTTGGTTTCACGAACGGTGGTTGCAAACTCAAAGCCGTCTGCACCGGGCATCATAATATCGGAAATGATAATCTCTATCTGATTTTCATAGAGAATATCATAAGCTTCGTTTGCGTTATAAGCGCTGAAAACGTCGTGACCGTATTGTGAAAGATAGGTTGATACCGCTCTGTTGAAATCCTGATTATCTTCAACTATAAGTATTTTTGCCATAATAAACACCTCGTCACAAATTATATCATAAACTTACCGTTTCTGCATTCTTTTTTTCAGCATCTGAAAGCAGAAGAATATGGTTATTATAAAACAAGCGGGTTTCTTCCTTATCGGCAAAAAGACCTATGGGAGTTCCGTGGTCGCCGATGCTCACGGGCATAACGTTCCACATTCCCGTCCTGATATCATTTCTGTCAAACTCTTTGAACGGCTCGGTTGACGGATGCTTTGCAGATTCAACGTCAACGAGTCCGTCATTGCCGACAATCGGTTCGCCGCTCTTTTTACTGTTACGAATCATAAGAGAAGACGTGGCTTTCATAAGAATGAAATCCGTATTCATCGGTTTGTTTTTAATTTCATCAACCGCGTTGAAGGGGTATGAAAAATAATAAACCGACGGTGAGATTTTTATTCTTGCATTCAGTTCTCTTGAGCCTTGGGCATACATATCGTAAGCAATGCAATCTTTTGTGTTGAACATCTTTTTCATAGCATCAACAAAAGATGCTTTACTTTTGTTATCGGGAGAATATGTCAGACCAAACTGTTCAAGATGGAAATCTGCAAACTTATGCCCGAGAGCAAGTCTGCCGAAAACACCAGCATAATTATAGGCAAGGAATTTAAGCGGAGAGATGAGGTGGTATTTTTCTGCGGTTTCATACGCCTTTGTGCCGTCAAGGGGCGAACAGATTGCGGTAACCGAACAGATTAAATTTTCTTTTCCGCCAAGAAAAAGAGGCGAAACGTCTGTGCTTGCCTCTGCTTCTTCCGGCGCACCGTTCGCAAGCAGATGGGCAAGCATACGGCAAGAATTGCCTCCGAAGCTGTGACCGATTAAATGAATCTTTTTATCGGCACTCCAACCTTCAAAAAGCGGTTTCTCATATCTTCTGCCATAGCGCTTGTGACCGTGCTTTTTTGAATGGACTTCGCCATAATCCACCTTTGTCCCCGTAAGCTGTGCGTAAAGCTCGCAAGCCTGGTCCCAAGCGCTTGACATCGGACCAACCGAAGCGGCGCAACATTCGATTCCGCCATCCGAGAGAAAATCGGTGATACTGCCGCTTGTTGCTCCCCAATAGGGAGCTTTTTTGTTTATACCTTCGTTTTGTCCCCAACCGAACATTCCGTGCACAAACACAATCGGATATTCAGCTTTTACCGTTTTCAGCATTTTTACATCCCCCCCTGATTTATAAGAGATTTAAGTTTTTCTCTATTTCATCAAGAAATTTTATGAGCATTTTTCTATCGTTTTCGTTGCCTTTTATGCAGATTGCAAGCATCAGCTCACCGCCATATGAAAGAGTATTCAGTGCGGCGCAGGGCTTTTCTTTTGCTCCGCCTGCAACCCATACACCCGTTGGACAAATGTTATTCAAAGCAAACATATGCGGGTCAATTGCGCCGACATTGCTGACAGAAAGATTTGCATTATTGTAGAATGCGCCTATAACAAGCTCTGCCTGAGCATAAATCATTGTTGTGTAACCTGCGTTGAGCAGCGGAAGCCCATGCAGACCCATAAATTTATCCTTTTTGGCTTCACCCGTGCTTCTTACAACCGCCTTAAGAGTATCTGCCATTGTTTCGCCCTTTGATTCAACAATGCAGGGCATAAATGTTGTGTGATTGGTGTATCCGATGTTTTCGGGATGCTTCATATATCTTCTCAGGTCAACAGCGCACGAAATTCCGACTCTTTCGTTTTCGTTACAGCCAGAAACCTCGTAAAAAGCTCTGATATATGCGGCGGAAACAAGGTCGTTGACAGTTGCACCGTAAATCTTTGCCTTTTTGCGCGCAGCTTCAAAAACATCCCTGCTTATTCTTTTCCGGACAATCATTTTTTCTCCGTTTTTATCCGATTTTGTAAGCGGCAGAGAATGCTTGTCATTAGCGGAAACATTTGCAAACAGCTTCTTCGCTTTCTTTTGGTCATCCTTGCTGAAATCATCGTAAACACGCTCGTAAGCCCTTGAACGTGTTTTGTAAAAAAGCGAAACCGAGCCGTTTTGCATATATTCGTCATAATTTCTGAACAGGTCATTCAGAAAGCATTTCAGTCCGCCGCCGTCCATACACATATGATTGAACGCAAAGCAAAGTTTGCTGCAGCCGTTGCTGAATAAAAGACGGATTTTTATCTGGACGTTGCTTTTAACATCAATTCCCTGAAGCAGAAATCTGTCTGCTGAAAGCTGCATATTTTCTGTTTCTTCTACAGAAAAAACATCGTCGATATGATAGTTTTGTACCTTCCAGTAGGGGCTTATATGATTGTCAACAAAGCTTGAGTGAAAAACAGGTGCGGATTCAAGCAAACAAATGATAACATTTTTCAATACTCTGATATTCGGAATGAAATCATAGTCAATCTCAAAACGGGCAATTCTGTCCATCCATCTGCGGCACATATAGTTGACCTTATCGTACATTTCTGCAGGAAACCTTTTCGGAATTTCCGTTTCTTTTTCCAAAATGTCGATAACAAGATTTTCATCAGCCAGACCTCTTGCAACAAGCTCGTTTGCTCGGGCTGTTTTATTATCCTTTTCTTTTCCACTGAATCGTGAGCTTAAAAAAGTTTCAATTTTTTTATAATCCATAAATTCACCTTAAATTGTATGGCTGAAGAAGAAATCTTTCTTTTTGTCTGTATCAATAACCTTGATGGGCTTAATCTGGTTGAGGTTTGCACCGCCGTCCTTGAGCATCTGACGGTAGTCATCATATGTGCCCTTTTTCAGCAGCTTGACCTCGCAGTGGCCGAGAGCGCCGCTTGCAATAAGAGGTGCAACGGAAACATTGCCATTGCAGAGAGCTTTTTCAAACTTTTCGGCAAGGCACTCTTCTTCATCCTTGCTGTGTTCACCCGTTGGCTCTATGAACAGAACATAATGACCCGGCGAGGTTGTACGGTCTGCATAAATGCTGTATCCAATTAAAAGCTCACCGATATCATTCGAGAAATTGTCTACAATCTCATCAAAAGCCATCTGATTTATCTTTTCGCCGCTGATGTTTGCAATCTGATTGAGTCGGTAGCAGAAAGTAATCTTCGGCGAACCGTAATAGTAGCCCGTAACCTTAACAACATCTTCGATGCGGTAGCGGTAAAAGCCGCTTGTGTTTGTGAGGATCAACTCATATTCCTTGCCGACCTCAAGCTCACCGATTGTAAGCGGTCTTGTGCCTTCGGGTGCATCAAGGGGCAGAAATTCAAAGAATGCGTTCTGCGGAAGAATTACATATTCAAAGGAATTGAATTCAATTGGAATTGCCATAAGAGCTTCTGTTGCGGCATAACCGAGATAATGCATTGCCATTTTATCGCCGATATATCGGCGGAGCTTTTTCTCATAAAGAGAAAGTGCGCCCGTACCCATGCCGAACATCCACTCGCATTTCGGCCAAATTCTCGGAACAATGGGAGAAACATCAAAACCCTTTCTGAATTCCGCACGGAGTTCCTCCGCTCTTTTGAGGTTGGGTTTCAGCTTTTTCAGGAGCTTGCTTCTTATTTCATCGGGCATATTGATGCCGCTGTTGATTGTTCCTTTTTCAATGTCATCGCAGAGCATTTCCCAGTTGTTTTCAAGATAGAAAAACATAGATTCGAGAGTTGTTATGAATATCGTTGTCAGATAGGATACATTTCTGTCCTGCAAAGCAAAACGGAGCTTTGCATAATGCATATCCATATCAACAGGCTCATTGTGATACATAACCTCTGCGGGGGTTGTGTTAAAGAGAGGAATAAAAGGACGCAGATTGAGCAGAGGGATTGACGAAATACAGCTTACTCTTTTACCGCCGGGAAGCTTTCTGCTGCCTATTTCGGCAGTATTCATTCCTCTCTGCGGAGGAAGCAATCTGCCTTGCCCTTTGAAATATTTAAACGCACAGCCGACGGGTGCGCTGAATCCGAAGCATTGGCAAACCCATTCGGCACGCCCCGAAAGAGGAACGAGCTTTGACCTGCCCGTGCTGCCCGAAGATTCAGTGAATCTTCGGATAAGGCGGTTGGTGATAAGTCCTTTTTCGCCGTTTGCCATACGCCAAACATATTCCTCATAATCGGCATAGGTTGAAAGCGGAACGATATTCTGATAATCTTCCACACTCTTCACTTTGTCGAAGTTGTTTGCCTTGCCGTAAACACAGCTTTTATTGTCTTTCATAAGACTGAGTAACAGCTTTTCCTGAGTTTTGTCGGCTCTTTTGCAGTAATATTTAAGCTTTGCAAGTTCGGCAAGTCCGAGCGATGCCGAAAAAAGAGTCGGGATTTGTTTCGGTGATATTTTCGCCATAACTGTACTCCTTTGAAATGTATTTATCCATTTTAAATATTAAACAAATATAAAATACATTTCGGGAGTTAGAAAAATGTATGCGGAATGTTAAAGTTTTGTTTATTAGATTTATTGTCAAATAAAGTGAGTGGGTATTTTCGTAAGCGATAGTTTTTGAACAGAATGTAAATTATTGAAAAATAAGGGAAATTTATTCCGTTTCGCCCCTTTATAAGTGGGAGAATAAAAATTTTTCGTGTTGAGGTGATGCAATTGTATCAGACAACCCTATAAGAAGGGCGTTCAAAATCTTTTGCCGACTGCTTATCAATGAATATGTTCTTTCTGTCAAGCTTCATTTTGCTGAAAGCATCAAGCTGACGGCCAACATTCTGCTCTTTGCTTGACACTCTGATATATCTGTATTCCATAACAAACCCTCCGAAATGTTTTGATTTTATCTTAACACTTCGGAGGGTTTTGCCATCTTTTTTCATATGATAAAAGTTAATTTCGGAAGTACATTCACCCCCGAAAATCAACCTTGAATTTTTAGAGAGCAGTGAATCTGACAAACTTTAGTAAAGAAAGCTTTTGTTTTCCTGTTTTAAAAGCAAAAGTGTTCCGCAAAAACGCAGAGGAGGTCAGGCTGTGTTTTTGCAAAAATCGAGTTTTTCGCTATTCCCGCTTGAGCGTATAAAACGAGATTTCCAAAGGCAAAGAAACCAGTTTTCGTGGAATCTTTGCCGCAATCCCCCGTCTCCCGTCCCCCGCCTCTCAGGGAGCCCGTTCATTTTCGGAGAAAATGGTATAACGGGCTATACCATTTTACGCGGGGCAAAACCGTACGAAAAGTACAGATTTTCAAAGAAAGGTATGATAAAATGAATATGCAAAAAGTACAAACACATTCGGTATTTCGCATATTAGACCATAACGGCAGAAGCGATTCAGACAGAAGCCGCAACAGAAAAAACGAAAACATTGATCCGACTCGTTCTCATCTCAACTACAATCTTGCTGTCAAAGATCAACCTATGCTACCTTACGAATATTTTCTAAAACGCAAGAACGAAGTTTATGCTCACGGAAACGCAAGTGTCGGTATTGTAAGTTGGGTAATAACAAAACCTAAAACGTTACCCGAAAACGAAACCGAAGCTTTTTTCAAAGCAGCTTATGAATTCTTCGAGAAAAAGCACGGTAAAGAAAATGTAGTATCAGCATATGTTCATATGGATGAGACAACACCCCATTTACATTTTTGTTTCGTGCCTGTGGTAGTTGATGAAAAGAAAGGAGAAAAACTTTGTGCCAAAAGTGTTACAACCAAAAGATATTTGGACAAGGCACATCCGGAAGCAGAAGAATATATTTCAAATGCTCTTGGTCATCATGTTGATATCATCAACGAAGCAACAAAAGAAGGAAACAAATCTATTGAAGAATTCAAAAGAGGTAAAGCCAAAGAGGATTTGGAAAAAGCAAAATCCAAAGCAGAAAAAATTGTTTCAGAAGCTGAAGATTTTGCTAAAGAATATGAAGTGGTTTCAGTTGCTTATGAAGTCAAAAAGGAAGTTGTCGACAGACTTGAAGCAGCAATCGAAGATAACGAAGAAATCTACGGCGTAGAAGAACATAAACCCACACACGACGAACCCGAACACTATTTCAAAGTTCCTGCAGATATTTGGTATCATCAGAGAGTTAGCAGAGAAGTGGTTGAAATCTACAGTGATGTTCAGGATAAATCAATGGACTATGCAGATAAATTAGTTGAATACGAAAAAGCTAACAGAAGCCTCATTAAGGAAAACATTACACTTAGCGAAAAAATAAACAAAGCAAATGAAGAAATCAAAAACTTGAGTAATTGGATTATAAAATTCAAAAAAGCTCTCAAAAAATTATCAGAAAGAATTCCTGACTTCCATAAGATTTATACAAAAGCCGCGCAAGAAGTTGATGCAGAAGAAAAAGAAACTGAAAGAAACAAAGGATTTGAACGCACTGACAGAAATGATATAAACAACAATATTGAACATTAAAGAAAGGAATATGTAGTATGTCAAAAAATCCGAATGCTGATATTGCAGTCGGAGAGATTAAGACGGAAATTGAATTTGATATAGATGAAATTTCAAAAGAAGCAGTGAAAGATTTGGCAAGCACATTCTTGCCTGATATAATAGCTTTCTATGAAAGTGAAGAAGGAAGAAAAGAATTTGAAGATTGGAAACAGAACAAAACAATCTCTTAACATATATCAGCAAAAGAAAAAGCAGGGAGCGTTTGCTCCCTGCGATTTTTATGACAAATAAAAAAACAGAACTCGACTGTATCGGTATCAAAGCAAGAATTTCTTTCATAATTGCAGTGACACCATCGGTCAGAAACATTGTCGCACTGCTCGCTTGGAGCGCTTCGCACTGCTCTGTGTTTCTTCCTGCTCAACGAGTCTGCTTCATCTCGCACCGCGAGCGCAGACTCGTGAGCCAGTTAACAGCCGCAACTCGTCTGCCGAAACACGGTGTCAGAGGGTTGAATTCATATTCTGGAGTAAAAAAGAAAACGACCACCTAATGGTGATCGTTTCTTTTTTGGCGCCCCAAACAGGACTCGAGCCTGTGACACCGCGGTTAACAGCCGCGTGCTCTACCGACTGAGCTATTAGGGCAAATAAAAAATGTCGGCGTCGACCTATCTTCCCGGGCCGCTTCCAGCCAAGTATTTTCGGCACTATTGAGCTTAACTACCGTGTTCGG
>JAZRBF010000027.1:0-191807 GCA_045634985.1 Acutalibacteraceae bacterium | reverse complement strand
TCGACAGAGGTCTTATCACCAACGAAGAACGCTCCGAAGGTGTCATCAAAGTATGGGATGAATGCTCAAAGGCAGTTGCTGCCGAGCTGAAGAAGAACTTCAGAAAGTTCAACCCCATCAATATGATGCTTGACTCCGGTGCCCGTGGTAACGATTCACAGCTTCGTCAGCTCGCAGGTATGCGTGGTCTTATTGCTAACACAGCAGGTAAAACAATCGAAGTTCCCATCAAGGCTAACTACCGTGAAGGCCTTAACATTTCAGAATACTTCATTTCATCCCGTGGTGCGCGTAAAGGTCTTGCCGATACCGCTCTTCGTACAGCTGACTCGGGTTACCTTACCCGCCGTCTTGTTGACGTTTCACAGGATGTTATCATCCGTCAGGAAGACTGCCATTGCGATGACGGTATCAATGTTTATGATATTTATGACGGCGATCCCAAGTACGGCGGCAGAAAGATTGTAGGTCTTGCAGAAAGACTTACAGGCAGATTCCTTCTTGAAGATTATATCGATCCCGCAACAGGTGAACTCCTTGCAAGCAAGGACGAAATGATGACCGATGTTGTTGCCGAAAAGGTTGCAGCAAGCGTTCAGAAAGTTCACGATGCAAAGGTTGCTTCGGGCGAACTTCCCGAAACATCCAAGGCTCAGATCAAAATCCGCTCACTCCTTTCATGCTGCGCTGAACACGGCGTGTGCATCAAGTGCTACGGCGCAAACCTTGCAACAGGTGAGCCCGTAACAGTCGGTGAAGCTGTTGGTATTATCGCTGCTCAGTCAATCGGTGAACCCGGTACTCAGCTTACGATGAGAACCTTCCACACCGGTGGTGCCGCTGACCAGAGCGATATTACAACCGGTCTTCCCAGAATCGAAGAACTCTTCGAAGCTCGTAAGCCCAAGATGCTTGCAATTATGAGCGAAATCGACGGTGTTGTATCATTCCGCGAAATTAAGAAGAGCCAGCATGTTGTTGTTACAGGTGACGACGGCGACGAGAGAACTTACCTCATTCCTTACGGCTTCCGTCTTAAGGTTCAGGAGGGTCAGAAGGTTCTTAAGGGTGCTCAGCTTACCGAAGGTGCACAG
Source organism: Acutalibacteraceae bacterium (assembly GCA_045634985.1). Lineage (GTDB taxonomy): Bacteria > Bacillota > Clostridia > Oscillospirales > Acutalibacteraceae > CAG-177. Next base: position 190,713 of record JAZRBF010000027.1, on the reverse strand, counting down.
AATCCTCACGATATCCTTGCAATTCTCGGTGTTGAAGCTGTTCACGATTACCTCATCAGAGAAGTTCAGAGAACTTACCGTATGCAGGGTGTTGATATCAACGATAAGCATATCGAAGTTATCGTTCGTCAGATGATGAGAAAGGTAAGAATTGCCGAAGCAGGCGCTTCCAAGTTCCTTCCCGGCACAGTCGTTGAAAAGGTTGAATTCCGCGAAGAAAACGAAAGAATTCTCAAGGAAGCAGCAGAAAACGGCGCAGAACCCGCTCTCGCAACCTGTATTCCTACTCTTATGGGTATCACAAAGTCATCACTCGCAACCGAGTCATTCCTTTCAGCTGCATCATTCCAGGAAACAACAAGAGTTCTTACAGATGCCGCTATCAAGGGTAAGACAGACCCGCTTATCGGTCTTAAGGAGAATGTTATCCTCGGTAAACTTCTTCCCTCAGGTACCGGTATGAAGTGCTATGGCAAGGTTGAACTCAAGTCAACAACTCCTTCCGTCACTATTGACGAAAAAACAGAGTGATTTTTGTTAAAAGTGTTGACAAACAAGGATAACTTGTGATACAATACGAAATTGTGGTGTAAAGAGCCCGACCCTTTTGCGGGAAGGGCTCATAACACGATATAAATTTCAGAGAAAGGAGAGAAAAAATTGCCTACCTTTAATCAGCTTGTTCGTAACGGCAGAGAAACACTTGTTAAGAAGCCTAAGGCTCCCGCTCTTCTCAAGGGTCTGAACTCAAAGAAGAATGTTCTTACAGATCAGGATTCACCCCAGAAGCGTGGCGTTTGCACAGCTGTTAAGACTGCAACCCCCAAAAAGCCCAACTCAGCTCTTCGTAAAATCGCAAGAGTTCGTCTTACAAACGGCATTGAGGTTTCAGCTTACATCCCCGGCGTTGGTCACAACCTTCAGGAACACTCCGTTGTTCTTATTCGCGGCGGCCGTGTAAAGGACCTTCCCGGTGTGCGTTACCACATCATCCGCGGTACACTTGATACCCAGGGCGTTAACGGCAGAATGCAGTCCCGTTCAAAGTACGGTGCAAAGCGTCCCAAGGCAGCAAAGAAATAATTTACCGCAAACCTAAGAATGAGACAAATCTTCTTGCAGGCTGAAAGCATAAAATGCTTTTTGACCAATGCAAGGGTATACTATATATATTGTATGCCTCTGCGTTGGCGCCACGGGAATTTGTCACTCGAGTACCTATGATATCATTTTATTCATGAAGGAGGGAAGCGACGTGCCAAGAAGAGGCAATATCGCAAAACGTGAAGTTTTGCCCGATCCGCTTTACAACTCAAAGCTCGTAACTCGTCTTATCAACAATGTTATGTATGACGGTAAGAAGGGTGTATCTCAGAAGATCGTTTACGAAGCTTTCGAAATCATCAGAGAAAAAACAGGTAAGGACCCCCTTGAGGTTTTCGAGGCAGCAATGGAAAATGTAATGCCCGTTCTCGAAGTTAAGGCTCGCCGTGTCGGCGGTGCTACCTACCAGGTTCCCATGGAGGTTCGTCCCGAGAGAAGACAGACTCTCGGTCTTCGTTGGATCACACTTTACAGCCGTCAGCGTTCAGAAAGAACAATGAAGGAAAGACTTGCCAACGAAATCATGGATGCAGTTAACCAGACAGGTTCAGCATTCAAGAAGCGCGAAGACACACACAAGATGGCAGAGGCAAACAAGGCTTTTGCACATTTCAGATGGTAATTTTCGCATATACACTCGCTGCAATGCAGCTTGATTATTAACGGAGGTAAGTTATGCCCAGAGAGGTTTCCCTGGAAATGACCAGGAACATTGGTATCATGGCGCACATTGATGCCGGTAAAACAACAACTTCAGAGCGTATCCTGTTTTACACAGGTAAGACTCACAAAATCGGCGAAACACATGATGGCGCCGCAACAATGGACTGGATGGAGCAGGAGCAGGAGCGTGGTATTACAATCACATCTGCTGCAACAACTTGTTTTTGGAAAGACCACCGCATAAACATCATCGACACCCCCGGTCACGTTGACTTCACAGTTGAAGTTGAACGTTCACTCAGAGTTCTCGATGGCTCCGTTACAGTTCTTTGCGCTAAGGGCGGTGTTGAGCCCCAGTCCGAAACTGTATGGAGACAGGCTGACAAGTATCGTGTCCCCAGAATGGTTTATGTTAATAAGATGGACATCCTCGGCGCAAACTTCTATCGTGTCGTTGACATGATGAAAGAGCGTCTCAAGTGTAACGCTGTTCCCATTCAGCTCCCCATCGGTGCAGAATCAGACTTTGTAGGTATTATCGACCTTGTTACAATGCAGGCTTATTATTATAACGATGATAAGGGCATGGATGTAACAGTTACAGATATCCCCGCAGATATGGCTGATAAGGCACAGGAGTACAGAGATCAGCTCATCGAGTGCGTAGCTGAGCAGGATGATGCTCTCCTCGAGAAGTTCTTCGAAGGCGAAGAGCTCACAATCGACGAGATCAAGACCTGCATCAGAAAGTCAACAATCGCAAATGCTATGGTTCCCGTTGTTTGCGGTACTTCATACCGTAACAAGGGCGTTCAGCTTCTCCTTAACGCTGTTGTTGATTATATGCCCGCACCCACAGATATTGAGGCAATTAAGGGTATTAACCCCGATACAGACGAAGAAGAAGTCAGACATGCATCAGACGATGAGCCTTTCTCAGCTCTCGCATTCAAGATTGCAACTGACCCCTTCGTAGGTAAGCTTTGCTTCTTCAGAGTTTATTCAGGTAAGGTTGACACAGGCGCATCAGTCTACAACTCAACCAAGGACTGCAATGAACGTATGGGTAGAATCCTTCAGATGCACTCCAACCACAGACAGGATATCGATTGCTGCTACGCAGGTGATATCGCTGCTTGCGTTGGTGTTAAGCAGACAACAACAGGTGACACCCTTTGCGATGCAAAGCACCCCGTAATGCTTGAATCAATGGAATTCCCCGAGCCCGTTATCAGAGTTGCCATCGAGCCCAAGACCAAGGCTGGTCAGGAGAAGATGGGCATCGCTCTTGCAAAGCTCGCTGAAGAAGACCCCACATTCAAGTGCTACACAGATGAAGAAACAGGCCAGACAATTATCGCAGGTATGGGTGAACTTCACCTTGAAATCATCGTAGACAGACTTCTCCGTGAATTCAAAGTTGAAGCTAACGTTGGTAAGCCCCAGGTTGCTTATCGCGAAACCATTACTCAGGCTGCTGACACAGATACCAAGTATTCACGTCAGTCAGGCGGTAAGGGTCAGTACGGTCATGTTAAACTCAGAATCGAACCCAACCCCGAAAAGGGCTACGAGTTTGTTAACAACATCGTTGGCGGTGCTATTCCCAAGGAATACTTCAACGCCATCGAAGCAGGTATCAAGGGCGCAATGCTTACAGGTACACTCGCTGGTTACAATGTTGTTGACGTTAAGGTTACTCTTTACGATGGTTCATATCACGAAGTTGACTCATCAGAAATGGCATTCAAGATTGCAGCTTCAATGGCATTCAAGGATGCAATGAGAAAGGCAGCTCCCGTTCTTATGGAGCCCATCATGAAGACTGCCGTTATCGTTCCCGACGATTATATGGGTGACGTTATCGGCGATATCAACTCACGCCGCGGTATGATTCAGGGTACTGAATCAAGAACAGGTGCGATTCAGATTAATGCAAATATCCCGCTTTCAAACATGTTCGGTTATGCAACTGCTCTCCGTTCCAGAACACAGGGACGCGGTCAGTACGCTATGGAACCCAGCCATTATGCTGAAGTTCCCAAGTCAATTGCCGAAAAAGTTATCAGCGAAAGATAATTTGTTTTGTTAAATTGCAAAAAAGACTTGAAATTCAAGCCTTAACTTGCTAAAATGTAACTATGCGCACGCATAGATAATAATTTGCTTATTAAAAGGGAGGAAAACCACAATGGCAAAAGCAAAATTCGAACGCAATAAGCCCCACGTTAACATTGGTACAATCGGTCACGTTGACCACGGTAAGACAACTCTTACAGCTGCTATCACAAAGACCCTCGCTATGAAGGGCGGCGCAGCATTCATTGACTATGCAAACATCGATAAGGCTCCCGAAGAGAGAGAGCGTGGTATCACAATCAACACAGCTCACGTTGAGTACGAGACAGATGTACGTCACTATGCTCACGTTGACTGCCCCGGCCATGCTGACTATATCAAGAACATGATCACTGGTGCTGCTCAGATGGACGGCGCTATCCTTGTTATCGCTTCAACAGACGGTCCTATGGCTCAGACAAAGGAACACCTTCTTCTTGCTCGTCAGGTTGGCGTTCCGAGAATCATCGTTTTCATGAACAAGGTTGACCAGGTTGACGACCCCGAACTTCTCGAGCTCGTTGAAATGGAAATCCGTGAAACACTTGCTGAGTACGGCTTCGACGAAGAAGCTCCCATCATCAAGGGTTCAGCTCTTCAGGCTCTCAGCTACGAAGGTGGCGACACAAGCGACGCAAGCCTTGCTCCCATCTGGGAACTCATGGCTGCTGTTGACGAATATATCCCCACACCCGATCGTAAGGCAGACCTTCCCTTCCTTATGCCCGTAGAAGACGTATTCACAATCACAGGTCGTGGTACTGTTGCTACAGGTAGAGTTGAAAGAGGTCAGCTCAAGACTTCAGAAGAAGTTGAAATCGTTGGTCTTTCAGACGAAAAGAGAAAGACAGTTGTTACAGGTATCGAAATGTTCCGTAAGCTCCTCGACTATGCTGAGGCTGGTGACAACATCGGTGCTCTCCTTCGTGGTGTTCAGAGATCCGAGATCGAACGCGGTCAGGTTCTTTGCAAGCCCGGTTCAATCAACCCCCACACAAAGTTCAAGGGTCAGGTTTACGTTCTTACAAAGGAAGAAGGCGGCCGTCATACTCCCTTCTTCAACAACTATCGTCCTCAGTTCTACTTCAGAACAACTGACGTTACAGGCGTAATCAGCCTTCCCGAAGGCACAGAAATGTGCATGCCCGGCGATAACGTTGATATGGATGTTGAACTCATCACTCCTATCGCTATCGAAAAGGGTCTCCGCTTCGCTATCCGTGAAGGCGGCAGAACTGTTGGTTCAGGCGTTGTTATCGAAATCAACGAATAATTAAAAATTCCTTTTTGGGGAGCAGTCGCAAGATTGCTCCCTTTTTTTTATTGCAAATTTCTTTTGATTGTGTTATAGTAAAATCAAAAGGAGGAGATAATATGAGCGAAAACAGAGAAGAGTTCAATAATAACCTTGAAGAATATAAGGAAATGATTGACTCATCAAAGCCTGAACTTGGAATGAAATGGTTTAAATATCTGATTTATTTCCAGCTCTTTTTCAGTGCAGCGCAATATCTGTTGCATGCTGTGTGTATGATTTTTAATTTTCAGAACAGATATACCCAAGAGCTTTTCAACCTGAATTGTTTCAATCGTGATTTGAGACCTGTTGGAGTGATTCTCGGTATTTTGTGGCTGATACCTGCGGCGATGACCTTATATGCCAGATTTGAACTTGCAGCGTTCAAAAAAGGCGCACCCAAGAAATTCATTATCATCGTTGTTGCTACTCAACTGTTGACTTTTGTCAATGAACTTTTCGTGACTCTCTATAAATATATGTTTTTTGATAAAATGGAAATCGTTTTAAGCGTTGTCACTTTAATTCTGAGTGCTGCTATCGGCGGTCTTATATTTATTTATCCGAACTATATATACTTCAAAAAAAGAGAACATCTTTTCGTGAATTAAAAAACAACACCCTGAAAGTTTGTCTTTCAGGGTGTTGTGTGTTTTCAGATCATTATTTCTTTCTGATGCCTTCTTCAACGGAAATATGAGCGCAGATTTTGAGCATTTTTGAGATTTCCTCGCCGTAATCGGGGAGAGAGAAGGGATTGTCAACAACGCATTCGCCGAAAATCATCTCATAGAAACAGCAACTTGCAAGGAAACAGCCCATATCGTTGCCGTGGAAACCGTCAACGGTGAGTCTGTCGCCGATAGGAAGCTGTCTGGCGGTCTGCCACGCTCTGCCGCTGGGAATTATCAGGTCAATATCAGCTTCATCAGCCGCTTCGACATAGCATTCTGTGAGTGCGCGATACATTTCATCCTGATTGTTGTTATAGTTTGCAAAGCCGGGATGAAGGCAATCCTTTGCGTATGCCCAGGTCTGATGAAGCATAATTCTTGCTTCGGGCTTCATCATTCTGCAGTATTCAGTAAGCTCGGAAAGATAAGGTGTATAACTCTCTCTCACGCCACTTAATGCACTTCCTTGCTGAAGTGTGATAACATCCCATTCCTCGTCCTCAACCGCTTCGTGGAGAGCAACGCCGTCGGGTCTGCTCATCTCTGTTTCAAAGGGGAGATAAACCTCGTAGTCATAGGCATCTTTTTCTTCTCTCCAGTTTGTCCAATGCTGCTCAAGAGAGCATCCTCCGATGAAAAGATTGCAAAGCAGAAGCTCCTTTCCCGCAGCCTTTGCAAGGTGAGGCAGGAATTTATGGGCATTTGTTGAAAAGCTGTTTCCGATTGATAAAACGTTCATAATAACCTCCGAAAAAACATTGCCGGGTCGGTGCAGGTGCACTCTGACCCGACATAATTAATTTTTCTTCTTGATATAAAGTGAAACAACGACCTGAGAAAGGGCAAGAATCATCATAAAATACTGAAGGGGTTTGATGCCGTAGAAAAGGCAGTCAGTCATACCGCAAAGAAGGAAACCCGAAACAGATGCAAGGAATGTGACGGCATATTCCTTCTGTTTCGCGCCGAGTTTTATAAGCTTGAACATATTGATTGCGAAAACAACAAATATTGCTGCAAGCAGAATCGGACCGACGATTCCGTGTTCAACCCAGGCTTCGAGGAAAATGTTGTGAGCGTGAGGCTGTTTGACTCCGTAGGTGTTGTGAAGCATCTGACGGACATTGTCAAAGCCTGTGCCGTAACCGATAATCGGTTTATTTTTAATCATATCAAGGATACCTGCCCAGAGGTCTTTGCGTGTGTTAACAGAAACATCTTTGTTGCTGAGCAGGGTCAACAATCGTTTGACAGTGCCGTTGAAAACAACGAGAATTCCGCAGGCACTCACGCCGCCGACAGCGAGCAGAGACCCGATTTTTTTGCCTCCGTGGAAAAGAAGGAGAGCGAAAACGATAACAGCATAAATATAAGGGCCTCTTGAATAAGAGCAGGCAATTCCGCCAAGACTTGCAACAAGGGAAAACAGACCGATAATGCGTTGCTTTTTATCCTCAAAGCAAAGGAAAACGTGAGCCGCAAACGGGAAGAGCATAATCTCTGCCGTTGCAAAGAAAAGGGGATTGGAATATGTACCGCAGGCTCTTGTGAGGAATGAGTGGAAGGTGGTTGAGCCCATCTTGGATTTGATGAATTCGGGCAGATAAACAACAAGTTTTTCAACGCCGAAATCGATGAAACGCCAGAAGGGATTGAAATATCGGCTGATATCTTTGTCGATATGGTAGAGCACCATCTGACCGACGCCGATGCATCCCATAATACCTGCTGTGAGTGCGGCACAGAAAATAATGCAGTTTACCGCGTCTTCGCTTTCAACCGTTTCAGTGAAGAAATAATATCCTGCGAAAGCGAGTGACCAGATGCCGATTCCGGCAAGCGATGAGATGAATGACGATGACCACAGCGATGAAACGACCATCCATCCGATATAGATGATAAGGCTGATTCCGATGTCACCGAAAACAGGCTTCTTTCTTGTTTTAATTCTGTTTGTCAGCACAAGAATAAAGCCCACAAGAGTGAAAATCGGGCCGATATATTCGGGCATAAGACCTGCAAACAAAAATGTTACAGGCGCAATGCAGCGGAGTTTATCTTCTTTTTGGCGGTTGATTGATTCAGTCACACCCGTTCTCCTTTTCGCAATTATCCTTGGTTTCTTCCTTTTTCTCTTTGGATTTTTTTGAGAATTTATTATATATCAGCGAGCAGACCACGCTGAGAATACCCGTTACCGCAAAAATTATGATTGCGAGGGTGTAGTTTCTGTTAAGGATTTCCTGGCCGCACCAGGTTGATGTTATAATCGACGGTATGCGCGCAATTCCTGTGATAAGCAGAAATTTTTTCATATCGAGCTTCGTAAGACCTGCGGCATAAGTGAGCACATCTTTCGGTGTGCCGGGGATAAGATAGATAAAAAACAGAGTGTAATAAACTCTTTTTTCATCCTTGAGAAATGCAAGGGATTCGATTTTTTCAATCGGAATGAAAGCATCAACAAGCCTTTTTCCGAAGGCTCTTGTCAATGCAATAATAACAAAAGAGCCGATTATTGTTCCGAGCATACAGAGAGCAAGTCCGCCCCAGGTGCCGTAAAGAATACCCGAGCCGATTTCGAGAGGCTCGGCAGGGATGATTTTGATAACGGTCTGGAATGCTCTGATTGCAACGAAGACCCATTTGTCAAATCCTTTGAATTGCGAAAGGAACGCCTTGAGGCTTTCCGAATCGCAGAATATGGCGTAAATTTCCTTGCCGTATCTGATATAGAAATAAAGAAAAACAGAAAGCATAATCAGACACGCCGAAACAGCTCCTATGCGTTGCAGGAGCTGAACTTTGCGCTGATAATTGCTTTCAGAATCAGTAGGTTTTATTTTTTTCATAGAATTCACCGAGCTTGCCTCTGTACTTTTTTTCATTCCAGGGCTTGTGCTTTCCGTTGAAATGGATAACGACCGAATTTTCTCTTATCCAGTCGAGATCAATACGGTATTTGCCTGCAAATACTGTTGAGAAATGAGTAACGGTCTTTTCGTCAACATTATAAACGCGCTCATCGAGAGAAAGAATTTTGCCTGCAAACATTGCGTTAATGACATCCTGGTCTGCAAGATAGAGTTTGCGGATGTTTTTCTGGATAAAATCAAGAATCTCATCGACTGTGACAAATTCTCTCCATTTTTTCAGGTCAATGAGCAAAACGCCTGCGTTGATATAGCGCTTACTTCCTTTTTTATGAGCATCAAGGCGAGCAACATTGACCGCTTCAAAAAGACCGTAAATATGGCCGCATCCTGCAAGAATATTGTCGCCGAGGTCTGTGTTATAAAAACCTGTGAGGTCGCGATTGATAACAGTGTCGGGGTCAATATATATCAGGCGGTCAACGCTTTCGGGGAGAATTTCGCCGATAAGAAGGCGATAGTATGTTGCTTTGCTCAACCTGTCAAGTACGGGAGCGCCCGAAAAAATATCTTCATCAACGAGCACTCTGTGAATTCTTGCGTCAAGCTTGCCGAGAGCCTTTTCCATCATCGCAAAATCATCCTCCGTAAGCGAGGAATATGCAACATAGATGTCAAAGCTGTTGCCGCTGTTGGTTGCGGCAAGGGAATTGAACATAACGCAAAGAGGATGTATGTACTTTGAGTCAAGTGAAACAAATAAATTCATAGCAATACCAACCATCTGCAATAACGCAGCCTGAATCAAATAAAATCAGTTATATTTTCGCATATTTATATATATTATATCAACAAGAGTATTCAAAGTCAATAAATATTAAAACATTATAAGCAGATGACAAAAGGGCAGGAGGGAGAGAAATTTGTGACAATATTGTTAAATTTATCAAAAGCACTTGACACTTTGCGATAAAGAGTCTACAATACAAATTAGCACTCGGACACAAAGAGTGCTAAAACAAACAAGTATAAAATTTGGAGGTAAATAGATATGACACTCAAACCCCTTGCTGACAGAGTTGTTGTCAAGCTCGTTGAAATCGAAGAAACAACAAACAGCGGCATCATCCTTGCTCCTTCCGCTCAGGAAAAGCCCCAGATTGCTGAAGTTATCGCAGTTGGCCCCGGCGGTATGGTTGACGGTAAGGAAGTCGAAATGTATGTTAAAGTCGGCGATAAAGTAATCACAAGCAAATATTCAGGCACAGAAGTTAAACTCAACAAAGAAGAGTTTATCATTGTTCGCCAGAGCGATATTCTCGCTGTTGTAGAATAAGGAGGTAATGCATAATGGCAAAGCAGATTATTTACGGTGAAGAAGCCAGAAAGGCTCTTCAGGCAGGTGTTGACAGACTTGCAAATACTGTTAAAATCACACTCGGACCCAAGGGCAGAAATGTTGTTCTTGACAGAAAATACGGTGCACCTCTCATCACAAATGACGGTGTAACAATTGCAAAGGAAATCGAGCTTGATGACCCCTTCGAGAATATGGGTGCACAGCTTGTTAAGGAAGTTTCCACAAAGACAAATGATGTTGCAGGTGACGGTACAACTACCGCTACTCTTCTTGCTCAGGCTCTTATCAGAGAGGGTATGAAGAATGTTACTGCAGGCGCAAATCCCATGGTTGTAAGAAAGGGTATGGCAAAGGCTGTTGAGGCTGCTGTTGCTTGCCTGAGAAGAAATGCAAAGCCCGTTTCAAGCTCCGAAGATATCGCAAGAATCGGCACAATCTCTTCAGGTGACGAAGAGGTCGGCAGATTCATCGCTGATGCTATGGAAAAGGTTACTTCAGACGGCGTTATCACCGTTGAAGAGTCAAAGATTGCTGTTACCGAAGCAGAAGTTGTTGAAGGTATGCAGTTTGACAGAGGCTATATCTCTCCCTATATGGTAACAGATACAGAGAAGATGGAAGCAGTTATTGATGATGCTCTCATTCTTATCACAGATAAGAAAATTTCAAGCATTCAGGACCTTCTTCCCATCCTTGAGCAGATTATGCACGCAGGCGGTAAGCTTGTTGTTGTTGCAGAGGATGTTGAGGGTGAAGCTCTTTCAACAATCCTTGTTAATAAGCTCAGAGGCGTATTTACCGTTGTTTGCGTCAAGGCTCCCGGTTTTGGCGACAGAAGAAAGGAAATGCTCCAGGATATCGCTATCCTTACAGGCGGCGAAGTTATCACATCAGACCTCGGTCTTGACCTTAAGGATACAACTATTGCACAACTTGGCAGAGCTCGTCAGGTTAAGGTTTCCAAGGAAAACACAATCATCGTTGACGGTGCAGGCGAAAAGGCTGACATCGCAGCAAGAGTCAGCCAGATCAAGCTTCAGCTTGAAAACACAACATCAGATTTCGACAGAGAAAAGCTTCAGGAAAGACTTGCAAAGCTTTCAGGCGGCGTAGCTGTTATCAAGGTTGGTGCAGCAACAGAAACCGAAATGAGAGAGAAGAAGCTCCGCATTGAAGACGCTCTTGCAGCAACAAAAGCTGCTGTTGAAGAAGGTTGCGTAGCAGGCGGCGGTGTTGCTCTTCTTAACACAATCGCTGATGTCAAGGCTCTCCTTGAAGCAACAGACGATGCTGACGAAAAGACAGGTATCAAGATTGTGCTCAAGGCTCTTGAGGAGCCCGTACGCCAGATTGCCGCTAACGCAGGTCTTGAAGGCTCTGTTATCGTTAACGCTATCCTTTCATCAGACGAAATCGGCTACGGCTATAACTTTGCAACAGATGAATATTGCAATATGGCTTCTGCAGGTATCCTTGACCCCACAAAGGTAACTCGCTCCGCACTTCAGAATGCAGCTTCCGTTGCAGCAATGGTGCTCACAACAGAGAGCCTTGTTACCGATAAGCCCGACCCCGCAGCAGATGCAGCTCAGGCTGCAGCTATGGCAGCACAGGGCGGCGGAATGTATTAATTCCCGGTACTGAATAATTTTTGCACAGCGTTGCTTTGCGGCGCTGTGCTTTGCTGTTTTTAAGATAATTTACCGTCTGTTAATATTTTACTTATCATATTGATTTGACATTTCGGAGTTTTTATGGTAAAATCCATTTATCAATCGCCTGAAAATGAAAAAATATAAAACAGGAGGACAAAAAAATGAAAAAAGTCAAGTCATTTATTGCCGTACTTATGGCTCTCATCATCAGCATGAGCTTTGCTTCAATGGCTTTTGCAGCCGATGTTTCCGAGGCTGACGCAACAAACGGCGTTGCTTCGGGCGCAGATGCTTTTGCAATCGGTGACACCGTAACAGGCAAAATCAACAGCTCTGAAGATGTGGACTTCTACACCTTCACAATCGCTAAGGCAGGTCTTCTCACAGTTACCCTTGAGCACGCAGCAAAGGAAGAAGCAACAGGTACATATTTCACCGTTGAAATCCTTGATGCAGACAGCAATGCAGTTGCATCATTTGCAGCAGCAGCTAACAAGGCAACAGTAGCATCACCCGCTTTCGGCGCATCAGCAGGCAAATACTTTGTTAAGGTAACAAAGGGTTCAGTCTGCGACACAACAGTTGAGTATAAACTCTCAGCAGCAATTAACGAAAATGCTCTCTGCGAGTATGAATCAAACAACACCCGCGAGAAGGCAACCGCAATTGAGCTTTCATCAAAGACAAGCCTCAAGAAGTACATCGGTACTCTTCCTGCAGGTGCAACAGATGTTGACTACTATAAGTTCTCAACAGAAAAGGCAGGCTATATCTATATCTTTGTTGAAAACGATGCTGATTTCAAGGGCGGCTATGCAGTTGAACTTGAAACATATTCAGAAGGCAGCAACGGTCTTGCAGAGTGGAAGAATTTCGGCAAGTTCGAAGTTACCAAGGAAGATGCATCAATCAAGAGCCCTTGCATCGGCGTTGCAGGCAAGTCCGAATATTATATTTCCGTAACAGGTACACAGGGCGGCTATAAGCTCTATGTTGTATTCGTTGAGGATGCACAGTCCGAGGCAGAATATAACGATGCAGTTGCTTTTGCAACAGCTCTCCCCGAAAAGACACTTCTCTATGCTTCAACTTTCGATAAGAACGATGTTGACTTCTACGAAGTTAAGGTTACAGAAAAGACAAAGTATACAGTAAAGGTTTCCGCTGAGCCTCAGACAGTTACAACTGACGCACAGTGGAAGGTAAGCGTTGTAAACGGCAAGAACGAAGTCGTTGCAGGTCCCGTAACCGCTACAAAGAACACAGCTGCATCCGTTGAAATTTCAGGTCTTGAAGCAGGTACATATTATGTTAAGGTTGAAGCAGGCGATATTCTCAACACCAACCTTTACACAATCGAGCTTACAAATGACGGTGCTGACACCTCAAATATGAGCTTCAAGGAGCTCCTTGGTTCAATCAAGTGGGCAACTCTCCTCGGCAACTTCTCAAGCTGGATTGGCAGCGTTAACTTTGGTAAAATCGTTAAGGAAATTGCCGCAAGCATCATTTCTCTCTTTTCAGTTATGGGTTAATCCGCAGTTTTGCGGATGATGGGGCAACTTTGCTTGTCCGTTAACCTGAAAAGTAAATCGATTATCAGCGGCGCATTATCATGGAAAATCTTGGTAATGCGCCGTTTTTTATTAAAATATCTGCGACACCGACGGTGTTGCTGTAAAGGAGAATGGCTTTACATGGGATTTGATAAAAACTTTAACCCCGTACTCAGATTTATGGTAGTCAGCGATGTTCATTATAAGGACGAACACTCTGTTGAGCGTGACCGTATGGAGAGCGCAATCCGCACAGCTTATGCGCTGAGCGAGAGTGAAGGCTATGATAAACTTGATGCTCTTTATGTTGTCGGTGACTTTGCAAACAGCGGTACAAGAGCGCAGATGGAAGCTTTCAAAGCAACTCTTGATAATCATCTCAGACCCGGAACAGACTATACACTCTCTCTTGCAAGCCACGAATTCAAAGCGGATGATGAGGCAGGCGCACTGGAGAGATTTGCTGACATTTTCGGTCAGGAGCCTGATTCTCATAAGGTTATCAACGGTTATCATTTTATCAGCGTAACTTGCACAAACGGTTGCCATTTTGATGATAAAAAGCAGGCTTGGGTTGCAAAAGAGCTTGAAATTGCCGCAAAAGATGACCCCAAGCGTCCGATTTTCTTCTTCCAGCACCCCCATATTATGGGCACAGTTTACGGCAGCGCAAACTGGGGCGAGGATGAACTGACTGCAATTCTTATGAATTATCCGCAGATTATCGACTTCTCGGGACATTCGCACGCACCCATCAATGACCCCCGTTCAATTCATCAGAGACATTTCACTTGTCTGGGCACAGGCACTCTCAGCTATTTTGAGCTTGATGAATTCGATAAAGTTTACGGCACAGTACCTCCCAAAGACGATAATGCGGCTCAGATGCTGATTGTTGAAGCAGATGCAGAAAACAGAGTCAGAATCTATCCTTATGACCTCATTACAGGCAACTTCTTCCCCTTCACATGGAAGATTGATTCTGCGTGGGATGTAAACAGCTATCTTTATACCGATGCAAGATACAGAACGGAAAAGGCTCCGTGGTTTGATGAAAATGCAAAGATTGAATTCAGCGATGTAAAGGCAGATGGCTTTACAGTTACATTCGATCAGGCAAAGGTTGAAGAAGAATATGTTGATGACTATAATGTCTATGTCAAGTCCCTTGACGGTGTTGTTATCCGCAATTCAACCATCTGGAGCGAATATTATTTCTACAATATGCCCGAAAAACTGAGTGTATCCTTTGAAGGTCTTTCAGCAGGGGAATACCGTGTTGAAATATATGCAAACAGCTTCTGGAGAACACGCTCGAAGCAGCCTCTTGTGAGTGAAAATATCACTCTTTAATATCTGAAATCAGAACTGATATCAGGCGGATAATGAAAAAATTCGTTATCCGCTTGATTTTTTTTACAATATCGTTTAAAATGGTTTTTATAATGGAGTAAATCGGCACTAATCAAATGAAACAGGTGGTGAAAGTTTTGGCAGAAGAAGTAAAAAGCGGTGTTGTAACCGGTCCGGATGAGGACGCTGTCAATCGCCAATTCAATAATCAGAATAAAAACTATCTCAGCCCCAAGCACTATGTTGCATATATCCTTTCAGGTATGGGCGACACTATGTGGAACACATTCAGCTCCAAGCTGTTTTTCTTTGCCACACAGTTCCTCGGGGTTAATGCAAAAACATGGGGTCTTGCTGAAACAGTGAGCTTCATTGCTGATACTGTTGACAACGCATTCTCGGGTCTTATTATTGACAGAACGAGAACCCGTTGGGGCAGAGTCCGACCCTATATTATCTTAACGCTTCCTTTCTGGGTCATCGGCTCGCTTTCTCCCTGGCTTCTTCCCTCGCAGATGACACAGATGGCACTTTTTGTTGCGCTTTTTGCATTCCATTACATCGCGTCAATTGCAAGGTCATTCTATGACACCAGCTATCAGATAATTCTTTTCAACATAACTCCCAACCCCATTGAGAGAAACCGACTCATCGCAACCGATGCTTATGCTGACCTTGTCGGCGTTTGGATACCGTCGCTGTTTTCGGGCGTTGTTGTTGACTTCCTGCCGCAAATTCTCGGTGTCGGCTCGCGAAGTGTTTATACAGGCGGCGCGATAGCTTTCACAATCTGCGTTATTATTTTCAGAACATACGGCTTCTTCTCGCTCAAGGAAAGAATGCCTCTTTCGACCCGTCAGGAAATGAACGAAATGGGTCTTATCCAGACTCTCAAGTCTATCGGTACCTGCCGTCCGATGTGGGTTCTTCTCATCAAGAACTTCTTCGGCGTAGGTAAGGGTACAGGCACAATGGTTGAGGATTTTTTCTGGCTCAACTGTATGGGCAGACTTTCTTATGGTACAATTGCAGGTCTTTTTACAGGTCTGCCGAGCTATTTTGTTCTGCCTCTTGCACCGAAACTTACAAAGAAATTCGGTCTGAGAAATCTTGCGGCAGGCAGCTATATGTTCTGCGGCATATGCTATTTCATTATGTGGCTTGTCGGTTATAAGCCTTTCGGTGAGGATCATTTCATCCTCAACCTTATCTGGATTATCTTTGCGCTTACAATGTGCGGCTCGCTCAACAGTATCCAGAGATACTGCGGCACAGCGCTCAACGGTGACCTTTATGACTATGTTGAGTGGAAATCGGGTATCCGTAACGAAGCAACAATTACCGCTGCGATGAGCTATTTCAAACTTATTTCGGACGCGGCGGCAAAGATGATAAGTGCATTTGCAGTTGCGGCTATTCATTATGTGCCTCTCATTGATGCAAACGGAATTCAGATTCCCCAGACCGACCCCGGTATGCTCGCAGGTATCTGGACAGTATTTGCTCTTGCTCCTGCAATCGGACGCTTTATGAAGGGCGTAACACTTCTCTTCTTCAATGTTCACGGCAAAACAAGAGAAGATATGATGTATGAACTTGCAAGAATCAGAGCGGCAAAGACCGTTGACAGCGAAAGCGCTTCGGAAGAATAAAATATAACAGCAATCAGCAGAGAAGATTCGTGTTTTACGGATCTTCTCTTTTCTTTTTGACAAATTTTCAACCGTTTGTGCAAATTCGGTAAATTGACCGAAATTATCCCTCGGAAAATCTATATATTATTATAATAATATATTAAAAAAGACTTGAAAAATAATCGTCTATATGTTAGAATGACTTGTATTATATGAAAGTGTCTGCAAAATAGCTTTCATAAGAGTTCAAGGAGGAAATGCATATGACTCTCTTCAAGAAATCATTGGCTCTGCTTCTCGCATTGACAATGATATTCAGCACAATGTCAGTAATGGGTTATGCTGCAAATGATGACATTCAGTATTACACCCATATGAACGCTGACGGAACAATCGGTACCCATACCGGTAACAACGGTTTTGAATTTGTTGTTAAATTCTACCGTCAGGTACTGGTTGACGACAAGGGTACACCCTCAACAGCAGATGATGTTTATGAGTGGGTGGAAACAGACAGAGCCAAGCCGGGCGAAGATGTCCAGGCAAGAATTTTCATCGGCACTGAATTCCCCACATACAGAGGTATTACTGCTGCAACAACCTTTGATTCAACTTATTTTGATGTTGAGACTCATGACTATGAGATGTACAAGCTCATCGTTAACAGCTCTCACTCATCAGGCCTTGCAATCAGCGGCGAAGATAACGGATATGTTCTGGAGAATCCCTACACACTGTCCTACTTCAAGCCTGCTTATAAGAAAGGCTTCTTCAATAAGCCCGGTAAGGTAACAGATGACAGCGGAAATGTTATTTCCGAATCATACTTCCTTCCCCAAGATTATTTCTACGGTGAAGACGGCGAAACACTTGAAACAGGTCTTGTTGTTGCAAGCCCCCAGTTCTCAGGTTCAAAAATCGGCGCAACAACATTCAGCGTTGAAGATTGGGTTTACGCAATCAACTTCACTATCAAGAATGACGATCATGTCAGAGAAGAAGGTAACCAGGGCTTTGTAAGAGTTCCTCTTGAGTTTGCAAACCAGAAGAAGATTTCTGAGGAATATAATGCTCTTTGCATTACAAACATTCCCAAGTTTGACGCAGGCTCAACCGACAGCTCAACTTCTTTTTCACTTCAGGAATTCGATGCATACGGTGTATCAACTCCCGGCTACATCAGCGTTTTCAGCAATGTAACATTTGACGCTGTTGCAGAAGAAGGCGGTTACATCGCAGGCGGCGAAACAACCGCAACCGTTTCCGGTGTTATCGGCGATCCCGTTGATGACAGCGGCATCGCTCTTCAGAACAGCGCAGGTAAGAACTTTATCGGCTGGTCACTCGAAAAGGGCGGCGAGGTTATCGGCGATGATTTCACAGTCGGCTACGAAGATGTTACTCTCTATGCTGTCTGGGAAGATTCCGAAATCACAAACTACTACACCTACGAGATTTATCAGATGGATGAAAACGGCAACTATCCTGCCGAACCCTTCTCACAGCAGATTTATCTCGCAGCAGGTGAAACTGTTACCATCGCGGCAACAGATGCTCCCGAAGGCTATTATCTTGATACCGCTAAGGAAAACATTCTCAGCGGAACAGTCAATGCAAACAATTCAACAGTCCTCAGAGCTTATTTTGCAAGAAATCAATACAAGTTAATATATCACTATTCGGATAACAACGGTGCTCAGACAGATGAGTCAATGGTTCATTTCGGCAGCGTTCTTCCTGAATTCGATGCAGTTGAAGGCGGTATGCCCAATGTTCCCGGCAAGAAGTTCATCGGCTGGTCACAGAGCGAAAACGAAAACATCGCTCCTCCCGTTGTAATGCCTAAGGAAACCGTTAATCTCTATCCCGTTTATGAGGATATCATTTACACTTATGTTTATGATGCAAACGGCGGTACATTCGCAGACGGCGATGCTCTCAAGAGCTTCGTTTATAAGTATGGCGATACACCTGCTGATTTCGCAGAGGAACCCGTTAAGGAAGGCTACGAATTCTCCTGCTGGGATATCGACGCTCCCGCAACAGTAACAGAAGATGTTACATTCGTAGCTGAATATAACAAGGGCATCTACACCGTAACATTCGTTGACAGCGAGGATAATGTCCTTGATGAGTTCTCCTTTGAATACGGCACAGAAATCACAGAGGATTATATCCCCGACGGTTATAAGTCAGACGCTTGGACATACGAAGACGGCGTTAAGGTTGAATTCCCCTTCGACCTTGAAGGTGACACAGTTCTTAAGGCAGCAGAAGACGGTAACTTCTACACCGTAACATTCCTTGTTGACGGCGAAGTTTACGAAGAGTATTCAATCGAAAGCGGCAGCGATGTTGTCGTTCCCGAAGAAAATCCTGCTGATAAGACAGGCTATAAGTTCGTAATGTGGGATCCCGCTCCCGAAGGTCAGATTGTTGACGAAGAAGACCTCGTATTCGAAGCAATCTTCATCAAGGGTGAATATACACTTTCATTCGATACAGACGGCGGCTCAGCAATCGATTCCATCACAGCAACTTACGGCGAATCAATCGCAAACCAGCTTCCCGGTGAAAATGCAACTTCCAAGGAAGGTCACACATTCATTGGCTGGGATTCAAAGCTTCCCGAAACAATGCCCGGTGAAAACACCGTTGTCAAGGCTCTCTGGTCAAAGAATGTTTACAGCGTTAAGTTTGTAAACGGTCTTACAGGCGCTGAAATCACAACTGTAACAGGCGAGTTCGGAGCAACAGTAAACGCTCCTGCTCTTCCCACAGAAGCAGGCTACACCTTCGCTTGGGATGTAACACCTCCCGCAACAATTCCTGCAAAGGATGAAAACGGCGCAGCAATGGCTAACGGCGGCACAATGACCGTAACAGCCGTTCCCACAGCAAACGATGTAACAATCACATTCAACACAAACGGCGGCACACCTGCTGAAATGGCTCAGATCGGCGGCACAGCATTCGAAACAATCGATCCTGCTATCACAGAGCCCACACCTCCCGAAGGAATGTACTTTGCAGGTTGGGATGACGGTTCAGGCAACGTAATCGAAACTCCCGTTACATTCCCTGCAGAAAGCGTTACTCTTACAGCAGTTTACGCAAATAATTCCTACGATGCAATCTACGATGCTGACGGCGGTATCTTTGCTGACGGCACATCAGAGAAGACATTCTCAGTTGAATACGGCGCAGAAGTTCCTGCTCCTTCAAACCCCACAAAGGATGGCTATGAATTCAAGGGCTGGTCACCTGTAGTAACAGTAATGCCTGCTGAATCCGTAAAATTCACCGCTCAGTGGGAAGCAGTTGGTCCCGTTGATTACACAATCACAGTTTATGCAGTTAACCCTGCAACAGGCGATTATCTTGATCCCATCATAATCAATCAGAAGGCTGAAAACGGCACAAAGCTTCAGATTCTTGAAAAGGGCAGCGAAGTTCCCGATGGCGTAACAGCAATCTGGTATGAAGATCTCTATACAACAAACACAAATATCCCCGATGCAGAGAATGCAAACAATGTTCTCGAGCTCACAGTAACAGCAGGCGCTAACAACGGCCTCGTTGCTTACTTCAAGCTTCAGACATATTCAATCGTATTCGATGCAAACGGCGGCGAATTTGCAGATGGCGAAAGCCAGGCAACAGTAGAAGGCACATTCGGCGAAGCAGTTGAGCTTCCCGAAGCACCCGAAAAGGAAGGCTATGACTTCATCGGTTGGAAAGACAGCGAAACAGGCACTGTTTACACAGACGAAGTTCCCGCTATCGCAGGCGACGTTGATTATGTTGCAGAGTGGGAAAAGCAGACCTTCGATGTAATCTTCACAATCACAGATGAAGAAGGCAATGTAATCTTCGAAGAAACAGTAACATTTGAGTACGACGAAGATGTTGTTGCTCCTGATTATGACCTTCCCGCAGGTTATGAATTCAGCGGTTTCGAAGTAGCTGAAGGCACAAAGGCACAGGATGCTGACGATTATTCAGCAGAAGCTGACCTTTGCACATACGAAGTTAAGTATGTTGCAACAACAGGTGTTCCTGCAGGTGCAACAATTTCTGCAAACACAACTGCACAGCATAAGGATACAATCGATGTTGAAGATGCAACTGTTCCCGAAGGCTACACCTTCGATGGTTGGTACATCAACAGTATGACAGGCGCAAAGGCTGACAGCACTTACACAATTGATGCTGCTGAAGTTACATTCTACGGTAAGTTCACAGCTAACACCTACAACATCAACTATGATGTTTCAGGCGGCGACTATCTCGCATCAACTCCCGTTGTATTCGGTACACCCGTTACCAACATCACAGTTCCCACCAAGGAAGGCTACACCTTCGCAGGTTGGGTTGATGAAAGCGGCAACGCAGTAACAGATGCAGCAGGTAAGGTTCTTGACGAATCATTCACAATGCCTGCAGGCGATATGCTTCTCAAGGCAACATGGGAAAAGACACCCACATATCATAATGTAATTTATACCTATAATATTAGTGGTATCGCAGAAGTTCCTGCAACAGAAACAAACATCCAGGCAGGTTCAACTCATGCTCTTGCAGCTGCACCTGCTGACACTGCAGAATATCAGTTCACAGGTTGGTACTATAACGGTGAAAAGGTAACTTCAATCGTTATGCCTGCAGAAGATGCTTATATCATCGGTATCTGGGAAGCAATCATTCCCGACACTTATGTTCTTACTCTTGATGCAAACGGCGGTACATTCGCTGACGGCACAGACAAGAATGTAACAGAGCACGAAGAAGGCGCAGACATCAGCGCACTCAACGCTCTTGTTCCCTCAAGAGAAGGTTACACCTTCACAGGCTGGGGCGATGAAGCTCTCACAGTAATGCCCGGCGAGGACACAACCGTTAAGGCAAACTGGGAAGTTGAAAAGTACACCATCATCTTCGAAACAGATGGCGGCACAGCAATCGCTCCCATGGAAGTAACTTACGGCCAGGCTGTAGTTGCTCCCGAGAATCCCACCAAGGAAGGCTTCGAATTCATTAAGTGGTCACCTGCACTTCCCTCAACAATGACCGATATCGGTGATAACGGCGCAACAATGACCGTAACCGCTATCTGGAATGAAGTTGATACAAGAAATAATCTTGTTGCAGACGCAAACGGCGGTGAGTTCGCAGACGGCACATCCGTTAAGAATCACAAGTTCAACGCAGGCGATGTTGTTGACGGTGCTATCGAAGAGCCCACAAGAGAAGGTTACGAATTCGACGGTTGGGACGGCCTTGATGCTGACGGCAAGATGCCCGAAGGTGACACAACAATCACTGCAAAGTGGGTTGCAAAGGTAACAATCGATCCCAACGGCGGTACATTCGCTGACGGAACAACAGATAAGATTGAAACAACAGGCACAGCAATCGATACAGAAGGTAAGCTTCCCGTAACAAAGGATAAGGCTGAATTCATCGGCTGGAAGGATACAATCACAGGCACAATCTATGACGAAATTCCTGCAACAAGCGATGAACCCCTCAACCTTGTAGCTCAGTGGGACGAAGAAGAACAGTATTCAATCACATTCTATGTAGGTACAAATGTTTATACAACAGACTACTACTACAGCGGTGATGCAATCGTTCTTCCCACAGATGTAACAGTAACAGGCTTCGACTTCGAAGGCTGGACACTCAAGGATGGCACTGATGTTCCTGCAACAATGGGCACAGAAAACCTTGAAGCAATCGCAGTTCTCAATCCTCATAAGAATGATGTAACATTCTATCTTGACGATGCAAAGACAATCGTTTATAAGGAATATAAGGATGTAGCTTTCGGTTCAGAAATTGAAGTTCCCGAAGATCCCACTCATCCCACAAATCCCGAGCTTGTATTTGCAGGCTGGAATCCCACAGTTGAGTCAGAGATGCCTGATAAGGATCTTGAGTATGTAGCAACATGGGCAGAAGTTGGCGAAAACTTCACAGCTCACTTCGTTGTTGACGGCGAAACTCACAGACTCTTCGTTCTTAAGGAAGGCGACGAAATCCCCGAAGTTCCCGATCCCAAGAAGTTCGGTTACAAGTTCGTAGGTTGGGAGCCTGAAGTTCCCGAAGTAATGCCCGGCGAAAGCATGGTATTCGAAGCACAGTGGGAGCTTGATGATACATTCACATCAATCATCATTGGCGGAACAATCATCGGTGGCGGCGCAATCGCAGGTCTTGTCGGCACAGGCGCAGTTATCGGCGGCTCAATCGTTGGCGGTATCCTCGTAATCTGGGGCGCAGCAGAGCTTGCAAAGAACACATTCACCGTAACTTATAAGGTAGACGGCGAAGTTTATAAGACCTATAAGGTAATCGCAGGCACAAAGATTCCCGTTCCTGCAGATCCCTCAAAGGATGGCGCTGATTTCGCAGGCTGGACTCCTGAAGTTCCCGAGAAGATGCCCAAGGAAAACCTTGTATTTGAAGCAACATGGAAGTCAGTTTCTGATGTTGAAATTCCTTCAACAGGTTCATTCTCAGGTATGGCTGCTCTTGCAGCAATCTCAGCAGCCGGTGCAGTTGCAATCCTTGCTACCAGAAAAAAGAAGGACGAAGACGAAGAATAATTTCTTGAATCAGAGTTCCTTCAAAGTCTGAAAAAACAATAAATATCCGCTGCAGTCTTTATGACTGCGGCGGATTTTCTTTTTCTTTCTGTAAAGTAAAAACACTTTACAATCTTCAGGATTTGATACAAGAACGGAAATTTCGTAAAAACTGTTGATAATATTAGCTTGTAAGAGCTTTTACAATCCTTTTAAATATTATTGTAAAGTTAAGTGCCTTTACAGATTCAGGCGAAGTCAGCTTGTATTCTCCGAGGGTTTCTCCGTCAATTGTGAAGGTAACAGTACCAAGAATCTGCCCTTTTTCAACAGGTGCGGAAACATCAACCGCAAGGTCAATTGTCTGCTTGATTTCGCCTTCTTTTCCTTTGGGGATAAGCACCGAATCTGCGAGTGGTACGGCAGGCGTAATCTGCTCGCTCACTCCGTTTATAACATTTACAGCAGGAATGAGAGCCGGGTCAATGACTGGGGTAATGGTGGTGTAATTTGAGAAACCCCAGCTTAGAAGAGCTTTTGAGGTTTCGAATCTGTCCGAGCTGTTTTCGCTGCCCATAACAACAGCAATCAGATGTGTGTTATCTCTTTTAGCACTTGCGGAAATGCAGCATCCTGCCTTTGCCGTTGTGCCTGTTTTAAGACCTGTTGTGCCCTCGAAGAATCTGACAAGCTTGTTTGTGTTAACAAGCTCTGTTTCGCCGTTTCTGACGGAATCCATCCAGATTGTCGTGTAGTTGATAATCATTTCGTGTTTGAGCAATTCGCGGCTCATTATGGCAACGTCAAGAGCGGTTGTGAGATGATTTTCGGTTGTGTCATCAAGACCTGTGCAGTTTTCAAAATGAGTGTTATTCATTCCAAGCTGTGCGGCGCGTTCGTTTAACATTGAAACAAATGCAGAGTCGCTGCCTGCGATGTATTCGCCAAGCGCGGTGATTGCATCATTTGCGCTGTAAACCGCAGTTGATTTGAGCAAATCGTCAACCGTCATTTGCTCACCCTCCTTGAGCCAAATCTGTGAGCCGCCTTTTGATGATGCGTTTGCCGAAACGGTAACAACATCATTGAGTGCGATTTTTCCCGAATCAATTGCCTCAACAACAAGTAAAAGCGGCATAATTTTTGTGACTGATGCAGGATAAAGTTTTTCATTTTCATTATATTTAAGCAAAACTCTGCCTGTCGAAACATCCATAAGCACAGCGGCTTTTGCCTTTATTTCAACAGGCAGGGCTTCGTCGGCAGATGTAATGACCGATGAGCAAAGGATAACCGACACTGCGAGCATCACGCAAACAATGATTTTTAATATGTTTTTCATAATTTCCACTCCTTTCATCGCATAATATGCGCGAAGGTGTGTTGATTATCACTCGATTTTCTGTTATAATGAAAAAAGAAATTATTTAAGGAGCAATTATGAAGGCAGCTTTTTATACCTTGGGATGCAAGGTTAATCAATATGAATCGCAAGCGATGGCGCAAAGACTTGAAAATCTGGGCTTCATTATCTGCGATGCTGATGAGGAAGCGGATGTTTATATCATCAATTCCTGCACCGTAACTGCGGAGAGTGACCGCAAAACCCGTCAGGCGGTGCGCCGATTCCGCAAACAGCATCCTGACAGCATAGTTTTGCTTACGGGATGTATGCCTCAGGCTTTTCCCGATGCAGGCGAAGAGCTCGACAGTGCCGACATTGTTATCGGCAACAAGAGTAATCATCTGATAGATA
Source organism: Acutalibacteraceae bacterium (assembly GCA_045634985.1). GTDB lineage: Bacteria > Bacillota > Clostridia > Oscillospirales > Acutalibacteraceae > CAG-177. The sequence continues at coordinate 166,080 of JAZRBF010000027.1, read as the reverse complement.
AATATATAATGCAGTATATTAACGGCGGCGGACGAATCGTTGCGGTTGAGCAACACGCAAGCGGCGAAGCTTTCCGCGGAGATACGATAAGTTCATTCCGTGAGAGGACAAGGGCAAATGTCAAGATTGAGGACGGTTGCAACCGTTTTTGCTCATATTGTATCATTCCTTATGCGAGAGGCAGAGTACGCTCAAAGCCGCTTGAAGAGCTTAAAGAGGAGATTTCTGCGCTTGAGAAAAACGGCTTCAGCGAAATTGTGCTTGTCGGAATCAATCTTTCTGCATACGGCACAGATATCGGCTCAAGTCTTGCCGAAGCGGTTGAAACAGCGGCATCATTTGAAGGAATCAGCCGCATCAGACTCGGCTCACTTGAGCCCGACCATATAACTGATGAAGTTATCAAAAGACTTTCTGCGGTTAAAAAATTCTGTCCGCAGTTTCATATTTCTCTTCAGAGCGGATGCAATAAAACTCTCAAGAAGATGAACAGACATTATTCCTCAGAGGAATATTATGAACTTTGTCTGAAACTGCGTAATGCATTTGAAGGAGCAACTCTCACAACCGATGTTATGGTAGGCTTCCCTGATGAAACGGCAGAGGATTTTGCCCAATCGCTTGAATTCGTCAAGAAAGTCGGCTTTGAAAAGGTGCATGTTTTCCCTTATTCACGAAGAGAAGGCACACCTGCCGCAAGAATGGCGAATCAGGTTGAAAATGCTGAAAAATCAAGACGCGCCGCGATTATGATTGAGGAAACCGAAAAAATCAGAAAGGCGTTTCTTGAAGCACAAATCGGCAAAACTCTTGAGGTTTTGCCCGAAGATTTCCATGAAGGTTTTGTGCAGGGTTACACCGCAAACTATACGCCTGTCAGAATCCTCGGAGCAACAGATACGAAAGATATAATTAAAGCAGAAATCATCTCTGTTGAAGACGATTTCTGCATCGGAAAGATAATATGATTCAAAGACTGCTTTGCATTGCGGAGCAGTCTTTAGTTTTTGCTTTTATTAATCGGCATTCTGCAAATCAGACTGCGCAGAGCCTTCGCGTTAAAAGGGATAAGCGGATAAAGGAAGCTTGTTTCCGTAACAGTTTTGTTGAATGCAATCTCAAGCACAATGATAACGATTCCTGCTATGAAACCCCAGATGTTGAAAAGAGCGGTTAAAGCAAGGAGCATCATTCTCAGAAGTTTGAAAGCATAACCAAGCTCAAAACTCGGTTGAGTGAAATTGGTCAACGCAACAAATGCCATATAAAGCACAACCTCGGGCACAAACCATCCTGCCGAAACCGCGAATTCACCCAGCACGAGCGCGCCGATAATACCGAATGAGCCGCTGAGTGCTTGAGGAGTGTTGATTGATGCAAGGCGGATGGCGTCAATGACGATTTCAACGATGAAAAGCTGTGCAATTATGGGTACACTGTTTGGCTCTTCAATCATTATGAAATCAAGCCATTGAGGTATATATTCGGGGTTTCGGATGAGCAGATACCATACGGGAATCAGAAGCAAGGTCAGCGCAAAGACAAACATACGGATAATCCGCAGATATGAGCCGATGAGCGGCGACATATAGAAATCATTTGTATCCTGAAGAAAATCGAAAATGCCTGAGGGAATAATCATTGCGGCAGGGGAGTTGTCGGTGAGAAGCACGATGCTTCCTTCAAGCACACTTGCCGCCGCGGCATCAGGTCTTTCGGTGTAGCGTACTTTAGGAAAGGGATTCAGCCTTTGCTTTGTTACAAGGCATTCGAGCAGACTTTGCTGACCGAGCGTGAGCGAATCAACCTTGATTTCGTTGAGTTTTCTGCGCAGGGTAATGAGAGCTTTTTCGCTGACTCTGCCCTTCATAAAGCAGACAACAACATCGCTCTTGGATTTTTCTCCGACGGTATGAATTTCCATTGTCAGGTCGGTATCCCTGATTCTGCGCCTTATGAGAGCCGAATTGAAAACAAGAGTTTCAACAAATCCGTCGTGTGGACCGCGCAAAACCCTGTCGTTTTCAGGCTCACTCAATGTCCTGACGGGATAGGTCCTCGCATCAACGATGATTCCCTCGCAAAGCCCTTCGGCAATCAGACCGATACCGCCCGAAAGGACATATTTAATGAAATCCTTCGGTCTGCCCGTAACATCGGTTTCAACATAGGGGATGAATGCATTCGCAAAATCGCGCGCCGTTTTCTGCGAGGAAAATTCCTTTTCTTTAATCTGCATCAGATGAGCCAGAACTCTCTCGATTATCGCATCCTTGCAGAAACCGTCAACAAAATAAAGGCGGATTTTCTTTTTGCCTGCGATAAGTATATCTCTGCCGACGAGGTCGAAGCTTTCGTTCATCCGAAACACTCTGTTGAGCATTGTAACATTACTGCTGAAATCTGTTGAAAAATAATCCGTCAGAGAAATCACCTCAAAAATAAAATGGTGACAGATAAAGACTCTGTCACCACATATTATTATCGTATATTTCAGCGATATTCGTTATAGAGATTCACAATTGCATTCCATGTAAGCGGACCTACCGCACCCGTCTGAGGCAGGTTGCTCAACTTTTGTACCGCCTGCACCGCAGACTTCGTTTTATCTCCGTAGATGCCGTCAACGCTTATCAAAGGTACTGCTTTGTTGTTTTGCGCAATTGTGCGAAGGAATTTCTGCAACTGCGTAACAACATTTCCGCTCGTACCCGTTGTTACCGTATAACCGGGATAAAGGAGCGAAGAGTATGAGCGGTATTCGTCAGGCAAGGAGTTGAGGGTGCTGAAATATGCGTCCTGCAATCTGTACCAGGTGCTTTTGCCGACGATTCCGTCAACAGTCAGACCGTATTCTCTCTGGAATGTGCGCACCGCATTATCTGTTGCGGGGCCGAAGATTCCGTCAACCTTGATTTCGGGAAGTCGGTCATTGAAAAAGCCGAGAAACGCAAGGTAATACTGAATTGTACGCACATCGTTACCTTTGTCGCCGCGGCGAAGAGGTTTGCTGAATATTCTGTCAACCTCGCTGATGGTGATGCCTTCGGAATAAAGCTCGGAAACCTTTTTGACTGCGTTATAAATCTGCTTGATTTTATACCAGGTTGCCTTGCCGACGATTCCGTCAACCGTCAGACCGAAGATATTCTGAAAAGTCCTGACCGCCGAGCGCGTTGCGGCGTCAAAAACACCGTTTGTGTCAGGAATTGCAGGAATGGCAGGGTAGTTTCTGCGGATTCTGTTGAGTTGCCGCTGAATCGTGCGAACATCTTCGCCGTTACTGCCAAGTCGCAGAAGAGTGCCCGGATATGATTCGACGATGTTTTTAACAGGCGCATTTTTGACCAGATTGATGTCATTTCCGTAATAATTCTGAAGAATCTGATAGGGCGTTTTGCCTTGATTTGCAAGGGTTACCGTTCCCCATTGCGACATTCCTCTGCAGGTTACCGTTTTTCCGTCGCAGTATTCGGTGAAATAGGGCTGAATCTGGTTGCCTTTTGTAACATAATCGTTGAAAAGCTCGTCAACAAGTTTGCTGATATTTGAAAAAATATCTCTTCCGTCAACATATGCCTGGTCATAGGCGGTTGAGTTGGTTATATCAAAATTATACCCTCTGCTTCGGTAATATTCGCTGTAAATTCTGTTAAGAGCAAACGATACCTGCGCATAGATATTGGCTCTCAATGCATTTTCGGGCCAGGTCGGATAAATCTCGCTTGATGCAACATTTTTGATATATTCGGTGAATGGTATGCGAACATTTTTTGCATTTGAATTGGGTGGCCCGAGGTGAACTGTGATGTAATCGGGAATAACAGGTGTTGCCATAATTCTCACCTCATCATAATGTGCCTGAGCCGGATTCGTTGACGATAATCGGCTCGGGCTCACGCATACCCTCAACTCTTGCGAGCATCTGCACAGGCTGAACGGATTCGATGCCTGAAAAAACGGGGACATTGTTGAAAAGCGCTCTCACGAATGACGGATGCTCGATATAAACGGTGTATGACGAAAACGGCAACACCTTGTTGTTTGCAGGGCTTTGCGAGAGCGAACGGGGAGGGGCAGGGAGAATGATTCTTTCGCTTGAGCCGCTGATGTCCGTGATTCCGTCATAGAGCGTGACATTACCGCTGTCAAGAGGCAGAAACACCATAACCCTTGCGCTCGGAACGGCAAAAGCTCTGTCAGATGCGAATGTTTCAACCTTCAGCGTGCCTGTGTCGGGATTTTCTGCAAGGAATGCTGAAATATCATTGCACCTTCTTTTTTGCTCGTCATTTGAAGGAGATGCACAGCTTTTGCGCAGATATTCAACCGTATTTACCGCTTCGCTTCCGTATGTTGACCGGTTTTCGGGGGCAGGAGAGGGTTGCGTCTGCGCAGGTACTGCTTCGGCAGGCTCGTCGCTCATAATCTGTTCTTTCTCGGGCAGAGGATCGCTTCTGTCGCGCTCATAGCTTACATCGTTCATCTCTGCATCAAATTGCTTCATTTCTCTGTCGCTCGGCTCGTAGCTCGGGTCAGTTCCGATGTATCCGTTTTTCTTGCCGTATTCCAGCATTTCTTTTTTGTATCTGTCCATAAGAAGTTCCATTTCTCTTTTGTCCATTGCATAACCTCCTGATGTCTTGCTGTTTTCATTATATTCAGGGGGGTCGCTTTGTGTTACGGATTATCGGCAATTCCGCAAATTTTTCTTGTGAGAATAAATATATTTGCAATAATTGAGCGGATATGGTACTATATTATTGATAAATAATCGTATTCAGCGAAAAAAACATCATATTTTTTAAAAAAATTTACATTCAGGTGTTGCAAACGATGACTTTATAGGGTAAAATATACTAAATATATATAAGCATTCACAGGGGTGTATGAAACTTGGCATTAAAGCTCAATCTCAACTATGCAGGTAACCTTGCCTGCGAAGAAAAACTTTTATCAATGAAGCAGGAGGTCGAGGCTGCTCACGAAATGCTCCATCAGGGCACAGGCGCAGGCAGCGACTATCTCGGATGGATTGACCTTCCCGTTACCTACGATAAAGAAGAATTCGCACAGATCAAAGAATGTGCTGAAAAAATCAAAAAGGATTCCGAAGCTCTCGTTGTTCTCGGAATCGGCGGCTCTTACCTCGGCGCAAGAGCAGTAATCGAATTCATCAAATCCAACAATTATAATATTGTTAAAAAGGATACTCCCGATATCTATTACGGCGGTAACACAATCAGCTCATCTGCTGTTGCTGAACTTATCAAGCTCGTTGAGGGCAAGGATTTTTCAGTTAACGTTATCTCAAAGTCGGGAACAACAACCGAAACCTCAATTGCTTTCAGAATTTTCAAGCAGCTTCTTGAAGAGAAGTACGGCAAAGAGGAAGCAGCAAAGAGAATTTATGTAACAACCGATAAATCAAGAGGTGCTCTCAAGGCTCTTGCCGATGCAGAAGGTTATAAGACTTTTGTTGTGCCCGATGATGTCGGCGGCAGATATTCAGTTCTTACTGCAGTAGGTCTTCTTCCCATCGCAGTTGCAGGCATTGATATCGATGCTCTTATGCAGGGTGCGGCAGATGCAAGAGAAGCTTATTCAACAAGCGATATTATGGCAAACGATTGCTATAAATATGCGGCTCTCAGAAACCTGCTTTACAGAAGCGGTAAGTCAATCGAAATGCTTACAGCTTATGAGCCTTCAATGACAATGTGGTGCGAATGGTTCAAGCAGCTTTACGGCGAGAGCGAAGGCAAGGATAACAAGGGTATCTTCCCTGCATCCGCAATCTTCTCAACAGACCTTCATTCTCTCGGTCAGTATATTCAGGAAGGTGTCAGAAGCCTTTTTGAAACAGTTATCTGGGTAAATGAACCCAAGGAAAACATCGAAATCGGCTTCGATGAAACAAACGGCGACGGCCTCAACTTTGTTGCAGGCAAATCCGTTCATTTTGTTAACCGTAAGGCATTTGAGGGAACAATCCTCGCTCATACTGACGGCGATGTGCCCAACATCGTTATCGAGCTTGATAAGCAGGATGAATATAACCTCGGCTTTATGATATATTTCTTTGAAAAAGCTTGCGGACTTTCAGGCTATATCCTCGGAGTCAATCCCTTTGATCAGCCCGGCGTTGAAAGCTATAAAAAGAATATGTTTGCTCTTCTCGGTAAGCCCGGATATGAGGATGCCAAGGCAGAGCTTGAAAAAAGAATTAACTGAAATTTAAATATACAGGAGGAACACTAATATGGTATATCTTATTCTCGGAAACAAAGGTTCAGGCAAAACAAAGAGACTCATCGAGCTCGTAAACAAGGCTGTTGAAGAGTCAAACGGCAACGTAGTTTGCATTGAGAAGGAAAGACTTCTTACTTACGATGTAAACTATCGTGCAAGACTTGTTGAAACTGACCACTATAAGGTAAGCGGTTACGATGCATTCTACGGCTTCCTCAGCGGTATCATCGCAGGTGACCACGACATAACAGACATTCTTGTTGACGCAACTCTCAGAATCGGCGGCAGAGATTATGAGGCTCTTGCTAACTTCCTTGAGAAGGTTGCTGAACTCAGCAAGCTTGCAGAGCAGGATATTACATTCACAGTTTCCTGCGATGAATCAGAACTTCCTGAAAGAATTTTCACATTTTGCGAAAAAATCTGAATTTAAATCAAAATTATAGTTGACAAATCGCAAATAGAAATATATAATATTTTGTGCGTGATTTCAGGTGAAGAATTATGATTTTGGATTTAGAGCCTATTTTCAATAACGAAGGAATGGTCAGAGAGTTTGGCTATGAGTTGGATTTATCCTCTCAGGAGTTGAGCGGATTCAGACCTTTTGTAAAGCCGGTCAAAGTAAGCGGCAAGGTCAGCAACAAAACGGGCATCGTTGAGCTCGAAGCAACTGCTGATTTTGAGCTTGAGCTTAATTGTGACCGCTGCGCAAAGGACATCACCGTTCCTGTTAAGACAGAGATTATCCACACGCTCGTCACTCATCTCAATGACGAAACAAACGATGAGCTTCTTCTCATCGAAGATCTTCGCTTTGATCTTGATGAAATTGTGACGGAGGATGTTTTTCTCAACCTTCCCGCAAAGTTCCTTTGCAAAGAGGATTGCAAGGGCGTTTGCTTCAGATGCGGTAAGGATCTGAACTCAGGTTCATGCAGCTGCGAAAAAGAAATCGACCCCCGTCTGGCGGCGCTTAAGCAGCTTCTTGATAATTAAGTTAAAAAACCTCAGGGTTAATTAAAGGCACAAAAATTTAAGGAGGTGCTTAAGAGATGGCAGTACCCAAGAGAAGAGTCTCCAAGACAAGAAGAGACAAGAGACGTTCAAACGTATGGAAGATGTCTGCTCCCCAGCTTGAGAAGTGCTCAAACTGCGGTGAACTCAAGAGATCTCACAGACTTTGCCCCGAGTGCGGTTATTATAACGGCAAGCAGGTAGTTGTTAAGGAAGCATAAGTCTAAAATAAAGCGGCAGAGGTAGATGATACCCCTGCCTTTTATTTTGCCCTTCAGGGCAAAACAAGGTTCTTGCACGAAGTGCAAGGTTCTTATTTTTTGTCTGGCTGCGATAAAGGCGCTGAATGAAGCTTTTCCTCTTTCGGCGTATCTCATACGCTTTCATTCGGAGAAAACTCCATTCATCATCCTTTCTCGTCAGCCAAAACCCCAATTGTGATAAGGGCGTTGAATGGTATTTCCTTTTCAGCGTATTTATATTCAGTGTTTTATTCTTAATTTATTATAAGGGTGGCGAATAATGACAAATAAAAAAGAAACCATTTCAAAGATGTATGAAAAAATATTTAACTTTATCAAAAAAATCAAGATAATAAATATCATTATGCTGACTCTTGCAGGTTTCATCAATTCAATCGGCATAACGATTTTTCTTGCACCCGTAAAGCTTTATGACAGCGGTATTTCAGGTACGTCAATGTTGCTCTCGCAATTAACACCCGACGAGCTTTCGCTTTCTGTTTTTCTTCTGGCTTTGAATATTCCGCTGTTTTTGTTTGGCCTTAAAAAGCAGGGACTTTTATTTACGGTTTATGCGGTGTATACCGTTGGCATATATTCACTTGGTGCATGGCTTATAACCGACGTTCTTCCCATAGACGTCAGCCTTGCCTCTCCGTTGGCGGGCACAGACCTTTTGCTTTGTGCTCTTTTCGGCGGTGTTATTTCAGGTGCAGGAAGCGGTCTTGCAATCCGTTACGGCGGTGCGATGGATGGCATCGAAGTTATGGCGGTTATATTCTCAAAGAAAATCGGTATAACCGTCGGTACGTTTGTAATGATTTATAACGTTGTGCTTTACGTTATCTGCGGCATCTGCATCAGAAGCTGGATTCTTCCGCTTTATTCGATAGTAACCTATGCGGCGGCACTCAAAACGATTGACTTTTTCATCGAAGGTTTTGACAGAGCGAAGGGTGCGATGATTATCACCTCGAAATCGGATGAAATATGTATGGCGTTGAGCGAAGCCTTTGAAAGCGGATTGACCAAAATCAGCGCAAAGGGTGGCTATTCGAACGCAGAGAAAACAGTCGTCTACTTTGTGGTGAACCGTTTTCAGGTTTCAAAAATGCAGGAAATTGTTCACGAAATTGATCCGCTGGCATTCATCACAATCAGCGATGTTGCCGACGTATTTATGGCAAATCAGGATAAAGAATAAAAAAGGCTTGTACGGTTGATTCCGTACAAGCCTGATTTTTTATACGCCCGAGTAAGCGGCGAAGCCGCCGTCAACAGGAAGGATGATGCCTGTAACAAAGCTTGAATATTCCTCATCGCAAAGGAAGAGGAGAGCGCCTGTGAGGTCGTCGGGTGTGCCGAAGCGGCGAAGGGGAGTGTGAGAGATAATTTTGTTTGAGCGCGCGGTGAGTGAGCCGTCCTCGTTGAAGAGAAGAGCCTTATTCTGATTTGTTGAGAAGAATCCGGGAGCAATTGCGTTAACTCTGATTCCTACATCAGCAAAATGCACTGCCATCCACTGTGTGAAGTTTGAGATAGCTGCTTTTGCGGCTGAATATGCAGGGATTTTGGTGAGAGGTCTGAATGCATTCATTGAGCTTACATTGAGAATGCTTGCTCCTGTTTTGCCGACCATATCCTTTGCAAAGCACTGTGTTGTAAGAAGAGTGCCGAGGAAATTGAGGTTGAAAACGAATTCAATTCCTTTGGCATCAAGGTCAAAGAAAGTCTTGACGCCTTCAGCCTTCTCTGCGATATCGGAAAGCTCAAGAGTTTCTTTCGTTGTTGTACCGAGAGGGGAGTTGCCGCCTGCACCGTTGATGAGAATGTCGCAAGTGCCAAGCTCAGCTGTAACCTTTGCTTTTGCGGCTTCAAGGCTTTCAGCCTCAAGCACATTGCATCCAACAGCAACCGCTGTACCGCCTGCTGCCTTGATTTCGTCAACAACAATCTGTGCAGCTTCTTCGCGAAGGTCAAGCACTGCAACCTTTGCTCCCTGTGCGGCAAGGTCTTTTGCAAATGCGCTGCAAAGCACACCGCCGCCGCCTGTGATAACGATTACTTTATCTTTAAGATTTGTGTGTGTCATAATTCATTATGCTCCTTTTAATTAAAGTTCTACGGCGATGCTTTCGCCGGATGCGGCTGATTTATAACTTGCCGCAACGATTTTGGCCGCGTGACCGCCTTCAAATGCATCGATTTCAAACTTTTTGTTGTTTTTCAGGCAATCGTAAAAATCATCGATAAGCGCCGAATGACCGCTTCCCCAATAGCTTTCGCCGTGGTAAACCACCTCGGAGCCGCATTCGATTTTTGCGATATTTCCTTTTTCGTCGAAGGCATAGAGTCTTTCGCCTTCAAGACGAAGTTTGCCTTTTTCGGTCAGAATTTCAACAATAACATCTGAATTTTCAGCATATGCGGTTGTTGCGTAGAGCATTGCGATAACGCCGTTTTCAAGCTCCATACGTACGCTCGCGTTATCCTCAACCTCGATGATTCCCTTTAGATGGTCATTTGAGGTGTTGGCAACAAGCGATTTGCATTTGCCGCCGAAATACTGAACGAGGTCAACTGTATGAATTGCCTGGTTGATGAGCACACCGCCGCATTCCTTTTCGAGTGTGCCGTGCCAATCATCTGAATAATAATCCTCATCTCTTGACCAGGTAACAAATGCTCGGATTGCTTTGACAGCACCCAAAGAGCCTGAATCAAGCATATCTTTTGCAAATCTTACGCATCCGTTATATCTGTTCTGAAAGCAGATACCGACCTGCTTTCCGCTGAGAGTCTGCGCCTTGCGAAGCGCATCAACTTCCTCAAGTGTGGCGGAGCAAGGCTTTTCTGTCAGCACATGGATGCCTTTTGCAAGAGCCTTTGCCGCCATAGCGGTATGCAGATAATGAGGAGTGCATATGTGGATTGCATCGGGAGCTTCGTTTTCAAGAAGCTCGTCGATGCTGTAATATGCCTTTGCGCCGTATTCGGATGCCGCTGCATCCGCACGGTCTTTTTTTATGTCTGCAACAGCGATAATCTCTGTGTCGGGATTTTCGCTGAGCGCAATGAAATGCATTTTGGAAATATTTCCGCAGCCGATAACGGCAACTTTCATATTTGTCACCTCAAAGGGATGAAATCAGAATGTTGAGGACATATCGCCCTGAACGGTTTCGGTTACATTATCTTTTTCAGCCTTGCCTGCGGCAATTTTCTTCTGAAGCTCTGCGAAATAAACTTCTTCGTCAACAGGGAGATCAACGGGTCTGCCGAGCCAGGATGAAAGGTGAGCCGCATTGGAGATTGAAAGACCTCTGATGCCTTCTTCGCCCTTTGCAACAAGAGGCTCGCCGCGAAGAACAGCGGCAGCAAACATATTGGTAACCTCGGAGTGCTGCTTGTTTCTGCCGTCGGTTTCAACTTCAATCCATTCGCCTTCAATCCAGCCGAAGCCTTCTGAAGCGGTTGCGCAATGCTCTGAAACTCTGCCGTTGAGTTTATAAAGCATAAGCTTATTGTTTTCGCAAACGAGCTTACCGCCGTCAAGTGTGATTTCGAATCTGTTTGTGCCGGGGCAGTCGCCTGTTGTTGTGATGAATGTACCTGTTGCGCCGTTTGCATATTCAGCGTAGATTGTTACATCATCTTCAACTTCGATGTCGTGCCATTTACCTTCGTGGCAGAATGCCTGAACCTTAACGGGAAGACCGCAAATCCACTGCCAGAGGTCAAGGTTATGAGGACACTGATTGAGAAGAACACCGCCGCCTTCGCCTGCCCAGGTTGCACGCCACCCGCCTGAATTATAGTAGGACTGAGTACGGTACCAACCAGTGATAATCCAGCTTACTCTTCTGATTTCGCCGAGTTCACCGCTCTGAACGAGTTCGCGCATCTTTCTGTAAACGCAGTTTGTACGCTGGTTATACATAATGCCGAAAACAAGGTCTGTCTTTGCGGCAGCTTCATTCATCTCACGAACCTGCTTTGCATAAACGCCTGCAGGCTTTTCTGTAAGAACATGAACACCCTTTGAGAATGCGTACTGTGCGATGGGGGAATGGTCATAGTGAGGAGTTGCGATAATAACCGCGTCAACCTCGCCGCTGTCAATGAGAGCCTCTGCCGAATCATAGGCCTTAACGCCGGGGAGAAGCTTTTCTGCAGCGGCAAGACGCTCGGGGTTGATATCGGCAATCGCTGTGATGCGAAGCTCCTTGTGTTCACCCTTGAGGTTCATTTTGATATGTGATGTACCCATATTGCCGACACCGATGATGCCGAATCTTACGGGCTGAATTTTATTTTCGATGATGTTGTGGATTGCAGAGCAAGCAGCTGCAAATGAAGTTTTGTTATCGGGATAAACAAACTTCTTGTTCATTGCGTTTGCTGTTGCATCGTCGGGCTCAAGGTCTTCAAGGCCTTCAAAGACTCTCAGGTGAGGCTCAACGGAGAGGATATATACCTGCTCATTTTCGTCAAGCATTCTGAGGATTTCTTCGAGGTGACCGTCACCTTCGCCTGCGGGCACAACTGTGTCGATTGCGGCAATGCAATCCTTGATGTGCATATATGTGATTTTATCCTTGAGGAGCTTGAAGCCTTCGAGGGTGTCACATCCGCACTGAATGTAGTTTGAGGGGTCAAAAATGCAACCCATTCTCTCGCCGTAATGCTCGGCAAGTTCAAGGCATCTTTCGGTGATGTCGCCGTAAATACCTTTTTCGTTTTCGTGGCAGCAAAGGATGCCGTGCTCATTTGCATAGTCAACCATTGCATCGAGGCGTCTGTAAACCTCGTCTTTATAATCTTCAATCTTCTGTCCCTTTGTGAAGAAGAAGCTGAACATTCTGATGTATTTTGTTTCAAGCACCTTTGCAACTTCAACGGTCTGCTTGAAAGCTTCGAAATGAGGCTCGAAATCATCTGTGATTTCAATTTTGCCGTAGTGTGAGCCGATTGACGAAACCTTGATGCCGTTATCGTCAAGGAGCTTTTTGAGCTCTTTTGCTTCTTCAACGGTGAAGTTTGAGATGTTTTTGCCGCTGACATTGCGAAGCTCGATGTAATCAATACCGTTTGCCTTGCAGGCAACTATCTGCTCATTAATATCGGCAGAAGCTTCATCTGCAAAAGCGGAGAATAAAAATTTAGCCATAATATTTCCTCCTGAAAATAAGATTTGCCTAATCAAAATAATTCTAACACTTTTTTATAATATTTCAAGTAATATAATTAAAATATTTAAACAATTTTTATAAAATGAATTGTTTTTTTGTTGACACAAATATTTCTATGGGATAAAATTGAAATATACGGAATCGGGAGGTTACGATATGAAAAAATTAATCGCGATTATTCTGGCGTTTGCAATGATTTGCGGAATCGCACTTCTTCCTGCGAGCGCCGCTGAAATCCAAAACGGAGAAACGGATTATCCTTATATTTTTGTTCACGGAATGGGCGGCTGGGCACCCGGCGGAGCATATTATTCGCTTTCACCCTATTGGGGCGGCGGACTTCTGCCCGGCTCTGAAACAGATATAATTGAGATTCTTAACGAAAACGGAATCGAAGCATATGCACCTGCTGTCGGCCCCCTGAGCAGCGCCTGGGACAGAGCCTGCGAGCTTTATGCTCAGCTTACGGGTACGGTTGTTGACTACGGCAAGGCTCATTCGGATGCACACGGTCATGACAGATACGGCTTCAACTACGAAGGCAAGGCAACGATGGGTGAGCCCTGGAATCTGAAGGATAAAATCAATCTTGTCGGTCATTCTTTCGGGGGAGCAACCGTAAGACTTCTCACTTCGCTTCTTGCCTACGGCGATGAAGCTGAAATTGCCGCAACAGGCGACGAAACAAGCCCTCTCTTTACAGGCGGACACAATTGCATTCATTCCTGCATCACTCTGTCTGCACCGCATAACGGCTCGCAGGTTGCAAACCAGCTTGTTGACCCGCAGTGGACATTGACACTTATGGCAACCGCGCTCAACCTTATAGGTATGGTTTTCGGCAACGATTTTCTTGTTTTTGATTTCCAACTCGGTCATATGGGTCTGACTCCGAAGCAGGATGAACTCCGCGCAGGATTCAGCATTGCAGGTATAAAGAGTTATACTGAATTGAATGATAACTGCGGCTACGATATGACTCTTCGCGGAGCGGCAGAGCTTAACGAAAAAATCAGACTCGCACCCGAAACATATTACTATTCCTACACAACGGAAAACACCTGGGACATCGCAGAAAAACTGATTCCGACAAAGGGTCTCAGCCCGCTTTTTTATATTTCATCAATGATGCTTTCTGCCACAAAGGGAAAAACTGTTGACGGCATTGAAATTGAGGGAGATTGGGCAATCAATGACGGAATTGTTCCTCTTGCATCAGCAAAATATCCTTCCTGCGATGAAGCAACCGCATTGAACTATGAATCTGAAATCAAAAAAGGAAATGCAATTTTACCCGGAAGATGGTATTATTTTGAAACAATGACAGGTATGGACCACTTCGATTTCTGTGGCACAAAGGATTATCCCGCAGGCTTTGAGGAATTCTATTTCGGAATCGTAAATACCGCAAACGAAAGATAAAAAAATACAGGCTTGTATCGGTGAAAAACCTTTACAAGCCTGTTTTGATTTTTGTGATTATTCTGCGTCGTCAGCGTTTTCCCAGTTGTGCCATACAGCCTGAACATCATCGTTATCTTCAAACATTTCAAGCATTTTTGCCATATTCTTGATATCGTCGGGATTGGTGAGAGCAGTGTATGTTGAGGGAACATATTCAACCTCTGCTGAAACGAAGGTGTAACCCTTTGCTTCGAGGTCATCTCTTACAGCGCCGCAATCGTTGGGCTCTGTTCTGATTTCGAAAACGCCTTCGTCATCAGTGATGAAGTCTGTTGCGCCTGCTTCAAGAGCATCTTCCATAAGCTTATCTTCGTCACCGCCTTCTGCTTCAACGAGAAGAACGCCCTGCTTTGAGAACATAAAGGAAACGCATGCTGACTGACCCATATTTCCGCCGTATTTATCGAAATAGTGCCGAACATCGCCTGCAGTTCTGTTGCGATTGTCGGTGAGAGCTTCAACGATAACTGCTATACCTGAGGGGCCGTAGCCTTCGTATACGATTTCTTCGTAGTCTGCGCCGCCTGTTTCGCCTGCAGCCTTCTTGATGATTCTTTCGATATTATCGTTGGGAACGTTGTTTGCCTTTGCCTTTGCGATAACATCCTTGAGTTTTGAGTTTGATGCGGGGTCGGGGCCGCCTTCACGAACAACAACAGCGATTTCTCTGCCGATTTTGGTGAAAATCTTAGCGCGCTGATTGTCGGTTTTTTCTTTTTTACGCTTGATTGTACTCCATTTTGAATGGCCTGACATTTGAAAAACCTCACTTTGATTATTGATTTACATTAACTTTGTTATTATATAACAACACTTGCGATGTTGTCAAGATTTTTGATTATTTGCCCTTGGATTCGTGAGCGAGAGCAAAGATGCTTCCGTCCTCGATGATACCGCTTGAAACGAAGTCTTCAGAGGGGATTGAGTTTTTTGCATCGTAAATAAGGTCACCGTTTTTAACTTCAAAAACATAAACGCAGTCGCTGTCATCGATGTCAACGGTGAGCTTGCTGTCTTCCTGTACGCAGGCACCTCTTTCGGAATAAGCACCGTAAAGAATTGCGAAACTGGATTCACTTCTGTAGTTGATTCTGCAGTTGGAAAAATTATCGCTTTCAAGCTGATAGATGCCGTATTTGGCAATACCGTTTGAGCAGGATGCAAGGAAAAGCATTGATAAAGCCAGAACAGCGCAGATAATTTTTTTCATTCTTACACTTCCTTTTATATTGTGTGATTGAAGCCTTCGCCGAGGACTTCATTTGCTTCGCTGACGATGATAAATGTTTTGTCATCGGTCGCCTTAACGGTCTTGATGATTCCCGAAACTTCGGATTTTCTTGCAACGCAGATGAGCATTCCTTTGTCTTCGCCCGTATATGCACCCTTTGCAGGGAGAATGGAAACGCCTCTTCTTGATGATGAAACAATTGCTTTTGCAACTTCGTCAGGCTTTTTTGTGACGATCATCATCATTTTCCCGTTGCCTGTGCCGTAAATCAGCGAATCGATAACTCGTGTGCTGACAAAAATCATAATAATCGCATAAAGACCGCTGTTGATGCTTCCGAGAAGAATCATATTTGCGATAACAATTGCGGCATCTGAAACGAGAACAACGCTTCCGACAGAAATATGCGGAAACCGTTTGTGAACAAGCCTTGCAACGATGTCTGTACCGCCGCTTGTTGCGCCTGTTATCATTATCATTCCGAGTCCTGTGCCCTGAAGCAGACCGCAGAAAAGCGATGCAAGGATTTTATCTCCTGTATAGTCGGGCATAAAAGCAAAAGCATCGAGCGCAACGGAGAGAATGAATGTTACCCAGAGCGTTCTCGCAACAAGATTTCTGCCGAGAAACAGCCACATAAGAATCAGCAGGGGAACATTAAGCACGAAGTTTGTGATACCGACGGGTACGGAGAGAAGGTTATTGAAGAAAACCGCAAGACCTGTTACACCGCTTTGCGCGATATCGTTGGGAACAACGAAACTGTTGACGGCAATTGCATAAAGTGAACAGCCGACAATCCAGATGAGGTTGTTTTTGCCCACTTGAAGAAGATTATCTTTCTGAAAAAAAGCTTTGATTTTTTCTTTATTCATTGTTGCTTACCTCCGCAGAAGAAATTGCAGAATAAAGCTCAATTATCCTTTCGGTTTTATCTTTGAGATAAAGCCATCCGAAAAGGCATTCAAGACCTGTTGCGTAGTGATAATCGGCACTTGATTGGTTTTTCGGAATTCCGCCTGTGCGCGCGTTTCTGCCGCGCTTGAAAACTGCAAGTTCATCTTCGTTAAGCATCGGCAGAATTATATTCATTGCCTTAGCCTGAGCTTTTGCGCAGACCTTTGTGCTTGCTGTTTTGTGAAGAGCATTAACGGGGCGGTTTGCCTCGCAGACGAGCTCACTTCTTACGAGCAGGTCAAAAACTGTGTCGCCAACAAAGGCAAGATTCAACGGGCTGAGAGATGCAACATCAGCCTTTTTATCGAGTAATAAATTCAGAATTATCCCCCTAATCAGTTAACGAAATCGAATTCAAGGTCATAAATAGAAACAGTGTCGCCTTCGTTGATTCCTCTTTCGCGAAGAGCATCAATGATACCGCTTGAAATAAGTATTCTCTGGAAATACTGAAGAGATTCATAGTCGTCAAGGTCGGTGCGCTGGAGAATTTTGAGAAGCCATTTTGCTTCAACAAAATAAACATCGTCAACAACCTTGATTGTGAAGCCTTTATCATTCTGATTTTCAAACATTTCAAGAGGAATGTTTTCGCTCTCGTACTTTTTGATGGGGGGCAGAGTGTGGAGCTTATTCCATACGGAATTGATGAGCTCGGTTGTACCTTCGGTTATCGGGGCACAGATTTCGTGGAATTCATAGCCTCTGCTCCCGAAATAATCGCGGAGTCTTTCGAGCTGCTCATCGGTAGCAAGGTCAATTTTGTTTGCCGCAACAATCTGGGGTCTCTTTGCAAGCTCAGGGTCAAACTTTGCGAGTTCTTTATTGATGATTTCAAAATCCTCAATCGGGTCTCTTCCTTCGCTGCCTGCGGCGTCAACGATATGCACAAGGAGTCTGCAACGGTCAACATGGCGGAGAAATTCGTGACCAAGACCTATGCCGTCGCCTGCGCCTTCAATAAGACCGGGAATATCAGCCATAACAAATGAACTGCCTTCGCCCATTGAAACAACGCCGAGAACGGGAGTGATGGTTGTGAAGTGATAGTTTGCAATTATGGGTTTTGCCTGGCTTACAACCGAAACAAGCGATGATTTGCCGACATTCGGGAAGCCGAGCAGACCTACATCAGCAAGGAGCTTGAGCTCAAGTCTGACTTCCCATTCTTCTCCGGGAGTGCCTTCCTTTGCGAATCTCGGCACCTGTCTTGTAGGTGTGGCGAAATGGGGGTTACCCCAACCGCCTCTGCCGCCTTTTGCGGCAATGAAAGGCTCGTCGCTGCTCATATCTGCCATAACAGCGCCGCTCTCTGCTTCTTTGATGATTGTGCCTCTGGGCACTTTGATGATGAGGTCTTCGCCTCTGCGTCCGCTTTTTCTGCCGCTCGATCCGTTTTCGCCGTTGGGAGCAACATACTTTCTCTTATAGCGGAAATCGGCAAGGGTTGAGAGGTTATCGTCAACCTGGAAAATAATGTTTCCGCCTCTGCCGCCGTCACCGCCGTCGGGGCCGCCTGCGGCAACATATTTTTCTCTGTGGAAGCTGACGGCACCGTTGCCGCCGTTGCCTGCTTTGATTTTGATTTTCGCAATATCAACAAACATATATCCAAACCTGTTCTTTCATAGTTTTTTGAAATCTAAACATAAATTCACATTATACATTATATCCGACTCAAACTCGATTTACAATATGCAAAACATATAACTTTCTTATATATTTTAAATATATTATTTACAAATATTTAACTATCTTTTTTTAAAAGTATGTGTTATAATAGTTTTAATTATAAAATAGGGTAGTATCGGCAGGTGAAACTATGGCAGTCGTAATCAAAAATGTGCAGGCAGGAAGCCTTGCGGATAAAAAGAGAATTTCGGCAGGGGACTGCCTGATTTCAATCAATTCAAATTCAATTAACGATGTGCTTGATTACCGCTTTTATCTCAACGAAAAAAAGCTTCGTCTTGTGCTTAAGGGTGCAGACGGAAAGATGAGGGTTGCAACGGTAATCAAAGATGAGTTTGAGGATATCGGACTCGATTTTGAAACCTATCTTATGGATAAGCAGCAGCATTGCAAAAACAAATGCATTTTCTGCTTTATTGACCAGCTTCCTGAGGGTCTGCGCGAAAGTCTTTATTTCAAGGATGACGATTCAAGGTTGAGTTTCCTTTTCGGCAACTATATCACGCTCACCAATATGAAGGATGAGGATGTTGACCGAATTATAAAGATGCATATCAGTCCTGTAAACATCTCGGTGCATACAATGAATCCCGACCTTCGTGTGAAGATGATGCTCAATCCTCGGGCGGGCGAAACTCTGCAATATATCGAAAAACTCGCAAAGGGCGGAATCCTTCTCAATACCCAGCTTGTCCTTTGCCCTTCAATCAATGACGGCAAAGAGCTTGAATACAGCCTGAAGAAGCTCGGTGAGCTTTATCCGCAGGTGCAGAGCATTGCGGCGGTGCCTGTAGGACTTTCGGACCACAGAGAGGGGCTTTATCCTCTTGAGCCTTACACCGCGGAAACCGCAGGAGAGGTTATTGATATAATTGACCGCTTCAATGAGGAGTTTAAAAAGAAAAACGGCGAGATAATCGCTTATGCCGCCGATGAGTTTTATCTCAAGGCAGGCAGGGATATTCCCGATGCGGAATATTATAACGGCTTCCCTCAGCTTGAAAACGGCGTGGGAATGTGGGCGCTGCTTGAATCCGAATTTATGCAGGCGCTCGATGAATGCGAAACAAAGGAAAAATGCCGAAGAGTGACCGCTGTTACAGGTCAGGCGGCATATCCTCTGATAAAGAAACTTGCAGAGAAAGCAAGCGAAAAGATAAACGGCCTCGATGTCAATGTTGTTTGCGCGAAAAACAGACTTCTCGGTGAAATGATAACCGTTTCGGGTCTGCTTTGCGGCGATGATATTGCGTTTGCGCTTGAAGGCGAAGATATCGGCGAAGAATTGCTGATTCCGCCAAACAGTCTGCGCAAAGAGGGCGATATGTTTCTCGATAATATGACGGTTGCCGAGCTTTCGGAAAAGCTTGGTGTTAAGGTTACGGCAAACGGTGTCGGCGGCGACGAATTGCTGTTTGCGATGATAGGAGGTTAAAAGATGAACAATGTTGTAGCGATTGTCGGCAGACCGAATGTCGGCAAATCGACTCTCTTCAATAAACTGGTGGGAGCAAGACTTTCCATCGTTGATGACACACCCGGTGTCACAAGAGACAGAATTTACGGTGAGTGCGAGTGGCTTGACAGACACTTTATGCTCATCGATACAGGCGGTATTGAGCCGTATTCGGATGATGTTATTCTCAAGCAGATGAGAAGACAGGCGCAGCTTGCTATTGACAGCGCTGATGTCATCATTCTTGTAACGGATATCCGCTCAGGTGTTGTTGCAACCGACAGCGAGGTTGCCGCAATGCTTCAGAAGAGCGGTAAACCCGTTATTCTCTGCGTCAATAAGTGCGATAATGTCGGCGCACTTCCCGCAGATTTCTATGAATTCTATAATCTCGGTCTCGGTGACCCGATTGCGGTTTCATCCGTCCACGGTCACGGCACAGGCGATTTGCTTGACGAAGTGCTCAAGTATCTTCCCGGAAAAGAAGAAGAGGCAGAAAAAGAAGATGCAATCAAGGTTGCCGTTATCGGCAAGCCCAATGTCGGTAAATCCTCGCTTGTCAATGCAGTCCTCGGTGAGGACAGAATGATTGTTTCCAACATCGCAGGTACAACCCGCGATGCAACAGACTCAATCGTTGAAAATGAGCATGGTAAATTTGTCTTTATCGATACCGCAGGTCTTCGAAGAAAAAGCAAGGTCTATGACCAGATTGAAAAATATTCCGTAATCCGAGCAAAGATGGCGGTTGAACGCGCGCAGGTATGCGTTATTATGATTGATGCGCAGGAAGGCTTCACAGATCAGGATTCAAAGGTTGCAGGTATTGCTCACGAAATGGGTAAGGCGTGCATCATTGCGGTCAATAAATGGGATGCCGTTGAAAAGGACGGCAAGACTATGGACAGCTACCGCAAGAAGCTGATGAAGGATTTCTCCTTTATGTCATATGCGCCGATTATCTTCATCTCCGCAAAAGAAAAAATCAGACTTGACCGCCTTTTCGAGCTTATCAAGTTTGTTGATACACAGAATGCAATGCGCATTTCAACAGGTAAACTCAACGAAGTTCTTGCAGATGCAACCGCAAGAGTGCAGCCTCCTTCAGACAAGGGCAAGAGACTCAAGATTTACTATATGACTCAGGCTTCAACAAGACCGCCGACATTCGTCTGCTTTGTCAATAACGCCGAGCTTTTCCATTACAGTTATCAGCGTTATATTGACAACCAGATAAGAGAAATCTTCGGTCTTGAAGGCACACCCACAAAGATGATAATCCGCGAAAGAGAGTCGGGCAAGAAATGATAGTTTTAGGCATTGACCCCGGATATGCGATAGTCGGTTGCGGCGTGGTTGAGTATCAGAATAACCATTTCCGTATGCTCACCTACGGCGCGATAACAACCGAGGCGCATACTCCCTTCAACGAAAGAATCGAAAAAATCTTTGATGAAGCAAACGAGCTGATTCAAAGATTCAGACCCGATGCTATGGCGATTGAAAAGCTCTTTTTCAATACCAACCAGAAAACGGCAATCGATGTTGCGCAGGCAAGAGGAGCGTTGATTCTTGCGGCGCAGAAAAATAAAGTGCCGATTTTTGAATATACACCTTTGCAGGTCAAACAGAGCGTTGTAGGTTACGGCAGAGCAGAGAAAAAGCAGGTGCAGGAAATGACACGCGTTATGCTCAATCTCGAAAAAATCCCGAAGCCCGACGATGCCGCCGATGCGCTTGCAATGGCAATCTGCCACTGCCATTCGGCAGGGTCGCTGATAGGCAGACTCGGCAGAAGATAAATAATGCAAGGGTGAATCCCTTCCAAAATTTTTAATTACTCACTAAAATCAAGGAGCGTAAATATGTTTTACAGCATAACAGGTACGGTGGTTTTTGCCGATGAAAGCAGTATTGCACTCGATTGCAACGGCGTTGCTTTCAGACTTTTTACAACTTTGAATACTCTTAAAAAATGCGCTCCCGTCGGAGAAAAGCAGACCCTTTTCACATATCTCAATGTGCGCGAGGATGCGCTTGACCTTTTCGGTTTTGCCGATAAGAATGAGCTTGATTGTTTCAAGATGCTCATCGGTGTTTCGGGTGTCGGCCCGAAGGCAGGTCTTGCTGTGCTTTCTCAGCTTTCGCCCGATAAACTCGCTCTTTGCGTTGCAGGCGGAGATGTAAAATCAATCACTGCCGCTCAGGGTGTCGGCGCCAAGATTGCGCAGAGAATTGTCCTCGAGCTTAAAGGTAAGCTTGATTCTTTTGCAGGCTCTTCAGAAGCGCTCGGCAATATCGCTGCCGCGCAGAAAGCAACCGTCAGCTATGCAGGCGAAGACGCGGTCAATGCACTCGTTATGCTCGGCTACAGTCGCTCCGAGGCAAGCATTGCCGTCGGTAAGCTTGACAGCAACCTTTCAACCGAAGATATGATAAAGCAGGCACTCAAACAGCTTGCAAAGAATTTATAATTAAGGAGGAATAACGGTGGATTTTGATTTTGAAAACAGAA
The DNA here is from genome assembly GCA_045634985.1 of Acutalibacteraceae bacterium. Lineage (GTDB taxonomy): Bacteria > Bacillota > Clostridia > Oscillospirales > Acutalibacteraceae > CAG-177. The sequence goes on along the minus strand of JAZRBF010000027.1, from coordinate 144,062 downwards.
TCGTTGCTCCCGAGTATTCATCCTCCGAGGATAACGATATTGAAGTTTCTCTCAGACCGAAATCAATCGATGAATATATCGGTCAGGAAAAGGTAAAAGAAAACCTTTCAGTCTATATCGAAGCGGCACGCCGCAGAGGTGATACTCTCGACCATGTGCTTCTTTACGGCCCTCCCGGACTCGGCAAGACAACTCTTGCAGGTATTATTGCCAACGAAATGGGAGTTAATTTCCGAGTAACAAGCGGCCCTGCAATTGAAAAACCGGGTGACCTTGCCGCTTTGCTTACAAATCTCAATGAAGGCGATGTGCTCTTCATTGACGAAATTCACCGCCTTTCAAGAGCGGTTGAAGAGGTGCTTTACCCTGCGATGGAGGATAATGTGCTTGATATCATCATCGGCAAAGGCCCTTCAGCAAGGTCAATCCGCCTTGATTTGCATAAATTCACGCTTGTCGGCGCAACAACAAGAGCGGGTCAGCTCAGCGCACCGCTTCGTGACCGTTTCGGAGTTATTCTTCGCCTCGAGCTTTATACTCCCGAGCAACTTTCCGAAATTGTCAACAGAAGCGCAGGTATTCTCGGAATTGATATTGACCCCAAGGGTGCGCTTGAAATTGCATCGCGCTCAAGAGGTACTCCGAGAATTGCAAACCGCCTTCTTAAGCGTGCAAGAGATTTTGCGCAGGTTATGTGCGAGGGTAAAATCACAAAGGAAGCATCCTCCCTTGCGCTTGACAGAATGGAAATTGATGAACTCGGTCTGGATTCAATCGACAGACTGATTCTCAGAACAATGATCAGGAATTATAACGGCGGCCCTGTAGGCCTTGAAACGATTGCGGCAGCAATCGGTGAAGAAGCCGTTACCATAGAAGATGTTTATGAGCCTTATCTTATGCAGGTCGGTTTCTTGAGCCGTACCCCGAGAGGCAGGCAGGTAACTCCTGCAGGCTATGCTCACCTCGGTATTCCGATGCCGGGTCAACAAAGAATGGATGTGTAATTTATGAGAGCTGCAGAAAACTGGAAAGATTATGAGCTTATCGATTGCTCTGACGGAGAAAGACTTGAAAGATGGGGAGATATCATTCTTGTCCGTCCCGACCCTCAGGTAATCTGGAAGACACCGAAGGAAAATCCTCTTTGGTATACACCCCACGCGATTTATAACCGCTCCAATACGGGCGGCGGAAGCTGGCAGGTATGCAAAAAGATGCCCGATGTATGGCAGATAGGTTTTGAAGAGCTTAAATTCAACATCAAAACAATGGGCTTCAAGCATACGGGACTTTTCCCCGAGCAGGCTGTAAACTGGCAGATGACAGCCGATATCATAAAGAATGCTGACAGACCCGTCAGAGTGCTTAACCTCTTTGCTTATACAGGCGGCGCAACCGTTGCCGCGCTCAATGCAGGAGCAAGCGTTACCCATGTTGATGCTTCGAAGGGTATGACCCTCTGGGCGAAGGAAAACGCGGTCTCGAGCAAGGTTGCCGATGCTCCCGTGCGCTGGCTTGTTGATGATTGCATCAAATTTGTTCAGCGAGAAATCAGAAGAGGAAATAAATACGATATCATTATTATGGATCCGCCTTCATACGGCAGAGGCCCCGGCGGCGAAGTATGGAAACTCGAAAATGAAGTTTACGGCTTTGTTGAAATGTGTATGGAAGTGCTTTCCGACGATGCTCTGATGGTGCTTATCAATTCATATACAACAGGTCTTTCACCCAGCGTTATGGAATATATTCTCGGCGAAACTGTTCAGAGAAAACTCGGCGGTACAGTTTCAAGCGATGAAATCGGAATTCCCGTTTCATCCAAACCCGGCAGAGTTCTTCCTTGCGGTGCAAGTGCAATCTGGAAAGGAAACGGTGTAAAATGAAAAGCATAAAACCCGGCAGAGGTCCGTCGATGATGGGCGGCATTATCGGTATTGCCGTTGCACTTTTTGGCGTATTCTGGACCATTCTTGCGATTGCAGGCGGTGCCTGGTTTATGGCTCCGTTTGGTATAATTTTTGTTGTTATTGCCGTTGTCAGAACGGTTTATGACTTCAAAAATGCAACAGGTAAAAACCGATATTCCGAATATGACATAACAGACGACGAAGAAGAATCCGATCCTTTAAACGAAATGTTCGGAGAGGAAAGAGAAAACCGTCCGTCAGAAACAGAAAACAGATATTGTCCCTATTGCGGACAGAGAGTTGAAGCAGAATATGAATTCTGCAATGTGTGCGGCAAAAAGTTGCCGTGATATTCAATTGGAGAATGTTAATTAAATGAGCGAAAAATTAATCGAATTTGAAAATGTAACAATGTTTTATGATGCCGATGAAGAAGACGGCGGTAAAGCTCCCGTACCTGCGCTGAGCAACGTCGATTTCAGCGTTGAAAAGGGTGAATTCGTTGCTGTCCTCGGTCATAACGGCTCGGGCAAAAGCACCCTCGCGAAGCTCTGCAACGCTATCTATGAGCCGAATTCGGGTGTTGTCAGAGTCAAGGGTATTGTTGCGGATGATGATGATAAAGCAGACGAGGTCAGAAGAATCGTAGGTATGGTCTTCCAGAATCCCGATAACCAGATTGTTGCAACGATAGTTGAGGACGATGTTGCCTTCGGCCCTGAAAACCTCGGTGTTGAGCCTTCTGAAATCCGTCGCAGGGTTGATGAAGCTCTCAAAGCGGTCAATATGTATGACCATCGCCATCGTGAGCCTCATAAGCTTTCGGGCGGTCAGAAGCAGAGAGTTGCCATTGCAGGTGTACTTGCAATGCAGACCGAGTGCATCGTGCTCGACGAGCCGACTGCTATGCTTGACCCTGTCGGCAGAAATGAAGTTATGCAGACGGTCCACAGAATGAATAAAGAAATGGGAATCACCGTTGTGCTTATCACTCATTTTATGGATGAGGCGGTCAAGGCAGACAGAGTTGTTGTTATGGACAGCGGCAGAATCGTTATGCAGGGCAAACCCAAGGAGATTTTCTCGCAGGTGGATGCGCTTCGCTCACACGGTCTTGATGTGCCGCAGTCAACGGAGCTTTGCCATATCCTCGGCTACGGCGAAGGTATTCTCGATGTTGACGAATGCGTTGATATTATTACGAAAAAACTCGGAGGTGCCCGATGAGCTACGCAATTGAAACAATCGGGCTGACTCACTATTATTCAAAAGGCACACCGCATCAGGTAGCCGCAATCAGTGATGTCAACCTCAGAATAAATAAAGGTGAGCTTGTGGGCGTTATCGGTCACACAGGCTCGGGCAAGAGCACTCTGATTTCTCATTTTAACGGACTTCTGAAGCCTGACAGCGGCAAAGTGCTTGTTGACGGCGTTGATATCCACAAGGATAAGGAAACGCTCCGCAAAACACGATTCAAGGTCGGTCTTTGCTTCCAGTATCCCGAATATCAGCTTTTTGAGGAAACTGTTTATAAGGATATTGCTTTCGGCCCGAAGAATATGAAACTTTCCGATGCTGAAATCAAAGAGAGAGTTATCAGAGCCGCAGATTTTGTCGGCGTTAAAATAGAGCATCTCAATCAATCTCCTTTTGACCTTTCGGGCGGCGAAAAAAGAAGGGTTGCCATTGCAGGCGTTATGTCAATGGAGCCTGAAATTCTGATTTTTGATGAGCCTGCCGCAGGTCTTGACCCCAAGGGCAGAAAAGACCTCATCAAGCTTATTGCTGATTACAGAAAGCAGACCGGCTCAACCGTTATCGTTGTTTCCCACAGTATGGAAGATATCGCAAGTATGGCTGACAGAGTTGTTGTTATCAACGATGCAACCGTTGCGATGCAGGGTACGGTTGATGAGGTTTATTCAAGAGGTGAGGAGCTTCGCTCGATGGGTCTGAATGTGCCCGAAATTACCGAGATTTTTGCGAAACTCCGCGCAAAAGGTTTTGATGTGCCTGCAAATGTTTATACTGTTGAGCAGGGTGCGGCAATCCTTCGCGCACTTTCTTCAGGGAGGTGTGCTGAATGATAAGAGATATAACAATCGGTCAGTATTATCCGGGTAAATCGCTTCTTCACAAGGTTGACCCGAGAATGAAGCTGATTTTGACTTTTGCGATTATCGTTGTAATATTTCTTTGCAAAAACTTCTTCTCGCTCGGTGTGATTGCAGTAACTGCGGTTGCCGCATCGATTCTTTCAAAAGTCCCTGCAAAGATGATTCTCAAAAGCCTCAAGCCTATTGTAATCATCCTGTTTTTTACCGCGATTCTGAATATTTTTTATACTCAGGGCGGCGCAACCTGGTTTGAGTGGAAGTTTATCAAGATAACCGAAAAGGGCGTTTTTACCGCAGTTTTCACGATGGTCAGAATCATTTCTCTTGTGCTTATCAGTTCGCTTCTGACCTATACCACAACCCCGACAATGCTTACCGATGCACTTGAAAGGGTGCTTTCACCCCTTAAAATTTTCAAAATCAAGGTGCATACTCTTGCGATGATGATGACTCTTGCTCTTCGATTTATTCCCACTCTCATTGAGGAAATCGACAGGATTATGAATGCGCAGAAGGCGAGAGGCGCAGACCTTGAAACGGGCGGACTTATTGAGAGAGCAAAGGCACTTGTGCCGATTTTTGTTCCGCTGATGGTTTCGTCATTCAGAAGAGCATATGAACTCGCGTTTGCGATGACCTGCCGCTGCTATACGGGCGGCGAAGGAAGAACAAGAATGAAGCAGATGAAACTCTCAGCTCTTGATTTCTTCGCTCTGATTGCCTGCATCGCAATAACCGCAGGAATCATTGTTCTTAATCATTTTTTTGAGGCAGTAATTTAAGAAGGTAAAATTTATGAGAAATTTGCTTTTGACAATTTCATTTGACGGCACAGCCTATCACGGCTGGCAGGTGCAGGAGAATGCAGTGACAATTCAGCAGACTCTGCAGGATGCATTTGAGCATATCTGCTCAAGCAGAGATAATGTTGTCGGTTGTTCACGCACTGATGCAGGTGTTCACGCAAATATGTATTGCTGCAACATCAGAACGGAAAATCCGATTTCCTGCGAGAAACTTGTCGGCGCGCTCAATGCCGTTATGCCGCGTGATATTGCGGCGCTTGACTGCAGGGAGGTCGATTATGATTTCCACGCAAGGTATGATTGCAAGTCAAAAGAATATATTTATAAAATCTGGAATTCGCCGAATAAGAATCCCTTCCTTTATGATTATTCCCTTCACTATAAGCACAGGCTTGATGAAGAGTTTCTCTCGCGTCAGGCGGCTGATTTTATCGGCACTTATGATTTTGCATCTTTCTGCGCGGCAGGAAGCAGCGTTGAGGATACTGTGCGTACGGTTATGCATGCAACCGTTGAGCGTGACGGAGATATGGTCGTTTTCAGAGTTGAAGCGGACGGTTTCCTTTATAATATGGTGCGTATTATGACAGGTACGCTCATCGATATTTCGAGGGGAAAGATTCCTGCGGATTCAATCAAACAGATTATTGCGGCAAAGAATCGTTTTGCAGCCGGCTACACAGCGCCTGCAAGAGGTCTTTACCTTAATAAGATACATTATTGAAACGGAGAGGAATGATTTATGAAAGATAAAAAAGTAGTTGATTTTCAAAAAATCAAGAGAAAAATTAATTTCAAAAAAGTGCTCCGTGCATTGAGAATTCCGATTGTTGCAATTGCGGTTATTATTGCAGTTTTCCTCAGTGCAAGATTGCTCGGTAATGTTGCAACATCAAACACCACGGACGCGCTTAGACAGATTAAAACGCTTTTCTCGGACGGAGAAGGCTTCCCTTATTCTCTGCAGGGCGGAGATGTGAAGAAGATTGATTCAATCGGCAACCGTTTGCTGATTCTCAGCAGCGACGAAAGTCTTGTGCTTGACAGCAAGGCAGGCGAGCTTTTTAAGTGTCAGCTTGGTAACGCCGATTCAAAGATTATAACCTCGAACGGCAGAGCGCTTATTTACAGCAGCGGCTCAAACAAGATGATTCTGCAGAGTAAAACAGAGCAGCTCGGTATGATTGAGGAAGACGGAGCGGTTGTTACGGCGGCGCTTTCGTCAAAAGGCTTTTTTGCAACATCCCATATGGATAAAAGCGGCAAGAGCATCCTGACTGTCTATAACAGAAAATTCGAGAAAGAATTTGTCTGGAGTTGCGCCAATGAGCGGATTTCTGCAATTTCTCTTTCGGATGACGGAAAGAAGGTTGCGGTTGCGGTAATCGGCGTTGAAAATGCTGAGATTTATTCCCGAGTGCTCCTTTTTGATATCAGAGATTCTGAAGCGATTTATGATATGAAAATCAGCGGCACTCTTTTCCTCAAGCTTTATTGCTCGTCAAAGAATGCAGTTATTGCTGTCGGTGATAACAGAACGATTGTTTTCGGTAAGAATGGCGAAGCACTCGATGAGCTTACATATGCGGAAAACAGCATTTCAATTGTTGAATCTGATGATAAAGGCAATGTTGCTGTTTGTGCATCTGAATTCGGCGGCTCAAGGTCATCTGTAACCGTTTTCAAAAGCAACGGCAAGAGAGCCGTCACCTTCAGCATTGACGGTGAGCCGACATCACTTGCTGTCGGTTCAAACAAGGTTGCCGCGGCTGTAGGGTCAGAGGTAATTGTTTTTAATTTCAAGGGCGCAGAAAAGAAGCGCGTTGTCTCGGAAAATTCCGTTTCACAGGTGCTTATCATTTCAGGCGATTGCTATGTGGTTGAAAACGGAGAAATCTGCAAATATTAATAAAATAAACCTCAGAGGAGGTAATTGATATGGACTATTTACCGTTGATTTTTGACGGAGTTTTGATTCTTGTGTTTGTTATATGCATTTTTGTCGGCAGAAGTAACGGCTTTATGAAAAGTGTACTTTCTTTCTTGTCGATAATAATCAGCTTTGCTGTTGCGCAGAGTTTTTCTGCTCCTGTTGCGGCGTGGGCAAACGAATCTTTTGCGTACAGTGCGGTCAATGCATATGTAGAAACATATATTGAAGATGCTTTTAAGAATGACGGCGTTGACCCCGAATCGGAGAATATAGTCAGAGAGAATATTCCTGATGAAGTGGTTGAGCTTGCAGAAGAATACGGCGTTTCCCTTTCGGAAATTGCTGATGATGCATCGCAGGGCTTCGAGCAGGTCAGCAAGGAAATTGCAGAGAAGGTGCTTGATGCGGTTTTGCTTCCGATTCTTGAAGCAATAGCTTTCCTTCTTATATATGTTGTCTGTGTGATTATACTTAAAATTGTGGTGAGTTTTATCTGCAAACTGGAGCTTCCCGTTATCAAGCAGATTGACGAAACTCTCGGCGGTGTTGTCGGTGCTCTTAAGGGTATCGGAATCGTGGCGATTATCAGTGTGTTTGCCGTTGTTGTTTCAAGACTTGCATCAGGCGATGAGATTACCGATGCGATTGAGCAGACACTCTTTATAAAAACAATCGGCGAAGCTGTTATTCAGTTTGTACAGGGAGGATGATAGAAATGAAATCCAATATAAAAGAATTATTCAAGGGATGTCTTACGGTTCCTAACCTGCTTTCGGTTATCCGAATTGCGCTTATTCCTGTTTTCGGTGTGCTTTATTATGACGGAAAGATTTTAGGTGCAGTTATTATTCTTGTAATCTCGGGTCTTACAGACCTTTTCGACGGCAAAATTGCAAGAAAATTCAATCAGATAAGTGCACTCGGTAAGGTACTTGACCCTGTTGCCGATAAGCTTACTCAGATTACACTTGCAATTATGCTTTATCTCACTTTCAAAGAGAGTACCGATGCAACAATCAAGGCGTTCAGCTGGGTTTTTCTTGTTTTCCTTATAAAAGAAGCTCTTATGGTTGTTGGCGGCGGCCTTATGATTGCATTCGGACTCAAACCCGGTGCGGCAGAAATGCCGGGTAAGGTTGCAACCTTTGTTTTTTATGCGGTTATGACGGTTATAATCGCTTTCGGTCCCGATATCGGTCTTGTGAAAGCATTCGTGCTCCCCAATTGGCTTATGATTATTCTTGTTTGCGTGAGTGCTGTTCTGACTCTTATTGCTTTCTTCAGCTATCTTCCGGACACATTCAGGCAGGTCAAGGAAAGAAAGTCCGATAAATAATTTAAAGTAATACATTTTAAAGGAATTTTCAGATGAAACAGATTTTATGTGCAAAATGTAAAAAGCGCCCTGCAATGTTTTTTGTGACAAAGGTTGAGGGTGATAAAACAACCCAGGAGGGTCTTTGCATCAAATGTGCAATGGAAATGAACATCGGTCCCGTCAAGCAGATTATGCAGAGTATGGGTATCTCGGAGGATGAGATTGACGATGTCAGCGAACAGTTTGATGCTATGTTCGGAGAGGACGGGTTTGAGCCCGGCGGCGCAGGAACAATGCCGTTTCTTCAGAATCTCCAGAATTTCGGAGCAATGAGCGGCGGCGAATCCGAGGGTGCAACATCATCCGAGGGTTCGGGAGGCACAACCTCCGAAAAGAAGAAAAAGCGTGGCAAGAAAAAAGGCGGAGAAGAGGAAAGCGAAAAGAAGCGCAAGTTCCTCGGCCTCTATTGTACCGACCTGACCGCCAAAGCGAGAGCAGGCAAAATTGACCGTATCATCGGCAGAGAAAACGAGATTTACAGAGCAGTTCAGATTCTTTGCAGAAGAACAAAGAATAACCCCTGCCTTATCGGTGAGCCCGGTGTAGGTAAAACCGCAATTGCGGAGGGTCTTGCTCTTCGCATTGCTCAGGGCGATGTTCCTGCCAAGCTCAAGGATAAGGAAATCTTTCTGCTTGACCTTACCGCTCTTGTTGCAGGCACTCAGTTCAGAGGTCAGTTTGAGAGCAGAATCAAGGGTCTTGTTGACGAGGTGAAGAGCGAAGGCAATATCATTCTCTTCATCGATGAGGTGCATTCACTTGTCGGCACAGGCGATGCAGAAGGCTCGATGAATGCCGCAAACATCCTCAAGCCCTCGCTTTCAAGAGGCGAAATTCAGATTATCGGCGCAACAACTTTCACCGAATACAGGAAATATATTGAAAAGGATGCCGCTCTTGAGAGAAGACTTCAGCCTATCAGAGTTGAAGAGCCTTCAATCGAGCAGACCTGCGAGATGCTTAAAGGCGTCAAGGATTACTATGAGGTTTTCCACAGAGTCAAGGTCAGCGATACATTGATTGAAAAGGCGGTTATCCTTTCCGAAAGATATATCAATGACAGATTCCTTCCCGACAAGGCAATCGACCTTCTTGATGAAGCGTGCACCTGCGCAAATCTGCGCAATAAGGCAATCAGCGATTATGAAACCGCGCTTGAGAAGGTGAGTGACCTTGAAGCTCACGAAGCCGAGCTTATGGAAACAGACGGCGGGCAGGAAGCTGATTATGAAGAAATTGCAAAGGTCAAGGGTGAACTTATAAAAGCCCGCGCCGAGCTTACTGAACTTGAAAAGGCTGCATCCGATTGCCGCGTAACAGAGGAAGACCTCGCAAGAGTTATTCAGCTTTGGACAGGTATTCCTGCAAGCAAGGTTATCGAAAGTGACCTTCGCAGACTTTCCGAGCTTGAAAACAACCTCAAGGCAAATCTTATCGGTCAGGATGAGGCAATCAAACTTGTCAGCGCGGCTGTGCGCAGAGGCAGAGTGCAGATAAGTCCCAGAAGAAGACCTGCGTCGTTTATCTTTGTCGGACCTACAGGTGTGGGCAAAACCGAACTTGTCAAGCTTCTTGCAAAAGAGCTTTTTGATACTCCCGAAACCCTTATCCGCCTTGATATGAGCGAATTTATGGAGAAACATTCCGTTTCCCGAATCATAGGCTCACCTCCCGGATATGTCGGCTATGATGAGGCAGGTCAGCTTACCGAAAAGGTGCGTCGCAAGCCTTATTCCGTTGTTCTTTTTGATGAAATTGAAAAAGCACATCCTGATGTTATGAATATCCTTCTTCAGATTCTTGATGAAGGTAAAATCACCGATGCGCAGGGCAGAAGCGTCAGCTTTGAAAACACCGTTATTATTATGACCTCCAATGCAGGCAGCAACAGAGGCGGCGGTGCGCTCGGATTCGCAAAAACGAAGAATGAAGCATCGAAGGAAAGAGCGCTCAAGGCACTCTCCGAATTCCTTCGTCCCGAATTCATCGGCAGAGTTGATGAGGTTGTTGTTTTCAATGACCTTACCCAAACGGACTATGAGAATATCGCCCGTCTTATGCTTGCCGAACTTGTTGACCCCATTGCTGATAAAGGCATCAGCTTCAGCTGGGATGATGCGGCGGTTGAAGCGATTGCCCGTCTTTCTGTAGGCGGCACAAGAGGCGCAAGAGACCTTCGCAATGTTATTCGCAGAAATGTTGAGGATGTTATCACCTCAAAAATTGTTGAAAGCACTGATGCTCCGCTGAAAGCGATTTCACTCACCGCAGACGGTGACGAAATCATCTGCAACTTCGAATAAAAAAATAACCCTCCGCACTCAATCGAGTGCGGAGGGTTTGCTTTATCTTATTTAAAAATCTTTGAAACGATGTTGATGAAAAGGCTGAAATAAAGCGAAATCTTTTCGATGATATTCTTGATGTTGTCCATAATATTTGCGCTTGTGTCAATCTCAGCGCCGTAACCTTCGAATTCGCCTGTGTTATCATTTACGCCGTCGCTGTCATATGCAAATTCATAGACAATGGGTGAAGCAACTGCAAGAAGGAAATATTCGCCTGCTGTGAAGGGGCCGAATACCTTTGTGCCGAGCTTTGTGAGGTCTTTCTGGATTGAATCTGTGCCGAAATATGCAAGCAGGCTGTTAGCTGCCTTGAGGAATACTTCGTCACCGACTGTTGAAAGGTCATCAAGAAGAATCAGACCAACTGTGCGAAGGAGGATTGCAACCTCTGTGCCGTAGATGTCAAAAGCTTCTTCGCCTTCGTAGTGAGCGGCAACAAGCTCTGTTGCAAGGTCCCAGCCTGTTTCGTATTCGCTGTCAGGAATATCGATGTTATATTCCTTTGCGAGTTCCTGCACGCCGCCTTCACCGTAAAGAGGCGTTTCGAGGATGCTTGTAAGACCGTTGACTGCAGTGAAAACAAGGTCAGCATAGAATGCGTCTTCGTCAATGCCGAGCTTTTCGGGTGTCATACCGAGCCAGAGTCTGTACTGTACGCCTGCTTTGAGGAAACCTTTTGCGTATTCGTTAAGGCCTGCATTCATAAGGTCAATCTGCTTCTGCTCATAACCGCTGACGGTTGCTGTGAGAGCATCTGTATCAATCTTGTCGATTGTTCTGATATCGTATGAAACGTTATCTTCGGTGAGAGTAAGTGTTCTGTACTGAAGGGGATACATAGTGAGAGATGTTGTTGCGAAGTCGTAGATTTTGTTACCCTTTGTGCTTGTGTATGAGGAAACGTCACTGCAGTGCTCGTGACCTGTGAAGACAAGTTTGATGCCGTGATTTGCAAACTTTTCAGCAACGGAAAGATGGTTGCCGATGATGAAATCGCCGCTGAAAACGGACTGTACGGGCATATGGTCAAGAAGATTGTGATGCATCATAAGGATGGGATATCTGCCGTCAGCATAAGCCTTGTCAGCCTGATCGCATACCCAGTTGATTTCTTCCTTTGAAACACCGTCGCCTGTTGATTTGTGAGGGTCATTTGAGTCGAATGCGATGAGTCTGTATTTTTCGCCGAGGTTTGCGGTGTATGAGCCTGTGCCTTCAACTGTTTCAAGAGCCTTGTCATAACCAAAATCAAAATATGTTGCAACGAAATCGTCAATTTTGAAATCATTTTCGCCTGCGCCGAAATCGTGGTTACCGGGAATAACATAAACGGATTTGCCGCTTTCTTCTTCGAATTTCTTGAGCTTTGCGGCGGTGTCGTAATGTTCCTCAAAAATTATTCTGCCGTTGTCAACAAGGTCGCCCGAAATGAGGAGGAATTCGAGGCTGTCATCCTCTGCAACCTGTCGGAGCATTTCATCGATGATGAATCCGCTTTCGTCTTCCATAGCTGCTCTTCTGTTGGCATACCAATAAATTTCGTCATCGATAGGGCCTTCAAGCTCTTCTCTGGGGATGTTGTAATGCAGGTCGGATGCAACTGCAAAACCGAGCTCTTCTTCAGCGGCAAAAACTGTGAAACCTGCTGAAATTACGCCGACAAGCATAACAACGGATAATAAAATTGAAACGATTTTTTTCATATTTACATCTCCTTATCCTGTTCTGATGAAAATGATAATTCATTATAGCATAAATATAATTGAAAGTACAGAGAAAAATTGACATTATTGTTTATACATTATATAATTAATCTGAAACAAGCTGAAACGGAGGAAGAGAAATGATATTTGCAAATCACGCGCACATTTTCCCGAAAGAAATCAGACCTGAGGGTACAGTTGAAAAACTTATTGAGCTGATGGATGAATGCGGAATCGATATGGCGGTGTGCTATCCGCCGTTTCACGACAGATTCAGAGAATCAGGTTTTGAAGGCGACCCCAATGATTGGCTTGCCGAGCAGATAAAGGATAACCCGCGACTCATCGGATTCGGTAACATTGATTTTGAAAAAGGCGATTATGCCGCCCAGGTTGAGAAACTTGCATCACTCGGATTCAAGGGAATCAAGATGCATCCGCCCTATCAGGAGTTTGTCATTGACGGTCCCGAAGCATCGGAGGTTTATGCGAAGGCGGAGGAGCTCGGTCTTTTCATCTCATTCCATTCGGGTATGCATTGGCACAGACTCAGAGATAACCGCGTTATCCTTTTTGATGAGGTTGCATGGAGATTTCCGAAGCTGAAATTCAGTATGGAGCATATCGGCGGATATCATTTTTACAGAGAAGCGCTTGCTGTTATGTGTAACAACTCCCGAAACGGAAACTGCGTTTTTGCAGGATGGACAAGTGTCGGTCTGCACAAGGGTAAGGACAGCGTTTGGGCGCTGACAGATGAAGAGCTTGAGAGAGTTATTCATCAGACAGGCGAAGACAGAAGCGTATTCGGTCTTGATTTTCCCTATAACAATGCGGATGTAATCAAAGCTGATATTGCGAGAATCCGCAGTCTTGATATCAGCGATGAATGCAAAGAAAAAATTCTCGGTGTTAATTTAAAAATCGCACTTGGAATATAAAGACAAACGCCCCTGCTCGGTGAGAGCGGGGGCGTTTGTCAATATGGAGGATTTGAGCAGGCGAAAATCGCCTGAGTAGAATTCTTATTTTCTGTTGATGATTTTTGCGCGGATTCCGCGTGTTGCTTTTGCGGCTTTTTGAGCGGCATTCACAGCGGCGAATCCGAATTTGTTGATAACAAGGTCAGCTTCGCCCATAAGCTCCATATATGAGTTGGTGAAGCCGATTTTGAATTTGAAAATTCCGTGAAGGGGATTGTCTTCGTCGGGATAACCGCCGCGGAAATCGTAGCAGGAGCAGTTTTCTTCAATTGCCCATTTAATCATTTCCCATTGTACGAGGTAGTTGGGCATAACATTTCTGTAATCATTGGAGCTTGCGCCATAAACATACCATACTTTGTCGCCGCAATGCACATCGAGTGCGCCTGCGATGGTTTTGCCTTCGTATTTTGCAAAATAAATTCTTGCATCGTCACCGAATGCATCCATAATGCGCTCGAAATATGATGTGTCGCGTGTTGCAAAATTATCTCTTTCGCCTGTAACAAGCATAAGGTCGTGGAATTCTTTGCAGGCTTCCTTGCCCTTGATTTCGATTGTAACGCCTTTTCTTACTGCAAGGCGGGTGTTGTATCGGGTTTTGGGGTGGAATGATGCGAGGACTTCTTCTTCGGTTTTACCCTTTGTATCAAGACGGAGAATGTATCTTGCCTGCACTGTGTCGAAGTCGGCGCTGTGGTCTTTGAAGGTGAAACCGATATCCTTGAGCAGATTGATATATTCTTCGTTTGAAGCGAGAGTATCGGTATCGACTTTCAGGGTTACTGCTTTATTCTTGACGCCGTATTCCTTTGCGGCAAGAAGAAGCTCTTTGACGGTTTCTTTATCTGCAAGGTCGCAGACAGGACCTCTGGGTGCATACATCATTTTATAGGGCATCATCGGGATCGCACGAAGAAGCACCGAGCAAACACCCTTGATTGCTCCGCTTTCATCTCTTTTGATAAAGCCGACCCATTCCCATTCTTTCTTGACCTGTCCCCAGGCGGAGGTCTGCATCATATGTCCCTTCGGATGAGAGCGGACAAATGCGTCGAATTCCTGTGCATTTTCTATTTTTACAATTTCCATGGTTTAACAGCCTTTCCTCGTTTTATATATTTCTTCAGCTCTCTTAAGGAGTAATTCTTTCCTGTTTTCAAGCTTGTCGCCCATAACTTCATCGAGCAGAGTTTCAAGCAGTCTTCCCATTTCGGGGGAAGGAGGTATTCCTGCATCAGCAAGGTCTTTTCCGCTGATAGCAAGGTCATTGGTTCTGAAGCAGGGATTTTCGGTATTGATTTCATCAAAAATCCGAAGACCGATTTCATTTGCCGCAAGACCTTCGTCAAGGAAAACGGGATTTTGCGCTCTGATATCCGCTTCTCTGATATCAAACAGGTCTCTGACGGTTTCTTTGCCAAGCTTTGCGATGTATTTTTTATATGTTTTTCTGCTTATTTTATCGGGCAGAAAATCGTGGTATTCCACGAAATTGCATACATTATTTCTGAATTTGTTTGAAGTTTTCAGTCTTGAAAGAATGCTGTCAGCAATCTTTCGGCTGACTTTGGAATGAGAATAAAAATGGTCAATACCTTTTTCGTCGGTTGATTTAACGTGCGGTTTTCCGCTGTCGTGTAAAAGCATTGCGAATCGCAGGTTTGCATCGGGTCTGACAGATTCAACCGCCTTGACCGTATGTCCCCACACATCAAAAATGTGTCTTTCGTGATTCTGCACGCAGCCTTTCATAGGCTCAAGCTCGGGCATAATATGGAAAACAACTTCGCTGAAATCTGTCAGGATTCTGCCTGCATCTTTTCCGCAGAGAAGCTTTGAGAATTCAGTGAAAATTCTTTCGGCGGAGATGTTTGAAAGAAGTTTGTAGTTTCTTATTATCGATGCCCGGGTTTCGCTGTCTATTTCAAAACCGAGTACGCTCGAGAAACGCAGAGCACGGATGATTCTCAGCGCATCCTCACCGAAACGCTTATCCGGGTCACCGACACAACGGATGATTTTTCTTTCAATGTCGTCCTGTCCGCCGAAGGGGTCAACCATCCCTGCGATAGGGGAGAATGCGATTGCATTAACGGTGAAATCCCTTCTTGAGAGGTCTTCTTCAACCCTGTCTGTGAATGAAACGGAGTCGGGATGACGATTGTCGGAGTAACCTGATTCGATGCGGTAGGTTGTGATTTCAACGCTCATCGAATCTATTATAACCGTTACTGTGCCGTGTTTTATGCCTGTTTCGATTACCTTGCAATCTGAAAACACAGCGGAGGTTTCTTCAGGGAGAGCGCTTGTTGTGATATCCCAATCGTGCGCGGATTTGCCCATAATCAGATCTCTGCACGCACCGCCGACAACATAAGCCGAATGTCCGTTTTCGTTCAGAATTCTGATAACAGTATTGACTTGTGGCGGAATTTTGTTTACCATATTGTTACACCATTACGGAGGTTTTAAAGATGAATATACAGATTTTTGGCACAAATAAGTGCTTTGATACCAAAAAGGCACAGAGATATTTTAAAGAAAGAGGAATCAAATTCCAGTTTATCGACCTTACGCAGAAGAATTTCAGTAAGGGCGAATATGCGAGCGTCAAATCAGCTGTAGGCTCGATGGAAGCTCTTATTGATGAGAAATCAAAGGCATATGAGAAGCATTTCATAAAATATCTTGCAAGCAAAGAGGCTGTTGAAGAAAAGCTTCTCGAATACGGTGAGCTATTTAAAACTCCGATTGTCAGAAACGGCAAGCAGGCAACCGTCGGTTACTGCCCCGAAATCTGGAAAACCTGGGATTAATATGCCTCGAATTTTGAAATTGTTGCAAAGCAACGCGCTTTTTCTATAACGAGTTTGAAATATCTGACTCGCATTTCTTCGAATCTGCAGATGCGCTTGTAACCGATAACGGTTTCTTTGGCGATGCGCTTCCACTTACCTTTTTTGTTAAGTGCATAAAGCGAGAATTTTTCAATCTGCTGACCTGTTCTGATGTGTTCGCCGAGAACGATTTTGTCAATATCATATTCGTCGCCGAGGTCGAGAATCAGTTCGGCACCGTCAGGTTCATCGCCTGAATGCCAGTACTCCTCGGGATCATAGCTTAATGCCATCTGACCGCAATGTTCTTCGTCGAGATGGCGGTTGTCGGTGATGATTGA
Source organism: Acutalibacteraceae bacterium (assembly GCA_045634985.1). GTDB lineage: Bacteria > Bacillota > Clostridia > Oscillospirales > Acutalibacteraceae > CAG-177. The sequence goes on along the minus strand of JAZRBF010000027.1, from coordinate 127,697 downwards.
GCCTTCTGCAAGGTTTTCGTTGAAGTCAATATCAAGCTGTGCGCCGAGTGCAAGAAGAGTTTCAATGTCTTTCTCGTTGATTTTTCCGCTCGGCATAGGAGGAATGTTCAGAAGGAAACTTGCGTTTGCACCGACGGATTTGTAATAAATATCAAGAAGCTTTGAAAGAGGTTTGATTGTATAGTCATCCTTTTTGTGGTAGAACCAGCCGTCTCTGATGGAAACATCAACCTCTGCGGGATACCAGATAAGCTTGTTGCATTTTTTGATAGCTTTCCTGCTGCCCAGATCAAGGGTGGTGGGATTTATTTTTTTCGGAGGCTTTGTAACATTCTGCTGGCTTGCTGAAGCGATGAGTTCTGCATTCGAATGATAATAGGGAACAACGCTCCATTCGCTCTTTCTGCAAACGCCGGCTTCGTTGCCGCACCAACGGACATCGGGGCCTGTGATGTTGATTGTTGCGTTAGGCTGAAGCTCGCGGATAAGATTATAATATCCTTCCCAATCGTAAGCTTGTTTTTTGCCGTTTTTACCTTCGCCGCAAGCACCGTCAAACCAAACACAGAAAAGTTCGCCGTATGCGGTCAGCACTTCACGAAGCTGATTTTTGAAAAATTTATTGTATGCATCGCCTGTGCCGTAGGTTTCTTCGTGTCTGTCCCAAGGGGAAACATAAATGCCGAATTTAAGTCCGTATTCGCGGCAGGCTTCAGCGCATTCTGCAACAACATCGCCTTTGCCGTCTTTCCAATTACTTGAACGAACGCTGAAATCTGTGTATGCAGAGGGCCAAAGACAGAAACCGTCGTGATGCTTGGCGGTCAGAATAAGACCTTTCATACCTGCGTGTTTGCAGAGCCTTGCCCATTGACGGCAATCAAGCGATTCGGGATTAAAAAGCTCAGGGTCTTCGTTGCCGTTGCCCCATTCTGAATCGGTATAAGTGTTGATTCCGTAATGAATGAAAGCATAGAATTCAGTTTCCTGCCATTTGAGCTGTCTTTCACTGGGTACAATTGACGCTGCATATTTTATATAATCAGGTGTTTTTGCCATATTAATCCGCCTTTCTGTTGAGGACACCGCTGAAAACGGAATCCCAATAATCAATAGGAATATTGTTGTTAACTGCGTAATTTATAAGACCTGCAAGGGCAGGGGAATCGAAAACATATCTGAACATTTCAGGTGGGAGCATCCCTCGGTCTGCATATGCGAGAAATCTGAATTTCTCTGCATCTGCGCCTTTAAGACCAAGAAGCGCAATCAGTTTAAAAATCGCATCATCATCAGGAGGAGAGTTGTTTTTACCTTTTTCGATGTTGCTGATATATTGAGCGGTTTTGCCAAGACCGGAAGCGAGGTCAAACTGCGATAGTTTTGCACTTTCGCGCGATTCTTTGAGCATAACTCCGAACGGAGTCGGGGAGAACATCAGGCACCCTCCTTTCAAAAGATGATTGATGAAAAATATTCTTTATATAATCCGAATCATTCATACCGAGAGGTTTGAAAAACGAGAAATAATTATCAGCGCAACCCATATTTATTGCATAAATAAACAAATTTGTTTATTGTTCAAATAGATGATATCATAAAATGAAGGTTGTGTCAATGCTTTTTGTAGAAAAAATAATTACATTATATTATTAATAAGGGGACATAGAAACGGGATTCCTTTCTGTCGACAACAGAAGGCGGTTGAAGAGTCTGTTGCAGATGAGGTTTCAGACGAGGTTGTCGAAGAAGTTGCAGCAGAGGAAGTTGCCGATGAGGACAACGCAGAAGATTTTACCGAAGAAACAAGCGAATACATCCTTGACACAAAGGAGTATCAAGAAATCCTTTCGCTTGCAGACCGAAGGTTTGAGCTTGCAGGTCGCAAGGAGCTTTCGCCCAAAGCAATTGACCGTCTTGCAGGAAGATTGCTTCAAAAATCAAAGAGCAAATATAACAGAGAGCAGTTGACCGAAAGGCTGACGGCTCTTTTTGATTATGTCGCAAACGGCAGAGATATCTCTTGGGAAGAGGTAACGAACTCAGGGGTGCTGTAACAGATTCTTCTGCTATTCATCTTGAGGTGTTTTGGAGAATCGATAAATAATATTTGAATTGCCTGAAATAGTGTGATATAATATTTTGGATATCGTTTTTGAGAAATTCAAAAAAATTTTTAAAAAATTATGTGACTTTTCGGTTTTCTGAATCGTTTTAAAGACAGGAGGGCAGGATTTGAGAACAAACGGAGCTTCGAATGAACGACTTTCCGCAGTATATGAGCTTTATTCGGATATGCTTTATCGTATCGCGATAACTCAGCTTGGCGGAAGCGATGATGCTATGGACGCAGTTCACGATATTTTTCTCAGATTCATTGATTCGGCTCCTGTTTTCAGCGATTCCGAGCACGAGAAGGCTTGGTTTATCCGCGCGGTTATCAATCGTTGCCACGATATTCTGCGACACAAGAAGGTGCGCAACCACCTTTCTGTTGATGAAATTCAACATATTGCGCACGATGATTCGCAGGCGCAGGCACAGCTTCAGCTTCGCACCGCGCTCGCTTCGATTCCCGAGAAATACAGAATTGCTGTTACACTTCATTATCTTGAAGGATTTTCCGTTGAGGAAGTCGCTTCGATTCTGCGAATCGGAGTTTCGGCAGTGAAGATGAGGCTTTCAAGGGGCAGGGAAGCGTTGAAACGAAATATTGAAAAGGAAGAAAACGATGTTTGACGAAAAAGAAAAGAGGGTTTATTCGTCCATAACAGCTCCCGATGAACTTCGCGAGAGGGTTTTTTCGTCCGCTGAATCTCCGAAAGAAAAAGATAATATTCTTGTTTTCAGAAGCAGATTTTCGCGCATTGTTGCGGCGGCAGCTTGCGTTGTGCTTGTTGCAGTTGCTGTGTTTACGGTTTTTACAGGTAACGGCATTGATGTCAGTATCAACGGAACGGATGTTGAGAATAATGTCAGCATCGCGCTTTCGGAAACTGACGGGATTGCCCTTGCGAGGATGTTTGCGCCTGCAGAGGTTTCAGTCAGACTTGACCTTAACGGCGGTGCGCTGATAACTGTTGACAGCGGATGCTTTGATGTTGTCGGCGAAGACGGTAATCTTACGGAATATTCTGCCGAAGAGGATGTTGAACTTCTCTGGAAGAGCGACGGAATGAAAAAAAGCGTTATGACGGTTGACTATGGCAAAAAAAGCTGTATACTTATCCTTGAGTATGACGGCGAATGGAAAATTACAAGGAATTAATTAACAGGTAAAAATGCGGTTAAACCGCAAAAAATAAAGGAGAAAAAAACCATGAAAAAACTTTTTGCAATCATTCTTTCAGTAGCAATGCTTCTTTCATTTGCTGCTTGCGGCGGCAACGAAGCACCCACAGAAACAACAACAGCTCCCGTTGAAGAAACAACAGAAGCTCCCGCTGATGATATGAATCAGCCTGCAGCACCCGGCGAAGGTCCCGATATGCCCGTAGTTGACGGCGGTGAGGTTTCCGACGGCAACAGCGCAGCTCAGGTTCTTCTTAACGCTTTCTATGATGAACTTGCAGGCAACCCCGAAGCATCAGCTGAAGAACTTGCCAACAAGGTTATCGCTCACGAATCAATTCAGTTTATGCCCATGGTAATGCCCATGGAAGCAGGCTATTTTGCAGGTTTCAACAACGAAATCAGCGGCTTTGAAACAGCATACTCATTTGGTCCCGCTATCGGCACAATTCCTTTCGTAGGCTACATCTTCACTCTTGCAGACGGCGCTGATGTTGAAGCATTCAAGACAACTCTTGAATCTGAAGCTAACCTCAGATGGAACATCTGCACAGCAGCAGAAGAAATGGTTTGCGAAAACGTTGGCAACACAGTATTCTTCCTCATGTGCCCCATGAGCCTTGAAGGTTAATCTGATTTAAAAATTTCGGCAACGGGTGCAGAAATCCTGCATCCGTTGTTTTATTAAAGCAAAGAAAGGCTGAGTAAAATGCTGTTTTCAAGCATACCTTTTCTTTTTTATTTTATCCCTTGCGTTCTGATTCTTTATTTCATAAGTCCCAAACCGCTTAAGAATACGGTTTTGCTCATAAGCAGCCTTGTTTTCTATGCGTGGGACAGACCGAAATTTGCAATTCTTATGATTTCGGCGATTGTACTGGGATATATTTTCGGTTTGTTGATTGAAAAGTTCAGAGAAAAACCGCTCGGAAAGGTGTTTCTTATTCTTTCCGTCGGCTCGAGCCTTGCAATGCTCGGCTTTTTCAAATATACCGATTTCTTTATCTCAACATTCAACTCGGTTTCGGGTCTTGCTGTACCGTTGACAGGAATTGCTCTGCCCATCGGCATCAGTTTCTACACCTTTCAGATTTTAAGCTATACTGTTGATGTTTACAGAGGCGATGTTGCGGCGCAGAAGAATCCGATTTCTCTTGCGGCGTATGTTGCGATGTTTCCGCAGCTTATTGCAGGTCCGATTGTAAGATATTCCGATATCGATAAGCAGCTTGTCGAGCGCACTCACAGTTTTGATGCGGCGGCTCAGGGTATAAGACGATTTGTTGTCGGTCTTGGCAAAAAGATACTCATTGCAAATGCACTTGGTGAACTTTGCGATGTTTTCAAGGCGTCCGATGATAAATCCGTACTTTTTTATTGGCTTTATGCAATTGCATTCACGCTCCATATCTATTTTGATTTCTCGGGTTACAGCGATATGGCAATCGGTATGGGCAAGGTATTCGGATTCGATTTTCTTGAAAACTTCGATTATCCTTATATTTCAACGAGTGTAACTGAATTCTGGCGCAGATGGCATATGTCGCTCGGAAGCTGGTTCAGAGACTATGTTTATATTCCTCTCGGCGGCAACAGAGTTTCGAATTTCAAAAGATTCAGAAACATCTTTGTTGTATGGATGCTGACGGGCTTCTGGCACGGCGCGGCGTGGAATTTCATCGTATGGGGACTTTATTTTGCTGTGCTTCTTATTATAGAAAAGCTCTGGCTCAAGAAATATCTTGATAAGTCAAAGGTCCTCAGCCATATCTATGTTATGTTTCTTGTTATCATCAGCTTTGTCATCTTCAATGCGGCTGATATGGGCGAAGCAATGCGATATATCGGCGGTATGTTCGGCTTCGGCAGTGTACCTGTTTCTTCAGCAGAATGGCTTTATTATCTGCGAAGCTATGCGGTTGTTATTATCCTTGCGATTATCGGTGCAACACCTCTGCCCAAAAAGATTTTTGCAAGGCTTTCGGAAAAGAACGAAAAACTTGTCAACATTGCAGAGCCGATTCTGCTTGTCGGTCTGATGATTGTTATGACGGCATATCTTGTTGACGGCTCGTTCAATCCGTTCCTTTATTTCAGGTTTTAAGGGGGTGCCGTAATGAATAACAAAACCAAAAATATTGTTGTAACAGTTCTTATGGCGACCCTTTTTCTTGGCTTTTTTGTGTGGAATATCGCGAAGGAGCAGAGCGATTTTTCGGACAGTGAGCGCCGAGCTCTTGCAAAATTCCCTGAAATCAATCTCGAATCCGTTATCTCAGGCGATTTTATGAAGAAATTTGAGGACTTCACTCTTGACCAGTTTCCTGAAAGAGACGGTTTCAGAGGCATCAAGGCATTTTTCTCGAAATATGTTTTTCTGAATAAGGATAACAATGATGTCATAATCTCAGACGGTCATATCTCAAAGCTTGAATATCCGCTCAAAGAGGATATGATTGACCACGCAACAAACCGTTTTAACTATATTTATGAGAGCTTCATAAAAGACAAGGGAGCTGATGTTTATCTCTCCGTTGTGCCTGATAAAAATATGTTTCTTGCGGAAAAAGGCGGATATCTTGCGCTTGATTATAACGAGCTTGTTTCATCTGTCAGAGAAAAAACATCCTTTGCAGAGTATATCGATATAATTCCCTTGCTTTCGCTCGATGATTATTATTTTACCGACAGCCATTGGAGACAGGAAAATATAGTTGATGTTGCAGGTCATATTGCTTCAAAAATGGGTGTTTCATTCAGCGATGATTTTACTGAAAACACTCTCGACACTCCGTTTTACGGCACTTATTACGGTCAGGCAGCCCTGCCTTTTGAAGCTGATACGATAAAGTATCTTACAAATCCCTCGATTGATGCCTGCAAGGTTAAAAGCTACGAAACAGGAATGCCTGTTGAGTTGCCTGTCTATAATATGGAGAAGGCAAACGGCAAGGATTCCTATGAAATGTTCCTTTCGGGCAATCAGGCATTGCTGACGGTTGAAAATCATTTGTCATCAAACGGCAAAGAGCTTGTTATCTTCAGGGATTCCTTCGGAAGCAGTCTGACGCCTCTGCTGATTCAGAGCTATTCAAAAATCACTGTTGTTGATATCCGCTATATCAATCCTGCAGTTATCGGAAATATGGTCGATTTTGAGAATGCGGATGTGTTGTTTATTTACAGTACCGTCCTTCTCAATAACAGTCAGGGTCTTAAATAAAATCAAAGCTTCTTCGGTTATTCCGAGGAAGCTTTTTTGCATATTATCGGATGTGTTTTTCATATAATCAATTAAAAAGATGTTCGGAGGAAATTATGGAAAACACTTCAAAGTATCCCGATAGACCTGAGAGAAGCGAGTATCGGAGCAGATATTCGTTTGCGGATGAAACACCGTCAAAACCGAAAACAAAATCCGATTATCTTATCCGTCTTATAATTCTTCAGGCTGTGCTTTGCCTTGTTGCGGTAGGTACTGTGCTGACAGTTTCGAAGGTAAGTCCGTCTGCATCTGCGAGAATGAAAAGCGACTACGAAAAGATAATGTCAAAGGATATGAGTATATCGCAGATTTTCGGAAGCCTCAAAAATACCGCGAAAGAAGTTTTTCTGCCTGTTTCGTTTCCTGAATCGGAGGTGACGGCAAAGATTGCTCTTGATTCGCGCGAGCCTGCTCTGAATGCGGCTGATGAAACCGTTGCTGTTGGTGAAATGGTCGGAAGCGGAGGCGAAGATATAGCATCGGAGAGCGGTGTCAAGGGAGTAAGTTTCGCGGAATATACCGTCAGCGCGCCTGCAACTGCGCCGCTCGATAACCTGAGGCTGACATCTCCCTTCGGTTACAGGACTAATCCTGTGTCGGGCGAATACGGTTTTCATACGGGCATCGACCTTGCCGCGCCCGAAGGTACGCCTGTTGCGGCGGCATATGCAGGCAAGGTTATCAAATCAGGGGAAAGTGATGTCTGGGGTAAATATGTCCTTCTCGAGCATTCCGACGGCTTTGAAACTTATTACTGCCATCTGAATGATATTTATGCCTCGGAGGGCACGGTTTTGCGTAACGGAGAAACACTTGGCGTTGTCGGCTCAACAGGTTGGTCAACAGGCCCTCATCTTCATTTTGAGGTGCGAATTGACGGCGTAAGAGTTGACCCTGCTCCGCTTGTTTTTACGGATGAAAATTAAACGCGGTGAAACAGATGTGAAAATCAATGTTTCGTTTGCTGCGTGTGTAACCTGTATGCTGATTCTTGATGAGAGCGGAGTTTGTGCGCTTGCTCTTTTTTGCTGCTTTGTCCACGAAGCGGCGCATCTGATTTGTATGCTTGCCTCGGGAGAAAAACCTGCGCTCGTTGAGCTTTCGTTTTACGGAATCAAGCTTGAAAGAAGACCTGTGGGGTCAAAAAACGATATTCTTATTTATGCCGCAGGCCCTGCGGCAAATCTTTTGCTCTGGGTTATATTAAGTGTCGGTTTTTCGCACATTCAATCGGTCAGAATTGCCGCTGCATCAAATTTTGCAATCGGTGTTTTTAATCTCATTCCCTGCAGACCGCTTGACGGTGGCAACATTCTTTTTGAATCGCTCTGCAGGTTTATGTCCGATGAAAAAGCAGACAGAATCTGCGATATTGCGGTTTATGTTTTTCTTGCGCCTCTTTCTGTTCTGAGTGTTTATTTCGCGATGGTTTACGGTAATGTGACCCTCGGCGGAGCGGTTATTTACCTTGCTGTTGTCAGCTTTTTCGATAAAAGGGAAAAAGGAATGGTAAAACTGTAGATTTTTTTGAATAAATGTGTTATCATATTCGGGATATATTACTTTAAGGAGAAAGTCTATGTATCCTGAAAAAATTGAAAAATTTCTGCCTAAGGTGCAGAAACCCGGCAGATATACCGGCGGCGAGCTTAACAGCGTAGTCAAGGATAAGCAAAATGTTGATATCCGCTATGCGTTCTGCTTCCCCGACACATATGAAATCGGAATGTCACATCTCGGTATGAAGATTATTTATTCTCTTGTCAACGCAAGAGAAGATGCGTGGTGCGAAAGAGTCTTTGCGCCCTGGGTTGATATGGAGCAGGTGATGAGGGAGAACGGCATTCCTCTTTATGCTCTTGAAAGCGGCGACGCGCTCACCGAGTTTGATATCCTCGGCTTTACAATGCAGTATGAATTGAGCTATACCAATGTTCTCAATATGCTTGATCTTGCAGGTATCCCTGTAAGAAGCAAGGACAGAAAATCGCTTACACCCATCGTTATCGCAGGCGGTACCTGTGTCTGCAACTCCGAGCCTATGGCAGAATTCTTTGATATAACTCTGCCCGGTGACGGCGAAGAAGTTACAAACGAGCTTATAGATTTGCTCAAAGAATATAAGGCAAAAGGCGCAACAAAAGAAGAATTCCTTGTTGCGGCGGCGCAGATAAAGGGTGTTTATGTTCCTTCACTCTATGAGGTGGAATATAATGACGATTGCACCGTCAAGTCAATCACTCCTACCTGCGGTGCACCCGAAAAGGTTGAGAAGCGCAATGTTGCCGACCTTGATTCGATGTTTTCTCCCGACAGTTTTGTTGTTCCCTTCCTTGAGGTTGTGCACGACAGAACGACGGTTGAAATTTTCAGAGGCTGTATCAGAGGATGCCGTTTCTGTCAGGCAGGTTTCCTTAACCGTCCGATAAGAGAGAAATCTCCCGAAACGGTTGAAAAGCAGTGCCGAGATATCTGCAAAAACACAGGCTATGATGAGATTTCTCTTTGTTCATTGAGCACAAGTGACTATAAGGGTCTTGAAACTCTTATCAGAAATATGCTTCCCTGGACAATCAAGGAGAAAATCAATATCGCTTTGCCTTCTCTTCGTGCGGATAATTTCCCGAGAGAGCTTATGGAGCAGCTCAATGCCGTTCGCAGAAGCGGCCTTACTTTCGCTCCCGAAGCAGGCACACAGCGTCTGCGCGATGTTATCAATAAAAATATCACCGAAGCTGAAATGCTCTCAACTGCAAGGCAGGCGTTTTCGGGCGGATGGACAGCCGTCAAGCTCTACTTTATGATCGGTCTGCCCACAGAAACTGAAGAGGATATTCAGGGCATTGCCGACCTTGCACAGGCAGTTGTTGATGAATATTACAGAAACGAAAACAAGCCCAAGGGTAAGAGTGTTGCCGTCAATATCAGCGTTGCATCGCTCGTTCCCAAGCCCTTCACCCCCTTCCAGTGGGAACCGCAGGACAGACCCGAGGTGCTGATTGATAAGCAGAATTATCTTATTTCCTGTGTCAAGACAAGAAAGGTCAGCGTTTCAAGGCATGTGCCGTGGACAAGCTTCCTTGAGGGCGTATTCTCAAGAGGTGACCGCAGACTTGCCGATGTTATCGAAACTGCGTGGCGTAAGGGTTGCCGTTTTGACGGCTGGGAAGAGCATCTTGACAGAGATAAGTGGATGCAGAGCTTCGAGGATTGCGGAATTGACCCCTATTTCTATACCGCAAGACGCAGAGATTACGAAGAAATTATGCCGTGGGACCATATGGATTACGGCGTTACAAAAAGCTTCCTTGTGAGAGAAAATCAGAAGGCTCACAAGGGCGAAACAACCGCCTGTTGCCGAGAGAAATGCTCGGGTTGCGGCGCGGCAAAACTTAACGGAGGTGTGTGCGATGAAATCCGTCAGACTGTGGTTTAAGAAAAGCGGACTTGCAATTTATATTTCACATCTCGATATGAACAGATGTATGACCCGCGCGGTCAGAAGAGCTGAAATTCCGCTCTGGTATACAGAGGGTTTCAACCCTCATCCCTACATGACATTCCTTATGCCTCTGCCTCTCGGTCAGACAGGTATGAGAGAGCCTCTTGATATCAGAATCGAAGAGGATATGTCCTTTGATGAAATCAGAAACAGACTTAATGCCGCTATGCCCGAGGGTATAGAAATTGTTGATGTCTGTGAGCCTGTCAACAAGCCGAATGAAATCGCTGCGGCAGAATATGAAATTGAACTTCAGTTTCTTTCCGAGGGTGAGGCAGAAGGCTTTGCTGCAGGAGCATCGTCGATTATCGAAGGCGGTGTGCTCAATGCAGAAAAGCGTAGCAAGAGGGGAATCAAGACCGTTAACCTTTGCGAAATGATTCGCTCATTTGAATGCGTTTCGGACGGTTGTATGGTCAGGATGCACGCAATTCTTGCCGCAGGTAACAGTGTTAACCTCAATGCGGAGCTTCTTGTGAATTCGCTTCTTGCCGAATTTGCCGCAGAGAGCGAGAAAACTTCCGTCATTAGGACCAAACTGCTCTGCGAAGACCTGTCAGTTTTTGAATAAAACATAAAATATAATAAAAAACAAAAAAACACTTGCATTATTGCGAAACCTATGTTATTATATTATTCGCATTTGTGCCGTCATTAGCGGCTTCGGCTCTCAAAGACGGGGTTTAATGCTTAATAACATTAAAGCGGATGGTCCTCTTGCGTCGAAAGATGCTACGAACGTCTGGAAAAAATCGGAGGAAAATTACAATGGATGCACTCAAATTGATCGCACAGGACTCACTCAAGTCCGAAGTACCTGCAATCGAAATCGGTGATACCATCAAGGTTCACGTTAAGATTCGCGAAGGTGAAAAAGAAAGAATTCAGCTTTTCGAAGGTACTGTTATTGCCCGCAAGGGTTCAGGCATTTCCGAAACCTTCACAGTTCGCCGCGTAAGCTACGGTGTTGGTGTTGAGAGAGTATTCCCTCTCCACTCCCCCAACGTTGCTAAGGTTGAGCTCGTAAGACACGGCCGCGTACGCAGAAGCAAGCTCTACTACCTCAGAGACAGAGTTGGTAAGGCTGCAAAGGTTAAGGAACAGATCAGATAATGAGCATGAGGGTGTAACAATTTTCAGGTTGTTACACCTTTATTGTCTTTTTGCGGAAAATTTCACTTTGAGGTGTTTTGAGTCGTAAGCTTTCTTCACCGACGGGAAAGGGGGGCGGCAAGTTGAGAAGAATAGACGAATTCTGGGTTGAATTCAATCATCCCGAAGATGATGAAATCGAGCCTGCAGGGGTCTTGATGAGGTATCTCTATGACACCGTCGATTCGCTCAAAGGTGCCGTTCTTGTTGTCTTTCTTGTGTTTGCGCTTTGCGTCAGGGTTGTCGGAGTTGAGGGTGACTCGATGAATCCCACGCTCGATTCGGGGGATTGGCTCGCGGTCAGCGGTGTTTTGACCAATTTTGACAGGGGTGACATCGTTGTTGTTACCCAACCCTGGGAAAGAAATGTTCCGATAATCAAGAGAGTCATTGCTGTAGGCGGTGACACGATAGATATAAATTTCCGCACTCACGAGGTTTTTGTCAACGGCGTTTTGCTTGACGAACCTTATATCGCGCAGCCCACCTCGTTGCATTATGATGTTGAGTTTCCGCTTACTGTGGACGAGGGCAAACTTTTTGTTATGGGCGATAACCGTAACGATTCGCTTGACAGCCGTTCAAGTGCAATCGGTCTTGTTGATGAAAGATATGTTCTCGGCAAGGCTTTTTTAAGATTTTTACCTTCGTTTGCGTGGATAGATGATGAACAGGGTAATAAATAAAAAGGAGAATCGGTATGGAAGAGAATAAAAACAAAAAAGAAAAAAATCCGTTGATAAGCACGGTTTTTGATGTTGTTTCGATTATAGCAACTGCGGTTATTGCCGTCGGTTTCTGCTTTTCGTTGCTTTTCAGAACGATTCAGGTCAGCGGTAACTCAATGTATCCCACGCTTAAAGATGGGGAGCAGATTATCCTTCAGTCGGTATATCACGAGCCTGTAAACGGCGATATCGTTGTAACCTGTCAGCCGAATAATTCTCCTGCCATCGAGGATGTTCTTGTAAAGAGAATCATCGCAACCGAGGGTCAGACCGTCAGCCTTGAGTTCAATCAGGCGAAATATTGCTATGATGTTTTCGTTGACGGTGTGAAGCTTGATGAGCCTTATATTGCAGAGCCTGTTATCAGAATTCTTGATTGCAGAGAGCCTGTGACTGTTCCCGAAGGATATGTATTTGTTATGGGCGATAACAGAAACAATTCATCCGACAGCCGCGATAACAGAATCGGTATGATCAGAGAAGAATATATTATGGGTAAGGTTGTTTTCAGAACATCACCCTTCGGTAAGATTGAAAACAGGTAATTGATATGAATGAGAATATGGTAGTTCAATGGTTTCCCGGCCATATGGCGAAAACCAGACGACTTATAAAAGAAAATCTTGCAATGGTTGATGCTGTTTGTGAGCTTGTTGATGCAAGAGTCCCCGAAAGCAGCAGAAACCCCGAGCTTGACGAGATTATCGGCTCAAAGCCGAGAATCGTCCTGCTCAACAAATGCGACCTTGCGGACGAAAATGCAACGGCACGCAAAATCAGAGAACTTTCCGAGCGAGGCATAACCGCTCTGCCTGTTGATTGCAGAAGCGGCAAGGGTCTTGATAAATTTCAGCCTGCCGTCAGAGAAGTGCTCAAGGATAAAATCAAAGCAAATGCTGATAAGGGTATGGCCGGTAAACATCTGCGTATTATGGTTGTCGGCATCCCCAACACAGGCAAGTCTTCATTCATCAACCGAATGGCAGGTAAAAACCGCGCCGAGGTTGCGGACAAGCCCGGTGTAACAAGAAGCAATCGTTGGTTTTTCATCGGCTCGGGTATTGAGTTGCTTGATACTCCCGGTGTTTTGTGGCCTAAATTTGAAGACCCCGAGGTTGGATTTAAACTCGCATTCATCGGCTCTGTCAAAGACCAGATTCTTGATATTCAGGAAATTGCGGTCAGGCTTCTCGTTATTATGCAGAAGAATTATGCAGACAGGCTGACAGAGAGATATAAAGTAACAGATTTTGAAGAGCTTGAGCCTTATGAATTGCTTGAGCTTATAGCACAAAAAAGAGGAATGCTTTTAAGAAAAGGCGAATATGACACCGAGCGCGCGGCTGTGATGCTTCTTGATGAGTACAGAAGCGGTAAACTCGGCAGAATAACGCTCGATTAGGAGTTGAAACAATGAAGAAGGTACTTTCCGTAATTCTTGCAATTATAGTCTTTCTTGATGTTGTTGCGGTTTCTGTACTTCTTATTGACAGAAGTACGGGCGGAATCGGTCTGGGTGATGAGGTCAGACCTAACCCGGGATATGAGGATGAGAGCCAACCTGAGCTCAACCCCGAAGAGCTTCTTTCAAGAGTAACCTGCGTTGCGGTTGGTGATAATCTTATTCATAACACTATTTATGAGCAGGCGGCGGCAAGGTCAAGCAGCGGCTATGATTTTGAGTATGCCTATCAGAATATTGCTCATAAAATCGAATCGAAGGATATTGCAATCCTGAATCAGGAAACCATCATTTCAACCGACCATAATGTTTCGAGCTATCCTCAGTTCAATTCTCCTGTTGAGGTTGGCGAAGAAATGCTTGAAATCGGTTTCGATGTCTTCAATATGGCAACAAACCACTCGATTGATTGCGGAGAAAAAGGTCTTATCTCCGCTATCAATTTCTGGAAAGGCAAAAATGCAATAACAACAGGCGCATATCTTAACGAAGCGGATTATCAGACCATTCCGATGAATGAGGTCAACGGCGTTAAGATTGCTTATGTCGGATTCACAGAGCAGACAAACGGACTTAAATTGCCCAGCGACACAGATGTGATTCTAATGACCTCGAATGACGAAACACGCCTGATGCAGCGCGTTATGGCGGCGGATGCGATAGCCGATTTTGTTGTTGTAAACGCTCATTGGGGCGTGGAATATACTCACGAGCCCAATGAAACGCAGAAAAATCTTGCCAAAAAGCTTGGCGAATGGGGCGCGGATGTTATCATCGGCACTCATCCCCATGTTATTCAGCCTGTTGAATTCATCAATAATCCCGACGGAAGCAAAACTCTTGTTGCATATTCGCTCGGCAATTTCATTTCCGCGCAGAATACAGGCACAAGAATGCTTGGCGGTATGCTGAATTTTGAGCTTGTCAAGAATAATACAACAGGCGAAACAACCGTTGAAAATGTTGTGTTTGAGGGTACCGTAACCCATTACGGCTACGGAATGTCAAATGTCAGAGTGTATCCTCTTGATGAGTATACAGAGGACCTCGCATCAAAGCACGGCGTAATTTCCAAAACACCGTCATTCTCCAAGGATTATCTTTACGGTATTGTTGAAGATGTTGTTGATGCGGAGTTTCTTATTAAAAGATAACCAAGCGGCTGTATCGCATCGGCGGTACAGCCTTTTTCCCATTATATAAAAGGAGTGTCGGTATGGATTTTTCGTATGAAATCAGCGCAAAAGAAAAGGGATATAAGTTTGTTTGCGGCGTTGATGAGGCCGGCAGAGGCCCTCTTGCAGGCCCTGTTTATGCGGCGGCAGTTATTTTGCCCGAAAATTGTGAAATTGAAGGTCTTAACGATTCAAAAAAGATAAGCGAAAAGAAAAGAGAAAAGCTTTTTGATATCATCATCGAAAAAGCAATCAGCTATTGCATTGCAAGTGTTGACGAAAAAACAATTGACGAAATAAATATCCTTCAGGCAACTTATCTTGCGATGCGAAAGGCGGTTGAAGGCCTTGATGTGCCTGCTGATTATGCTCTTATCGACGGCAACAGAATGCCTCCTCTCGGAATCAACGGCGAAACAATTATCAAGGGTGACGCAAACAGCCCTTCAATAGCCGCGGCATCGATTCTTGCCAAGGTTTCAAGGGACAGATTTATGCTTGAGCTTGATGAAAAGATGCCCCAGTATCAGTTTTCGAAGCATAAAGGTTACGGCACAAAGCTTCATTATGAAATGCTTACCGAGCACGGAATTTCAGAGCATCACAGAATGAGTTTTCTCGGCAGTTTTCTCGGCACAAAATAATGATAAGAAATAAGACAGGTGTATGGGGCGAGCTTTTTACTGCCAGATATCTTCGCGACAGAGGATATAAAATTCTTGCATCAAACTATGTTTGTCGCTTCGGCGAGCTTGACATCGTTGCGCAGAAAGATAAGGTTATCTGCGTTGTTGAGGTAAAAACAAGAAATAAAAGTACAGCCGTTGCGCCGGGCGAGGCGGTTGATTATCATAAGAAAAGCAGGGTTGAATCGGCGGCAAAATCATATCTTTCTGTGGCTGAAATACAGGGGGAAGTGCGTTTTGATGTCAGCGAAGTGCTTCTCGATGATGAAATGAAACTTTTCAGCATAAACTATATCAAAAATGCTTTTTAGGAGAGAGAATGAAACTTTTTGATTTGCATTGCGATACGGCAGGGGAATGCTTCAAGCAGAAAATCCCTCTGAACTCCAACGATCTGCATATTGATTTGTGTAAAGGCAAACGCCTTGACAAATGGGTGCAGATTTTTGCAATCTGGATACCCGATGAGCTTCGAGGAGAATCGGCGCTTGAATATTTCAGGGCGGTTTATGATAACTTCATTGAAGAAATTAACCTTAACTCAGGAAAAATCAAGCTCTGTCAAGGGATTCAGGATTTCAGAAAGGATGTAAATCCGCAGATATGCAGAGCGTTGCTTGCGTGTGAAGGTGCATCTCCTTTTGCTTTTGACGGGGGAATCGACCTGGCAAAAAGCTATGGTGTAAAGGTGATTACCCTTACGTGGAATGCGGAGAATGAGCTTGGTTTCGGATGTCAATCGGGTGTTCAAAACGGTCTGAAACCTCTCGGGAAACAGCTTCTTGGAGATATGGCGCGGTGCGGTATTGTTGCCGATGTGTCCCATCTCAACAGAAGAGGCTTTTATGATGCAATCGACAGTCCTGCGGCGGTCATCGCGAGCCATTCAAACTGCGTTTCGGTGCTTGAGAAAACGCGTGCAGACAGCGAGGATAAATTCCTTTCCTGCAGAAGATGTCTTGACGATGAGCAGGTAAGAATTCTTTCACAAAGAGGCGGGCTTATCGGAATAAATTTCTGCAAAAGCTTTCTCGGTGACGAGGGCGACGACGGTTACGAGGCGGCATACAGACACATCTGCCGTATGCTTGAGCTCGGAGCGGAAAATTCTCTTGCAATCGGTTCGGATTATGATGGATGCGAAATCAATCCTGAGCTTTGCGGAATTGATAAAATTCCGTATTTTGAGGAGTTTTTGCTTCGCAAAGGATTCGGCAGAGAGCTAACAGATAAAATTTTCTATAAAAATTCATATAATTTCTTTGAAAACATTTTACAAAAATAATTTTGTATGTTATAATATTACGAGCATTTTTCGGAAGGATGATTTAAATGAACTATGTAAGCACAAGAAACACAGACATCAGGGTTTCTGCTTCACAGGCAATCACAAAGGGTATCTCCTCTGAAGGCGGCCTCTTTGTGCCTGAAAACCTGCCTGCAGTTTCTGTTGCGGAGATTGAAAAACTTGCTTCTCTCGATTATATCGGCAGAGCAAAATCAATTCTTTCTCTTTTCTTGACCGATTTTACCGAATCTGAACTTGATTCCTGCGTAAAGGGTGCATATGAAACAGGCTTTTCGAGTGAAAAGGTCGCTCCGATTGTAAAACTTGAGGACGGCACTTATATTCTTGAGCTTTTCAAAGGCCCTACCTGCGCATTCAAGGATATGGCACTTCAGATTCTTCCCAGACTTCTTACTGTTGCAAGCAACAAGGCTGCAAAGGGTACAGAAATCGTTATTCTTGTTGCAACTTCAGGTGACACAGGCAAAGCTGCTCTTGAAGGTTTTAAGGATGTTGAAAACACAAGAATCCTTGTTTTCTATCCCAGCGACGGCGTCAGCCCCATGCAGAAGCTTCAGATGTGCACTCAGGAAGGCGCAAATGTTTCGGTTTGCGCTATCGAAGGCAACTTTGACGATGCACAGAGCGGCGTAAAGAAGATTTTCACAGATAAGTCAATTGCCGCAAAGCTTGCTGATAACGGTATGGCTTTCTCGTCAGCAAACTCAATCAACTGGGGCAGACTTGTTCCTCAGATTGTTTATTATTTCTCTGCTTACTGCGACCTTGTTGCAGACGGCGAAATCAAAGCAGGCGACGCAATCAATGTATGCGTGCCCACAGGTAACTTCGGCAATATCCTTGCAGCTTATTATGCAAAGGAAATGGGTCTTCCCGTCAAGAAGCTTATCTGTGCTTCAAACAGCAACTCTGTTCTTACCGAATTCCTTACAACAGGCGTTTACGATAAGAACCGCGAATTCTTTACAACAATTTCTCCTTCAATGGATATTCTTATTTCAAGCAATCTTGAAAGACTTCTTTATTCAATGAGCGGCAGCGAAAATGTCTGCGCATGGATGAAGTCACTTGCTGAAAACGGCAGATATGAGGTTGATGCCGCAACTCTTGAGGCAATCAAAGCTGATTTTGCCGCAGGTTGCTGCGATGATGATGAAACAAAGGCAACAATTGCCGATGTTTTCAAGTCAAAGGACTATCTCTGCGATACTCATACTGCAGTTGCAGTCAAGGTTTATAACGATTATAAGGCCGCTTCAGGCGATGCAACTCCCTGCGTTATCGCTTCAACCGCAAGCCCCTTCAAATTCAGCGCTGCTGTACTTGAAGCTGTTGAGGGCAAAAACGAAGCTCTTGACGAGTTTGAGATGGTTGAGCGTCTTGCTGAGGTTACAAAGAAAAGCTGCCCCGAGCAGCTCGCAAATCTTCGTGACAAGGCAGTCAGATTTGACGGTTGCTGCTCAAAGGACAGCATGGAGCAGGTAGTTTTCGATATGCTCGGCGTTTAATCTGAGTAACCGCAGCTTGTGCCTGTTGCGTTATCGTTGAGTTTGAAGGTTGAGCACTGTGTTTCGCCGCACTTGCAAGCGGTGGAATTGCCGACCTCAATTGTACCTGCGGTGCAGGATGTTGCACCCTTGTGATAAACGCAGTTTTTGGCAAAGCAGGTAATTTCGTTGATTTCCTTATTCATTTCGGTAAATCTCCTTTCGTTTTATCGGATTGAATCCGTATCGATATTATCTGCAGTTTTGGCTGAATTATTTTCGGAAAGGATTAGGTTATGGCTCTTTTTGCGATAGGCGACCCGCATCTGTCAATCTCCACAGGAAAATCCATGAATATTTTCGGCGGCTGGAATGACTATGAAAAGCGCCTTGAAAGCAACTGGAAACACCTTGTCCGTGAAGGTGATACAGTCGTTATTGCAGGAGATGTTTCGTGGTGTATGAATCTTGAGGACGGACTTGCGGATTTCCGTTTTCTTGATTCGCTTCCCGGCAGAAAAATAATTCTGAAGGGCAATCACGATTATTGGTGGGCAACAAAAAAGAAAGCGGACGAATTTTTTGAAAAACATTCCTTGAATTCGCTTAATATACTTCATAATAACAGTTATGAAGCGGACGGCGTAGCAATCTGCGGCACGCGAGGCTGGTTTTTCGATGCCGAGAGCGATGCCGATAAGAAGGTTGTGCTTCGTGAAGCAGGCCGACTGAAAATGTCCATTGAAGCGGCGAAGGCAACGGGGCTTGAGCCTGTGGTGTTTCTCCACTATCCGCCTCTGAATCGTGACCGCAAATGCGATGAGATTTATAATGTTCTTCTTGAGGAGAACATCAAGCGTTGTTATTACGGTCATCTTCATTCATATTCGCACGCAAATGCATTCAACGGAGAGTGCGACGGCATTCATTTTCAGTTGATTTCAAGCGACTTTTTGGGTTTTTGTCCGACTTTGGTGACGAAAAATGTGGCATTATCACCAAATACCGAGGAAAATATTTGAAAAATTTAACTAAACATAAGAAAAAATAAATATATATTAAATATATATAGAAATTTCAGAAAACATTTGTTATAATTAACGGGTTAGAAAGTCAAATGGAGGAATTTAAAATGAGTTTAGTATCAGCTAACAAGACAGAAACAAACACCTATGCAGTTGAACTTTCAGTTTCAGCAGAAGACTTCAGAGCTGCTATTCAGCAGGCTTATATGAAGCAGAGAAAGTCAATTGCCATCCCCGGCTTCCGCAAGGGCAAGGCTCCTCTTATGATGATTGAGAAGCTTTACGGTCAGGAAGTATTCTTCGAGGATGCTCTTGAAATCGTTTTCCCCACAGCAGTTCAGGCTGCATATGATGAGGCAGGCATCGTTCCCGTTGACCAGCCCAAGGATGTTGACATCAAGACAATGAGCAAAGAAGAAGGCGTAGTTATCACTTTCAATGTTACAGTTAAGCCCGAAATCACTCTTAAGGCATATAAGGGTCTCACAGCTGAAAAGGCAGATTCCAAGGTTTCCAAGGAAGAAATCGACGCTGAAATCGAGCATATGCTTGACAGAGGCTCAAGAATGGTTGATGTTGATGACAGAGCAGCTCAGGACGGCGATACAACAGTTATCGACTTTGAAGGTTTTGTTGACGGCGTAGCATTCGACGGCGGCAAGGCAGAAAAGTACAGCCTCACTCTCGGCTCAGGCTCATTCATCCCCGGTTTTGAAGAGCAGATTGTTGGCCATTCAATCGGCGAGGAGTTTGACGTTAACGTTACATTCCCCGAAGCATACGCTCCCGAGCTTGCAGGCAAGGCAGCAGTATTCAAGATTAAGCTTCACGAAATCAAGGTTAAGGAACTTCCCGAACTTGATGACGAATTCGCAAAGGATATGGGCGAATACGAAACAGTTGCTGACCTCAAGAAGGGCATCGAAGAAGACCTTCTCAAGAGAAAGCAGGAGAGCGCACAGAGAGCATTTGAAGATGCAATCGTTGAAGCTCTTATCGAAAGCGTTGAGGGCGAAATCCCCGAATGCATGTATGACAGCAAGGCTCAGGAAAACATCGATTCATTTGCACAGCGTATGGCTCAGCAGGGTATCGAACTCGATATGTACCTTATGTATATGGGTATGGACAGAGAAACCTTCGAGGCTCAGATGAGAGAGCGTGCAGTTGGCGATGTTAAGGTTGACCTCGCAATCGAAAAGATTATCGAACTTGAAGCAATCGAAGCAACAGAAGAAGCTATTGCTGAAGAATACAGCAAGATGAGCGAAATGTACGGCATCGATGTTGAAAAGCTCAGAACAATCGTTCCTGCTGAAACAGTTGCTGCAGAAATCAAGAAGCAGGCTGCATTCAAGCTTGTTATTGATTCCGCAAAGGCAAAGAAGCCCGCTGCAAAGAGAACTTCAAAGAAGAAGGACGCAGCTGCAGAAGGCGAAGCAGCACCTGCTGAAGAGGCAAAGCCCGAAAAGAAGCCTGCTGCAAAGAAGGCTCCCAAAAAGGCGGCTGCAAAAAAGGAAGAAGCTGCTGAATAATCCGGCAGAATTCTTACCATACTTTAGTTATCAGTTTTCAAAATATGAGTTTAAGGATAAACCGGCGTAATGCCGGTTTATTCCGTAATTTGCGGAGAAAGGACTGAATTTTTAATGGCACTTGTTCCCTATGTAGTTGAACAGACAAACCGAGGCGAGCGTTCATACGATATTTTCTCCCGCCTTCTTAACGACAGAATCATCGTTCTTTCCGATGAGGTGAATGATGCAACAGCAAGCATCGTTGTTGCTCAGCTTCTCTATCTTGAAGGTCAGGATGCAGAGAAGGATATCAGCCTCTATATCAACAGCCCCGGCGGCTCCGTAACTGCAGGTATGGCAATTTATGATACTATGCAGTATATCAAATGTGATGTTTCAACCATCTGCATCGGTATGGCAGCATCAATGGGTGCATTCCTGCTTTCATCCGGCGCAAAGGGTAAGAGATTTGCTCTTCCCAACAGCGAGATTATGATTCATCAGCCTCTCGGCGGCGCAAGAGGTCAGGCAACTGAAATCAAAATCGTTGCAGACCACATTCTCAAGACCAGAGATAAGCTCAACAGAATTCTTGCTGAAAACACAGGCAGAAGCGTTGAAGAAATCGCAAGAGATACAGAGAGAGATAATTATCTCACAGCTCAGGAAGCTATGGAATACGGCCTTGTTGATAAGGTTATTGCCCACAGATAAAGGAGGCATAATATGCCCAGAGATGACGACAGAAGAGATAAGTCTGTAACCTGTTCTTTCTGCCATAAAAGACAGGATCAGGTTGAAAAACTTATCGCAGGCCCGAATGTATATATCTGCAACGAATGCGTTGACCTTTGTTGCTCGATTATCGATTCCGAGCCGACTTCAAGAAGACAAAGCGATTTTGATGTTTCTGCGCTTCCCAAACCTGCAGAAATCAAAGCGCACCTTGATGAATATGTAATCGGTCAGGACGCCGCGAAGATTGCGCTGAGCGTTGCTGTATATAATCATTATAAAAGAATAGGAAATAAAGGACGCAGCGAGGTTGAGATTCAGAAGAGCAACATCCTGATGCTCGGTCCCACGGGTGTCGGCAAAACGATGCTTGCCCAGACTCTCGCAAGAATCCTTGATGTGCCTTTTGCAATTGCTGATGCAACGACTCTTACTGAAGCAGGTTATGTAGGCGAAGATGTTGAAAACATTCTTCTCCGCATTATTCAGGCTGCGGATTTCGATATCGAAAGAGCCGAAAGAGGCATCATCTATGTTGATGAAATCGATAAGATTGCAAGAAAGAGCGAGAACCCTTCAATCACCCGTGATGTAAGCGGTGAAGGTGTTCAGCAGGCTCTTCTTAAGATTATCGAAGGTACTGTTGCAAATGTTCCTCCTCAGGGCGGCAGAAAGCACCCTCAGCAGGAGTTCATTCAGATTGATACTTCAAATATTCTTTTCATCTGCGGCGGTGCGTTTGACGGCATCGAGAAGATAATCGAAAAGAGAACAGGCGGATCAACCCTCGGTTTCGAAGCTCCGGTAAGAAGCAAATCCGAGCTTGCGCAGGAAAATCTGATTGCCCAGACAATTCACCAGGATCTTGTTAAATTCGGTATTATTCCTGAACTTGTCGGCAGAATGCCTGTTATCACAACTCTTGAGGAGCTTGATAAGGATGCACTTGTTAAGATTCTTACAACTCCTAAGAATGCGATTGTCAAGCAGTATAAAGAGCTCTTCTCTCTTGATGATGTTGAGCTTGAGTTTGAAGACGGAGCTCTCGAAGCAATTGCAGAGAAAACTCTCGAAAAGAAAACAGGCGCAAGAGGACTTCGCTCGATTATCGAAAGAGTTCTTCTCCCTGCGATGTATGATGTGCCCTCTGACCCGACGGTAGAGCGAGTTTGCATCACCGCCGCAACGGTTAATGATGGCGCAGTTCCGATTATCGAAAGAAATCCTAACAGCAAAAGAGCAAGACTCAGCCCTCCGCCGAAGGTAACAACCCCCAAAGCATCGGCTAAATAAAAAATTCACTCCCGTATGACTTGATTGCCATACGGGAGTTTTTTTATCTTGTAACGGTTTTTATCCAGTTGTATCGGTTAACCTTGATATATGCAACGATGCATTTGAGTACCTGGTCTGCCTTGAGGCATGCAAAAGTAACAACAACGGGGAATTTGAAAACAAACGCGCTCAGTGCAGATATCGGAAGAACTATGAGCCACATAAAAATGAAATCGTTTTTGAGAACGAATGCGGTTTCACCTCCGCCTGAAACGATTCCGCAAAGGGCAGGGGCTTCGTAAGCTGTGCCTATAACCGTCACAGAAAGCACCCAGATAAATTGATTCGTCAGCTCATATGTTTCTGGGGATGCATCGTAAAAATCGATAATCAATCCCTTGCATACCAAGAGAATCAGACTTGATAATACACCGATTCCGACGAATATCAGCTGAAGATTACGGCTTCTGCTCTTGATAAGGTCAAGAGAACCGTTTTCGCCGATTGTTTTTCCTATCAGCACGCAGGCAACATTGCCCGATGCATAGGCGATGACCGTTGCAATCTGAAATATAGTTGTTGCGATGCTGTTTGCGGCGATTGCGCTTTCGATGAGTCTGCCGATTATTGCACCCTGAACTCCCATTGCAATGCCCCATGAAAGGCTGCTGAGCATAAGCGGAGAACCTGTTTTGAAGAAGTCCGCAAACATCTGCTTTTCGGTCTTGAAAAGCTCGAGGAATTTGAATTTCAGCTTTTTATCAACCGCAAACATATAGACGATAACAACTGCAAGCTCAATTGCTCTTGAAACGAGAGTTGCAACCGCAGCGCCCCTGATACCCATTTCGGGCATTCCGAATTTACCGTAGATGAGGGAGTAATTCAGCAGAATGTTGATTGCAAATGATGAGAGCGAAACATAGAATCCGATTTTAACTGTTTCAACACTTCGAAGAATCGCAAGAAGCACAGTTGTGAGCGCATATATAATATATGTATATTTAATAATATCAAGATACTCAATCGCCTGCGCAACAACTGCGTCTTTGTCTGTGAAAAGTCGGATTGTTGTTTCGGGAGCGAATGCGCAGAAAAGCATTATTCCCAGAGAGAATGCGAGGCTTATCCATATGCTTACCGCAGAAATCTTTTTGATTGATGCGTTGTCGCGTTTGCCCCAGTATTGCGAGGAAATAACCGTCATACCGTTGCAACAGCCTGTAACCGCCATCATAAGCAGAAACTGAATGTTGTTGCAAATGCCGACGGCACTCAATGCCGTTTCATTATAAGCACCCATCATAACGGAGTCTGCAAGGTTAACGCCGTAGACAATAAGATTCTGAAAAGCGAGAGTGAGCGTCATTGTGAAAAACGCTTTATAAAATTCGCCGTCCTTAAATTTTTTAGCCATAAAATCACCTTGAAATAGTTATCAATTGAAATTATATCACCCGAAACAGATAAAGACAATAACAAAACGCACGCAAACAGTATAATTTTGCAAGAAAAAACCTGTGCAGATATTAAAATCCGCACAGGTTGATTTTAATTATATTTTCTTGACCACACATAGGGTGTGAAAATCATCATCATAGGAATCAATTCGAGTCTGCCTGCGAGCATATCGAAAGAGAGGATGATTTTACTTAAAATCGAAAATTCGCTGAAATTCCCTGTCGGACCAACGGCGCCGAGACCGGGGCCGATATTGCTGACACATGCGATAATCGCTGTGAAAGTTGTTGTGAGGTCCCTTCCGTCAAGAGCGATAAACAGAGCTGAAATCGCAATTACGATTATATAGGTTGCAAAAAATACCGAAACACTCTTGACTACAGGTTCTTCAACCGTCTGCTTATCAACCTTAACGGTTTCAATGCTTCTGGGATTGATAGCCTTTTTGATATCTCTCAATCCGCTCTTTACAAGGATGATGAGTCGGGAAACCTTGATTCCGCCGCCCGTTGAGCCGGCACAGGCACCGATAAACATCAGGAAAACAAGGATAATCTGAGCGATTATCGGCCATTTACCGAAATCAGTTGAAGAAAATCCCGTTGTGGTGATAATCGATGCAACCTGGAAGAATGAATATCGGAAAGATTCGCCGACGGTGTGTCTGCTTGTGATTAGAGAAAGCGCGATGATAACAACAGATGCGGCGACGATTCCCAGATACCAGCGAAGCTCTTCGCTTTTGAATGCTTGCTTGAATTTGCGGAAAAAGAAAAAGTAATAGAGGTTGAAATTTATGCCGAAAAGAAGCATAAACACAGCGATGACCATTTCTGCATAAAGACTGTTATAGCCTTCGATGCTGTTATTGAGAATTGCGAAACCGCCCGTACCTGCAGTAGCAAAGGTGTTGACAATGCTGTCAAATACAGGCATACCGCCGATAATAAGCAGAATAACCTGAATTGCACTCATTGCGCAGTAGATACCGTAGAGAATTCTTGCTGATACGCCAAGCTTTGAAACAAGTTTACCGACTGTCGGGCCGGGTACTTCAGCTTTCATTATGTGCATTGATGTGTTTTCAGTTTTCGGCATAATTGCGATAACGAAAACAAGAATACCCATACCGCCAATCCAGTGAGTGAAGCTTCGCCAGAAGAGAAGACTTTTGGGCAATGCTTCAACATTTGTCAGAATGGTTGAGCCGGTTGTTGTAAATCCTGAAACCGTTTCAAAGAATGCATCGATGAAGTTGGGGATATGGCCGCTTATTGTGAAGGGTAATGCGCCGAAAAGCGACATAAGAATCCAGGTGAAAGCAACGATTACATAGCCTTCTTTGGAATAAATGTTGGCATTCTCGGGCTTTTTTCTTGCAGCAATAACACCTGCAATGGTGAGCGCGGCAATTGTTATTGCAAACGAAGCAAGTACTCCGTCTGCATAAACTATCGAAACTATCGCAGGAAGTATCAGAAGAGCTGCTTCAACAAGAAGGATTTTTCCGATGGTGTATGAAATCATTTTGTAATTCATTCAGAACCTCCGTCAGACAAAAATATCGTGAAGGTCTTCGAGAATTCTGTTGGCAGTAACAACAATAATGCTGTCGCCTGCCTTCATAACATCATTACCGCCGGGGAAGATGATTTTACCGTTTCGCATAATGCAACCGATAAGAAGGTTGGGCAGAAGATTGAGGTCCTTGAATGGGATATCGAGATATCCTGCGTTTTCAGGAACGATGAATTCTGCAGCTTCAACCTTACCGTTGACGAATTTGTGAAGAGTCTGAATCTGTGAGTTGCCTGCAGAGTTGTGAAGCGCTCTGACATATCGTGTAACAATGTTACCGGCAACGATCTGCGGAGAAACGATGGTTTCAAGACCGATATCGTTGAGAATCGAATAGGAGTGGCGGTTAACCTTTGTGATAACCTTTACACCTTTTGATTCGGCGTACATCGAGAGGATGATGTTTTCTTCGTCAATACCTGTCAGGGCAACGAGTGCATCCTGGTCCTGAAGACGAAGCTCGTCAAGAATATCCTGGTCTGTGCCGTCGCCGTGAATGACGGTAACATCGGGGAGTGATTCGCTCAGGGTGTAGCATTTTTTCTCATCCTGTTCAATGAGTTTGATGCTTCTGCCTGTGTCGGAGAGAAGCTTCGCGAGATAATAGCCGATTCTTCCGCCGCCGATAATCATAATGTTTTTGACTTTGTGCTTATAAACCTTGCACTGACGCATAAATGATGTCAATTCAGAACGAGTACCTGTGATGCTGATGACATCATCGCATTTGATAACGAAATCACCCGAGGGAATATAGACTTTATCATCGCGTTGAATGGCGCAGACAATGACCTTTGCTTTTATCTTTTTGCGAAGGTCATAAATCGGAAGTTCGCAAAGCGGATTATCCGAATGAATGCGTATGCTTGCAATTTCAACCTTGCCTCTGGCAAATGAATCAAGGTTTGCCGCAGAGGGGAAGCGGATAATTCTTGAAATTTCGTTTGCGGTTTCGTATTCGGGGTTAACAACCATGTTGATTCCGAGTTCATCGCGCAGGAATTGATTCTGATTGGCATAGTCAGGGTTGCGCACGCGTGCAATTGTATGCTCTGTGCCCATCTTTTTTGCAATAAGGCAGGAGAGAATATTAAGCTCATCGGAGGGAGTTGCGGCAATGATGAGCTTTGCTTTTGCCGCGCCTGCTTCTTCAAGTGTTTCGCGGCTTGCACCGTTACC
Source organism: Acutalibacteraceae bacterium (assembly GCA_045634985.1). GTDB lineage: Bacteria > Bacillota > Clostridia > Oscillospirales > Acutalibacteraceae > CAG-177. Next base: position 100,870 of record JAZRBF010000027.1, on the reverse strand, counting down.
GCAGATACCCATAACATCATAGGTATCGATTGCTGAAAGAACAGTTTCGCGCTTGACATCAACAACCGTAATATCGTGACCTTCAGTAATAAGCTGCTTGGTCATTGTTGTGCCGAGCTTACCTAAACCTACAATAATAATATTCATAACCGATTATACCTTCTTCGGATATTATTTTGAATTCTGAGCAGCCTGATTCTTCTTGAATTCTTTTGAAAGGAAGAAGAGGGGGATAACGATGAGAATGCCGATTACTGCAGATGCAAGGAAGATATGGGGCGCGGGAGTGGGAAGGGTTTCGCCGTAATCGTTTATATAAGTTGTTGTTGAATATGCTGTTGAGATTTTTTCAGCAACAGTCGGACCGATAAGCATAGGCAGAAGAACGGAGAAAATCATTCTGATGCCCTGAAGCTGACCTGTCTTGTCTTCGGGAGTGAAATCGCGCACTGCAGCGCCGAGCATAATCATAAGAAGACCGTAGCCGACGAGTGTAACGAGCGCGGAAAGGATGAAATAAAGAATGTTATCGTCTGCAATGAAGACGAGGACAAGACCGATGAGATAGATGATTGCGGCAGGGTAGAGATAAGGAGCTTTACCCTTTTTGTCACTCATAATGATGATGTAAACAAGAGTACCGATGAGAAGAGCAGCGAAAATAACTGCAAAAACAATTACGCCGGGAGTGAGCATTGAGCCGAGAGCGGACATATCAAGATGCTTGTCAAGATAGATGAAGATGTAGGGGAAGAATACCTGGCTTGAAACCGAGAAAATACCCATACAAACAAGTGAGATATAGAGGCTCTTATTATTTTTGATAACTGAAGGCTTGAAACCGTAAATAAGAGTTTCGCCGAAGCCTGCAGTTGTTTTTACATTTGTTCTTGATTCCTTGACTGTGAAGATACCGATGATACCGCAAACGGTAACAACTGAGCCGAGGATAAGGAAATAGAGTGAATATTCTTTCTGACCGACAGCCTTGTTATCGCCGAAAATCGCACCGAATGAGCCTGTAACAGCAAGAGTTGCGATAACGGGGATGATTGCAAGGAGTGATTCGATTTTTGATCTGTTTGATGATGTGCCGATGTCGGTGATCCATGCGTTGAAAGCAGCATCGTTACTTGTTGAACCCATGAAGGTCATAAGTCCGTCCATAATGATAACAAGAGTAACGGTTGCGGAAACTGCTGCACCGACTTCTGTGCCCATAAGCTTTGCAACGGTTTCGGGGTTGATAATTGCGAATGCAATAACGGTCAGACCCCAGAGAATATAACCTGTGCAGATGAAAATCTTACGCTTGTTGATTTTGTCGCTGAGACTGCCCATAAAGAGAGTTGTAAGGAATGCAACAATTGCGCTGACGGCAATCATAACGGAGATATCGTGCATATCGCCGCCGATTTTAAGCATATAGAGATTGAAGAAGTTGTTTTCAACTGCCCATGCAACCTGACCCATAAATCCGAAAAGGATTATGTTAAAGAGAAGGACGGGGCTGAGTTTTTTATTATCTGACATAATTATTTTCCTCCTGATTTTCCTTTAAGATGTTTTGCAAGGGCGCTGATTGCGGCAATGCCTGCAATTGCGCCTGCTGCACAGCCTGCGATATTAAGAAGTATGGTCTGTCTGTCTGTAAGTGTTCTGAGAATCGGGTCGAGACTTTCGCATTTAAGACCGAACTCCTTGAATCGCTTGAGTTCCTGAGTGAATTTTTCGGGATTGTTTTCGTCGATTGTAACGAGTCTGACACAGCTTCTGCAACCGTCTGTATAAGCTCTGAAGCCTGCTGTTCTGTGTTGCGCAAGATAGATGCCGTCAGTCCATCCTGAGAAATCATTGAGATGGTCGTGGCCGAAGAATGCTCCGAGAATACCGCCGACCTTTTTCCAGCTTGCAAACTGACCGCTGTTGACGTCGGGAGAGCAGGGGCCTTCGCCGACAACATCAAGAACGCCGTCTTTACCAACATACCAGGTGTCCTTTTTTGTATTATAGCCTCTTACAGCGACAGGCATCTCCCAGAGTTTTGCTTTTCGGAGAAGTTTATATTCTTCGGGAACGGGAGTGTGCTGAAAGACGAATGAAGGCATCGGAACGCCGCCGTTAAGCTCCTTGAGCTTTGCACATTCGGCTTCAAACCATTCAATCTGATCCTCGTGAACATAGTCATAATGAGAGAGCTCTCTCTTTTCGTAGCAGTTGTTTGAGTCAATGAACCAGAGGCAGAAAACAGGTTTTTCTCCGTCAGATGAATAAATCAGTTCCTTGAAGTTTGCGTTACCTGTTATTTCTGCAGGTGCATCGTTTCTTGTGAGGCAGTTTTCAATTTTCTGATATATTGCAACTATTTCATCCTCGTGGCCGTGATCGTGCTCGTGATTTCCGAGGACAGCGGCAACGGGAATGTTGCGCTCTGTAATGGGAGCCATAACTGCGCGAAGCATTTCTTCAAAAAGTTCAGGATTATCGACGATGCAGTTGGTGTTGCAGTTGTCGCCGAGAAGAACGCATAAATCAGGCTTGTATTCATCAAGCGCGGCAATCATAAGTTTCTGCATATCCTTGAATTTTGGGTTGGTTTTGTAGTCGGTATGCTCGTGAATATCTCCGAAAAGAAGAATCTTGAATTTTCCGTTGTTGAATTTAAGCTTCATTGGTAACCTCCGTTCGATTTATGCGTAGTTTATTGCAACCGCTGTCAGCATCAGCGCAACGGAAGCGATGCCTTCGAGAAGGAAAAGCTTCCAGGAGAATTTGAGCCATTTGCCGTAAGAAACGCTGACAAGACCGATGGCGATAATCATAATTCCGCTGGTGGGGTAAAGAAGATTTGTGAAACCGTCGCCGAGGCAGAATGCAAGGGTAACGCTCTGGCGTGTAACGCCGACCATATCGGCAAGGGGGAGGACAATCGGCATTATGAGGAATGCTTTTGCAGTACCGCTGCCGACGAAGAATTCGAGAATAACAATGAATGCAAAAAGCATCAGGATTGCGACAGAAGGCGTTACATCCTTGATAAGATTATAAACAAAATTGAGGATTGTGGGGATGATGTTACCCTGGTCAAGAATGTATGTAATTGAAAGAATGATAAGGATGAGGGGAACAATGGGCGCAACGGTCTTGATGCCGTCACCGAAGGATTTTCCAAGCTCCTTGCCGTTAAGACCCGAAAATTTACCTGCAAGCAGACCGCCGAGAGCGAAGAGAATTGCCATTGCAGGCATTGAAATCATACCTTCTGTGCCGACGATGAAATCGATTACGATTCCTGCAAGTACACCGCAGAGGCAGAAGATGAAAGCACTCGCTGCTTTTTTGATTTTGGGGTCTTCAAGAATATTAATGCCTTCGTCAAGGCTGTATTTTTCTCTCAACGCGATGTCTGTTTCGTAGCAAAGGGATTTTTTCGGATTCTTCTCAATCTTTTTTGCATATGCGGTAAGAAAGCCTGCGAGCACCGCATAAACAACGATGAAAACAATGATTCTGAAACCGAGACCCGAGAAAATCGGAATTCCTGCAAGTCTTTGTACCGTAACAACATTGAAGGGGTTGAAGGTTGCGGCGGTGAATCCGAATGCAACGGCAATCAGGCTGATGCCGAGCCCGACAAATGAGTCCCAACCGAGTGCAAGCGAAATTGCAACCGCGATGGGTACGAGGGTAACGGATTCCTCAAGAATACCTGCCGTTGAGCTTAAAAGCATACAGGCGAGAATCATAATGTTGAGCAACAGATATTTTCTTTTGCCGAATTTCTTAATGATAAGCGCCATTATGTATTTAAGGATTCCGCATTTATCAAGAATCAGGAATGTACCGCCGATTATCGTTATGAAAAGGATAATCGCAACGCCCGTCAACGCGTTGCTTGTTGTGAAAACAAGAATCGGAGCGAGGAAGATTTTCCATATCGGCATTTTTTCGTCAATCGGAGTGTATGTGCCGTTGATTATGTTTCCTGCCTCATCGTATTCGTATATGCCTCTGGGCATAACCTGTGTGAGCACTCCAGCAAAAGCCATAATTGCTGCAAGCAGGATGCAGATGAGAATAACCGTTTTCTTATTCAGCGTTATTCCCGACTGAACTTTTTCGTTTGAGGTAATCTCTGCCATTTATATTCCCCTTATTTTATAATATATAAAGGGATTATATCATATACCTTATATACTTTGCAAGATAAATAACAAAATTGTAAACATTAAGATTTTTGTTGAGAATTTCTGACAGATATGTTAAAATAATAAAAAACAACGAAAAGAGGTTGTTAGTTTTGAAAAAAATCATCGCACTCATCATCACTGTAGCAATGCTTGTTTCTCTTTGTGCACCGATTGGTAACGCACAGCAGGAAGGTTGCAATTGCGGACAAAACCCCATAATTTATGTCGGCCCTCTCGGCAATTCGGATATCTATGAGAATCCGTATACCGAAAATGAAAGAGTTCTTTTCAGACCCGATACAGGCGCAATCATCAAGCTTGTTGTTGCCATTGTTCCTGCACTTGTCGGTCTGATTGTAACAAAGAATTATGATTCCTTCGGCGATGCGCTTATCAATGCGGTTTCAGATTCTTTCGGCGCAATGGCGCTTGACGGCAACGGCAACTCGGCAGAAAATGTTGCGGTCAAACCAGACGAACTCCCCACCGACCCCACTCACGGCGAAGGCTATGACTATTATTTCAGCTATGACTGGCGTCTTGACCCTGTTGAAATTGCAGGTCAGCTTGATGCTTTTGTTCAGCACGTAAAGACACTCACAGAGCACGATATGGTCAACTTCAGAGCTTCCTCGATGGGCGGCGTTGTAACAATGGCGTATTTCCACGAATACGGCTATGAAGATGTTGATGCTTGCATTTTCCAGTGCTGCCCGATTCTCGGCACAGATGTTGCAGGCGACCTTCTGAGCAGAAAACTTGCTCTTGATTCAAAGGCACTCCTTGATTACGCATCCGACGGTATTCCTCCTTTTGATTTCGGCGGTGCGGCTCTCAATGTTGTGTTTGATATCCTTTATTACAGCGGACTTGTTGATACAGTTTACGGTTTCGCAGGCAAACTCCTTGATAATCTTCAGGAGAGAGTTTTTGATGAGCTTCTTACACCTGTTTTCGGCACTCTTCTCGGTCTGTGGTCATTCGTGCCCGATTCAGCATATGAAGAGGCAAAGAAAATCAATCTTGACCCCGAAACACAGGCAGGTCTTATCGCAAAGGCTGACTATTATCACTATGAAATTCAGTGCAAGGCAGACGAAATTCTCAACGAAGCAATCGACAGCGGCGTGAGAGTTATGATTGTTGCAGGCTATGATATCCAGAGAACACCACTCGTTGAGAATATGCATAATAACAGTGACGCAACTGTAGACACCAAGTATGCTTCCGCAGGCGCAACCGTTGCTCTTCTCGGCGAAACTCTCGGCGAAAACTACGAGCAGAAAAACTGCGATTGCGGTCACAATCATATTTCACCCGACGGAGTTATCGATGCATCAACCTGCATCCTTCCTGAAAACACCTGGTTCATCAAGGGAATGCTTCACTCCAACTGCCACGACGGTATTATGGAGATGTATAACTGGTTTATGTATTCGGGCGAGGACTGCAATGTCTGGTCAAATCCGAACTTCACACAGTTCCTTGAGAATGACAAACCCAATCTCCGCGTTAAGGCAATGGGCAACTTTGCCGAGGGCGCTGAGCAGCCGACCTATGAGCCCGGCAACTCTTTCTATGATAAATATTCAAAATATGCCGCACCTGTTTTCAACGCAATAACAGGCGTGCTTGATAAATTCAGAGCAGCATAAAAAGCTAAATAATGCAAAAAATAATCGGGAGACCTTGCGGTTTCCCGATTTTATTTTTTATGGTGATGTTTTTTGGATAAATCAGCAAGAAGCAGGGCGAAAATTTTGCTCCGAAACAGAAAAAAGAGTACCCTGCCATCATTGATTGCTTTGATTTTTGTTTCGGCAGGTGTGATTTTTGTCCGCTTTCTTTTAATGGACGGCAAAACAGCCTTTGCTGTTTCGGTGAGCATAATTTTAACTGCGACATACACAGTTTTCAGAATGTGTGTTAATTACCGTTTGCAGGTGCAGACGGTTATCGCGTTATACGGCGGCGAAACAAAAATAAAGGCGAAGGAATATATCAGCTTTATCAGACTTTCGGTAAGACTTTTTCTTTTGAAAACTGCGGAGTTGATTGCCTTTGAATTTTTACCTTTTCTGATGATTTCGGCTCTTCTTTTAATGATAAGAATTAAAGGAATCAGTGCAAACGCTTGTATAATCATCCTTGTCGGTGTGGCAGTGATTGCGGCAACAGGGCTGATATTTTATGTTTTTTCTGTGCAGAAATATTCAAAAGCGCAGTTTTTCCTTGCGGCATATCCGAATCTCAGCGTGGGGGATTGCATCGCGTTGAGCTTAATAAACTGCAAAGAAAAAGCAGCGGAATTGCTTAGATTCAAGCTCGGATTCCTGCCGTGGATTCCGCTTTGCATCGCAATTTTTCCGCTGCTGTATTTTATTCCGTATTATAAGCAGAGTCTGACCTGCAGATATGTTACACAGGGATTTTAAAAACTGCTTTTTTGATTTTGTCGCTTGTGAGCTTAACGCAGGGCTTGTGTGCATCCTGCGGTGCAAGGAAAACGAAGGTGCCTGCCTCAAGCGCAACGCAGGTGCTCTCGCAATTCTGCGCGGTGAAGAATTCTATATCGGGCTTGTAGCCGCTTGAATCTCTTGCCTCGCTTGTGGGGATAACCTCAATTGTTTCGTTGCCGATGATTGCATACTGCACATCGTGGAAGTTTCTGTGAGCCTCGAATTTATCGTTGCCTGCAGGCTCATATTCAGCGATGCTTACCTTAACGCTGTTGCCTACATCATAGCTTCCGCAGGGGAGTGCGGCAAAATCGTTTTCCTCAATGAATTTAATCATATCATCGAAATGTGCATTGAAAGACGAATAGAGCTTAAGATTTTCAATTTTATCAAATATCATTGTATATCACCCTTTCTTGCCTTCTATTTTAAATCCGTCAGGGTTAAATGTCAATGCTTGACACGAAAAATGCATTATGCTAAAATCGAAACAGAAAGGAGAGATATCCTTGCTCAGAAGATTGATTTGCATTATCCTTGCGGCGTTACAGACGCTGGTTTTCAATGTTTTCACATCATCTGAAGAAATTCAGACCCTCGGTGTCATTGATTACGAAAAATACCAGACCTTCGAAAGCTTCGGCACAAGCTCTGCGTGGTGGTCGCAGAATATCAGCGATGAGCAGACCGCGCAGGAGATTGCCCGTTTGCTCTATGATGACGAAACAGGTCTCGGCCTTGATGTTTACCGCTATAATATCGGCGGCGGAGAGCACGATAATCCCGATTGCCGTATCTGGGACACTTCGCGACGCACAGAGAGCTTTTATGTGCTCAATGAAGAAACAGGCGAATATGAATACGATTTCACAAGGGATGCCAATGCCAGAAGAATGCTCGATTATGCCGTTGAATACGGTGCATCCCAGGTTATTCTTTTCTGCAACAGTCCCCATTTCTCGATGACAAAGAGCGGTCACGCTTCGGGCGGACTTGAAGCGAATGTTTCAAACCTCCCCAAAGAAAATTACGAGGCATTTGTTGATTATGTGCTGACAATTGCTGATTGGTTTGTTGAGCAGGGTTATCCCGTAACCGCAATTTCGCCCATCAATGAGCCTCAATGGAGTTGGGGCGGCGAATGGGTCGGTCAGGAAGGTTGTCATTATACAGCCGACGAAACCGTTGAAGTGCTTGAAATGTTTGCTCTTGAGATGCAGAGAAGGGGATGTGAATATAAGCTCAGCGGTCCCGAAAGCGGTCAGCTTACAGAGGAATATTTTGATTATATCGATAAATTTTTCGCAAGTGATATTCTCAATGAATTCTGCGATTCAATCAGCGCTCACAGTTATTGGATTGATAACAACTGGTGGGCAAAATCGAGCTTTGCCGAAAAAATGGCAACGCAGTATCCCGATAAAAAATTCGAGATGAGCGAATGGTGTGAGCTTCCGATGACGCTTGACCCGAATTCAATCGAAAGCGGACTTTATATGGCTAATATCATTATGCAGGATTTATCCTGGATGAATGCCGTTTCGTGGCAAAGCTGGACGGCTGTCAACGGCGACGGTGTGCTCGATTTTGTTAACGGCGAGCTTGTGAAATACAGCCGATATTATGCCTATAAGCAGTTTTCATCATTTATAAAACCCGGTATGTCAAGAGTCAGACTCAAAAACAGCGCAGGCGATGCGAGCAGCGTTTCTTCGATTGCTTTCGCTGACGATAATCAGACCGTAATCGTCATCATCAATAATGAGAATTACGCGCAGGATGTCGGCCTTTACGGCAGATATAAGGCGATGGAAATTTACCGCACGGATGCGGAAAACAATTGCAACGGAATTTATTCGGGCGAGATGCTCAAGCAGATAAGTGTTTCACCGAAAAGTATAACAACAATTATTTACGAAAATTAAGGAGGCATATCAATGGCAAAGAAAATCAGAGTCGGTATCGTCGGTTGCGGCGGCATTTCAAGAGGCGCACATATGGGTGCTTACGAGAAACTCAAGAAGAGAGTTGAAGTAGTTGCGCTTTGTGATATCATCGTTGAAAGAGCAGAGGAAGCACGCGACAAGCGTTTCCCTTCGGCTAAAGTTTATAAGGATTACAAAGACCTTATCAATGACGCAAATGTTGATTATGTTGACATCTGCACTCCTAACTATCTTCACTCCATCATCGCTGTTGACGCTCTCAACGCAGGCAAGCATGTCCTTTGTGAAAAGCCCGATGCAGTAAGCGTTGAAGAAGCTCTCAAGATGAAGGCTGCCGCAGATAAGAGCGGCAAGAAGCTTATGGTTATCAGAAACAACCGTTTCTTCGGCACATCAATGGAAGCTAAAAAGGCAATTGCAAACGGCGAATTCGGTCAGATTTATGCAGGCCGTTGCGGTTGGATAAGACGCAGAGGTATCCCCGGCAAGGGCGGTTGGTTCACAACAAAAGCACAGTCGGGTGGCGGTCCTCTTATTGACCTTGGCGTACATATGCTTGACCTTGCAATCTGGCTTATGGGCAACCCCACACCCGTAAGTGTCAGCGGTAACACCTTCTGCAAGTTTGCTGATTGCGATGTTATGGATTCCCCCGAAGCAAAGTTCGGCGATAAGAATGAAAACGGTACCTTCGATGTTGAAGACCTCGGAATGGGTCTTATCCGTTTTGATAACGGCGCAGTTCTTCAGATTGAATGCTCATGGGCATCCAATATCAAGCAGGAACGCCGTTTCGTTGAGCTCAGAGGCGAAAAGGCAGGACTTTCCTGGGTTGACGGTAAGGCTGAAATCTATTACGAAGAAAACGATAAGCAGATTGATAAGAAGGTCAAGGCGAAGCCCACACCTGACGCTCACAAAGAGAATATCAGCCATTTCCTCGATGTTCTCGAAGGCGCAGATCCTATCTTCGTTCCCCAGCAGGGTGTTGATATGATCAAGATTCTTTGTGCTATGTACGAATCAGCAAAAACAGGCAAAGAAGTTCAGCTTTAATGACTTGCAGGGGTCGGCGACCTCGACGACCCGAATGCACCGTCAGGCGCATCAAAATCACAAATTCCCTATAAAATAAGGCAGGTAACTGTTTGTTACCTGCCTTTGCTGTTTTATATAAGTACCTTTGAAAGAAACTCTTTGAGTCTGGGATTCTTGGGGTTCAAGAAGAAATCCCTGGGGTTGTTTTCTTCTGTTATAACGCCCTCGTCTATAAATACGATTCTTGAGCCGACTTCCTTTGCAAAGCCCATTTCGTGGGTTACGATAACCATTGTCATACCGCTCTGTGCAAGCTCTTTCATCAGGTCAAGAACTTCGCCGACCATTTCGGGGTCGAGTGCGGAGGTGGGCTCGTCAAAAAGAATGACATCGGGATTCATTGCGAGAGAGCGAACGATTGCAACTCTCTGCTTCTGACCGCCTGAAAGGGTGGAGGGGTAAACGTCAGCTTTTTCTTCAAGACCGATTCTCTTGAGCAGACGCATAGCATTTTCGTATTCCGTCTGCTTAATTTCGGCAACGGATTTTACGGATGTTTTTTCCTTTGAGAAAAGATTCTTGAAAATTGCTTTTCTTCTGTCTGCTTTCGCACAGAGAACGGGGGAGAGCATAATATTCTGAATAACTGTTTTGTTATTGAAAAGGTTGAAATGCTGGAAAACCATTCCGATTTTGCGGCGGTGAATGTTGATGTCAACCTTGGGGTCGGCAATGTCAACTCCGTTAAAAATAATGTTGCCGCCCGTGGGGTCTTCCATACAGTTGAGGCAACGCAGGAAAGTGGATTTACCTGAGCCCGAGGGACCGATAACAACAACGACGTCGCCCTTGTTGATTTTGATATCAATTCCCTTGAGAACATCGACCTTGCCGAAACTCTTTCGGAGATTAATTACGTCTATCACTCTTCTTCAGGCTCCTTTCCATAATTTTTATAAGCAGTGTGATGATGCAGACAAGAACAATGTAAATGAGAGCCATTGTGATATAGGGCACCATAAATTCGTAGCTGTTTGAGCCGATGTAGTTGAATGCAACGTAAAGGTCTGCCGCGCCGATGAAGGAAACAATTGAAGTTTCCTTGATGAGAACGATGAATTCGTTGCCGAGCGTGGGCAGAATATTTTTGACCGCCTGAGGAATAACGATTTTAAGCATCGTTGTTGAAAAGCTCAGACCGACGGAGCGACCGCCCTCTGTCTGACCTGAATCAACCGACTGAATACCGCTTCGCATAATTTCAGATATGTAAGCACCGCTGTTAAGACCGAAAACGGCAATCGCAACCGTTACGGAAGGCAGGCGGATTCCCATAAGCGGAAGCGCAACGTAGTAGAAAACAAGGAGCTGGACAACCATAGGTGTTCCTCTGAAAAATGCAACGTAGAACGAACAGATGCTGTTGAGGATTCTGGGCAGGACCTTGTATTTCGGAACAACTCTTACCGTAGCAATCAGAGTGCCGATGACAATACCGATAATGAGACCGAAAATCGCAATTTTAAGGGTATTTTCAAGACCCTCAATAACCTTGATATATCCGTTCTGATTAATAAGTATGTCAATGAATTTGTTTATTTTTGCGTCAAAATTCATATGTATTATTCCTTTTCATAAAGCAACCTCACCCGAAGGTGAGGCTGCCGGAAAGTTTTATTTGAGAAAAATCAGTTTACAGCGTTGATAGCTTCTGTGATGCAGGTTGCGGGAGCAGAGTCGATGATAACAGCCTGAACGCCGCCGTTAATAAGATCCTGAACCGCGAGTGAACCGTTCTTATAAGGAACGCAGGTAGCTGCAAAGCCGTCAAATTCCCAGTCTGCGTCGCCTTCAACGTAGAACTGACCTGTTGTGCCGCCCTGAACGGCAATCTTTGTTTCTGCTGTGTAGCTGTTGAGGATAGCTTCAACGTCTTCTTTTGTAGCACAAGCATCGAAAGCGGTGTTGTCACCTGTAACGATGAGCTTCTGTGAAGCCGCATAGTAAGAATCGGAGAAGGTTACGTATTCTTCTCTGTCAGGTTTGATTGTGAGACCTGCCATTGCGATGTCACACTGATGCTGACCGACGGAAAGGCAAACTGCATCGAAATCCATATTCTGGATTACGAGCTCCTGACCGAGATATTCGGCAAGAGCAGCAGCGATTTCCATATCAATGCCGTAGTAATCTTCACCTGCGTTGGGTGTGTACTCAAAGGGCTCGAAAGCGGCGTTTGTTGCAACAACGAGCTGTTCCTTGCTTGTATCAAGCTTTGCAGACTTTACTGCAACGGGAGTACCGTCACCGAAATAGTTGTTGCAGATAGCATCAAACTTGCCGTTCTCTTTGATTTCCTTGATGAATGCGTTAACTTTTGCGAGAAGTTCGGGCTGAGCCTTATCAACGCCGAATGCGTAGTTTTCGTCTGTGAGTTCAATGTCAATAACCTTGACTGCGGATGTTTTTTCGCCGCCGCAAGCTGAGAATGCGGTTACAACGAAAACAAGAGCCATAACGAGAGCGAGGAGCTTGGTAAACTTTTTCATTTTGTAAACCTCCATAGATTTAATGTAACTTAATTATATCATTAAATAAAGAAAAATCAAGCAAAATATGTATTTTTATAAACTATTCCGAATAATTATGCGTTTTCAGACGGCTTTTTCACCATTTCAACGGCATTTTTGAAATCATCCCATAATTCTGCCTCGAAAACCATTTTTTCTCCCGTAACAGGGTGAGTGAGAGTGCATTTACGGCAATGCAGAAGCTGATGGCCGATTTCCGGCATAAAATCGCCATACATATCGTCGCCTGCAAGGGGATGACCGATAAATGACATATGCACTCTTATCTGATGCGTTCTGCCTGTTTCAAGGTTAAGCCTTACAAGGGTTGCGCCGCTGAATTCTTCTTCAACCGTCCAATGAGTGAGAGCTGATTCGCCTTCAATTTCGTATGAGCAGGCACGCAGTGTCTTCATCGGGTCGGGTCTGTAAATCGGCACATCAACGCTGCCTTTTCCCGAAAGATTACCCTTGATGAGAGCGCAGTATTCCTTTTTTATGTTGCCCGAAAGTTTGCAGGCTGCAAGCGAATTGAGTGCGCAGACAACAACGCCCGATGTACCTTTGTCGAGCCTTCCGACGGAGCGGAAAGAACTTCGGATTCCTTTTGTATCAAGGTAAGCGGCAACTGCATTTGCGAGGGTGTCGCCCTGATGGTTGTGGGTCGGATGCATCGCCATAAAGGGTGACTTGTTGATAACAAGGATATCATCATCCTCATAAATAATCCTTAAATCCGCCTGCATCGGCTCGGGTGCATCGCCGCTGTCAGGGATGAGAATTGTTATCAGGTCGCCGCATTTTATTTTGTCGGTTGTGCGTGTTTTTGTGCCGTTGAGCTTCATACCGTCGGGCGTGAATTTGATGCTTCTGACTATTCGTGCCGAAAGTCCGCAGTATTCCCTAAGAAAATTGACAACCTTTTTGCCGTCATATTCAGGCGTGACTGTATAGTTGATTTCTCTCGGCATTTTTTCACCTCCGAAGCAGTATTTCAATTATTATAACAAAATCATCATTGCAACGCAACAGAATATTGAAAAACATAAAAAACTGTGATATTATTATCTGCAGGAGGATTTGATATGAAAAGATTTATTGCATTATTGCTTTGTATACCGATGATTTTTCTCTGCGCCTGTAACGGCGACGAGGTAAAACCCAATGTAAGCTATGTGAATGTTGATGAATATACAGGCATTCCGAGAGAAACAAAGGCGGATTGGTTTGAAACCAAGCCTGCTTCAGAAGGTGCAACAGGCGAAAAAACAACATCTTTGATTCAGATAACAAAAGATGAGTTGCCCGAAGGCTTCCCTTCAATTCCCGAAGGTACATCAAATATTTCAATGATTAAATACAGCGCCGCAGAATCCAAAGAGGGCTATCGCTCCGATTGGATAAGATTCAAGTTTTCTGCGCCGAAGCACAGCCTCGTCAAATTCTCAAACGACCTTGTTGATGCAGGTTATAAGGGTGGCATCAAGTTTACTGAATCTTCTGCAACAAGCTATGAATATTATCCCCCCGGTGTATATGGCTCGTGGCAAAACGGCAAACACATCATCAGTATTGTTGATTGTGAAAACGAAATCGACGGAAGCTACGCCGTGACCCTTGATATTGTTGAATGCGGAGTGTCATTTTATCCTGAGCTTGGGAATTATTATCCCGTTATTGACAGTTATTCAATGATTCCGGGTGTTTACAAAGAAATAACATCCTCGGGTCAGCTTGTCAAACATGAGTTTGACGGCGCATTCCACGAAACATGGCAGATTACTTATATGCAAGGGAATCCTTTTGTCGGTGTTTCGAGAAAACAGTTTGATGAGTATATCAAGAGCCTTGAAAAGAGCGGATTCACAGGCGAAGTTTTACAATATAAGCTTGACGGATTCTCAACTTATATTTTTGACGGAATAAATACAGAGAAGAAAGTGTATATCTCAATCATTTTTAACGAAAATCTTTCAACTCTCGAAGTTCTGTTTACAAATAACGGAGCAAATTTCAATTCCTGATAACAAAAAAGCAGGTGCTTTGCGGAGCACCTGCTTTTTGTTTTAATATACAACATTGATGGGATTGTCGAGAGAAAATGCCTTAAGATTTTTCTTGCAGATTTCCATAAGTCTGACTCTTGTTTCATAGCCTGCCCAGGCAATGTGCGGAGTGATAAAGCAATTTTTCAGACCGAAAAGGGGATTGTCAGCTTTCGGCGGCTCTTGTGATAAAACATCAAGACCTGCGGCGGCGATTGTGCCGTTTTTCAGAGCATTTGCAAGGTCATTTTCGTTGACAACCTGGCCTCTCGATGTGTTGATAAGCATAGCGGAAGGCTTCATTTTTGAGAGGAAATCAGCGTTGACCATACCCTCTGTTTTCTCTGTCAGCGGACAGTGGAGCGAAACGAAATCGCTGTTTGCCAGAAGCGTGTCTTTGTCAGTAAATTCAACGCCCTCAAACGGCGCAGGATGGTTAGTTGAAGCGATAACTTTCATTCCGAATGCAAGAGCAATTTTTGCAACTGCTTTACCGATGCTGCCGAATCCGATAATTCCGAGAGTCTTGCCGAGAAGCTCGGTCAGGGGAGTTTTCTGATAGCAGAAATCCTTGCACGATGCCCATTCACCGTTGTGGACGGATTCGCTGTGGACTGCAACCGCGTTTGTGTGCTCAAGAATCAGCGCAAAAGTGAGCTGTGCAACTGCGGCGGTGCTGTATGACGGAATGTTGCAAACAGGGATTCCGACTTCCTTGCAATAGTCCCAGTCAACGATGTTATAGCCTGTGCTGAGAAGACCGATATATTTGAGGTTTGTGAGAGTCTTGAGCAAATCTCTGCGAAGGGGAGTCTTGTTTGTGATGATGATATCGCATCCTTCTGCGCGCTGAGCAATCAGTTCGGCAGGGGTGCGGTCATATACGGTGTATTCGCCGTATTCCGAGAGCCAGTCCCAGGAAAGGTCGCCCGGATTTTCTGCATATCCGTCAAGAATTGTTATTTTCATAATTGTTTATCCTCCGATTGATATTCAAAATATATTCTAAATAAATATTGACCGATTACAGTTTATATTATAGAATATATTGTGTATAAGCGCAAGTATGAATTGGGGTGAAAAATTGAAAGGTAAACAAAAACCTCAAAAAATTATGCTCTTTTGCGGCTTGATTCTTATCATAATCGGTATTGCGGCAGCTGTCCTTTTGTATCTGCTCCGATATGAGCAGCTCTGGCATTGGTATGAAGTCATAAAAGCGGAGCTTGCCCTTCTTGAAACGCAGATTGCGCATCTTGACGATAAATGGCTGTTTGTGGCAACGATATTTCTTTTGTTTGCAATCAAAAGCTTTATTCCGATTTATCCCACGCCGACAGTATGTTTCCTGACGGGTGCAATGCTTCCGATGTATATTTCTGTCCCTGTTAACACAATCGGATTCTGCATTCTTTTGACAATCCGTTTTTTTGCAGGCAGACGCTTCGGTGCAGGCGGCGCGTGGAAACTCATACGGAAAAATGACAGATTGCGTAAATTGATTGAACAGGACGGAAACGGAAACTCGTCATTGCTTGTTATTCTCCGTTTGTTACCCGTTATGCCGGTCAATACAATATCGGGAGTTTACGGCTCGCTGGAGTTTGATTATTTCCGATTTATTGTATTGTCGGTAATCGGCTATATGCCGCAGATTATTTCGTATACATTTGTCGGACGCAATGTTTTCGACCCCTTGTCACCCGAATTCATTGTGCCGATAATGATGCTTGCCTTTGTTTCGGGTATTTCGCTTCTTTGCGTCAACGGAATTTGGCGTGTGGTTGAGAGAGCCCTGCGCAAGGCAAAAATAAAATCAAAAAATAAATCTTCAACAGAAAGGAAGAAAATAAAATGATAAAAACAACTGACCTTAAAGCGAAGCTTGCAACCGCAGAATATGATGATATTTTTGCGGGAATTTATAAGAAAGAGGACATCGCTTCACAGAAAGAAAGATATATCCGCATTGCTGAAAGCTTCGAGCAGCTTTTCGGTACAGACAGAGAAGTTGGCATTTTCAGTGCACCCGGCAGAACAGAAGTCGGCGGCAACCATACCGACCATAACCACGGCAAGGTGCTTGCTGCAAGCGTTAACCTTGACGCTGTTGCCGTTGTTTCAATGAACAATGACAACATCATCAGATTCAAGTCTGAAGGTTATAAAATGGATGCAATTGACCTTTCGGATATGAGTGTTATGCCCAACGAAAGAGGCAGATCCGAATCTCTTGTAAGAGGCGTTGCCGCAGGATTCAGAAACAGAGGCTATAATATCGGCGGTTTTGATGCTGCTTCCGCATCCGATGTTCTTTCAGGCTCAGGTCTTTCATCTTCCGCAGCATTTGAAGTTCTTCTCGGCACAATTCTTAATCATCTTTATAATGACGGCAAGGTAAGTGCAGTTGAAATTGCCCAGATTGCTCAGTTTGCAGAAAATGAATATTTCGGCAAACCCTGCGGTCTGATGGACCAGATGGCTTGTTCCGTAGGCAGCTTCGTTCAGATTGATTTTAAAGACCCTGCAGTTCCCGTTATCAACAAGGTTTCTTTTGATTTCGCATCCTGCAACCACGCTCTCTGCATCGTTGATACAGGTGGAAACCACGCAGACCTTACTGATGAATATGCGGCTGTAAGAGGCGAAATGGAAGCTGTTGCCGCAAAGTTCGGTAAACCCGTTCTCCGCGATGTTGATTTTGATGATTTCAGAAAGAACATTCCCGTTATCCGCGAGTCCGCAGGTGACAGAGCGGTTCTTCGTGCGATGCATTTCTTTGAGGAAAACAAGAGAGTTGACCTTCAGGCTCAGGCTCTTGCTTCAAACGATTTCGAGGCATTCAAGGCTCTGATTATCGACAGCGGTTACTCATCATATATGTATAACCAGAATATCTATACCTGCAAAGCACCTTCAGACCAGCCTGTCAGCGTAGCTCTTGCTATCTGTAACCGTCTGCTTAAGGACAAGGGTGCATGGAGAGTTCACGGCGGCGGTTTCGCAGGCACAATTCAGGCTTTTGTTCCCGAAAATATGCTTGATGAATTCAAGAGCGAAATCTGCGCTGTTTTCGGTGAAAAGTCTTGCTATGTGCTTAATATCCGTCCTGTTGGCGGCGTTAAAGTAATCGATTAACGGAAGTGGTTTTTATGAATAAATTTGCAGAAATTTCGGCAATGCTCGAGGCTCTTTGCTCAGCAAAGGGTGTTTCGGGCGCGGAATGCGAAGCTGCAAAAGTTGCATCGGAGATGCTCGGCAGGTTTATGCCTGTGAGCACCGATGCTCTCGGTAGCGTCAGAGGCAGAAAAGAGGGCAAAGGCCCTCACATTCTGCTTGACGCTCATCTTGACCAGATCGGACTTATTGTTACCGCGATTGATGAAGTCGGTTTCATTAAATTCACAAAATGCGGCGGCGCAGACAGAAGAGTTTTTGCCGCGGCAGAGGTGACTGTTCACGGCAAAAAGGATGTTTTCGGAGTTATAACATCAACTCCGCCCCATCTCGCAAAGTCCGATGATGCATCAAAAGCACTGCCGTTTGAAGAAATGGCAATTGATATCGGAATGACAAAAGAAGAAGCAGAGAAAATTGTTTCTCTCGGTGACAGAGTCACCTTCAACGGCAATTATCTTCAGCTTCTCGGCAACCGAGTAAGCTCACCCTCTGTTGATGACAGAGCAGGTGTCGTTGCAGTGCTCAGATGCCTTGAAATTCTTGAGGAAAACGGTGTTGATGCTAACCTTGAAGTTGCATTTTCCGTTCAGGAAGAAACAGGCGGAAGCGGAGCGCAGACGGCGGCTTTTTCGGCTCAGCCCGATGAGGCAATTGCCGTTGATGTAAGCTTTGCGGCGGCTCCCTCGGTCAGCTCCGAAAAATACGGAGTGCTCGGTAAAGGTGCGATGATAGGCTATGCCCCCTCGCTTGATTATGCGATGAGCAAAGCTCTTGAAGAAATCGCAAAGAAAGAAAATATCCCTTATCAGCTTGAGGTTATGGGTGGCAGAACAGGCACAAACTGCGACGAAATTCAGGTTTCCGGCAAGGGTGTCAGAACGGCGCTTATTTCCGTTCCCCTTCGTAATATGCATACTGCCTGCGAGGTCTGTGACCTTGAAGATATCGAAAGCACCGCAAGGCTGATGGCTGAATATATTATCGGAAGGAGCAAAGAAAATGCTTGAGCTTATAAAAGAACTTTGCGCCCTTTCGGGTATCTCGGGCAGAGAGAATGCTGTCAGAGATTTTATAATTGAAAAAATAAAAGGCTGTGCCGAATACAGCATTGACCCTCTGGGAAATCTCATTGTGTTCAAAAAAGGCAGAAAGCCTGCGAAAAATAAGGTTATGCTTGACGCTCATATGGATGAGGTCGGTATGATGATTACGGGTATCACTTCCGACGGATTTCTGAAATTCACAAAAGTCGGCGGCATCAATTCAAAAGTTATTATCGGCAGAAGCGTCAAGGTCGGCGAAAATTCAATCAACGGTGTTATCGGAATCAAGCCCATCCACCTTGTTGACAAGGATAAGGAAGATGCAATTCCGTCTGCAGACGAGCTTTATATTGACATCGGTGCGGCTGATAAAGCAGAGGCTGAATCAGTTGTATCTCTTGGCGATGAGGTTGTATTCGGCGGTGACTTTGTTGAATTCGGCGAAGGCTTCATCAAGGCGAAGGCTCTTGATGACAGAGTCGGATGTGCAATTCTGATTGAAATCATCAGAGGCGAAATTGAATATGATGCCTGGTTTTCTTTCAGCGTGCAGGAGGAAATCGGTACAAGAGGTGCGCAGACTGCGGCTTTCTCTATTGCTCCCGATTATGCGGTGGTTGTTGAAACCACAACGGCGGCTGATATCTCGGGCGTCAAAGATAATGACAGAGTGTGTATCTGCGGTAAGGGCGGCACGGTTTCCTTTATGGACAGAAGCACGATTTATGATAAGGCTCTTTTTGACAGAGCTTTTGAGATTGCCGCAGAAAAGAATATTCTTTGCCAGCCCAAGACGGCTGTTGCAGGCGGCAACGATGCAGGCGCGATTCATAAGAGCAGGGGTGGAGTCAAGGTGCTGACCGTTTCTGTACCTTGTCGATATCTTCACTCACCCTCTTGCGTGATTAAATTCAGCGATGTTGACGAAAGTCTTAAACTCATCAAGGCTCTTGCGGAGGATTTTGCCTCATGCTGAAGCTTTGTGAAACATTGAATCAGCTTGACTTTTTGCCTGATGACCCTTACGGAGCAAGGGTTTCGGCTCTTGCGAAAACCTACGGATTCGGTCATGGTTTTGTGCTTTTCTGGGTGCAGTATATTGATGATGAGCCTGTTGCCGCAGTAAGCAGAATTGACGGCAATATGAGCATCTGTTGCACTGATAATGCGGATTATGACGAGCTTAAAGAGTTTGTTAAAACTGTTGGATTCGCTTCTCTTTCCTGCCGCGTTGAAGTGCTTGAAAAACTCGGTTATATTGCTTCAAAATCATCATATATTGTTAAATATAACGGCAATTTTTCACCTGCAGACCCTTGCGTTGAATGGGATTACGATAAGAAAGAGGTTTATTCTCTTTTGTCGGAATGCGGTTTTGAGATGGGCGATTACGGCTCATTCCTTGCGGATTATTGCTCGAAGCTCAACAGGGGAGCGGCAAAGCTTGCCGTTTGCGCGGATAAGCAGCTTGATGCATGCGCAAGCGCATTGTTTATCGGCGAGAAATCCGTCCTTCTCGGCGCGGTTGCAACAAGAGAAACCGCAAGAGGAAGGGGACTTGCATCAAAGCTTGTCAAGGCACTTGCAGACAGTTTTGATGACAAAACGGTTTATCTTTTCTGCCGCAATGATTCTCTTCTTGAGTTTTATAAAAAAATCGGATTTGAATCCGACGGCATATGGTCCGAATATATCAATTAAATTCTGAAGGAGGAATTCTATGTCACCGCTTTGTTATGTTCTTGCGGCGTTAACGGCAGTTTTTGCACTTTGTTGCATTTTGCTCAGACGCAACGGTAAATCGTTTGACGGTATGCTTTTCAAGTTTCTTGCCAGTTTTTCGTTTGTTTCGGTTGCAATTGTCGGTTACAGTTTTTCTCCGAAGGAAACCTATTATTTCTGCCTTGTTTCATTTGCGCTGATGTTCGGATTCTTCGGAGATGTTCTTCTCGGAATCAAGGAAATTGCGCCGAAATTCAAAACAAAACTTATTATTCTCGGCTTGCTTTTCTTCTCGCTCGGCCATATCTGTTGCCTGTTTGCGTTTGTTACGCAGGTCGGCATTCATCCGATAACTTTGCTTGTCGGTCTCGGCGGTGCGATTCTTGCCTTTGTCTTGACGGCTGTTCTCAAAATGAAGGTTGATATGAAGATGAAGCTGATAATGTCGGTCTATTACGGTCTTCTGTTTATTAAGGTTGCAATGGCGGCGGAAATGATTCACCATAACGGTGTTCATCCTGCATATATAACCGCGCTGGTATCCTGCATCTGTTTCCTCATCAGCGATACTTGTCTCGGAATTCTTTATTTCACCGCGGTCAAGCGAAAGAATGCTCTTGTTACTCTTGAGCTTTCAACATATTATCCTGCGCAGGTGCTTCTCGCAATGTCGGTTGCACTTATGTAAAAGATTAGCAGAGAGTGTCTGAAAAGACACTCTCCTTTTTTATGCCCTGATATTCTCTTTGATTCTCTTGATTGCGCCCTTTTCGAGCCTTGAAACCTGAGCCTGCGATATGCCGATTTCGTTTGCAACCTCCATCTGAGTTTTGCCTGCCATAAACCGAAGCCACAGAATCTTTTTTTCTCGGGGATTGAGATCCTTTATTGATTGGCGCAGAAGAATTTCGTCAAGCCAGCTTTCGTCGGTTTCGTTTGAGCCAATCTGGTCCATTACATAAATTGTGTCGCCGCCGTCAGAGTAAACAGGCTCGTTGAGCGAAACAGGCTCAACTATTGCATCGAGGGCAATTACAACGGTTTCTCTGTCTGTGCCGAGCTCTTTGGCGATTTCTTCGGGGGTGGGGTCGCGCTCAAGCTCATTTATGAGTCTTTCACGCACCTGCATCGCGTGATATGCCATATCCCTGACCGAGCGGCTGACCCTGACAGGATTGTTATCACGAAGATGGCGGCGCACCTCGCCGATAATCATAGGGCAGGCATAGGTGCTGAATCTGACATCGAGATTCAGGTCAAAGTTATCAATTGCCTTTATCAGACCGATGCAACCGACCTGAAAAAGGTCATCGGGATTTTCTCCTCTGTTGGCAAATCGCTGAATTACGCTCAGCACAAGCCTGAGATTGCCCATCACAAGCTCATCCCTTGCTGCTTTGTCGCCCGACCTTGCTTTTCGCAGAAGCTCCATTTTTTCGCTTTCCTTGAGGACTTTAAGCTTCGCAGTGTTGATTCCGCAGATTTCAACCTTGTTGAATTGCAAATTATCACCCCGTAATCATTTCTTGCAATAACAGTATTGCCTGAAAAACGCGGTGTTATCAGCTTTGAAAGGAAAGAAAAGGGCAGAATTACAAAAATTTTTTTCAAAATAAAAAAACGAGCAAAACAGAGAAAAAAAGAGTATTAGTGAGCAAAACAGAGTAAAATATTTAAAAAACCCAAACCGAAACGGATTTTTCGCGGATAGATTAAAAAAATTGTTGACATTTGCAAGATTTTGCTCTATATTTTATATTATACTTTTATATAATAAAGCAGTTTCGTCTTTTTTATGTAAAAATCTATTATCAGCCGTTTTTGTCCGCTTGTTCGGAAAGGGCAGAGAGGGGATGCATAATTGAAAGAAAATGTTATTATCGATTTAAAAAACATTTCCGTCAAATTCGGAGATAATCAGGTGCTTAAAGACCTTAACCTCTATATCCGCGATAAGGAGTTTATTACTTTTCTCGGTCCTTCGGGATGCGGTAAAACAACCACTCTTCGCATTATCGCAGGCTTCATCGAGCCCGATGAAGGTGAGGTTATTTTTGAAGGCAAAAAAATCAATGGTGTGCCGCCTCATAAGAGACAGGTGAACACCGTTTTTCAGCGTTATGCTCTTTTTCCTCATCTTAATGTTTATGAAAACATCGCTTTCGGTCTGCGAATCAAAAAAGTTCCCGAGAAGCAGATTAAGGAAACCGTTGAGGAAATGCTCGCTCTTGTTAACCTCAAGGGCTTTAATAAACGCAATATAAATTCACTTTCAGGCGGTCAGCAGCAGAGAGTTGCGATTGCAAGAGCTCTTGCGGTTAATCCCAGAGTCCTTCTTCTTGATGAGCCTCTCGGTGCGCTTGACCTCAAGCTTCGAAAGGATATGCAGCACGAGCTTAAAAATATCCAGCAGAGGCTCGGTATCACCTTTATCTATGTTACTCACGACCAGGAGGAAGCTCTTTCGATGTCTGATACCGTTGTTGTTATGGACAGCGGTGTTATCCAGCAGATAGGCACACCTCTTGATATCTATAACGAGCCTAAAAACGCTTTCGTAGCCGATTTCATCGGTGAGAGTAATATTCTTGACGGCGTTATGCTCGATGACTGTCTCGTTGAGTTTTCGGGTCACCGTTTCGAATGCCTTGATAAGGGCTTCGCAAAGAATGAGGCGGTTGTGGTTGTTGTCCGCCCCGAAGACGTTGATGTTGTTCCCGTTGAGAAAGGTATGCTTAAGGGTGAGGTAACATCCGTAACCTTCAAGGGCGTTCATTTTGAAATTATCGTTGATATCGGCGGTTTCAAGTGGATGATTCAGACAACCGATTATCAGGCAGAGGGCAGCAAAATCGGTCTTTTCATTGAGCCCGATGCAATTCATATTATGAAAAAATCCGAATATTCAGGTATATACGGCGACTACAGCTCCTTCAGCGAGGAGTTTGATGAGCTTTCTGACCCCGAGGAGGTGGAGGAAGAATGAGCAACCGTTCATCTCTCGGCTCAAAGCTGATTGCCGCGCCTTATATCGTATGGGCAATTCTGTTTATTATTGCGCCGTTGATTTTTGTTGTTTATTATTCCTTCACAAATGCCGACGGCAACTTCACTCTCGCGAATATGCAGGAGCTTGGAAAATATGCTCCCACATTCCTTCGCTCGATATGGTTCGGAATTGTGGCAACGCTGATTTGCCTTGTGATTGCATTTCCGCTTGCATATATCATTTCTCAAAAAACAGATAAGGTGCAGCGCACCCTCGTTATGCTTGTTATGCTTCCGATGTGGATGAGCTTCCTTATCAGAACATATTCCTGGATGGCTCTGCTTCAGGATACAGGTATCATCAACAGCTTCTTCACGAAGCTCGGACTTGACCCTGTTCATATGATAAACACCCCGGGAGCAGTTATTCTCGGTATGGTTTATAACTTTCTGCCCTATATGATAATGCCGATTTATTCGGTTATGGCAAAGCTCGATTATTCAATGGTTGAGGCATGTCAGGACTTGGGCGGTAACAGACTTACCGTTATCAGAAAATGCATCATCCCGATGAGTATGCCCGGCGTTGTTTCGGGCATCACAATGGTTTTTGTGCCCTCAGTCAGTACCTTCTATATTTCGCAGAAGCTCGGCGGCGGCTCATTCGACCTTATCGGTGATGTTATTGAAAGACAGTTCCAGCAATCGTATAACTACAACCTCGGAGCGGCAATTTCGCTTGTTCTGATGGTGCTTATTCTTATCTGTATGGCGGTTATGAATCGCTTTACCGAGGATGAGGAGGGTATGGTTATATGAAGGTTTTTTCAAAGCTTTATACCATTCTTGTTTTCCTTTTCCTCTATGCACCGATTATTGTTCTCATCATTTTCTCGTTTAACTCATCATCGAGCACAAGTATGCTTACAGGTTTTTCTCTGCAGTGGTACAAGGCTCTTTTTAAGGATGAGGCAACGCTTACCGCACTTTATAACACAGTTATTCTTGCGGTCTGCTCATCGGTTATTGCAACAGCACTCGGCACAGCCGCGGCTGTCGGAATCGACAAGATGAAAAAAAGTCCCCTGCGCTCGGGTATTATGGCTGTAACCAATATCCCTATGATGAATCCCGAAATCGTAACGGGTATCTCAATGATGCTTCTGTTTGTTTTTGCAGGCAGACTCGTAAGCAACAGCGCTGTGCTCGGTTTCGGCACAATGCTCGTTGCCCATGTCACATTCAACCTGCCTTATGTCATTCTCAATGTTTTACCCAAGCTTCGCCAGACGGATAAAAACCTCGCAGAAGCGGCGCAGGACCTCGGTTGCAAACCTGTTTCCGCATTCTTCAAGGTTGTGCTTCCGTCGATTATGCCCGGCGTAATTACGGGAATGATTATGGCATTTACTCTTTCGCTTGATGATTTCATTATCAGCTATTTCACAAGCGGTCCCGGTTTCCAGACTCTTCCGATTGCGATTTTCTCAATGACCAAGAAAAGAGTCAAGCCCGATATGTATGCTCTTTCGGCTCTTATTTTTGTGAGCATTCTTGTGCTTCTTATCATCTATAATGTTGCACAGCAGAAGAGCGAAGACAAAACAAAGAAGAAATCTTAAGGATTTATTCTGTTTATCTCGACGAAAGGAGTTGCAAGGCGTGAAAAAAGTTATTGCGTTGTTTCTTGCACTTGCAGCCGTAATGCTTCCCGCTTTTTCGGGATTTGCGGCTGAAGCGGATGAAATTGAAGCCCTCAGAGGCACAACCCTCTATGTTTATAACTGGGGCGAATATATTTCAGACGGCTCGGATGACTCTCTTGATGTCATCAAAGAATTTGAAAACAGATACGGCATTACCGTTGTTTATGACACCTTTGATAACAACGAAACAATGTATTCAAAGCTCAAAAGCGGCGGTGTTGCATATGATATCGTTATTCCCTCGGACTATATGATTGAGAGAATGATAGCGGAGGATATGCTTCAGAAAATCGATTTTTCAAATATCCCTAACTATCATTACATCCCCGAAAAATACCGCGCTCTTAGTTATGACCCGAATAATGAATATTCCGTACCTTATACAGTCGGTATGGTTGGTCTGATTTACAACACCGAGATGGTTTCTGAAACACCCACAAGCTGGAAATCTCTCTGGGATAAGAATTATACAGGCGGAATCCTGATGTTTAATAACCCGAGAGATGCCTTTGCAATTGCTCAGAGTATTCTCGGTATGGATTACAATATGCAGTCCGAAGCTGCCTGGAAGGTTGCTGCAGAGCTTCTTAAGGAGCAGAAAATCGTTTCTCCTACCTATGTCAGTGACGAAGTCTTTAATATGATGGAATCAGGCGAAGCTGCATTTGCGCCTTATTACGCAGGTGATTTCCTTTCAATGCAGGAGAATAATCCTGCACTTGAGCTTATCTACCCCGAGGAAGGCGTAAACTTCTTTGTTGATGCAATGTGCATCCTCAAAGGCTCGCAGAATAAGCGTGCGGCAGAGCTTTTCATCGACTATATGCTCGACCCTGAAATTGCTCTTGCAAATGCTGAATATATCTGCTATGCAAGCCCTCATACAGGCGTTTACACCAACCCTGAATACAGCTATTATCAGAATGAAATCCTCTATCCCGAGGAAGGAAAATTCAAAACACAGAATTTCCTCAATCTCAATCCTGAAACTCTCGCTCTGATGAGCACACTCTGGGACGATGTAAAGAATCA
Organism: Acutalibacteraceae bacterium; assembly: GCA_045634985.1. Classification (GTDB taxonomy): domain Bacteria; phylum Bacillota; class Clostridia; order Oscillospirales; family Acutalibacteraceae; genus CAG-177. The sequence goes on along the minus strand of JAZRBF010000027.1, from coordinate 74,951 downwards.
CATCCCGAATGATGATTCAAGCAACTATGATTTCTTCTTCGGCGACGGCGAACTCGGAAATAACGAAGGTACCGTTATGACTCCCGAAGCCTGGAATTATGTAATTTATATCGGAATCTTCGTTGCAATCTGTCTTGCATATGTGCTGTTCAGATACATCAGAAAGAAATACAGAGAAAAGATATAAAAAATAAGCGACTTGCAAAGGTGATAACCGATGCAGGTCGCTTTTGATATTTTAAGATAAATCAGATAAGCTCAACATCCGCATAAACTGCGTAGTGGTCGGAATAGAATTCGCCGTCGATGAGTTTGTTGATAACCTTGAAGTTAAGAGGTCTTACTGTTGCTTTGTCAACGAAAACAAAGTCGATGATTGTTCGGATTTCTTCGGGTTTGAAGCCGTGGAAGGTGTAGCAATCGTCGCTGTCGGGAGCGAGGGTGCGTGCGTCAGCCATATTTGCGCTTATCATTGTGTTGTAGCAATCGGAACCCTGCTCAACATTGAAGTCGCCTGTGCAGACAACAGGTACACCGCCGAAGGATGCTGCTTTTTCCTGAATCATCTTTGCACCGTTAATCTGTGCAACTCTGCCGACATGGTCAAGATGAGTGTTGAAATGAATGTATTCCTTGCCGCTTTCTTTATGAGTGAGTTTGACGTATGTTGCAACTCTTGTGCAGGCGGAATCCCAACCCTTTGAGGGGACATCGGGAGTTTCTGAAATCCAGAAGTTACCGCTGTCGCTTGCTGTGAATTCATCTTTAAGATAGAAAACAGCTGTGAATTCGCCTTCTTCCTTGCCGTCATCTCTGCCTACACCGACATAATCATATTCGGGGAGATTTTCTTTGAGCGCAGTCATCCATTCAATGTGAGCCTCCTGCACACCGAAGGAGGAGGGCTTTGCTTCGCGGATAATTTGGCAGACAAGAGGGATTCTGTTTTCAAAGAATCTGTGGCCGTTACCCCAGCAGAGAAGATTGAAAGACATAATTCTGAACATTATTTTGTACCTCCGTTAAAAAGTGTCATTTCAACTGTAACAGGGAAGTGGTCTGATGCGAGAATGTGGTCAATGAAACCTGAATCAATCTTATATGACTTGACTGATGAAACATAAGCGTTTGTGAAAATGAAGTCGATAGGCTTTGTTGAAGGCATAATTACATGGTATCCGTGGTATGTTGCGTGGTTGTCAGCTTTTTCAGCAAGATACTTGGTATCTTTAAGTCCGCATTCAACAAGCGCATTGTAGCAAGCAGAGCCTTCGTCAACATTGAAGTCGCCTGTCAGTACAACGGGGATATCGGGAGCGATATCAGCAATTTTTGCTGTGATGAGTGAAACGGATTCTTCCTGTGCAACCGCGCCGACGTGGTCAAAATGCACATTGAAATGAGCATATGTGAAGCCTGTTTCCTTGTTTCTGAGGACAGCATATGTGCAGATTCTGTTACAAGCCGCATCCCAGCCGAGAGAAGGCTCGTCGGGAGTTTCGGAAAGCCAGAAATGACCGGATTCAACAAGGTCATATTTATCCTTGAGATAGAAGATTGCGCTTGATTCACCCTCTGAAACGCCGTCATCTCTGTATTTTTCAACGTGAGCATAGTCTGTAAGACCTGCAGCAAGAGTTTCAACCCATCTCTTATCAGCTTCCTGCACGCCGAGTGAGTCGGGAGCTTTTTCGTTTATTGTGTTGAGAATATGTACTGCTCTCTTTTCAACGGCTCTGATACCGTCACCGCTGATTTTGAGGTTGTAGGACATAATTGTAACATCCTGTGTTGAAGCGGCTTCAACGATAGGATGGGGATTGACATTTACGGGAGGTACGCTCGGATTGATGCCCTGCGAGGGTGTCTGGGGAGCGATAAGTGAAATGATTGCGGTAAAAAATGCAATGATTGCCTGTGTGAATTTGAAAAACATAATTAACTCTCCTTTCAGTTAATCATAGTGAGTGTTGAAATAACGGGGTGATGGTCGGAAGGATAGATTCCGTTGAGCTTATCGCGGTTAACAGAATAACTGCTGACGGATTTAACATATGCATTTGCAAAAATGAAATCGATGGGAAGCTCTTTTGTTGTAAGGTCAGAGTATCCGTGGAAAGTGCCGTCATTATCTTCGGAGCCTGAAAGTACTCTTGTATCAGCGAAACCGCTCTGAATAACTGATGCATACATTTCGCTTTCCATATTCTCATTGAGGTCGCCTGTGAAAACAACGGGCATATCGGGAGCAATTTCAGCAATCTTGCTTGTTACAACAGCAACGGATTCCTGTCTTGCGATAACGCCGAGATGGTCAAAATGAGCGTTGAAATGAGCATAAGTGAAGCCTGTTTCCTTGTCCTTGAGCACGGCGTATGTGCAGACTCTGTTAAACATTGCATCCCAGCCCTTTGAGGGTTTATCAGGTGTCTTGGAAAGCCAGAATGTGCCGCCCTCAACAAGCTCATATTTGTCCTTTTTATAGAAAATGGGGCTTGCTTCGCCGCCGAGGTCTCTTGCTCTGCCGACTCCTACATAGCCGTAATCGGGGAAGGTAGTCTTAAGGATTTCATACCAGTTTTCTGTAACTTCCTGCATACCGAAGGAATCGGGATTGTAGGTTTCAACATTCTGCTTGATGAGAGGAGCTCTGTTTTCGGGAGCTTTTTCACCTGTGCCGCCCATATAGATGTTATATGTCATAACAGTGATGGTCTGCTCGATTGTTGCCTCGGGAAGTGTTTCGGGGTTTACCGATGTTATGGGTGACGGGGTGTAGAAAGCGGAGAGAATGAATGTGATGAATGCGAAAAATGCTGCGATAATCTTATCAATCATTTTTATTTTTCCTTTCTTTTTATGATTATGAACAGTATGCTTCAAGGGCTGAGATATCAAGCAAATCAATGTTTTTAGCCTTTGAGATAATGTTCAGAATATCCTTTGCCATTGTGAGAGTGCCGCCGATTTCGTTGCTCTCGGAGTTGAGCACGATTATCGGGTCGTGCACGCTCAGACGAAGCAGAAACCATCCGTTTCCGTTTGCTTTGTCGGTGTTGATGCGGATGCCTTCGAAGTTTTCTTCTGCGGCGCACCAACCGCCTCGGGTTTGTGCTTCTTTCTCAAAAAGAGCAATGATTTTTTCACCTTCGGGGCGGAAATCATCGCAGAGAATTTTGAATCGGAGCTCTTTTTCCTCTGCAGGCTCGCGAAGATCTGCAATCAGGTCATCAAGACATTTACCTTCGGATGCGAGTGCCGCCGCCTTGATGATGAGCTTTGTTATCAGGTAAGCGCCGTCATCGAGAAAATAGTTTTCGGCAAATGCGGCGTGACCTGAAGTTTCCATCGCAAGGGGACAGGGAATGCCTTTTTCGCAAAGCTCAATCTGCTTGTTGATGACATTTCTGTAGCCCCTCTTGAATCGCAGGTGAATGCCGCCGTTTTCCTTTATGAATTCAGCAAGACCATCGGAGGTTACGCTGTCTGTAACAATTGTACCGCCTTTGCAGGAATCAAGAGCGATTTTTGAAGCGAGAGCAACGAGGCGGTTGCGGTTAATTTCAAATCCGCCCTTACCTACGCAAGCCGCTCTGTCAACATCGGTGTCAAAAATAACGCCGAAATCTGCGTTTGCATTCTTTGTTGCCGCGGAAACGCATTCCATTGCCTCTGCATTTTCGGGATTCGGAGCGTGATTGGGGAATTTTCCGTCGGGGTCAAGGTAAATACTGCCTGAAATATCCGCACCCAGAGGCTCAAGTACATTCATTGCATAGAAACCGCCGACACCGTTGCCGGCATCAACAACGATTTTCATTCCGTTGAGAGGATGCTCGCGGTCAACCTTACTGTCAACGCCGTTTATTATCATTTCACGCAGAATTTCAGCATATCGCTCCATAAATCTGCATTTGATATATCTGCCGCCTTTTGAGCCGATGGGATTTTCGGTTTCGCCCGCGAGCTTAAGAATATCAGCGATATCCTTGCCGTCAAGACCGCCGTCACGAGTGAAAAACTTGAGTCCGTTTCTGTCTTTGGGGTGGTGGCTTGCGGTTATCTGCACCGCGCCGTCACATTTCATTTCAACCGTTGTCATAAACATTGCAGGCGTTGAGCAAAGTCCGCAGTCTGCAACTCTCACTCCGTTTGAGCAGAGCGCTCTCATAACGGCATCTTTGATTCTTTCAGCCGAAAGACGGCTGTCGTGACCGATTGAAATATAAAGATTTTCTTTGCCTGTCTTTGCTTTGAGCCATTGAGCGAAGGCATATGCACATCGCATAACCATAATATCGCTCATAAAAAGGGGATTGCTTTCATCACCGAGAGCATATCCTCGGATATCACTGCCGCTTTTGAATCGGGAGTAATCCATATTAATCCTCCTTTGAATAATAGCTGTCCGAAACCTTGAGAAGGAAACGGTACATCGGAGCAAATGCCTTGTAAGCATCGCGGAGAATACCGATTATTTTGTCGCTTTCAAGGTCGTTTAATTCGCCCGAAAAATTGATGAAATAAAAGTCTTTGCAGTTATAGTATTCCTCAAGTCCGAGAGGACAATCGGGCTGAGGTCTTTTATATTGCTGTCCGCTTAAGCGTGCGCCTGTTTTTTCGCAGCTGATTGCTGCCTGAATGAATTCTTCGCTTTCTTCACGAAGAAATTTTCTGAATTCAGCCATCAGTCCGGGCTCGTTGTCGAAAAATCCGATGCCGTATGAATACGACGAGGGTGTAACCTCAAACCACATACAAGGGTAACCTCTCCACTGATGCTTGTCGCGCATAAACATTGCCCACATATTCTCGCGGTAAAGATGCTTATCCTTGGTGTATCTCGTATCCCTGCGGATTCGTGACACCATTTTAGTGGGAATTGTATTCATCATAGGGTCGAGTGAAAGCAATTCTTCACCGAGAATACCCGCAATCTGACGCATCGGGACGGTCATTTTTGCTTTCAGCTCTTCTTTGTGCTCGTCATAATATGCTTTTGAGTTGCGGAATCGGTTATCCGCCATCATAAACAGGGCGTCGCGTGTAATTCCTTTAAAATCCATTATATCAGCCCTTCCTTAAGAAGCTTCTGCGCGGCAAGCATAATTGCGGTTTTTGCGCTGCTGAAGTTTATACCGCCCTGAAGCCATACTGCGTAAGGCTCGCGCAGAGGAGCATCGGCCGAAAGCTCGATTGAAGAGCCCATAATGAATGCACCTGCCGCCATAATTACCTTGCTGTCATAGCCGGGCATATCCCAGGGCTCGGGCACAACAAAAGCGTCAACAGGAGCGCCTGACTGGATTCCCTGGCAGAAAGCAACAAGTCTTTCGGGAGTTTCAAGGCAGAGAGCCTGAATGATATCGTGGCGGCTTTCGTTGCTTGCAGGTGTAACTGCAAAGCCGAAATCTTCAAACATTGCCGCGGTAAAAACCGCTGCTTTGAGCGCGCTGCCGACAACTGTCGGTGCATTGAAAACGCCCATAAACATATTTCTGTTTTCATCAAGTGAACAACCGACCTCTTTGCCGAGACCGGGAGTAGTTGCTCTGTATGCGCAAAGCTCAACAAGTTCTTTTTTGCCTGCGATGTAGCCGCCTGTCCTTGCGAGTGCACCGCCTGCATTTTTGATAAGTGAACCTGCGATTATGTCAGCGCCGACCTCTGTAGGCTCACGCATTTCAACGAATTCGCCGTAACAGTTGTCAACCATAACAACCGCATCGGAATTTGCTTTGACTATCGCAACGATTTCTCCGATTTCATCAACCGAAAGGCTCGGACGCAGGCTGTAACCTCTTGAGCGCTGGATATAAACCATTTTCGGATTGCTCTTAACAGCTTCTGCAATTGCTTCGAGGTCAGGTCTGCCGTCAGCTTTGAGGTCAACCTGAGCGTAGCTTACGCCGAATTCTTTCAGCGAGCCCATACCTTCGCCTGTCAGACCGATAACGCCGTGAATTGTATCATAGGGAGTACCTGTCACGCAGAGCATTGTGTCACCGGGTCGGAGAATTCCGAAAAGTGCAACAGCGAGAGTATGAGTGCCGCAGGTGAAACTGTGGCGTACGATTGCATCTTCGGCGCCGAAAGCATCGGCGTAGATTCTGTCGAGCTTATCTCTGCCCCTGTCACCGTAACCGTAACCTGTTGTGCCTGAAAAATCGGCTTCGCAGACATTGTTGTTAATGAACGCGGAGAGCACTTTCTGCTGGTTATATTCGGTGATTTCTTCAATCTCCTCAAACATTTTGCTTGCCTTTGCAAGAGCTTTTGCAGAGGCTTCTTTTATTCTTTCATCAAAACTAAAAAATTCTTTCTTCATTTCTGATCCTTATCTCTTATAAATTCTGTTCAATTTCTTGAAAAATTCTTTATCAGCATTCAGAAGCTGATCTTTTGTAACTCTGTAACTCCAGTTGCCGTCGGCAACACCGGGGGTGTTGATTCTTGTATCAGAGCCGTACATCAGGAAATCCTGAATCGGAATGATTGCAAGGTCGCTCACACAAGCGAAAACCTGACGGAGCAGCAGGGGAGTTGCGCCGCCCCAATCGCCGCCGCCGAAGTTGCAGTAATCAAGAGTCCTTTTTCTGACATCGTCAGGGCTTTCCCAAAGATAGCCGAAAAGGGTGTTGTTATCGTGAGTGCCTGAATAGGCAACGGAATTCTTTATGTAGTTATGCGGCGCGTGAAGACTGTCGCCATCATCAAGGAAACCGAATTGGAAAATTCTCATTCCTGGGAAACCGCTTTCATTCACAAGCTCGCGCACCTCATCTGTGATGTCGCCGAGGTCTTCCGCAATGATTAGCTTATCTTCATTACCCTCTTTGATTGCGTTAACAAAATCCATACCGGGTCCTTTGACCCAGATACCGTTTTTAGCGGTAGTTTCAGCCGAATCAACCGACCAATATGCTTCGATTGCTCTGAAATGGTCGATTCTGACGCCGTCAAACATTGTCAGAGCGTGATTTATGCGCTCTCTCCACCAGCCGAAGTTATCTTTTTTCAGCTCGTCCCAATCATAAAGAGGATTGCCCCAAAGCTGACCGTCCTCTGCAAAATAATCAGGCGGCACACCTGCAACCCTTGTCGGATAGCCTTTTTCATCAATCTGGAAGAGATTTCTGTTTTCCCAGACATCGCAGCTGTCGTCGGAAACATAAATGGGGATATCACCGATAATACTGATACCCTTTGAATTTGCATACTCCTTGATTTTAGCCCACTGAGTGAAGAATTCATACTGAATGAATTTCCACATACCGTAAGTTTCGGCGTCCGTAACAATATCGTCTTTCCAGTCCTGCCAGGGTGCGTTGTTATTCTGCTCGCGAAGAGTCATAAACCTGCAGAATGCATCGAGTCTCGGATTTTCAGCAATGAAAGCCTCAGCATCAGCTTGGTCGGAGCAGCTTTTATAAGCTTTTCTCAAAAGAGCCATTCTTTCAACTGCAAGACGCTTGTATTCCGCCGCATAGGGAGTCTTCTGACGGCAACCGTCAAGGTCACCCTTTGTAATATAACCCTTTTCGAAGAGAATTTCCGGGTCAATAAAATAAGGGTTACCGCCGAAAGCGGAGAATGATTTGTAAGGGGAGTTGTATTCATCGGTAACGGTGAAGGGCAGAACCTGCCATACCGAAAAACCGCAATCTGCAATAAAATCAATGAATTCAAATGCATTCTTTCCGAAAGAGCCGATTGAATAATCGCCGTAGAGTGACGAAATATGCATCAGAATTCCGCTTTGTCTTTTCATAATGGGGAGCACCTCAAAACATCTGTTAATGATTATAATAATCTAAAGTATACCATAATAAATGGTGAAAATAAAGTTAATTTTCAAGAAAATCTTGATATTTTTGCTGAATGATATTAGAATAGATGTAACGCATTGAAAAGAACTGATTTTTCGAGCGGAATGTGATGCAAAATTGCAGAAAACATCTTGTTCTTACACTTGAAAATCATTTCTAAACTGTAAAGTGAAATAACTTTACACCTGATTAAACTTAACATTAATTTGTCCTTGCAAAGCGGTGGATTGAATTGCTTTGAATAAGAATCAAAACCACCTTTCAGGAGTGTTGATTCGGTATGAAACACGATGTAAAGTTCAGTTTACATAATATCTGAAACCGTTGATATATAACGGATTTGATGAAAGGAAATATCAAAAATGATTAAACCCAATAACCCTGAATTAAGGGAAGCATATGAGAGATTATACCACGAAACACCACTCGGATTTTATAATTGCGGCAGGCTTTGTGACGGACTTTGCTGCAGAGGTGACTGTAAAGGTATGTGGCTTTACCCTTACGAAGAAGAGCTCTTTGCGGATAAGGATGGATTTGAGGTCTGCGAAACCGAAGGAAACTACGGTTATCCCATGGTAATCTGCTCGGGAGAGTGTGACAGAGCGGACAGACCGCTTGCTTGCAGGATTTTTCCCCTCTTTCCGCTTGTAACAGAAGAGGACGGCAAAATCAATATCAAGGTCATTCGCGACCCGAGAGCAACAATGTGTCCGATAGTGCGCTCTTCCAAAAAGGTTGACCCGAAATTTGTGCGTCAGGTCAGGATGGCGGCAAGATACCTTGTCAGAGATGAAAAGATACTTGATTATATGAAAAATGTGAGTCTGGAGTTGCTTGAAATTATTGAGCTTCAGGCGATGCTCGAGTCGGGGGAGGAATAAAATTTGAAAAGAAAGATTGCGGTTTTGCTTCTGATTGCGATGCTTTCGCTCGTTTTAAGCGGCTGCAGAGTTGAGGGTATGGGTACTCTCGCGGTCAATTCTCCGTCGGGAGCTTCGTTTGACTTTGAACTTGCGGCTGATAAAATCTCAACGGCATACGGCAAAACCGTTGAGGTTGATTTGCTTGAGTTTATCGGCAGAGAAAAGACCGAAAATCTGCTTGCCGATGCTGAAAACGGCATTTTTAATGATGCAACCTGGCTTCACGCAACGGGATATACCTATCTCGTTAATCTTGATATAAAAAACAACCTTGTAAACACTCAATATATAAGGGACTTCGGTTTCAACGGTAAGGATACCTTTGATGTTTCGTTTGCAGGCGACATTTTGTATGACCCCGATTTTTCGCCGATGGGTCACGCCAACGCGAAGGGCGGAGTGCTTGAGTGCATTGACTCCGAGGTGGTTGAATACCTTCGTGCAAGCGATGTTTTTCTTATTAACAATGAATTCTCCGTCGGCACAAGGGGAGAGCCTCTCGCAAATAAAACCTGGACTTTCCAGGCATCACCCGAATCGCTTCAGATTCATAAGGATTTAGGCGCAGATATTGTTTCTCTTGCCAATAATCACGTTTATGACTATGGCAAAATCGGTTTTTACGATACCCTTGACCATCTTGATGCTGCAGGGATTCCCTATGTAGGCGCAGGCAGAAACCTTGACGAAGCAAAGCAGGCGCAGTATTTCATTGTCAACGGTGTCAAAGTCGGCATTATTGCCGCAAGCAGAGCTGAAAAGGTATATTTTACACCCGTTGCAACCGAGAATTCAGCAGGAATTATGGGCACATACGAAAGCGCCGACTTCCTTGATGCAATTAAAGAAGCCGACGCACAGTGCGATATTCTGATTGTTAATGTCCATTGGGGTACGGAGAATTCCGTCAAACTTGAGTCTGCGCAGAAAACAATGGCTCGCGAGTATATCGACGCAGGTGCGGATGCGGTTATCGGCGGTCATACTCATTGCGTTCAGGGTATGGAATTCTATAATGGTAAACCGATTGCATACAGCATCGGTAACTTCTGGTTCAGCAGCTATACGCTTGATTCCTGCGTTGTAACCTTGAGAATTGACAACAATTTGAATATCGAAACCCGTTTTGTTCCTCTGATTCAGAAGGGATGCGAAACTCATCTTCTTGAGGGCGAGGAAAGACGCGAATATCTCGATAAGATTGAGGGATTCGAACCGCAGGCTGTCAGAATTTCGGATGACGGATTGGTCACTCCTATAGAATAATACTTTATAAAAACATTATATTATGTGCTTTCGCCGTTCCAGAGGAATCGGCTCATATCAACTCTCCCGTCATCGAGGAATTCAATTCCTTCCTCGGCGAGGAGAGTTCGTTGCATATTCTCGCCGCCGAAGGCAAATGCCCTTGAAAGCGCTCCGTCTTTTGTAACAACTCTGTGGCAGGGGATTTTAATCGGCTCGGGGTTGCTGTGGAGCGCATATCCAACAACTCTTGACCATCGCGGATTACCTGCAAGCAAAGCAACAAGACCGTAGGAGGCTACTTTGCCCTTCGGAATGGTCCGGACAACATCATATATTCTTTCGAAAGTGGTCATTTTATCACCTTTATAATATTTAATAACATTAATATTACCATAATCAAACCGAAAAAACAACGGGAAGGAGAATCCTATGAAATATACACATATCATCTGGGATTGGAACGGCACATTGCTTGACGATATCGGTGCATCCCTTGCAAGCGTTAACGATATGCTTGCCAAAAGGGGAGAGCCTCCGATGGATATCAACCGCTATAAGGAGTGCATCGGTACGCCCATAATCCGCTTCTATGAGCAGGTTTTTGACCTCGAAAAGGAGGATTATGCGGCAATTCTTGCGGAATATAACGCAGGATATATGCATCATCTGAGGGATTGCGGATTGACTGAAGGAGCAGAAAAAGCGATTGAAATCTTTGCTTCAATGGGTATTCATCAGGCGATTGTTTCCTCGTCAAATAATGCTCAACTGTGCGAAAATGCGAAAAAATACGGCGTTTATGACCGCTTTGAAGCGGTGCTCGGAGCGGCTGATTTCAAGGCAGATTCGAAGGTTGAAAGGGCAAAAAATTACCTTGAAAACAGCTCTGCAGAGCGCATTCTTGTGGTCGGCGACCTTGAGCACGATGCCGAAATGGCAGCCGAAATCGGGGCAGATTGCGTCCTTTTAACGAGCGGTCACGAGCATCCTGACAGGCTGAAAAGAGCAGGAGTGGTAATTTTTGACAAAATTGAAGAGCTCATTTTCTTTGTTCAAAACTAACAAAACAAGAAAATGTTGTTTGTAAAATATAAACAAAAAACCGACCTGTTAACAATTTGTTCATAAAATATTTACAAAATATTAAAAAATCTGTAGCCCCCCTGCAAAATCTCCCTTATAAATTAAATAACGTAAGATATGGCATTTTAAAAAGTGCCTTGCCCTTATAAGGGCCTACAGCGGTTTAACCGCAATCTTTATGGAGGTGCAAAACCATGACAAAAGCAAAACGACTCCTTGCTGTGTTATTAGCGGCGATCGTTCTTGTGTCTGCGGCTTTCCTGCCCGCATATGCAAAGATGCTCCCCGGTAACCAGCACCACATCCCTAAGGTTGCTAACAACCAGAAGTATTACTTCACAGTTGACCAGGGTGCCGGCTGGCTCCTTGATACGCTTGATGAACTTCTGGCCGATGCAAACATAGTCTTTGACCTTAGAGATTTCATTGGCTCAGGTCTTCTCGACTTCATCGCTAACGACTGGTTCGGCAGAAGAACTGACTATGAGCTTAGTGACATTGACTACACTCTTAACCTCACATCAATCGATAACGCTATCAGGTCGCTTTATATCTTGATTGACTGTGTTCGTGCATCTGACCTTGTTTCAATGCTCGGCGGTCTTTTCGGTGACCTTCTTGATGACAATAAAGGTATTGATAACAACGGCCTTAACTTGTCAATCAAGAGAGGTAAGAGAAGCGAAAACTATGCCGGTGGTTCAAACGACATCGACGTTCTCTTCATGGTTCTTGACTGGGTTAACACCCTCAGACCCATGGTTAAGAGTATCGTTGCAGGTACCTTCGACCTCGGTTCACTTCTTCCCAGTCTTCTTCCCGATAACATTATGGTTATCGTTGAAGACCTTTCCGGCTTCCTTAAGCTGATGCTTTATCAGATGCTTGTTGACTCAAGCGCAGAAGCTCTTCCCACTGACACTTCAACTCCTCTTGATGACGGTCTCCAGAAGGTTATCGACTGGGCTCTCATCACAGGTACAAGTGCAGAGGCAGGCGGTATGACATCAATGCTCGGCGAAAATGCAGAGCCTCTTATGCCTTACCTTGCAAACCTTGAAGAGCAGGGCGCTGCAAACCTCAAGGGCGTTGCTATCAAGGTTGACCGTAACGGTGACGGCGTTCTTGAAGACAAGACAATGAGCTTCTATCAGCTTGTTGCTAACATTCTCGACGCTCTTCTCAACGGTATGCTCGCTCCCATGCTTGGTGATCTCATCGCAGACCTCGTTGGTGTTGAAATCACAGAGCAGTATCCCGAAGGTGATCCCGAAATCCTCTCCGATATGATGTTCAACACCATCCTCGGTGCTGTTGAATCTCTTGCAGAGCAGAACGGTGCACCCGACCTCGAATATACAGAGGAACAGAACGCAACTCCCATGGGCAAGATCAATGCTCTTATGGACTGGTTCTTCAACAAGGGCGGTCTTGATACCTTCATCAAGATTGACTTCTGGGGCATCCAGCTTACAGATAACTTCATGTCACTTCTCGGTGACCTCGGCAGACTTGCAATCAACCTTCTTCCCGGTCTCCTCGGTGACGACCTCTTCGGTGATACCAGCAAGATTGCTTACACTGCAGAAGAACTTAACCTCATCTATTTCTACAAGCCCAATTCAAATGGTCAGTATGTAATTTGCGAAGATACCGAAGAAGGTGCAATTGACCAGACTTACGTAACATACGAAAAGGGCGAAGTTATTTACGCAACAGCTTGGGATCCCGATACAGAAGCTCCCATCGCTTATAACTATATGTCAAACCATCAGCCTGTTGATATTGACAAGGCAAATGAAGGTTCCGATTCTTACAGAAACGGTTCTCTTATCAGACCTAACTACATTATCACAAAGGATCAGGTATTCGCTTGCCTTATCAAGATGGTATTCAACGGCATGATCGACGGTTGCTACTGGCCCGAGTGGACAACAGATATGCCCTCAGTTCTTGCTTACGCAATGGCAGCTCTTGCAGCTCCCACTCTTCCCGAAGGTAACTTCTTCGCAAGACTTGATGCATATCATCAGACAGGCGGCGTAGCTCCCATCTCCGATGCAAACGGCAACTCCGTTGATCCTATTCCCTATTACACAATCAAGAATGGTATTGAAGTTCCCACAGGTGCTCTCAATATCGGTGCTGCTCTTGCAGCTTATTACCTCAACGCTGTCTTCACATTCGAAGATGCTGAAAAGCTTACAGAGGTTGGTACAACATTTGAGCAGTTCGTTGCTGAATTCCTTATCTGGGCAGCTGACGAATATCTTCCCATGCTTATCGGTGAATTCGACACTGCAACAGGTCAGTTCGTTGGTACAGGTATCTGGCGAGTAGCTTTCAATAACCTCATCAATGAGATTTACAGCAGCTATGCTGAAAGAACTCTTAAGGCTAACCCCAACTGGGATGCAATCTACACATTCCTCGATGTTACTCTTCTGAAGCTTATCCCTGCAGGCTGGCTTCCCGATCACGTCAGCACGTCCTTCGATCTCTTCGACGGCTGGCTTCTTAATAACCTTCTTAAGTTTGACCTTCAGGGTATCCTTTCAATCTTCACAGTTAATGTAGACGAAAGCAGTGAGCTTCATCAGCCTGCTCTCACAGTTGTTCTCAGAATCGTTGACCGTGTTCTCGGTCTCGTATTCAACGGCACACCTATGCTTCTTCCCACAAACCGTACAGGCGTTAACGCTGACGGTGTAGCAAACGTCTTCGTTAGCCACACAAGCATCACTTCTCTTGACGCTCTTCTTGCATCAGGCAGTGAAAGTGATTCACTTCCCACATTCGTTGACCAGCTCCTCGGCGCAGTTATCACCTATAAGCAGCCCCTCCTTGCAACAATCCTTCCCTTGATCCTCGGCGGTGTTTATAATAAGCCCTTCGACAAGGAAATCGGTGCAGACGGTAGTGAAATCCCCGATAACTGGCTCACAGCAGAAGGCTATGGCAGAGATATGTCAACCTACACAATCAAAGAGCTTCAGTGGTATATCGATATGTTCAGAGCTGATGTTAACGCAGTTAAGGGCGCTACAAAGTATGCAACAATCGAAGAAGCAGAAGCTGCAATCACAGATGAATCCAAGCAGTATATCAAGGCAGTTTCATTCGATCCTCAGGAGTTCGATGAAAACGGCGAAGAAATCTACGACGGCTTCTATATTTACACAAAGAATGACTATTATCTCTCCGCAACTGAAAGCGTTGTAAACGAAACCAAGAACGGCGAAGATAACAGCTATTCAGATTTCAGCAACTTCACTTATTCACATCTTATTGCCAGAACCTACGAAAGACCCTACGTTCTCTATGAAGACTATGTAGACGATGCAACAAGATATGTATATGACTACAGAGCTTACTCAGTTGAAGACTGGAAGAATGAGCCCTATGCATATCACAACCTCAAGCAGGCTCTCAATAAGGCTGAAGATTATGTTGCAACCTATGACTCATTCTCAAATGATCTCAGCGCAGCTTACGGCGAATGGCAGAGATATTTCATCCAGACAAGAATGTATCAGGCTGAACTTATCGACTCCAACAAGGACGGCAGAGTTGTTGTCAGCACAAGCGACCCCGATTATGTTGCTCCCACAGAAGATTCCGATGGTAATGTAACAGATCCCGGTTACCCTGTTGACGACCCGCCCACAGTTCCCAGCGTAATGCTTCCCTTCGATATCGGTACTAACAGCTATTACAATGGCGCAACTTACAGCTACTTCGATCTCGACAGAGATACAACAGTTACCCTTAACCCCGCTGACTATTCATTCATAAAGGGTAATTATTCAGCATACGACCAGGTTGTTGATGCATATGAAAAGGGTATTGATCCCGAAGAGAATATTGTTCTTTCAGCTCCAGAAGTTGAAGAAATCGTCAGAACAGTTATCATGAGCAACGATTTCTCAATTACCAAGAATGCTGACGGCACATATCCCGAAGGCTCAATCCAGTGGGACGGTCTCACAGCATCACAGAAGCAGGATCTTCAGACATTCTGCGACGGCATCAACTACACCTTGAAATACAACGAAGAAGACGGCACATATGAAATCTCAAGACCCTTCTTCAGATTCATCAATGATTCTTATGTTGTATTCGCAACCTCAAATAAGGTTCAGGATGTTGACGCTTGTCCTCCTCTCGCACTTTCCGCTGGTTCAAGTGATTACAATGTTAGGGTTGATGACGCAATGTACGGCGCATTCATCGACTACATGAGAGGCCTTGAAGATAACAGAAGAAATATCTACAACTATATCGAACTTATCACTGACCGTGCAGAAGAATGCGCAGAGCGCAGAACAAACAACAAGATTGATACCACAATGATTAAGTGGGCTATGAACCTCGCTGAAATCAAGAACGCTTATGAAAACGGCGAATCAGGTATCCGTAACCGCAAGATTATCGGTGTTAACGCAGACGGTACTTACATGTACTCCAAGGTTTACACTCAGTCCTCCTATGAGGAATTCCGCAAGGCATATGACTTCGCAAGATGCCTTGACCTTGCACAGCAGGGTCTTATCCAGTCCAAGGGTCTTACTCAGTCAATCGTAACAGAAGCTTTCCAGAATCTTCTTAAGACATTCAATAACCTTATTGAATACACAGGTGACGCTGATATGACTCAGCTTCTTGAGTACATCTCAATCGCTGAAGGTATGCTCAACAACCCCAACAAGAACGATGCAGAGCTTGGTTACACAGTTGACTCACTCGCAAACCTTGAGAATGTTTATAACAACGTATTCCCCGTTTCAATCGACGAAACAATCGACTGCGAAGGTCAGCAGATTGTTGACGCAGCAGCCGCAGAACTTCTCACAGCTATCAACAACATCGTTTACAACTCCGTTCCCAAGATCGTTGCTACTCTTGAAGGCGGCGCTAAGACAGAAGTTACTTCACTTCCCGGCGCAGCTCGTACACAGGGTCACATCTTCGGTCTTAAGGAAGGCGAAGGCGTATCAGTTGAACTCTTCGATATTATCGGTATGAGAATCGACGAAGGCGTTGGTAACAACGTAACAGTTGAAGACTCCGGTAAGGGTACCGGTACAGGTGCTTACCTCAGAGGTACAGTTGGTAACCTTGAAAAGTTCAGATTCTATGCTGTTCTTTACGGTGATATCAACGGCGATACCCGTATCGACGGTACTGATATGACAGCGGTTGAACTTTACATCACTCTCGGCACAAACAGCAGCGCTGAGCCCGAAGCAGGCGGTATGGGTGCTATTAAGCACGAAGCTGCTGATATCGACCGCAGCGGTAAAGTTGACCAGGCTGACGCAGCTCTTATCGAGCTCCATTACAACTACGAGGATTCAGATGGCAACAGATACCAGATTCCTCAGGATGAACACAGCCCCGTTGCTATCGTAGCATAATTCAATTCGTTGAATTAGCAATCCGAACTAAATAAGCTTAACCCCCGTTGTTCGTTGCAACGGGGGTTTTTGTTTGCCTTCAGAAGGTCACGCATAATATTTGCACTGGATAATCTTATAGATTTGTAAGGAAGAGATAAAATGAAATGGAAAAGGTTGCAGGGGAGGTTATTGTAACCTTTCTCTTATATCGTTTTATTGTCATCAGAGGACATTTGCAGGAGTGTTAGAGCGTATATTTTGCTCTGTAAAATTATTTAAAAAATTGCAGGTATTTTCCTGCAATTTCTACTTGCAATGAAGGATAAAAATGGAAATCTTGCAAAACGTTTTCCACACATTATACTGTATATACAGCATAAAATTATGAATATTCACTCCTCAAAAACCTTGTAAAGTGGAAAACTTTACGCGTATTATTCTAAAATAGAAAGAAAAAGCGTAGTTATCCACATTTTCCACCGACTTTTCCACATATGCAAGTAATCCACTTTACAAGCCGATTTTGTAAAGTTTTTAACCCTTACGCATATATACATTAATAAAAAAGCACCCGAAAAATCGGGTGCTTTTTTCTATGCAAGATAACCTTCAAAAGAGGCTTAAACAACTCTTTTTCCCTTCACAAAAACTGCTTTGATTTCCTTTAAATCTGCGCTTGTGATTATGAGGTCGGCGTATTTTCCTTTTTCGATACTGCCTGTTGTTTTATCAGCTCCGATAGCCTTTGCAGGGTTGATTGTAACGGACTTAAGTGCCTGACGAAGGGGGATTCCGTAGCCGAGAAGATTGTGGAATTCATCAAAAAGATTTGTAACGCTTCCGGCAAGTGTGCCGTCGGCAAGTCTTGCGTCGCTCTTCTTGTAAACCTTTTGTCCGCCGAGCATATATTCTCCATCGGGCATTCCTGCGGCCATAAGCGCGTCGCTTATAACAACTGTTCTGTCTTCGCCGAGCACCTTGAATGTGATTCGGAGAGTCGCGGGGCAGATGTGGATACCGTCACAAATCAATTCTGCCATAACGCCTTCGCTGTCCATAACTGCGCCGACCATTCCTGCTTCTCTTGATGCAAGGCAATTCATCGCATTGTAAAGATGGGTCGCGTGTTTTGCGCCTTTTTCAAATGCCGCCATACCGGTTGCGTAACCTGCAGCTGTGTGCGCAACTGAAACTGTGCAGATATCTTTTGCCTTCTCAATAAATTCATCTGCGCCCTCAACCTCGGGGGCGATGTCAACAAGCTTGACAGGGCAGATACTGTTGAGTCTGCAGAGCATTTCGTAATCGGGTGCAACGATGTGCTCGCCGGCTTGCGCGCCTTTCTTTGCGTGAGAAATAAAAGGACCTTCCATATTGATTCCGTGGATATATGCGCCATTCTCCTTGCCGATTGTGTCTGCAGCATAGCTGAAGCATTCTTCAAGGAATTTTTCGGGGAGTGTCATGGTTGTGGGGCAGAATGATGTGACACCCTTTGTGGCGAGCCATTTGCTCATTTTTGCAACGGAATCTGCGTTGCCGTCAGTTGTGTCAGCCATATTGCATCCGTGAATATGTACGTCAATGAATCCGGGCAAAACTGCGCATCCGCTGAAGTCCTCGCCATAAGCATTTGTTTCGGAAAGGTCAGCAATGTATTCGCCATCAATTGTTATATCGGTTTTTATCGGTTCAAAGTTGTTGCAGTAAACCTCAGCGTTTTTAATAATCATAATAATTACCTCCGCGATTATTATATCACTTTGTTTGCTCTGTGTCAAAAAAATAAAAAGCACCGCTGAACGCGGTGCTTGATATAAAATCTGAAATCAGATTCTGTCCTCGATGTAAGCAACAAGGTCGCTGACGGTCTTGATCTTTTCAAGAGCGTCGTCTGAAAGCTCGATATCAAACTCGTCTTCGATTGACATTGCGAGGTCAACAAGGTCAAGGCTGTCTGCGCCGAGATCGCCTGTGATTGATGCGCCGTCTGTGATGATGCTCTGATCAACTTCGAGCTGTTCGCTGATGATTTTCTTGATTTTTTCGAATACCATTTTGTTAGACTCCTTTGTTAATATTTTGTTTCCCCCCGGAAACCACAGTATAAATATTATTAATTTATCGGCCTTTTGTCAATAGTTATTTTTCATTTTTGTGGCGAATATGCAAAAAAATGTGCGGAATAATAAAAACAAAAGGGGATGGTTGCCATAGGGATTGTTGTTGAATTGTTGAAGGCATTTCTGGTTGGCGGATTGATTTGCCTTATCGGTCAGCTTCTGATTGATTATACCAAAGTGACGCCTGCGAGGATATTGGTTTCATTTGTTGTTGTCGGCGTTGTGCTTGGCGCAATCGGTGTTTATGAGCCTCTTGTCAAATGGGCAGGAGCAGGAGCGAGTGTGCCGCTGACAGGATTCGGCTATGCTCTTGCGAGAGGCATAAAAGAAGCGATCAGTGAGCAAGGTGCGCGAGGAATACTGACTGGCGCATTCACTGCAGCATCGGGCGGAGTTACCGCGGCGATACTCTGCGGAATAATTGCATCGCTTGTCACCAAACCGAAGGAGAAATAATCCTTATATAAATGATACTGCAATATATGGTTTTGTCAACATCATATGCGATGAATTAAGAAATTCTTAAAATATTGCAGACAGAAAAAATCCCCTGCCTGAAAGCAGGGGAATGAAATGCGATTTGATTACTGAGCCTGAGGAGCAGCAGCTTCTGCTTCGCAGCATGAGCAGGAAACATAGTTTTCTTCGCAGTCAGCAACAGCGTTCTTCTTATCAAGATACTTTTTGATTGCGAAAGCGATGCCTGCGATAACGCCGATAACAGCAAGAATGATACCGATGGTTTTAAGAGTCTTATTCATTTTTATAACCTCCGAAATAATATTACGTATTAATTATACATTAATATCATTTGAATGTCAACAGAAATAAAGCGCAAATGATAAAAACATTCCATAAAAAAGCAAAACCGCAGTTTTGGTAACTGCGGTCAATTTGCTAAATTAAAATTAGCTCAAATTATTTAATGAGCTGAGCGAGAGCTGACTTCTTGTGAGCTGCGTTGTTCTTGTGGATAAGACCCTTAGCAGCAGCCTGGTCAACCATCTTGATAGCCTGTCTTACGATTGCTTCCTTTTCGGGAGCGTTTGCTGCAACGGCTGCATGAGCCTTTTTGATAGCAGTCTTAAGAGCGGTGTTGCGAGACTTGTTTCTTGCAGCTCTTGTCTTGTTGACGATAACTCTCTTTTTTGCTGATTTAATGTTAGGCATTACTACACCTCCTTCTTCATACAGGTGATTATGATAGCACATTTTTTTAATAAATGCAAGGAATTTTTGAAAAATATTTAAATATTTTCAATTAATAATACAAAATTTATCACGAAAAATCAAGAGGTAAATGAAAATATGGATTTCAGAACAGATTTAGCGCTCGAAAGATGCGAGTTTTTGGGCAAAAAGGAAACAGAAGGCATCGAAATCGAAGAATTTGATGCCAAAAAAGCGAGAGTAAGCAGGATAACCGTTACTGATGAAAACGGCGAAAAGCTGGTTGGGAAACCGCGCGGAATCTATGTAACGGTTGAAGTTGCACCCTTTGCAAAGCACGCGCAGTTTATTGATGACAGCCTTGATGCACTTGTTGCGGAGATAAGAAGACTGATTCCGCCAAAAGGCAGCGTGCTTGTTGCAGGACTCGGAAATATGAAAATAACTCCCGATGCACTCGGTCCCAAATGTGCGTCGATGATTTTTTCAACCCGTCACATTACAGGTGAACTTCTCGAGGAAACAGGACTGTCCGGATTGCGTACAGTGAGCTCTTTTTCAACCGGTGTTACGGGTGATACGGGAGCGCAGGCAGGGGAGCTTCTGAGGGGGATAACGCAGGTGCTTAAACCCGACGCTGTGATAACGATTGATGCTCTTGCCGCAAGAAGTGTATCGAGACTCGGCAACACCGTTCAGATGTGTTCAACAGGCATCGTGCCGGGGTCGGGCGTGGGAAATGCACGCGAGGAAATAAGCGAAAAAACCCTTGGTATTCCTGTGATTGCAGTCGGTGTGCCGACGGTTGTTGATGCCGCAACATTGATAACGGATTGCTCGCAGAAGAGCGCTCTGAAATTCCCCGAAGGTGCGCGGAATATGATGGTGACACCGCGCGAAGTTGATATGATGATTGAGAGAGCGGCGAAGCTGACGGCGCTCGCGATAAACTGCGCTCTTCAACCAAATATCAGCCCTGAAGATATGCTCATTCTGACAGCTTGATTTTGTTGACCGTTTTGCGCAGAAATAGCGTAAACGGTCTTTTTGTCCGGCATTTTGTCATTATTTGCGGTAAAAAACGAAATATGTCGAAAAACATCAGAAAAAAGATTAAAAATAATAAAAAAAATTTTATAAAACCCCTTGTTTTTTTGGAAAAACTACTTTATAATTAGGGTGCAAAAGGTGGCTAAAAGAGGCTAAAGGGGAAAATCTGAGAAAGGAGTGGTTGTTCTGGCAGCGAGCTTTGCAGGTCATGAAATAAGAAAATTTGACCAGGGAAACAGAATAGCTATTCCTACGATGTTCAGAAAGGACCTCGGTGAAAGCTTTATTGTTCTGAAAGCAATTCAGAACGAGCCGTGCCTTGTTCTCTTTTCGGAAGAGGAGTGGATTAAGTTCGGCGAAGGTGTTACCGAGCGGTATGAGGGCAAGAAACAGGCTGCAGTTCAGCGTAAGCTTGCCTCAAGAAGCGACAAGGTAACAATCGATAAGCAGGGCAGAATAACCCTTAAAGAGGACTTCAAGGCATATGCACAGCTTGAAGGTGAAGTTATGGCTGTCGGTACGCTTAACAGAGTTGAGCTTTGGGCACCTGATGTGTGGGAAGAATGGAATGCTGATGATGACGTTGATCTCAGCGAAATCAGTTACAGCTCAAAGGGTGGAAAATGATGAGTGACAATATGAACATTGATTTTCACCATGTTCCGGTTCTTTTTAATGAAGCAATCGAGTCGCTTCAGATAAAGCCCGACGGAATTTATGTTGATTGCACTTCGGGTGGCGGCGGCCACTCAACAGCAATTGCGAAGCGTCTCTTGGATGGCAGACTCATCGCGATTGACAGAGACCCCGAGGCAATCGAAACGCTTAAAGAGCGTCTGGGTAAGTTTGATTGCGTGACATTGGTTCATGATAACTTCTTTAACATAAGACAAATCCTGGACAAGCTTGGAATCGATTATGTTGACGGTATTCTTGCTGACCTGGGTGTAAGCTCTCATCAGTTGGACGAGCCGTCAAGAGGATTTTCCTTCCATAACGATGCTCCTCTTGATATGAGAATGAGCCTTGAAGGAATGAGCGCAAAGCAGGCGGTCAATACACTCAGCCAGAGTGAACTTCAGAGAATCATTTATGAATACGGCGAAGAGAAATTTGCTCCGTCGATTTCAAGAGCCATTGTGAAGGCAAGAGAAATCGCTCCAATCGAAACAACATTGGAGCTTTCCGAGATTATCAAATCAGCAATGCCTGCCGCTGCGAAGCGTGACGGACATCCTGCAAGAAGAACATTTCAGGCTATCAGAATTTATGTTAACGGAGAATTGGACGGATTGGGCGATGCGGCTCAGAGTATGTTCGACTGCCTTAAAGAGGGTGGCAGAGTGAGCATAATAACATTCCATTCACTTGAGGACAGAATTATCAAGCAGGCTTTTGCTCCCTTGTCAAAGGGTTGCACCTGCCCGAGAAATTTTCCCGTTTGCGTTTGCGGAAATAAGCCTAAAGCAAAGGTGCTCAAGGCTGTTGCACCGGGTAAAAAAGAAGTCGGAGAAAATCCGAGAAGCCGCAGTGCAAGACTGCGCACGGCAGAAAAACTTTGATTCTGCCTGTCAGACAATTCTGACAAAAATGTTATTTATGTGTGAAAGGAGAGGACAGTATGGCGGATTATAACCGCAGCGAAGCATATGATATGTATTCTGTGCCGGCGTTTGAACCTGCACCGCAGGAACGACCTGCCCAGCCTCATCGCAGACCGCAGAATGCACCCGGCAAAAAATCAGCAATTCAGATAAGGAGAGAAGCTCTGGCTTCGGCTTTACGTGCTCTCAGAATTTTTGCGATTGCAGTGACAATCATTTCTCTTTTTGGCGCAATTCTTTATTCAAGAGTCGGTCTTGCCAAGCTTGAGCGACAGGCTGTTACTCTTGCTGATCAGATTAAAGATGCCGAAAGTGAAAATACAAGGCTTGTAATGCAGCTCAATGCATCAATCTCAAGAGAAAAGGTTGATGAATACGCAGTTTCGGTTTTGGGTATGCAGAAACTCGAGCGTTATCAGATTCATTATTTCTCGGATGATACCGGAGATAAGGTTTTGATGGCTGATGGCGTGCTTTCAGAGGATAGAATTGAAGCAGACGGAATCAATTGATTTTTGTCTGCTTTAATTGGCATATGCAATTACATAACGGGCATAAAATGACAATAGTCAGAGCTGTCTCATAACGGCGGAATAAAAAATTTTTCGCGGTATTTACGCCGCGGAATCGTATTTTTTGTGCGCTCATTTGGGGCGGCAATTTATTTTTATTTTATATATAATAATAAAAGGGGAGAAAAGAGTTGGCAAAAACATCACCGAGAAAAGCGCTGTATATCAGAGCTGTTATTGTTTTTCTTCTTCTGGTGGGTCTTGTTTTTGGCTCGTCAATAATCAATCTCGGAAGAATACAGCTTGTTCACAGCGAGAAATATAAAAGCCAGGCTGAAAAAAATCAGCTTCACGATACAGAAATTTCAGCGGCAAGAGGAATAATATATGATGCCAACGGCACCGTTCTTGCCAAGAGTGCTTCGGTATGGAAAATCTATATCAAGCCCAATTCAATCGCATCGTTTGAAAATGAAAACTTCAAAAACGATGTTTGCAGTAAGATTTCAGCCCTGATCGGCGTTGATTTTGAATCTGTCAAGGAAAAGGCTGATAAGAGCAAATATGCTTATCTTGTTCTCAAAAAACAGGTTGAGTTTGATGAGAAGGAAAAGGTTGCAGAGTTTCTGGACGGATATTACTCCTACTACGAAACAACCGAAAACGATAAGGGTCAGCTCGTTCAGGAAGAGAAGAAGATTTATTACAGCGCCGCAATCGGCATCGACCCCGATGTAAAGAGATATTATCCCTACGGTTCGTTGGCAGCAAACCTCATCGGTTTCACAGGAACAGATGATATCGGCAGACTCGGCGTTGAGCTTAAGTATAATTCAATTCTCACAGGTACTCCCGGCAGAATCATCTCCGCTCAGAACGGCAAGAGTGATGTTATGAAGCAGGAGTACGAAACAATTTACGATCCTGTTCAGGGAACAAGTCTTGTTCTGACGATTGACGAGGTTATCCAGAGATATCTTGAGGACAGCCTTGAGCAGGTTTATATCGATTCAAACGGTGTCGGTGCTTACGGCGTTGTTATGGATGTTGATACAGGCGCTATCCTCGCGATGGCAAATATGGGAAACTTCGACCTCAATTCTCCGCAGGCTATCTCGGAAGAAGAGGAGAAAATGCTCCTTGAGCTTTATCCCGATGAGGCAAAGAGAAACGAAGCGAGAAACAATCTTCTCTATTCAAAGTGGAGAAACTTCGTTGTCAGCGACAGCTATGAGCCTGGCTCTGTTTTCAAAATCATTACCGCCGCGGCGGCTGTTGAAGAAAATGTTCTCAGCGACAATTTCTCATATAATTGCACAGGCAAAATTCAGGTTGCTGACAGAACAATCCAGTGCCATAACCGTGACGGCGGCCATGGCTCACAGGACCTTAAGCACGGACTTATGAATTCCTGCAACCCGTTGTTTATTACCGTCGGTCAGACTCTCGGCAAGGAAAAGTTCATTGAATATTTTGAAGCATTCGGATTTACTGAAAAAACAGGAATCGACCTTCCTGCAGAAGCAACTCCCGTTGCAGGCGTTAACTACCATTCGCCTGACAGTATGGGCATTGTTGAGCTTTCGAGCTCATCCTTCGGTCAGTCATTCCAGGTTACTCCGATTCAGATGGTAACCGCAATCAGCGCAGTTGCAAACGGCGGATATCTGATGCAACCCTATGTTGTTGCCCGTCAGCTTGATGAAAACGGAAATGTCATCAGCGAAACTCAGCCTGTAATCAGAAGACAGGTTATTTCCGAAGAAACTGCGGCAGAGGTTGCCGATATGATGGAAGGCGTTGTAACAAGCGGCACAGGTAAAAACGCTTATGTTGCAGGTTACAGAGTGGCAGGTAAAACAGGTACATCGCAGAAACTCGGCAGTGAAGGCGAATATGTTGCATCATTCGGATGCTTTGCCCCTGCAAATGACCCCGAGATTGCAGTGCTTATCCTTGTTGACGAGCCTCAGGGTCAGATTAACGGCGGTCAGATTTGTACTCCTGTTGCAGCGGAGGTTGTTGAAAAAACGCTTGAATATATGGGCGTTGAAAGACAGTATAACGATAAAGAGCTTGAAAAGCTTGATACTCTCACTCCCAGCCTTGTCGGCAAATCAACAGCAGATGCAAGCGCTCTGCTCGAGGAAAAGGGTTTTGAGGTAAAGGTTGTAGGCAGCGGCGATAAGGTAGTCAGCCAGATGCCGTCCTATAATCATTCGATTCCGCAGGGCGGAATAGTGGTTTTGTATACGGAAAAAGATTCCGAGAGGGTAACCGTTGAAGTGCCCGACCTGACGATGATGACGCTGTCAGCGGTCAATAAATACGCCGCTTCGGCAGGCTTGAATGTTAAAGTTTCGGGTAATGCATTGAATGCAGGCGAGCTTGTTTCGTATTCGCAGAGCATACCTGCAGGTCAGGTTGTTGAATACGGCACAACAGTTACGGTGCACTTTAAATCGAACACAGGAGTAAGCGATTACGCATAGACTTTCAGGTAGGAGGACAAGGAAATGAAACTTTCTGAATTAATGCAGGATTTGGGTGTTGTCTGTTCAGCGCAGGACAGAGAGATAGATTTTATTACGGATAATTCATCAAAGGTGAAGGACGGATGCATTTTCGTCTGCATCGAGGGCAAGCGTTTTGACGGCCACTCAAAGGCTGCCGAAGCGATTGAAAACGGTGCCGCCGCTGTAATTGTTCAGAAGGATATGGGACTCAAAGAGCAGGTGCTTGTTGAAAACACAAGAGCCGCCTATGCCCGACTTTCTGCGGCATTTTTCGGTCATCCCGAAAGAAAACTGCGCATTATCGGTGTAACAGGCACAAACGGTAAAACAACATCCTGCTTTATTATCAAGTCAATCCTTGACTCAATGGGATACAAAACAGGTCTTATCGGTACAGTTAAAAACATTGTTGGTGATAAGGAGTATCCTGCAGTGCTTACAACTCCCGATTGCTATGATCTTTTTGCTCTTTTCAAGGAAATGGTTGAAAGCGGATGCGAATTCTGCACAATGGAGGTTTCCTCCCAGGCTCTCGATCAGAGAAGAGTTGAAGGAATTCATTTCGAGGCATCGATTTTCACAAATCTTACTCAGGACCACCTTGATTATCACGGTTCGTTTGAAAACTATATGGCGGCAAAGCATATGCTTTTCGAAAATTCGTCACTCAGTGTTGTTAACGTTGATGATGAAGCTTCGGAATATATGCTCAGCAATACAGAGGGCAGAAAGATTACCTTCTCTGTAAACAACAATAATTGCGATTATTCTGCGAAGAATATCAGAATCGCTTCTTCAGGTGTCAAATATGAGCTTGTCAGCAATTCTGATATCGGCAGAGTGAAATTTGCAGTTCCCGGTAAATTCTCCGTTTATAACTCAATGGGTGCGGCAGTCTGCCTCATCGAAATGGGTATGGATTTCAAAGCAGTGCTTGACGGTCTTGCAACCTGCATTGGCGTGCCCGGCAGAATGGAGGTTGTTCCTGCTGATAAGCCTTATACAGTGCTCATCGACTATGCACATACACCCGACGGACTTGAAAATGTTCTCGGTTGCGTCAGAGAAATAACAGAAGGTAAAATCATCACCGTATTCGGATGCGGCGGTGACAGGGATAAAACAAAGCGCCCGATTATGGGTGACATTGCGGCAAAGCTTTCGGATGTTGCGGTTGTAACCTCCGATAACCCCAGAAGCGAAGACCCCGATGCGATTATTTCCGATATTCTTGAAGGAATCGGTAAGCACAGCTCGAAGGTGATCGTTGAGCCGGACAGAAAAGCCGCGATTGCAAAGGCTCTCTCAATTGCTCGCGAGGGTGATATGGTTGTCCTTGCAGGTAAGGGTCAGGAAACCTATCAGATTCTTGCGTCGGGCAAGATTCATTTTGATGAAAGAGAAGT
The DNA here is from genome assembly GCA_045634985.1 of Acutalibacteraceae bacterium. GTDB lineage: Bacteria > Bacillota > Clostridia > Oscillospirales > Acutalibacteraceae > CAG-177. Next base: position 48,085 of record JAZRBF010000027.1, on the reverse strand, counting down.
TGTAGCCGATATTCTTGCGGAGGGTGTCTGATGAAACCGTTGACTTTCATTGAGGCGGCAAAAGCCGTCGGAAGCGTATCAAATCTTTGCGGCAGCTTTGATGTTGTCTGCACAGATACAAGAAAAATTGAAAAAGGCAGTCTTTTTATCGCAATCAAGGGTGAGAATTTTGACGGTCACGAATTCGCCGCAAAGGCACTTGAACTTGGTGCAAGCGCCGTAATGTGCGAAAGAGATTGCGGACTTGGTGACAGACAGATTCTTGTCGGAAGCACAAGGCAGGCGCTTCTTGATCTCGCAGGATATTACAGAAGTCTTTTCAATATTCCTGTAATCGGTGTTACGGGAAGTGTCGGCAAAACGACAACCAAAGAAATGGTACACGCTGTTATGAGCGTGAAATATAACACTCTCAAAAATGAGGGTAACCTTAATAATGAAATCGGCGTACCTCTCACTCTTTTCCGTCTTGATGAAACTCACGAAGCGGCAGTAATTGAAATGGGAATGAGCGGTTTTGAGGAAATCGCGAGAATGACAGCGGCTGTTAAACCTGATGTTGCGGTAATCAGCAATATCGGCGTTTCCCATATCGAAAAGCTTGGCTCGAGAGAAGGTATTCTCAAGGCGAAACTTGAGATTCTGCAGGGAATGAAGGCGGATGCTCCCGTAATTCTTAACGGCGATGATGATATGCTTATCACTGTTTCTCCTGATGCTCATCCCGTAATCCGGTATGGCGTTGAAAACGGAGAATGCAGTTTTGTTGCAAAAAACATTTCACTCAGCGAGGATGAAATTTCTTTTGATGCTTCGTATCCTGACGGAGAAACAAAGGTTATTCTTCCTTTCCCGGGCAAACACAATGTTTATAACGCTCTTGCGGCTGCGGCGGCAGGTAGTTTTTTCGGCATCGACGCGCAGGATGCTTTTGAGGCACTCAAAAAGTATGTGCCTGCAGGAATGCGCCAGCGAATCGTTAAAAAATGCGGTATAACTTTCATCGAAGATTGCTATAACGCAAGCCCTGATTCTCAGGCGGCGGCACTTGCAGTGCTCGGCGGAATGAATGCGAAAAGAAAAATCGCCGTTATCGGTGATATGCTTGAGCTTGGCTCTTACAGCGCAGAGGCTCACGCATCAGTCGGCAGAAAAGCGGCTGAAAATAAGATTGATGTGCTTTATACTTACGGAAGCCTTTCTCTCGAAACCGCAAAGGCGGCATCGGGCGGTGTGGCGAGCGTCAAGAGCTTTTCTGATAAGCAGGAGCTTGCAGATGAGCTTTGCGCAATGCTCGAAGAAGGGGACGCAATTCTCTTCAAGGCGAGCCGAGGAATGAAGCTTGAGGATGTTATTTATTCGGTTTATTCAAAAATTGAGCAGTAACAGCAAAAAACGAAAGGGCTGATTTGTCAGATGAAAATTTCTGCCGCCATCATTATGGCCGGAATAATCGGACTTGGTGTAACGGCAGTCAGCGGATTTGTGCTTGTGCCGTGGTTGCAAAAGCTTGAATTCGGCAATATCAGCCTTAATCATAAGAAAACAAAGCGTGAAACGCCTGTGATGGGCGGTCTGATGCTTGCGCTCGGATTGTGCACTGCGCTTATTGTAACGGCAGTTACTGATAAGCTGATGGGCGGCGATATCGTCGCATCGGGCAGTCTGAATTCGTCAGAGCAATATACAAAGCTCTGGAGCGGATTGGTTGTGACGCTTTGTTTCGGATTAATCGGATTTGCAGATGATTATCTCAAATCGGTAATGCATCAGAATCTCGGTCTGACGGTGCGTCAGAGAAGCTTCGCTCAGCTACTTGCGGCGTTTGTTTATCTGCTTGGGCTGAGTATGGGTACAGGCGGTCTGACATATATGTTTATTCCGTTTGTCGGAATGGTGCATATGAACGCATTATATTGGTTTATCGGATTTGTGATTATTTATGCCGCAATCAACGCGGTCAGATTCACAGACGGAGTTGACGGAATGTGTACGGGCATTACGCTCACAACAGCCGTCACGCTTGGAGTTATCGCCGCGATGAAGGGCCTTTTCGGATTCTCAATGGCGGCAAGCGCGCTTGCAGGAGTATGCGTCGGATTTTTGGTGTGGAACAAAAATCCTTCAAAGGTTATGCCGGGAGAAACAGGCACAATGCTTCTCGGAGGAGCTGTTGTTTCGCTTGCTTTTTCAATCAATTGCCCTTTGATTCTTTTGCCTGCAGGACTTGCGTTTTTAATTGAGGGTATTTCAGCCGTTTTGCAGGTTGTTTGCTACAGAGTAAACGGCAAACAGCTTCTGAAAGCGGCACCGTTGCACCGCCATCTTGAAATGAGCGGTATGAGCGAAAATAAAATCGCTCTGATTTTTACAGTCATCAATATTCTTGGCGGTATGTCAGCGGTTGCGCTGATGTATTTCGGAGGATATGCAGGCTGATTGATTCAAAACATTCAGAGAGGAGAAAAGAGGTTTGTTTACGGTTGTATTAAAACAGCATTTTGCTATTTTCAAAGTTATAAAAGAAATCTTTCAGGGCAAAAGGAAGTTTAAGGATTGCTTCAATACGGCCCCTATGGATATAACATTTTTTGCGCTTGTCATTGCGGTGCTTTCGGTAGGGCTTGTAATGATGTTTTCTGCAAGCTACATTTACGCTTGGTATGATAAGACTGCGCATTATGATCCGCTCTATTACATTAAAAGACAGCTTATTTTTGCGGTCATCGGCATTGTGTTGATGGTCATTGTGTCCTATATAAAACCTGAAATTCTCAGGGATGCATCGGGACTTGTTATGGCAATAGCGGTTATTTTGCTGATACTTGTTTTGTTTTTTCCCCATGTGGTTGACGGCAAGGAAGAGTTCAAACGCTGGCTTGAAGTTCCCGGAACAAATATAACATTCCAGCCATCGGAAATAGCCAAAATAGCATTGATTATGTTTATGGCATTCAGTACGGAGAAATACCGCAAGACAGTTGAAAAGAAAATCTGGGTAGTTTTTCCTTATTGCGGAATCATCGGCGCAATGTGCGGACTTGTTCTTCTTGAAAATCACGTTTCAGGCACAATTCTTATTCTCGGAATTGGTGGCTCAATGCTTTTCTTCGGAGGATTAAGAAAAGAAATTTTCTGGTTTCTCGGCGGTCTTGCCGTTGTCGGCGCTCTTGGTTTTGTTTTCTTCTCTGAGGATATTCTCAAAGGCTATGCGTTTGAAAGAATCAGAATCTGGCTCAAGCTTCTTAAAAACGAAGATCTGACAACTGAAGAAGCAAGAGGATCAGGTTGGCAGAGCCTTCAGTCACTCTACGCCATCGGATCGGGCGGACTTTTCGGTCTTGGCTTCGGTAATTCGAAGCAGAAGCATATGTATCTCCCTGAGCCGCAGAATGACTTCGTTTTTGCGGTTGTTTGCGAGGAACTCGGATTTATCGGCGCGATTCTCATTATTATTCTTTTTATCATTCTTGTTGGCAGGGGATTTATCATCGGTCTGCGTTCAAAAACGAAATACGGTGCGTTGCTTGCTCTGGGTATCAGTTTCCAGGTTGGCTTGCAGGCGGCGCTTAACATCGCGGTTGTAACCTCAACCGCTCCGAATACAGGTATCAGTTTGCCGTTCTTCAGTTACGGCGGCACCTCTCTTGTTATGCTTTTGGTTGAAATGGGTATGGTGCTTGCAGTTTCGCGTAATGGTGACAGCGGAGAAAGGAAAAAGGACAAAGATGGAAAATAAAAGAATTCTCATTGCCGCAGGCGGTACGGGTGGACACATCAATCCCGCACTCGGAACTGCAGGTTATATCAAGGAAAAACATCCGACAGCTGAAATTGTTTTTGTCGGCACAGCCGATAAAATGGAAGCAAAGCTCGTTCCCGAAGCAGGCTATGAGCTTCGCACAATTGAAATCAGCGGTTTCTGGAGAAGTTTTTCTCCTGAGGCAATAAAGCATAATATCGGAACGGTTTCAAAACTTCTTAAGTCCTCTTCGCAGGCAAAGAAAATCATCAAAGATTTTAATCCCGACCTTGTTATCGGTTTTGGCGGTTATGTCAGCGGCCCGGTGCTCCGAATGGCGGCGAAAATGGGTATTCCCACCGCGATTCATGAGCAGAATGCCTTCCCCGGAGTTACAAACAAGGCTCTTGCAGGTAAGGTTGACAGAGTTATGCTCACCGTTGACAGGGCAGAGCAGTATATGAATCCGAAGAATCCCTGCGTTATCACAGGTCTGCCGATAAGAGGCGATATGCTAAAGGGTGACAGGGAGTTCGCAAGAGCAGAGCTTGGAATTCCCGATGGTAAACCCCTTATCCTTTCAATGGGTGGCTCACTCGGTGCAAAGCCTGTCAATGATGCAGTCCTCGGTCTTATCCTTAATAAATATAAGGATAATGATTGTGTTTTTCTTCACGCAACAGGTAAAAACGGAGCCTGGTTTGCAGAGAAACTTGAAGCAGAGGGGCTTGACCTCGGAGCAAATCCCCACGTAAGAGTAACGGAATATATTGATATCCCGAAGTGTCTGCCTGCGGCTGACCTCGTAATCTGCCGCTCAGGTGCAAGCACACTCAGCGAGCTTCAGGCACTCGGCAAGCCCTCAATTCTCATTCCTTCACCTTATGTAACAGAAAATCATCAGTATCATAACGCGATGGCTCTTGTCAATAACAATGCGGCTCTTATTCTTGAAGAAAAAGACCTCACTCCTGATAGTCTTACGCAGATGGTTGAGTCACTTCTTGCCGACAGAGCGAAGCTTGAAGCAATCGGTAAAGCTGCGAAGGATATGGCTGTTATTGATGCCACCGCACGTATTTACGATACTCTTTGCGAGATTATAAGATAATCACATAATTGCGCCCTGCGGAATAATATAAAACAAGAGTATTGATGCTCGTTTTTTTATTCCGGGAGCGTGAAGTATGGAGAATTTTATTATAAACGGCGGCAATGAGCTTCGCGGCAGTGTGAAACTGCAAGGCTCAAAAAACAGTATTCTGCCGATTCTTGCTGCATCTGCCGTAACAGGCAGAGTAAGTGTTTTACATAATTGCCCTGTGCTTTCCGATGTTGATGCGGCGCTTGAGATTCTGCGTTATATCGGTTGTAAGACTCAGCGGCACGGGCATACTGTTATTGTTGATTCAAGGGATGCAAACGGCTGTGAAATTCCCGAGAATCTGATGCGTGAAATGCGCTCGTCAATAATTTTTCTTGGTGCACTGCTTGCAAGATTCGGAAAAGCAAAAATGAGTGCGCCGGGTGGTTGCGAAATCGGACTCAGACCAATTGACCTTCATATTTCCGCACTTCGGAGTATGGGCGCGTGCATAACAGAAACAGGCGGTGTGCTTGAGTGCAGATGCGATGACGGACTTTCAGGCAGACATATTGCGCTGAATTTCCCGAGTGTCGGCGCAACAGAAAATATTATCCTTGCCGCAATCGGTGCAAGGGGAGAAACTGTGATTACCAATGCTGCAAGAGAGCCTGAAATTATTGACCTGGCCGAATATCTCAATAAATGCGGCGTTTCGGTTGTCGGAGCGGGGCAGAGCGTTGTCAGAATTACCGGCGGAGGTAAGCTTTGCGATACGGAGCATCGGATAATCCCCGACAGAATTGTTGCCTCAACCCTTATGGCAGGTGTTGCCTGCGCAGGAGGAAAAATCTGCATCAGGAATGTTGTCAGAGAGCATCTTGCTCCTGTTATCCCTGTTTTTGAGGCGGCAGGATGTGAAATCAGCTTTGATAGCGGTGAGCTGGAAGTTGAGCTGCGAGGCAGACCGAGAAGAGTCAGGTTTTTGCGGACAATGCCTTATCCGGGCTTTCCGACGGATTCGCAGGCGTTGTTTATGGCGGTTGCCGCAAGGGCAAACGGCACAAGCGTTATCAGCGAAAAAATATTTGAAAACAGATTCAGACACGTACCCGAGCTTATCAAAATGGGCGCGGATATCCGCGTTGAAAATTGTTGCGTTGCCGTTGTTGAAGGTGTTGAAAGCCTTCGCGGAGCAAGGGTGACGGCGTGCGATTTAAGGGGCGGAAGTGCACTCGCCGTTGCGGCAATGGGTGCGCAGGGACAAACAATTGTAGAAAATATATATCATATAGACAGAGGCTGCGAATCGTTTGAGAGTGCATTTTCATCTCTCGGTGCGGATATTATCAGAGCGCGGCGGTCAGGAGTTTAAATGGACAGAGAAAATCAGGAATACGGCGGAGAAAGACTTTCTCCCGAGGAGCGCCGTGAAAGAGTTAAAAAACTGAAAAGAAAAAGAGCATTCAGAAAGGCGATTGTCATTGTGGCATTCGTTCTGATTGCTTGCATCATATTGAGTCCCGTTCTTCTTTTTGCGGTTTTCAGAGTAAGAGATTTTGCGATTGAAGGCGATACTCTTTATACTACTGAGGAGATTGCCGCCGCGAGCGGTATTACAGCAGGCAAGAGCATCTTTTTTGCAGACCTTGACGAAGCAAAAGTTAATATCGAGAAGAAACTGCCTTATACAGATAATGTTCAGCTTGCAAGGCGTCTGCCGGGCACAATTGTTGTTTCCCTCGAGTCAACCGATAAAGCCTATGCGATGGAAAAATCAGAGGGTATTTTTGCTGTTACAAACCGCGACTTTAAAGTGCTTGAGATAACAGGTATTATGCCCGAAGGTGTTGTGCCTGTTGTCGGAGCGATGCCGCAGAAAGCAGAGCTCGGCGAAGCAATGAGCTTTATAACAGAGGAAGAGCAGGTTGATGCAACCCTCAATCTTATCAGAAATATTTCATCAGCTATTGCAGACAGTGGTCTTGAAGGTGTCAACCTTATAAGTATCCGATCAAGAAGTAATATTTATATTGTTTATCAGGAAAGAATTGTTCTTCGTCTTGGTGACAGCAGTGACATCGATAAAAAGATTTCGCTTGCCAAAAAGGTAATTGAACGCGAGGATTCCATTGTTAATAACGAGCAGACAGGCATTATCAATCTGACTGTTGCAATGAAGGCATATTTCAATCCTTCCGATATCAAGGATATTCCCGAGATGGAGGAATATAAGAGATATGTTGCTGTCAACGAAAAGGATTCCGTTGAGAAGGCATATGCAATTGAGTGCAAAAACGGTGCTTATGCGATAACAAACCCTGCGTTCAAGGTGCTTGATTTCTCTCAGGAAGCTCCCGAAGGCATTGTTCCGATAAAGGGTTATTACCCCGAAACTGCAAAAACAGGCTCAATTCTCAGCTTCGGTGATTCCGAGGATACTAAGACCGCACACAATGTTATCCGCAACATAACTGAAGCGGTTTCTGAAAGCGGTATCAAGAATATAAATGTTGTCGGATTTGACAGCGATAACGACTTCTATGTTGTCTGCGATGAAAGAATTGTGCTTCGTGTCGGCAGCACGAATGACCTCGAAAATAAGCTTTCGAAGGCAAAGAGCATTATTTCCGGGCAGGAAGAAGATGCGGTTGGTATAATTGTGCTTGATAACATTGAAGATGCCGAATTCAAGCAGACCGATTATGAAAAAATCGATGAGCTTATGGAGTATAAACCTCTTGAGAAACCTGCAGAAGAATCCGAGGAGAATAACTCCGAATCCGAAGAATAATATTATAAATATTTAAAACATTATATAATAAGTAAAGGACTGTCGGATGACAGTCCTTTTGTTATTCCGCAATGATTCCGAGGCTGACCGAAAGAGCGCGGTCAACCCGAAGCATATCGTTGTCGTCAAGTATGCCCATTTTTTCGCGCAGACGCTTTTTATCAAGTGTGCGCACTTGCTCGAGCAAAACGATTGAATCTTTTGCAAGGCCGCATCCATCGGCGTTGACTTTTATGTGGGTAGGTAAGTTGGTCTTGAATCGTTGGCTTGTTATTGCCGCGGCAATAACCGTCGGGCTGAATTTGTTGCCCACATCATTCTGCACAATAAGCACAGGTCTTGTGCCGCCTTGTTCAGAGCCGATTACAGGACTCAAATCAGCATAATAAATTTCTCCCCGTTTAACGGTCACGAAAATCACTCTCCGTAAGGTAATGTTTGCAATTATAGTTTGAACAGTTTTTCAGGCAATTAAACGCAGATTTGATTTCGGGGAGCAAAAAAATCTTCAATCGCCTGTCCGTTTGTTATCATTATATTCTCCGATTCAAAAAAGTGTGCCGCCGTATATGGCAACATTTCTCAATCGGAAAATTGATTAAAATTGTTGACAAGGCAAAAATACTGTGATAAACTTAAGTAAACCGTTGAGGCGGGAGTAAAGGTGAAATATGATTCTACAGAGAGTCCGTGTTGCTGAGAATCGGGCGAAAAACAGTTCATCAAATGGGCCGCTGAGGGTGCAGTGAAATGCTTCGGGCAAAGTATTCTGCAACGCAGGACACGCGTCAGTTGTCAGGAATATGCTTGTATTCCGCAAAGTGCGCGGCATCGCCGCGAATCAAGGTGGCACCACGGATAAGCTTTTTATTCGTCCTTGGCAGAAATTCTGTCGAGGGCGTTTTTATTTTTTCAGAAAAGGTGTTTGATATGATTTTGTTGACTAAACGATGGCGAAGCTGAATTCTCTTTTATAATTTCAAGCTTCAACATTTTTAAATTACGGAGGAAAAAACAATGAAAATTAACGGTATCGATTTTGACACATATTTTAATAATTATCCCGACGCAAACGGTTACTTCGGCAAATACGGCGGAGTTTTCATCGATGATAAACTCAAGGCTGCTATGGCTGAAATCACAGAAGCTTATTATTCAATCTGCCAGTCAAGAAAGTTTATTGCTGAGCTTCGCAGAATCAGAAAAGAGTTTCAGGGCAGACCCACTCCCGTAACCCATCTTGAAAGACTTTCCGATTCACTCGGCGGCAAAGTTCAGCTTTATGCAAAGCGCGAAGACCTTAACCACTCAGGCGCACACAAGCTTAACCATTGTATGGGTGAAGCTCTCCTTGCAAAGTATATGGGCAAGAAAAAGGTTATCGCTGAAACAGGCGCAGGTCAGCACGGTGTTGCTCTTGCAACCGCAGCTGCATATTTCGGCCTTGAATGTGATATCTATATGGGCTCTGTTGACATCAAGAAGCAGGCTCCCAATGTTGCAAGAATGAAGATTCTCGGCGCAAATGTTGTTGAGGTAACTCACGGTCTGCAGACTCTCAAGGAAGCAGTTGACGCCGCTTTTGATGCTTACAGCAAGGAATATAAGGATTCAATTTACTGCATCGGCTCGGTGCTCGGCCCTCATCCCTTCCCCATGATGGTAAGAGATTTCCAGAGTGTTGTCGGCATTGGGGCAAGAGAGCAGTTTATGGAAATGACAGGTCATCTTCCCAGCGCAATCGTTGCCTGTGTAGGCGGCGGCTCAAATGCAGCAGGTCTTTTTGCAGGCTTCCTCAATGACCCCGTTGATATCTATGGCGTTGAGCCTCTCGGCAGAGGTCCCAAACTCGGTGACCACGCAGCAAGCCTTAAGTACGCTACAGAGGGTGTTATGCACGGCTTCAACAGCATTATGCTCAAGGATGAAAACGGCGAGCCTGCTCCTGTTTACTCGGTTGCAAGCGGTCTTGACTATCCTTCATCAGGTCCTGAGCACGCATTCCTTCAGGAAATCGGCAGAGTTATGTATGATGTTATTGACGATAAGGAAACCATCGATGCTTTCTATAAGCTTTCCCGTCTTGAGGGTATCATCCCTGCAATCGAAAGCTCACATGCAGTTGCATTCGGTATGAAACTTGCTCAGCAGATGGACCACGGCTCAATCCTCATCAACCTTTCCGGCAGAGGCGATAAGGATATGGACTATGTAATCGAAAACTACGGTATTCCCGAATAATTCGGATTTCTGTGACGGCGATATGGGTGTTACTCATCCGCCACCAACTGAATAATAAACAAAAAACGGCTGTTCCAATCGGTACAGCCGTAATTTTTTTTATAAAAAAGAGCAGGTAATCGGAATTACCTGCTTTTGCTTTTTTTATTTTGCGGAGCATTCAATGCGAGTTACGAGCTTGCCGAGAGTGTCGCAATCTCTGAAATCTTCTGCATCAAGAATAACGCCGAATTCTTCGTGGATTTCATCGCTGAGGCAAACGAGGTCAAAGGATGAAAGGCAAAGACCGCGCTTGATGTTGGTTTCGGGTGTGATTGCCTCTTCGGGCTCAACATAGTTAAGAATAATATCAACGAGCTTATCAAACATTTCTAATCACCATTCCTTATTATTTATCAGTATGTCACTGTCTGTCTCTTGATTTTTCCTGTTGTTGTTTTGGGGAAAGGAGTTTCTCTGATTGTGAGATATGCAATTTCTCTTTCGGGTTTCTCGCCCTTGTTTGCTTCGTCAATCTTCTGCTGAAGGTAAGTTTCTATGTCTTCGATTCCGAGAGCAGCAATGATGTCAGCGTCGGGGAAGATTTCGGCAACGATTCTGTCATTCTTGATGCCGACAACGATTTCTTTGATAGCCTTTACATCAGCAAACTTCATTTCGATTTCTTCGGGAGAAATGTTTTCTCCGTTTGAAAGGATGATGAGGTTTTTGATTCTGCCTGTAACATAAAGGTGCTCGCCGTCATCGCTGATTCTGCCGAGGTCGCCTGTCTTGAGGTAACCGTCTTCTGTGAATGCTGCAGCGGTTTCTTCGGGCATCTTGTAGTAACCCATCATAACGGACTTGCCCTTAACCTGGATTTCGCCGCTTTCAGAGATTCTTACATCGAAGATGCTCTTCATAAGCTTACCGCTTGAGTGTTTGTGATTGTTGCTGTTATCGCCGGTTGTGATTTTGGGAGCTGTTTCGCTCATACCGTAACCCTGGCGAAGGATGATGCCGTGTCTTTCGTATTCATCAATAAGGCTGGGAGCAACATATGCGCCGCCAACTGCAAGCCAGCTGATGTTTTTGCCGTAAACTTTTTCAGCAGCTTCTCTGGGAGTGAGCTGGGGGAATCTCTTGTTGAGAATCATAATCTTTCTCATAAGAGTTTCTGCAATCATGGGAACCATTCTCATTGTTGTAGGCTGGAAGATTGAGAGATTCTTTGCCAGATTGCTTATGTCGCCGTTAAGGCAAACTGTGAAACCTTCAAGAAGAGACTTGAAGTAGTCACTTGTGAAGCAGAAGATGTGATGCATAGGAAGAACTGAAAGAAGAACTTCTTCACCTTGCTCAAATTCTGTATATGTGATGTTGGCAATAAGGTTTGAGGAGGAGAGCATAACGCCCTTTCTCTTACCTGTTGTGCCTGATGTGTAGATGATTGTTGCGCAGTCTTCAGGGTTAAGCTCGATTTCGGAAAGTGAAGCATATTCTGAATCGTGGCCGTACTTTGTGTAGATATCGGCGAACCAGTCAGCGTTACCCATATTTACAAGTACCTTGAGTTTGCCGTATTTCTCAGCGATTGCCTTTGCGCTTTCAGCGAATGCATCTTCATAGAAGAGGGCCTCGATATCGCCCTGCTCAAAAAGCTCAACGCCTTCCTCAACTGTGAGGTTGGGAGCAAAGGGAACGAAAACATTACCGCTGACGAGAGCGCCTGTCATTGCTGTGATATATTCGTATGATGTTTTGCCGATGATACCGATGTGCATTCTTTCGGGGCAAACAGAGCGGATATATCTGCAGATTGCAAGGCTGTTATCACGAAGGTTGATGAAACTCTTTTCAACGATTTCGTCGTTGCTGTTAAGATATTTGATGAAAGGCTTGTCAGCGAATCTTTCTGCGCTGATGTCGATAAGATCTCTTACTGTGTGGAACTGTTCATAGAACTTCTTGAGTTCTGCTACTCTGTTGTTATCCATAAATATAATTTTTCTCCTGTTTTATATTTGCGTCAGAACGCTCTGTCGGCTATTTTATACTAAGATATGCTTATAAGTAAACAGACAAAATCACTAAAAAAACCGAAAATCTCTGAAAAAACAGACAAAACAGAAATATTGTATAGAATATTTTTGGGCTTTCGGGGTTGACATCCGACCAAATAATGATTGACAAGCATCGGTTGATGGGCTATCTTTAATATATATCCTTTTTATAAGAAGGGGAGAATTGAATGAAAAATAATTATTTCAACACATATTATCAGCAGGGTGAAAATCCTGTTTTTTGTTACAGAACATCGCAAACTGTTTATGAAGAGCAGTTTTATAATGGTTCATTGGTTTCCTGCGGATGGAATTCGGCAGGGTATCCGCTGAATGTTCTTTCGGGTTTCCCGAGCAGACTTGAGAGAAGAAGATTCACAGAGCCTTTCGCATTCAATCTTGAGATTGATGGTGTAAGCCTTGATTTCAATCTGGAATTTATCAGTTTTGAATCGGAGGAAACAGAAAACGGCGAAATTTCCGTTCTAACTCTTGAGAGTAAGGTCAAGCCTGTGAGAATCAGAGTTATTACCGCTCTTGACGGCACAGCATTTTTCAGCCGCAGAATCGAAATTGAAAATCTCTCTGACGGCTATCTCAATATCAGCAGACTCGGTCTTCTTTGCGGCGGTATGGAATCGCTTGACAAAGGCAGACTCGGTTATGACAACAGAGCCGACGAAATATATTCACTCGGTTATTTTGAAAGCGACAAATGGGGTAAGGAAGGTTTCTTTAACTGGCATAAGCTTGAAAACGGAGTCACCTGCGTTGATACCCGTTTCGGCAGAGACCGTTTCCGTCATCCGCTGGTTTTTATCAGAAATAATCTTACGGGCAAAATCTGGGCGGCTCAGCTCGGATGGAGCGGCGGATGCAGATTCACCCTTAACCTTAACGCGCATCCCGATTGTGATTCACATCTCTCTTTTAAAGCAGAGATTACATCGCATAATCCTATGTATATACTTGCTCCGAAGGAAACATTCTCAACTCCTGAGGTGCATATAGGTCTTGTTGACGGCGGCTTTGATGAGGCTGTCAATCAGATGCATGCTCACGCAAGAAAGTCCGTTCTGAATATGCCTGAAGCCGACGGCAGAGAAGCTCTTGTCGGCGCAGGAATGGGTGCGGAGCACGATATGGATGTTGAATCAACGAAGGTTTTCATTGACCGTTTTGCAGACCTCGGTGCAGAAGTTTTTATCGTTGATGCAGGTTGGGTATGTCCTCCGAATGAACAGACCCGTTGGGGTGATTATAACGGCAGAAATGTACCTGATGCAGACCGATATCCCAACGGAATCGAAGAAATTGTTGATTATTGTCACAAAAAAGGAATGAAATTCGGACTTTGGGTTGATATCGAGAGCCTCGGTGACTTGTGCGATGCAAGAAAAGACCATCCTGAATGGCTTGCCGAAAATGTTTTTGGCGAAAGGGCGAGACGATTCATTGATTTTACTGTGCCTGAGGCGGCAAAATGGGCAGAGAATGAGCTTGCAAGAATAATTACCGAATACCGCATTGACCTTCTCCGCGTGGATTACAATACGGATTATACCGAATATTTCAATATGCGCGACACAGGCTGCGGATATCCCGAATGCCTTAATATCCGCCATTTCAATGCAGTATATAATATGTATACAAAATTAAAGAAGCGTTTTCCCAATGTCATTTTTGAAAACTGCGCAGGCGGTGGAGGTCGCACGGATTACGGCATTATGAAGTCATTCAATCATACCTGGGTTTCGGATTGCCAGTGCGCACCCGAGTCTGTTTATATAACCAACGGTATGACGATGGCGTTGCCTCCCGAAAGAGTTGACCGTCTTTTTGCAGGTATGGGTTGCCATATCTACGGTTCGCTCGGCATTCAGATGCGCAACACAATGCTCACCCATATGACGCTCAATGTTATTGCGCCGTTTGATGCGCAGATGAATGAAGGACAGACGGAATTCGTCAGACACAGCGTGAAAATTTATAAGGATTTTATCCGACCTTTCCTTGCAAAGTCGCTTGTTTACCATCATACCCCCGAAACCGAAAAGGCAAAAGAAGACGGAGTGATGATTCTTGAAATTGCATCGCCTGATAAATCAAAGGGCGCGGCAACTGTTATGTCTTTGGTGAATTCGGGTGAAAAAACCGTTGTTTTCAGGGCGAAAGGTGCGGATAAATCGAAGCAATATAATGTGATGCTCGATAATGAAGGCGAAATTTTTACAGTTTCGGGCAGGGAACTTTGCACAAACGGAATTGCAATCGATATTCCTTCATCGCTTTATTCCGAATTGATTCTTTACAGCGAAATATAAATCAAAAAGACAGCTTTGAAGTTAAACGCTTCAAGGCTGTCTTGTGTTTTTATGAACTTTTGTCCGTCAGATTCTTAATCCATTTTTTGCTCCTGAATCGCAACAGACTCAATATCGATTTGAGTAAATCTTCACCGAGATACATTGCGATGAGCAGATAATGGAATTCAACCTTTGCAAATAATCCGAGATATATGACCAAGGGCACACCTATCAGATACATCGATACACAATCGTAGACGATGCCGATTTTTGTGTCGCCGCCTGCTCTGAATGTGCCGACAATCAGGGTGTAAGGAATATTTCTTATAGGCAACCACATACAATAAATAAGAACAAGTTTTGATGCGAGGTCAAATGCCGCCTGCGTTTCGATGTTGAGTAGCGAAAGAAGCGGCTCTCTGCAAAGAGCAAGGATTGTGCCTGTGAAAACACCGATAATCGGAGTCATAATGACGAATTTTTTTGCCAGCTTATAGGCTTCGCTTTCTTTTCCTTCGCCGATTGTTTTGCCTGTCATAATTGAGCAGGCGTGGCAGATACCGACAAAGAAAACAAATGCCACTTGCTCGATTGAGCTGAAGATTGTGTAGCCTGCGTAGTTTTCGCTTCCCTGTCTTGCGAAAACCATTGCATAGATGTTAGTGCCGATTGCCCATACACCTTCGTTAAGTACAACAGGAATACATACGGCAAGAAATTTTTTGATAAATCCTCGGCTGAGGTTGAGAAACTCCTTTATCGGAGCGGCAAAAACTTCTTTTGAGCTTCTCATAACGAATAAGAGAATAACTGATTGCACCATTGCGGATATCAATGAAGCAAAAGCCGCGCCCTTGATTCCGAGCTGCGGAAAACCGAATTTGCCGAAGATAAGGATATAGTTGAGAGTTGTGTTGACCGCAACTGCGATTATAGAAGAGAAAAGGGGAGGGTTAACCTTCTCTGTTGCTCTTAAAACCGTACAGGCAATCTGATTGAATGCCGAGAATATGCCCATAAAAGCGATGATTCGCATATATTCCGCCGCTTCTTTTATGACGGGAATTTCGCTTGTGAAAACGCGGATGAGTTGCTCGGGAAAGCACGCCATTGCAAAGCAAAATATGATTGCAACGGAAATGCTCATTATCATTGCTGAGCCGCAGGCTTTGCGGATGTTGCTCTTTTCTTTTGCACCCCAATATTGCGAAATCAATGCCGCAGAGCCTGATGAAATTCCGAAATAAAAGAGATTCATCAGGAAAATCCATCGCGAAGATACGCCGACGGCGGATACCGTAACGTTGCCGAGACTTGTTACCATTGCGGTATCAACAAGCTGCGCGCAGGAAACAAGGAGTTGTTGCGAGGCAATCGGCAAAGCAAGTTTTGCCATATTCAGGAAGAAACCGTTATTTCTTTTTTCTGTCATTTTATTTCTCCGATTTTGTTTTTACCGCTCCATTTTATTGTAAAGAAAACATAATGTCAAGATAAATACGATTTTAATCGAAAATTTGAAGTTTATTAATAAACTTGTTATTGATTTTTAAGATTACAAGGTATATAATCTATAATGATTTATAGTGTGCCGATATTTGAGTGAGTCGGCGCAGATGAAAAATATTTTATCGGAAGGTGTAAAATTATGTCACAGTTCAACGAGTATTCAGGTGTTTATTCTCTGCTTCTCACTCCTTTTAAATGGGACAGAAGCGTCGATTATAAGGCATATGAAGAGTATGTCGCTTGGCAGGCAGCTTATAAGCCCCAGCATCTTTTCGCAGTTTGCGGTTCATCAGAAATGATGGAACTCACTCCTGACGAAAGAGTTACCTGCGCAGGTCTTGCTGTCAAGAATTCAAACGGTATTCCTGTTTATGCAACAGCTAACCTTCAGGTTGGTTTCAATGACCAGGTTGAAGAAATGAAGCGCCTTGAGGCACAGGGTGTCAGCGGTCTTGTTTTTGTAACAAAGGGTATGTGCGATAAGCCTGCAACTCAGTATGATTATCTCACAGAGCTTGCTTCTCACACAGAGCTTCCCATCATCCTTTATGAATTCCCCGGCCTTCAGCCTCACCTTATGGATTCTCTTACATATGGTAAGCTTGTTGAAACAGGCAAGTTTATGGGCATCAAGGACACAACCTGCAAAATGCCTGAAATTATGGCAAAGATTGCAGTTCAGGGCGAATCCAATGTTCTTCAGGCAAATATTCCTTATCTTTATGATGCATATGTTGCAGGCGCAAGAGGCGTTATCGCTACTCCCACTTCCTGCGGCGCAGGTCTTTTCGTAAAGATGTGGGACGAATTCGTAAACGGCGATCTCGAAGCAGCAAAGAGAACTCATCAGCACATCATTCTTCTTGATAACGCTATCGATTCGGGCTTTATGGCAAGTGCAAAATATCTTTGCAAACTCCAGGGCGTAAATATGGAATGGCATACAAGAGGAACTCATAACCTCAGCGCTTGCAGAATCAGATCAATTGAAGTATTCCACGATTGGGCAAAGGCAGAGGGTATCCTTTAATTAACAACGATTTCCGGGGGACAGTATGAAGAAAATCAGAGCCAATGTGTGCGCGGTAACGCACGCAGGGCGAGTCAGAAGAGAAAACGAAGATAACTACAGCCTTAACGGCAGACTCACCTCAACGGGTGACCTCAAGAAGGGCTCGGCTTTCGTTCAGAATATGAATGAGCCTTTCCATCTTGCGGTCTGCGACGGTATGGGTGGCGAAAGCTACGGCGATATTGCTTCAGGTATTGCAACTGAAACAATCGCATCCCAGGCGTCAAATGTCTATGAGAGCGGCGAGGATTTCAGTTTTGCGATTTCCAACAGCCTTGTTGAGTCAAACACCCGTATCTGCGACGAAATCACGGCAAGAGGTAAGCGTATGGGCACAACTCTTGCGGCGGTTTATGTTGTCAAAGGCAAAATTTATTGCGTAAATATCGGTGACACAAGAATTTATCATTATTCCAAGGGCATCCTTGAGCAGATCAGTTTTGACCATACTCACGCGCAGACGATTGTTGATGCAGGCGAAGCAATGGCTGAAAGCATCGGAAATATCCCCGATGCAAAGAGATTGACCCGTCATCTCGGTGTATTCCCCGAAGAGGCAAATCTTTCTCCCAACATCAGCGTAATTGACGATGTTGATAACGGCGATGTGATTCTTCTTTGCAGCGACGGTCTGACAGATATGCTCAGCGATGAAGATATAACAGCTGTCCTTTCAAAGGCTGAAAGCTCGCAGGATGCGGCAGGTCAGCTTGTGCGCCTTTCTCTTGAAAGAGGCGGTAAGGATAATATCACCGCGATTACAGCCTTCCTTTCAGTTGAAGAAACTGCAATTTTTGTTCCCGTTGCAGCCGCAGTGGTCGGCGATGAGGAAACAAGCTACGAGGAGGAATATCGTCACAGCTACGGCAACAATCAGCCCGTTGATGAAGAAGAGCCGGTTTCTCCCTATCTGAATGCAAATGCAAGAGCTCATATCAAGCCTGTTGATAAGGAAAAGATTCTTAAGATAACAGGTATTGTTCTTCTTTGCCTTGCAATTCTTGCGGTTACTGCTTTTATTATTAAATCAGTACTTTTTGATAACAAGGGTAAGGAAGACGAAACAACCACAACCACCGAAGTGCCTACATATAATTTCGGCGAAAACATTACAAGCATCACCGAGCCGATGATGACAATCACTCTTCCCTCCGAAACCGAGCAATCGACTACCGAAGAGGAAGAGAGCACCACCAAGAAGCCGACACCTACAACCACAAAGCCCACAACTACCAAACCTGTGGCAACCACAACCAAACCTGCTGAAACAACTGAAGCTGAAATCACAACTCAGGAGCCTGATGAAACAGATTCATCAACAGATAATCAGAATCCCGATAACAATGACAGCGGAAACAACAATGAGGGTGCGGATAACGGCGACAGCGGCGAAAATGCAGACAGTGGCGAAAACGCAGACAGCGGTGAAACACCCGCAAATGATGAGGGCACAGAAACAGAATAATAAAAATCAATCTCCCCGACAGACCAAAACTGTCAGGGAGATTTTTCTTTTGATTTATTTGATTTTTCCGAGTATCCAGGCGGCGACATCCTCATAAACGGTGTTTTTCTTTACTTCATTGAGTATTTCGTGGCGCATACCTGCATAGATTTTGAGTGTCACGTCTTTTGCGCCTGCGGCCATAAGGTCATTATAAACCTGCTTTACGCCCTTTCCGTAATTTCCTACAGGGTCATCCTCGCCCGAAATGATAAGAAGAGGCAGATTTTTCGGCATTTTTTCATACCAGCTCTTGCCCGAAACAACGGTCAGGATTGTGAAAAGGTCTTTGTAGCCTGCGGCGGTGAAAAGATATCCGCAGAATTCGTCATCGATATATTTTCTGACCTGTTCCTTATCTGTTGTCAGCCAATCGAAAGCGGTTTCGCCTTCGCATTTTTTGTTGTAAGGACCGAATGCCATCTTGTTGATGAATTCGCTCTTATGACGGCTTCCTTTTACGCTTTCAATGATTCCTGCAAGGTTGATTGCAATTGCTGATGCGGGATTCTTTCCGCTTGTGCCGCAGATGATTCCGCCTGCAATTTTCTTGTCATCACCATAGCGGCGAAGATATTCTCTCGCAATGAATGAACCCATACTGTGGCCGAAAAAGATAACAGGCAGGTCAGGATATTGCGCGGTAATCATATCCGTAATTGCTTTTTCATCCTCAACGAAAGCATCCCAGCCGCCCTCTTCGCCGAAATATCCGAGGTCAGAATTGTCTTTAACGGATTTTCCGTGGCCGATATGGTCGTCAGCAATAACGGCAAAACCTTTTGAACAAAGATATTCTGCAAAATCCGCGTATCTTTCGCCGTGTTCAGCCATTCCGTGAGCAATCTGAATGATTGCAACGGGAGCTTTTTCTGTGGGAGTCCAGCATCTTGCAAAAATATCAGCAAGACCTGTTTTTGAGGGAATAGTGTATTCTGTTCTGAGAATTGCCATTTGAATCACCTTTCTTTATGTAATGATAGCAGATTATTTTATTATGCCCGTCAGTCTTGATTTCAGAGGTATGGATATTGCCGATGCAACAGCGATTTTAATTATGTCACCGGGGATAAACGGAAGGATGCATACAGCCGCAGATGCCGTAACAGAGCTGTCGGTAACGATGCAATGCCACGCAGTGCCGCAGATATAAAGAATTAAAGTGCCGAGAATCATAGACAGGGGAAAGGAAAATTTCTTTTCGCTGTATTTTGCGCAAATCAGGCTTATTAACGCGGTGCAGGGAATATAACCGATGATAAATCCGCCTGTAACACCTGCGAGAATATGAAATCCTCCTGTAAACCCCGAAAAAACAGGGAGTCCGAATGCTCCGAGCGCAATGTAAAGCAAAACGGCAGGGAGAGAAAATGAGATATCAGTACAGGCTGAAACGATGAAGATTATCAGCGTTGCCGCGGTAATCGGCACTGCGCCTGCAGGAATGCAAAGCGGAGCAATCACGCAGATTGATGCCGCAAGAATCGCTCTTATTGTCAGATTTTTAATGTGTGTCATATCGGAATAGTACAAATTATGTAAGTCATATATTGTTTACAAACAGGTAATTGTTTTTTAGCCTTGAGTCAACAATTGTCCTGTAAAATTAATATCGGATGATAAACCTTACGGCTTCCGGAGAGGATGAGTGTATTGAATAAAAAGATCAAACAACCCTGCGTTGCGGTGTGCGTTACTCCGCAGGAATCCTGCGCAAGGCTGATTGAGGCAGGCGCCCACATTGCCGAGCAGGAAGGCTTGCCGCTTGTTGTGCTGAGCGTTTTCAGAGAAAGCAGCGGACTTAATGCCAATGAAGGCGGTGCACTTGAAAGCCTTTTTGAATGCGCAGGAAGATTCAACGCAAGTATGAATGTTTATTTTAATAACAGCCCTTCGCTCGTTGTGGCGGTTGCCGCCAAGAAGCTCGGAGCTGTTAACCTGATAACAGGTTTTCCCGAAGAGGGAAGCAGTGGTTTCATCGGAAGGATTCACGATATTCTTCCCGAGCTTATCATAACTATGGTTGATAAGGAAATGAATGAATATAAAATTCTGCCTACGGATAAGCAGGCTTCCGAAGCGGCGACGATGATGTCAATTCATTGAGCCTCCTGAAAAAAGTCTGTTTACTGCGTTACGAAGCAAGGTGTATTCCTCGCCCGAAAGGGCGGGGTTTTTTCTTAGCAGATTTTCAGCCGCGGCGTGGGTTTCGCGGATTGCTTCGCCGTCGGTCATCATATTGGCGATTTTCATTTCAGGCAGACCGTGTTGCCTTGAGCCGAAGAAATCGCCGGGGCCTCGGAGTCGGAGGTCTTCGTCAGCAATTCTGAATCCGTCTGTTGTTGAGGCGAGAACACCGAGTCTTTCGCTTTCCTCTGCTTCGGAAATCAGAATGCAGGTTGATTTTTCCGTACCTCTGCCGATTCTTCCGCGAAGCTGATGAAGCTGAGAAAGACCGAATCTTTCGGCGTTTTCAATGACCATAATCACAGCGTTCGGCACATCAATGCCGACTTCAATGACGGTCGTTGAAACAAGAAGCTGAATTTCTCCCGATGCAAAAGCGTCCATAACCGCTTTTTTGTCAGCGGATTTCATTTTTCCGTGGAGTAAGCCGAGCTTAAAGCCTTTGAAGAATCCGTCAGAAAGATCTTTAAAGAGTTCGTTTGCGGCGGTCATTTCGGATGCTTCGCCTTCTTCTACAAGAGGACAAACAATGTAACCCTGTCTGCCTTCGCAAAGGTGTTTTTTAATGTATCCGTAAGCTCTTTCGCGGATTTCGGGGGTAACAAGATATGTTTCGGTTTTTTGTCTTCCCTTTGGCATTTCATCAAGAATGCTCAGGTCAAGATCGCCATAAATGATGAGCGCGAGGGTTCTGGGAATCGGTGTTGCCGACATAACGAGGGTATGCGGATTTTTGCCCTTTGAATGAAGTGAGTTTCGCTGATTAACGCCGAAACGGTGTTGCTCATCAGTCACGCAAAGCGCGAGTGACTCAAACTCAACATCCTTCTGTATCAATGCGTGAGTGCCGATGACAAGGTCGGTTTCACCCGATTTAAGCGAAGCCTTGATTCTTCTTTTTTCTGCTGCAGGTGTTGAACCTGTGAGCAGAGCAACGGTTATATCGGTTTCTTCGAAGAATTTTGTAAGGGTTTTGTAGTGTTGCATTGCGAGGACTTCTGTAGGAGCCATAAGTGCGCTCTGATAGCCGTTTCTGATGCAGTTATATATCAATGCGGCGCAAACTGCGGTTTTGCCCGAGCCGACATCACCCTGAACAAGTCTGTTCATCGGTGTGCCGAGAAGCATATCTGCCGCCGCTTGAGAAATTGCTTTTTTTTGTGCGTTGGTTAATTCAAAGGGGAGGAGTGAGCGGAATTCGTCCGTATAATCCTTTTCCATCGAAAGCGCGGTTGATTGCCTTGATTTTGTTTTCATTCTCAGCAGACCCAGTTCAAGCAGAAACAGTTCTTCAAAAATCAGTCTTCTGCGAGCCTCGGAAAGCATATCTTCATTTTTGGGGAAATGAATGTTTCGCAGGGCGTCATTCAGCTCCATCAGGCAATAACTGTTCCGTATTTCAACAGGAATGGGATCCGGTACTCTTTCGCCGTATTCAAACGCAGTTTTTATCAGCTTTTCGATTGCTCTTGAGTTCATTCCTGCAGTTTGCGGATAAATCGGTCTGATGCCGCCCGAGCCGTCTGTTTCAACGAATTCGGGGGAATTCATTGAGCGGAAATATCCCTTGCCCGTAATTCTGCCGAAGAAGAGGTATTCCTTGCCTTGCTCAAGCTTTTTGGCAGAATAAGGATTGTTGAAAAATGTGATATCAAGGATCATTTCTCCATCGGTTACCTCGGTTTTATAAAGAGTCATACCTTTGCGGATTTTATGTTCTCTGCAAGGCATACCGACAATCGCTCTGATGCATACATTTTCGTTCATCGGAGCATCTTTTATAGCTGTTATTTTGCTCCAATCTTCGTATGTACGGGGATAAAAAGTCAAAAGGTCACGCAGGGTGAAAATTCCGAGCTTTGCCAGCATATCGGCTCTTTTTTCACCCACACCTTTAAGATATTTGATGCTTGCGTTAAGTTCCATTTTTATCTCCCGAAAAAATTATTTGCCCGAGGCGGAAACCTGGAGCTTCATATTGTCAATTTTGATTCTGCTCAGCTCGCCGTATTCAAGACCTTTTTGCAATGCAAGATGCGGCGAATTTGTATGCACGTGCACCTTGATAATGCCTGAATG
Organism: Acutalibacteraceae bacterium; assembly: GCA_045634985.1. Classification (GTDB taxonomy): domain Bacteria; phylum Bacillota; class Clostridia; order Oscillospirales; family Acutalibacteraceae; genus CAG-177. Next base: position 25,525 of record JAZRBF010000027.1, on the reverse strand, counting down.
CTCAGCGGCGGCAGGGCAGTTGCCGATTTCTCCGAGAAAATGTCTGATATCGGCAATGTCAGTGTCTGATTTTTTGATGATTATAAATTCTGTGCAGTAAGTGTACTCGGGGATAAGCGGTGTTTCTTCGGTTTTGTTTTGGTTGTTGATGGGGTCACACTCATCCGAAACACAGCCTGCCATCCCTTCGAGAATATAAACAAGACCCTGCGCCCCGGCATCAACGATGCCTTTCTTTTTAAGTACGGGCAAAAGGTTTTTTGTTGATTTGAGCGCTGCTTTTGCGCCCGAAACGGCGGCGGAAAAGGTAAGCTCCGTATCTGCGCCTTTTTCTGCGGCTGAAGTTGCTTTGGCGGCGGCCATACGGATAACCGTCAGCATAGTGCCTTCTGTTGGCTTTTCGATGGCTGAATATGCTTCGTTGCATCCTGCTTCAAGAGCTTTTGCGAGTGCCTTTGAATCAATTGCCTCAAGGTTGCCGACGCTTTCGGCGAATCCCTTGAAAATGAGCGAAAATATAACTCCTGAATTACCCCTTGCATTCTGCAGGAGCTCGCCTGCCGCGAAATCGGCAGTCTTACCAGCGGAGATGTTTTCGAATTTCTCGAGAGCCTGAGCGCATCCGCCGAGAGTGAGGCTGAGATTTGTACCTGTGTCACCATCGGGGACAGGGAAAACATTGATTGCGTCAACGCTTTCGTAATATTTCTCGATTTCTTCCGCACCGCTGATGATTGCTTTTTTTAATAAATGTCCGTTTATCATTTTCTGCACCCGTCTTTCATTTGGAAATACGGATATATTATGGCAGAAAACGGGATGGTTAATTCAAAGAAGGGGTTTTATTTGAATTTCCAGCTTTGAATATCCGCAAAAACATCGCCGTCACAGCAGGCAAAATCAGCCTGCATTGAGTTGGTGTAAGATACGGCAGCGTTTCTGTAACAAAGGGGAATGAAGGGCAAATCTTCGTTGAAAGTGTTGATGAAGTCCATAATTTCGCAGTTGCCCGAGAGATGCTGTGCATATCTTGAGGATGAATCGCTGATATTGCTGATTCCGTAAGAAGCACTTCCGCCCAGAAGCAGTGGAGAAAGATTCATATTCGGAGTAAGCTTGATTTCGCCGATATAAAGGTCATATCCGCCTTCTTTTATTGTTGCGGTAAGACTTTCGGCGCTGAGCTTCATAACATTGACTCTGAAACCGACGGATTCAAGAGCACTCTTGACGGATTCGGCTGTTTCAAGCTTGAATTTATTTTCGGAATTGACAAGAAGCACAATCTCCTGCGATGCAATGTCAATCGCGGACTCTGCAATAAGCTCGGATGCCTTTGTTTTATCGCGCTGAATCACAGTGTCCTTTGATGCGATAGTATACCAATCGGGATTAAATGGGGTGTATGCGATTCTTGCGTGACCCTGAAAAGCGGTTGAAACAATCTGCTGTCTGTCAACAATAAGGTTGACGGCGCGGCGCAGAAGATTGTTTGAAAAGAACGCGCTTGAATTGTTGAAGGCAAGATAAACAAAGTTATTGATGCCCATTTCAACGGTTTTTGCGTTGATTCTTGAATAAACACCGCCGTTAAGGTCGTTGTAGTTAAAACAAGTGTTGCCGATTTCAAGGTTTGAAATTATAGCTTCCTCATCTCTTACGGGGATGAGCTTGATATTTTTGATTGCAGGGATGAAACCTGTTTTTGCAGAGTTTGCTGTCAGATAAATGTCCTCGCCTGAATAACGGGGGATATATCTTCCGCATCCTGTTGCAAGGTCAGTATCCGCACCTCCTTTGATAATCGGGAAATCAAGGCAGGAAAGTGCGTAAGGGTCATCCGAAATGAGCTTGAAGATAACGAGATTGCCCTCATATGCACCGACGGATTCGAAGTTTGCAAGCCTTGTTTTGTAAGCAGGTGATTCCTTTGCTTTTTCAAACGATGCCTTGACATCGGTTACGCTTACCATCGTGCCGTCGCTGAATTTATGAGAGCCGAGCTTAACGGTAACGGTTTTTTCGCTGACCTGACCGCTTTCAGCAAGGGTGGCAACGGGGTTATAGTTTTTATCGAGAGTATAAAGTCCGTCGTAAACCAGATGCAGAAGCTGAAGGTTTGCCGAGGTCTTGCAGGTGAGGGGGTTGAGGGTGTCGATTTCCGAGTATGCAAGATTCAGAATGCCTTCACTCTGCGCCGAGGGAGAATTATCTGACGGATCTTCTCCGTAAGGGTCCTTTGTATCGGAGCACGCTGATGCCGAAAAAAGCAGGGCAACAACGAGCAAAAGTGCAATAAATTTTTTCATACTATTTTATTATCCTTTTACCAAATCTTTGATTATTTTACCTGCCATAATCAGGCCTGCCACTCCGGGTACAAACGGCAGGCTGCCGGGCGTTTGTCTTTTGCCGCTTTCTTCCTCTGAAGGCAGAGGTTTTGCAGGCTCTTCAGGTGACCAGACAACATTGAGTTTTCTGATGCCTCTGTTTCGCAATTCTCTGCGCATAACTCTGCAGAGGGGGCAGCCCGAGGTTTTGGAAATATCGTCGATTCTGAAAAGAGTGGGGTCGAACTTGTTGCCTGTACCCATACAGGAGATAATCGGAATGCCGAGCTCCTGCGATTTCTGCGCAAGGTCAATCTTTGCGCTGACGGTATCTATTGCATCGGCAATGTAATCATAATCGGCAAGAGAGAATTCATCTGCATTTTCGGGGAGATAGAATTTTCGGATTGCCGTAACATTGCAATCGGGATTGATATCAAGAATTCTCTTTTTGATGATATCAACCTTTGCTTCGCCGACGGTTGAAACAAGGGCGCAGAGCTGACGGTTGATGTTTGAGGTCGCAACGCAGTCGCTGTCAACAACCGTTATGTTTCCGACACCTGCTCTTGCAAGCGCTTCTGCTGTATATGAGCCGACACCGCCGAGTCCGAAAAGGATAACTCTGCAATCGGCAAGTTTCTTTGTTGAGTCTTTACCGAGGAGCATTTCGCTTCTTGAAAATCTGTTGTTTTCCGTTTTCTCCGCATCCTTTCAAAACATATTTTATCACTTTATATAATACAACAAATATATCATATATGTAAACTGTAATTTTAAATATTTAATATTTTTGTAAAAATAAAAGGCATCGCTTAAACGATGCCTTAAAAATTATTTATCCTGCGGATAGATGATACCTGTCTTTTTGCGGATTTCATCCATCTGTCTGGTGATGTAAAGTGTCTGCTCGTGAGTTACTACAGGACTTTCTTTCAGACCGTTGATAACACAGTTGCTGAAGTGAATAATCTGCTCCTCGAATCCGTTGCCTGCATAGGGTGTCGGGATTGTCTGTGACTCGCCGTTATTGAGAGAGATTTCGATTTCCTGCGGAGCATAGAATCTTTTCAGATGAGCGTAACCCTTCGTGCCGTAAATATAGCCTTCGTTGGGTTTGCGCAGGAGAATTGCACTCGAAATATCTGCAATTGCTCCGCTTTTATATTTCAGAATGGCGCAGGTGTGGCTGTCAACGCCGTTATATAAATCTGATTGTGCATTGATTTCGCTAACATCTTTTCCGAGATACCATTCTGCAAAATTAAGACCGTAAACACCGACATCGAGAAGCGAACCGCCGCCGTTTTCGGATTTGAAAACATGGTGATCCATTTCATCTTCGTCCATTGTGTAGCAGAATTTACCCTCAACGCCGAGAATTTCGCCAAGCAAACCGCTTTCAACAATTTCGAGCATTTTAATTGTGCCGGGCACAAGTCTTGCCCACATTGCTTCCATCAGAAGGACATTGTTTTCTTTTGCACAGCGAAACATTTCCTCTGCTTCAGAGGAGTTGACCGCCATCGGTTTTTCGCAAAGCACATGCTTGCCGTTATTCATCATAAGGCAGGAGCAACCGATATGACCCGAGTGAGGCACAGCAATATATGCCGCATCGATAACATCGGACTGAGCCATTTTTTCATAGCTGTCAAAACGGACAGGAATATCGAATTCATTGCCGAATTTTTCCGCATTCTCCCTTGTCCTTGATGCAACCGCAACAAGCTCCGCGTTGGGAGTGTTTTTTATTGCCTGTGCAAAGCGGTGAGCGATTGTGCCTGTGCCGACAATGCCGAATCTGATTTTTTTGTTTTCCATATTTTTCACCCGATTATCCTATTTCAATTTTATAGCAAAGGGGCAGACCGTCCGAAATATCGTAGTTATGGTTTATTTTGAGCGAGTTTTCATCTCTTGTGAAATTGATTTCTCCGTCATAACCGAGAAGCTCAACGCTTCCGATAAGAAAATCGTGGGGATTGTGCTTTGCGAGAGTCCTGATTTCTGCATTGTTTGAAGGTCTCATCTGGAATGCATAGAGATATCCGTTTTTATAGGTGAATCTGAAATCATTTTCTGTGAATTGCATTTCATCGCCGTCGGAGAAATAGCCGCCCGATGTGTTGATTTCTCCTTCGCCGAATTGTTTCCAGAAGGTTGTGCCGTAAATTCCTTCGCCGTTGATTTCGAGCCATCTGCCCATATCGAGCAAAACGGCGGTTTCTTCGTCGGTGATTGTGCCGTCAGGTTTCGGTCCGATATTTATCAGCAGATTTCCGTTTTTCGAAACGATATCAATGAGGTCGCAGATGACCTGACGCGAAGGTTTATAGCAGTTGTCGGTTGTGTAACCCCAGGAGTATTTGCCGATTGCAGTATCCGTCTGCCAGTAAGCAGGCGAAATGCCCGAGAGTGCGCCTCTTTCAACATCGAAGGTTGCAACCGTCGGCGGGAATGCCTCGTGCTTATAGTTGATTGTGACTTCTTTGCCCCATTCTTCTGCTCGGTTGTAGTAATATGCCGCAAGCTTTTTGAGATAAGGTTTGAAGCTATGATTATGAATCCACCAATCGAAATAAAGGACAGAGGGTTGATATCTGTCAACCAATTCGCAGGTGCGTGCAAGCCAATCCTCGAGCCATTCCTCCGAAGCGCCGAGCGAATATGTATCCGCAGTGTATTTGTGCAAGTCGTGTGAATGGAATTCCTTGCAGTAAACTGCAGGACCGTAAAAATCGCGGTATTCCTCATCGTTGACATCGCTTTCAAAAGTCCTGCCCATATTCATAAAGAAATAGTGCTCTGCTCTGTGGGTTGATGCGCAGAGAGTCAATCCTTGTTTTTCGCATTCAGCCTTGATTTCTCCGACAACATCTCTGCAGGGACCCATTGCTTTTGCATTCCAGCGGTTGAATTGCGTATCATACATCGCAAAGCCGTCGTGATGCTCTGCAACGGGCATAACATATTTTATGCCTGCTTTTTTGAAAAGAGAAACCCATTTTTCGGCGTCAAAATTTTCTGCTTTGAACATCGGAATAAAATCTTTGTAACCGAAATCTTTTTGCTCTCCGTAGGTTTTTCTGTGATGCTCAAATTCCCTGCAATTCGGGTCATACATTGCTCTTGAATACCATTCGTTGCCGTATGCAGGGACGGAGTAAATTCCCCAATGAATGAAAACGCCGAGCTTATCCTGCTTATACCAGTCGGGTACTTTGTGATGGGAGAGCGAAGCCCAGTCGGCCTTGTATTTTCCGTTTTCGATAACATCATCGATGATTCCGAGATATTCCTTGACTGTCATTGAAAAAACCTCCGAAAATTGTCATTAAGTGAATTATACCATAATTATATCAAAAAACAATGTGTAATTTTGGTGCTATATTTTGATTTATTCCCTTGTTAAAATGCGGACTATGTGATATAATCACAAGGATAACAAGAAATATAAGGAGATAATTATAAAATGAAACTCGGTATAGTCGGTTTGCCCAATGTCGGCAAGAGCACTCTTTTCAATGCAATTACCAACGCAGGCGCGCAGTCTGCAAACTACGCTTTCTGCACAATTGAGCCCAATGTAGGCGTTGTTTCAGTGCCTGATGAAAGACTCGATAAACTTGCAGAGCTCTATAATCCTGTAAAAATCACTCCTGCTTTCATCGAATTCGTTGATATCGCAGGTCTTGTAAGAGGCGCATCGAAGGGTGAAGGTCTCGGCAATAAATTCCTTTCACACATACGCGAGGTTGATGCAGTTATCCACGTTGTCCGTTGCTTTGAGGATGACGATATCGTGCATGTTGATGCAACAATCAACCCCGAAAGAGATATCGAAACAATCAACCTTGAGCTTATCCTCTCCGATATGGAAATGGTTGAGCGCAGAATTGACAGAGTAACCAAGGCACTCAAGGGTGACAAAACTCTCGCAGGTGAACTTGAATTCCTCAAAAGACTTCTTGCAGAGCTTGAGAATAATGTGCCTGCACGAAATGTTGAATGCGACGAAAACGAAAAAGCATGGCTTTCCGAGGTTGCTCTTCTCACAGCAAAGCCTGTTATCTACGCTTGCAATATGAGCGAAAGCGATTTCGCAGGCGGTCTTGATAATAATGACCACTATAAAAAGGTTTGCGAAATTGCATCGGCAGAAGGCAGCGAAGTTCTTCCCATCTGCGCAGAGCTTGAGGCTGAAATCGCTTCTCTCGATAAGGAAGAAAAGGAAATCTTCCTTGCAGAGCTCGGCGTTGAAACAGGCGGTCTTGACCTCCTTGTTAAGAAGAGTTATGCACTTCTCGGTCTTATTTCCTATCTTACAGCAGGTCAGCCTGAAGTAAGAGCCTGGACAATCACAAAGGGCACAAAGGCTCCCCAGGCAGCAGGTAAGATTCACAGCGACTTCGAAAGAGGTTTCATCAGAGCTGAAGTTATTCCTTATGAAGACCTCATCGAGCTCGGCTCAATTGCCGCCGCAAAGGAAAAGGGTCTTGTCCGCAGCGAAGGCAAGGAATATGTTATGAAAGACGGCGATGTTGTTCTTTTCAGATTCAATGTATAAATAATGTTCACTCCCTGTGGAAAGATATCCGCAGGGAGTGATTTTTTTGAAGAAAAGAGCGGTTTGCATTCTGATGATGATGGTGTCGGTATTTGCTTTTCTCGGATTCAGAATCAACGAAATATCATCGCAGACAATTGCGGCAGGGAATTCGTCATTAGGAATCAGACTTGATATAACGAAACTTCGCGGAACAATATATGATTGTAATATGCAACCGCTGACAAATTGTGAAACTGCATTTTATGCCGTTGCCAAGCCTACATTGAAGGCGGTTTCTCTTCTTGAAAATGAACTTTCGCCGCATTTGTTTTCTGATGTCAGGCAAAGACTTGCGTCAGGTGAGCCTGTCGGAGTCAGGGTGAGCGGAAATTTTTCGGATGACGATGATATAACCGTTATCAGTTACCCTGAGAGATACGATTCGCTCGCTTGCCATATCATCGGTTATCTCGGCGGTGACGGTAAAGGTGTCAGCGGCGTTGAAAAATCGTTTGATGCGATGCTTTCCGATTCAGGCGGCGAAGTTTATGCAAGAGTTGCAACCGATGCAAACGGCAGGGTGCTGATAGGTGAGGGTGTGCAGATTTCGGGAAATGTTTTTCCGAAGTCAGGGATTGTTCTGACAATTGACAGAAATATTCAGCAGATTGCGGAGAATGCGCTCGATAAATCGGGTGCAGAATGCGCGGCGGCTGTGGTTATGGATGTGCAGACGGGCGCAGTCAGAGCCTGTGTATCAAGACCTGATTTTGACAGGGATAATATTGCGGCTGTGCTCAATGATGCGAATTCGCCGCTTGTTAACAGAGCTTTTTCTGCATTCAGTGTCGGCTCGGTGTTCAAACCCGTTGTTGCGGCAGCAGCACTCGAAAACGGAATTGATGAGAGCTTTTCGTACGAATGCACAGGGAGAATAACTCTTAACGGAGTAACCTTCAATTGCCATAAAAAAGACGGCCACGGATTGATTGATATGGAAACTGCAGTTGCGCTTTCGTGTAACACATATTTCATTTCGCTTGCTCTTGAAGTCGGCGCAGATAATGTGATTGCAATGGCGAAGGCATTCGGATTCGGAGTGCAGACGGTTTTTGCGGATTCAATCAGATCAAGCGGCGGAAACCTTCCCGATAAACTTGATTCAAAAGCGGCAACGGCAAATTTTGCTTTCGGTCAGGGTGAACTTACTGCAACTCCTTTGCAGATATGCTCGATGATGGCGGTGATTGCAAACGGCGGTCATAAGGTGAATCCGTATCTCATTGAAGGAGAGGCGGATTCGCAGGGGAATGCGATAAGGTCAGGCGGTTATTCGGAGCGCAGACAGATAATATCGCAAGAAACTGCAGGTTTGCTTCAGCGGTTTCTTCTTGCGGTTGTGGAGCGGGGAAGCGGAAGCAGAGCAAGGTCTGATTTTGTTTCGGTTGCAGGCAAAACGGCAACGGCACAAACGGGCAAAACCGAAAACGGCGAGGAAATATATAACGCGTGGTTTGCAGGATATTTCCCTGCGGATAATCCGAGATATGCAGTGGTTATTCTTAAGGAAAACGGTGGCGAGGGCGCAGTGAGCTGTGTCCCTGTTTTCAGGGAAATTGCGCAGGGAATATCGGCTCTTGAAACGGATGTTTCAGCGCCAAAATAATTGCAAAAAAGAACTAAAAAATTTTTGAAAAAATTTTAAAAAAGGGGTTGACAATCTCGGATTCGTTTGCTATAATAGTCAACGTTCCGAGCGAACAGAAAGATATGCGAGAGTGGCGGAATCGGCAGACGCGCACGTTTGAGGGGCGTGTGGTAATCCCGTACGGGTTCAAGTCCCGTCTCTCGCACCAGGAGAGGATTCCTTCAACGGAATCCTCTTTTTACATCATATGCGGATATGGCGGAATTGGCAGACGCGCTAGATTCAGGTTCTAGTGAATGCAAGTTCATGCAGGTTCGACCCCTGTTATCCGCACCACGACTCAAAAGCCTTGATAATCAACGGATTTCGTTGGTTATTGAGGTTTTTGTTTTTGCCTTAAAAAGAAGTTCAAAGCGGTCTTTTCTAATGCTTTTTCTAAAGCATCAGAACTTGACTATTGAAAACAAATGTGCTATTATTATATAAATCAGCAGAAAAGGGTGTTTATTTATTATGAAAAAATGGATTGCAATTTTAATAGCTGCTTCTGTTTTATGTTGTGTATGTATTTGTGCTTTTTCTTCAAATAAAAAAGATGACGAGTTGTTATCAGCTATTAAGCAGGACCTTGTCGGTACATATTTTAAAGCAGTGTTTGATAATGAATATTCACCCGTTGACAATAAATATGTTATTACTTTTACTGAAGAAAAGATAAAGTATGAGGTCACTTTCCCTGATTCAAATGACAGACCGTACTCTTATACAGAGGAGTTTTCCTATAAGTTAATTATGAAAAAAGGTGAGCCTTGTATCAAGGTTAATACAAACCGTTTTGAAGATATGGTGGTTGATTTGTTGCCTGAAGGATTACGCGATGAACATCATCTTGTCAGCTATCTGGATGGGGTCGGAGCAGATAATCTTACATATCGCCGCGTAAGATAATTTTTATATGGTTTATAATAAAATAATAATATAGTGGCATCTGTTTGGAGCTCTTTACCAAACCGTTTGCCTTTTAACGTCCAAAAGCCTTGATAATCAACGGATTTCGCTGATTATTGAGGTTTTTATTTTTGTGCAGAGAGAGGCGCTGTAAAAAAGCAGGTAAACTTCCCGAATTGATGTTGAAAAAATCCTGTATATTATGGTATATTTTAATAAAACAAATCATTATCCGAAAGCAGGTGCGTTTATGCGTTACAAAGAACAATGGATATGGCTTCCTGAAGATAAATATGAAGCGGAGCAGACAACTGTATTCTGCGGGTTTGAAAGCGATAAAGCTGAAAATTACACCGTTGTGGAGTTGAAAAGAAATTATTCTTTCACACAAAAAGTTGTAAAAGCTCAGCTCAGATTCAGCGGTGATTCGGCTTTTCAGCTTTTTCTCAACGGCTCTTTTGTTGCAACAGGCCCTGCTTGCGTGGGCGGAGATTTTATCGGCAACGAAACGCGCCGCGAGAATTTCTATGCATTTGAAACAACGGTATATCCCGAATCAGATGAGCTTGATTTTTTTGCAAGAGTCAAGCTTGTGCCTGTGCAGATATGCGAATATTCAAAGGGTCACGGCGGATTTATGCTTTCTGCAATTCTGACTTTTGAAAACGGTCAGCAGGAGGAGATAATCACCGATGAAAGCTGGCTCATCAGAAAAAACGGCGCGTTCAGGTCGGTTTCTTCTTATGACGCACGAATTGCACCCGATGAATATGTCAATGCGCAGGTTGTTGAGAATATCTGGAATACCGAAACTGCGCCGATACCTGTCAGAGAAGAAAATGAGCTTTTCTGCGAAAACAGTATAATTTCCGTTTTGCCTTCCGAAACAAAGAATGTTGTTCTTACTCTTGATAAGATATGGGCCGGCTTTGTTAATGTTGTTGCAAAGGTTGATGGTGAAATTGCAGTTTCGCTCAAGTGCCGCGAATTGAACGAAGAGCCTCGTTGCGAAAATCTTATTTTTTCTGGTAACGGAAGTTACAGAGGATTTTATCTTCAGAGCGCAGGAAATATTGAGGTTGATATTGAAAATAATTCAGGCAGCAATGCCGAGATTACGGTTTCGTTTATCGAAACTCATTATCCTGTTTACAATGATGCATCAACCGTAACAAGCGATGAAGAACTTAACTCGGTTTTGGACACCTGCAAACATACTCTTAAAATATGCCGTCAGACTCATCATCTGGACAGTCCCAGACATTGCGAGCCTATGGCTTGCACAGGCGACTATTATATCGAAAGCCTTATGACTCTGTTTTCATTCGGCGATATGAGGCTCGCGGAGTTTGACCTTGTGCGCACAGCCGTTATGCTCGAGAGGGAAAACGGCAGAATGTTCCATACAACCTACAGCCTTATATGGGTCAGAATGCTTTATGATGTTTATATGATAACAGGCAACAAGGCATTGCTTGAAAAATGCGAAAAGGCATTGCGACTTCTTCTTGACCGCTTTGATACATATATCGGCGAAAACGGACTTATAGAAAATCCGCCCGATTATATGTTTGTTGACTGGATTTATATTGACGGCATAACAATGCATCATCCTCCCAAGGCGCTTGGTCAGACCTGTCTTAATATATTTTATTTCGGCGCTCTGGATTATGCAGAAAAAATATTCCGCGAATTGAATGACGGCAATGAAGCAACGACCTGCGAGGCCAAGCGATTGAAAATAAAAACCACGGTCAATGAATTGCTTTTTGATTCGGAAAAAGGCATTTATTTTATGGGTCTTAATACTCCTACCAAAGAGGAGCTTGTTGCTGATTGGAGCTGGATGCCGCAGAATACAGATAAGAGATATTATCTCAAGCACGCAAATGTGCTCGCGGTGTATTTCGGAATTTGCGATGACAATCTGGCAAAAGAGCTTGTCCGCAAGGTTATGGCAGATGAGATTGAAGGCGATTGTCAGCCCTATTTCCTTCATTATCTTCTTGAGGCGGTTTACCGACTCGGACTTCGCGATGAATACACGCTCGAAATAATCAACAGATGGAAAGCACCTGTCCGCGAATGCTCAAAGGGATTGGTTGAAGGTTTCCTTGCACCCGAGCCCACATATTCCTTTGACCACAGCCACGCGTGGGGCGGCACTCCGCTTTATTCGTTACCCAAAGCATTGACGGGTCTTGAAATAATCAGCGCTGGAATGAAAGAAATTTCGCTGTCACCTTCGCTGCTCGGGTTAAACTGCGCAACGGCGGAGATTCCGACACCTTACGGTAAGGTGGTTTGCGAGCTTAAAGAAAGCGAAGAGCCGAAAATAAGCGCGCCTGAAGAAATCAAAGTTATCATCGGCTGATAAGTGATTTCAGGCGATTATTGAATTCAAAAATAACTTTTGCAGATTTTCTGAAATGAGGATTTTTATGGCAAAAATAAAAGATAAAAATACATCGGGGCTTACCCTCGGGCATAAAATAGGCTACGGTATGGGTGATGCAGGCGGATGTATGTCATTCACCCTGATGGGAAGCACATTCGCGATGTATTGCACCGATGCTTTGAAGGTTGATACAAACCTGCTTGCGATTCTTCTTGCAGTCTGGAATGTGTGGGATTTCATCAATGACCCTCTTATGGGTGCATTTATGGATAAATCTTTCGCAAAAAAGCATAATCCCAAGGGCAAATTCCGTCCCTGGTTGCTCCGAAGCGCACCGCTTCTTTTTGTCAGCTTCGTTGCACTCTGGTCTGTCCCTTCTTTCTTTGAGGGAATTTCGCTTATCTGCGTACTTTTCGGATTGAAGATTCTGTATGAAGGCGCATATACAATGTTCAATATCCCTATGGGCTCACTTTTATCCGCAATGGCTGATAACGATAAGGAAAGAGCAACGCTTTCATCCGCAAGAGGTTTCGGCTCTGCGGTGGGCAACGCAATTCCTGTTGTACTTATGCCTATGCTTATCAAGAAGTTCGGTCAGACAAATGCAACGGGTTACGCTGTCGGTGCAATAATCTGCGCAGTAATCGGCTTTGCTCTTTGTCTGGGTCATTATGCTCTCACAGAAGAGCGCACAACCGTTGAGCCTGAAGCCAAAGAGCAGCAGAATATCAGATTCACCGATATTCTCAATGTTTTCCGCGTTAACCGTCCTTTCCTTGCTCTTTGCATTCACGGTCTTTGCATCTGCACAATGCAGTATGTAACAAACACTCTCAATAACTATATGTTCTCCGTTGTTTACGGTGACCTTGCATATATCACATACGGCTCGATTATTTCTGCGCCTTTTATGGTTGTCACTCTTGTGGGAGGTCCTTATTTTGCAAAGAAATTCGGTCTTGAGAAGTTTATCAGACTCGGTCTGCTTGCAGGTGCGGTTTTATACATCGGTCTTTTCGCTATGCAGATAACAATGAATGTCAATCCCTATATCCATATTATTATCAGTAATGTTGCACTCGGACTTGCAAGTATGTCAATTTATATGCAGTGGGGTCTTGTCAGCGAAGCGATTGATTATAACGAGATGATTACGGGCAAGCGCACCGAAGGCTCGATTTACGGCACTTTCAATCTCTCAAGAAGGGTCGGTCAGACTATCGGTAACTCCTCAGCAGTGCTTATGCTCGGCTGGATTGGTTACAATGCTGAACTCACCGTTCAGTCGGCGCAGACCGTTGCAGGCATAAAGGTGCTCTGCGTTCTTTTGCCGGGTATCTTTGTTCTCGGCTCGTGGGCGGCGTTCAGATTCCTTTGGAATATGTCACCCGAAACAAGACAGAAAATTGACGAATTCAAAAAGGCTCAGAAGGAGCAGTAATATGGATAAAATCATTCGTACTCCCTGCGGTGAAATCAAGGGCGTTCAAAGTAAATACGAAGGCGTTGTTGCCTTCAAAGGCATCCGATATGCAACCGCGGAAAGATGGAAATATCCTGAGATAATCACCGCTTGGGACGGTGTTTATGATGCAACACAATACGGAAAATGCTCATATCAGCCCCGAGCTTTTTATAACGAGGAAGAAAATCCGAAAAAGATTTTTTATTATAACGAATTCAGAAAAGGTGAGGTGTACACCTATGATGAGGACTGCCTTTTTCTGAATATTTTCACCCCCGAAAACGCAACAAAAGAGAGCAGACTCCCTGTGCTTCTTTATATTCACGGCGGAGGATTCACAGGCGGTTGCGGTCACGAAAAGCATTTTGATGCTCCCGTATGGGCAAAAAACGGTGTTGTTTCGGTGACAATCAATTACCGACTCGGACCGATGGGGTTTATGTGCCTTCCCGAATTGAAAGAAGAATCGGGAATTACAGGTAACTACGGTCTTTTTGACCAGATTGCCGCCATAAAATGGGTCAGAAACAATATCGCGGCATTCGGCGGTGATGCAGATAAAATAACCATTATGGGGCAGAGTGCAGGCGCAATGAGTGTGCAGCATCTTTGTCAGAGCAACATCACCGATAATCTTTTCAGGGGTGCGGTTATGTCAAGCGGTGTCGGTATGGGCACTATGCTTATGAGCACACCCGAAAAGATCTTCCCCTTCTGGACAGAGGTTATGAAAAGATCAGGCTGCTCAACTCTTGAGGAATTCCGCAGCCTTTCTCCCGAAAAGCTCTTCGAGGAATGGCAGAAAGCGAAAAAAGAGGTTAAGGGCGGCGCAATGTCAACGATGCCTGTCAAAGACGGTAAACTGATAACGGATAATTCAGCGCCGAAAAGAATTCCGTATATGGTAGGCTCAACAAGCCACGATATGGCTCCTGCATTTTTATATCCGCTTACTAAAAATTGGGGAAAGAAAAACGGCGCATATGTCTGGTTTTTTGACCGTATGCTTCCGGGCGACGATAACGGCGCATGGCACAGCAGCGATTTATGGTACTGGTTTGGCACTCTTGATAATTGCTGGAGACCGATGACCGAAAAAGATTACCAATTAAGTAACGATATGGTTGCATATCTTTGCAATTTTGTTCGAAACGGCGACCCCAACGGCGATTCCTTGCCCGAGTGGAAAAGGGCGGATGAAAGCAAAAATGTTATGTGCATCGGTGAGAAACCGACGACGATGGGGAAGCCAAATTTTGCAAAGCTTATTGCAACAACAATAACAAGCAAATCTGTAGGCGAATAATAAGGGGGAGGGGAATTCTGTGAAAAAAATAACTGCGTTGATTCTCGCTATTGCAATCGTATTTTCTGCCGCATCATTGTCATTTGCGAAGGAATATAATTATATTTATGCTTCGGATGAGGTTTATCCCGAGAGTGCACACGATTATCCGAATGATACCTTCTGCACCTGGGAATATACAAGCACATCGGATGCGGATGGACTGTTTATATCATTTTCGCAGGAAACTATGCTCAGCGATGAATATAATTATGTTGAATCCGAATACGGCACTTATTCTTCTTATGACAATATTTATATTTCATATCCAAAGGGAGATTCCTGGGAATATATTTCAACCGATTTCAGAGGTAATCAGCTTTCGGGCAAAACATTTTATATCCCTGCAAACAGATTCAGAATCACTCTGAGTGCTGATGCTGAGGACAGTGCATTCGGATTTTCTTTTGATGAGATTTCAACCGAGCCTCCCGAAGATAAAACAATAATCCGTTATCACTACACCTCTACGGATAAGATTGATAACTATACCATTGCAAACGATGAAGCGGAAATTGAGGATATTGACGGTCTGCGCAACGGTAATCTGATTTTTGCAGGCTGGTCAACCGAGCCTGACGGCGAATCGGAATATGTCGCAGGTCAGATGCTTGAAAGCGGAAAAACTCACGATTTATATGCAGTATGGTCAGAGCCGATTATTGCGTTTGAGGATAGCTTCAGTTTCAGAAACTCCGATGTCGGCAATGTTTATCCTGCCGAGGATGACTATTATATGACCGATTCGCATTATAAAATGATGATCGGCAATCTTTTTAAAAATTTCGGCATTGGTCCGATTCCTGCACCGATAGTCGCAGTTGTTCTCGCAACGTATCCTTCTTGGGAGCATAAAGGCTCCTGCTACGGCATTGCAACAAGTATTTTTCTTCAATATTACGGCGAAATTGATTTCCTTGAGGGAACAGGTGCCGCGAAAATGAATGAGGTTGAGCTTGACGGCGAAATAATCAGCCGAATCAATTATTATCAAGCTCTTTGCGCATCGAGTTATCTTTGCGAAAATCTCGCGCCATTGCCGGGTACACCTGTTTATTCCGAGCAGATGAAAAATATGTTTGAAACGGTTGAAAGCGGTAAACCTGTTCTTTTCAGTTATTATTCCGCAGGTTATCCGTATCTTATTTCAACAGGCCATACGGTTGTTTTCACAGGCGCATTTACCGACAGTGACGGCAATCATTATCTCGTTGCCT
This sequence comes from Acutalibacteraceae bacterium, assembly GCA_045634985.1. Classification (GTDB taxonomy): domain Bacteria; phylum Bacillota; class Clostridia; order Oscillospirales; family Acutalibacteraceae; genus CAG-177. Next base: position 9,619 of record JAZRBF010000027.1, on the reverse strand, counting down.
GCGATTCGAATTACGGTTATTCCGAAGGGGAATGTCATTATTACAGACTCAGCTCCGACTTTACGGAAATTTATGATTGCCGCAGAGCGCCCGATTCATTTGATGATTCAAAAATCGGCGGTTTCAACTGGACGGCAGACTATGAGCATTTCAGTTCATTTGATATCAACGGAAACGGCTCTCCTGATGTTTGGTACACCGTTTTCCTCGGTCACATCGTTAACTGGGTTAAAACCGTTTTCTCGGCATTCTTTATTAATTGAATATTATATAAATGAACAATCCCCCGCAATACACAGAGTATTACGGGGGATTGATATTTGCTGATTATTTTTCGTCCTTGGGTGCGTCTGTTACGATTGTTGAAATTGAAAGGGGGAATGTTGTTTCGTCAGCGCCGAGGATATAAGCGATTCTGGTGGGGATTTCGTAGTTGTTGAGTGTTTCACCTGAAGCGATGAGCTTATTGGTACCGTAAACAAGAACGGGAACATTTGCGGCGGAGTGGCTGCCGCTGTTGTATTTGTATTCACCGTTTTTGAGCTTGATTGCGCCTGTTTCGTGGTCAGCTGTTACGATAACAAGTGTTTCGCCGTCAGCCTTTGCGTATTCAAGCATAGCTTCAATTGTGTTATCAAAGCTGATGAGTGAGCGCTTCATTTTTTCGCCGTCATTGTTGTGTGAGTGCTTGTCGATATGTGCGCCTTCAATCATAAGGAAGAAGCCTTCGTCTGTGTCATCAAGAATATCAACAGCCTTGACTGCCATTTCCTCAAGAGTGGGAGTGCCTTCTGATGTTGATTCGGGCTCCCAGAGGTCGCCGCTGAACTGTGCGAAGCTGTAGCTGCCTTCTTCAAGAGCCATCATTTCGTTGTAATTTGCGATGTAATCATATCCGCTTTCTGTTGCGGCATCTTCTGTTACATAGCCGTTTGCTGCGCCCCAGATGAGGTTGATGCCTGAAGCGAGCTGATCATCAGAGATGTCTTCTTTGTTATCTCTGTCAGATGAGTGAGCGGAGAATGATGCAGGAGTTGCGCCTGAAGTTGAGTCGGTTGTTACAACGCCTGTAAGCTTACCCATTTCCATGCAAAGCTCTGTTATGTTTTTGGGGTAAGAATATTTGCTGTTAAGGTCAAGTGGATAAACGCCGATTGCGCCGTTTGAGGTTCTGATGCCTGTTGAAAGAGCTGTGCCGCCTGCAGCGCTGTCTGTTACAGCGTTTGAGAATGAGCGGGTCATTGAGCTGCCCTTGATTTCAAAGGTATCCATTGCAAGTGAAACATTATTTTCAGCCTTTGTTTTTTCAAGGTGATTGAATCCCATACCGTCGCCGATAAGGTAGATAACATTCTTTATGTTTCCGTCATAATAATCTTCGGGAGCGGTTGTTGTGGGTTCTGCAAAGAAACCGAAGGTTGTTCCGAGCGTAACAAGAACACTCATAAACCAAGCGAGAAATTTAACTGCAAAGGTTGTAAACATTTTTATTCCTCCTAAATTTAATAAAATTATTTTACTCCTTTTTTTTCTGAAAATCAATAATCTTTTTGAGATTGAAAATTTTATACAAATATGATATAATGTGTAAAAACTTGTCAAAAGGAAGTCTGTTATGAAAATTGCGGTTATCAACGGAAGCCCCAAGGGCAAATTCAGCATTACGCTTCAGACTGTGCTTTATCTTGAAAAAAGATATCCCGAACACGAATTCTGCGTGCTTAACGCAGGTCAACAGATAAAATCGCTTGAAAAGGATTTCACGAAGGCGAAGGATTTGCTTGAATCCTCCGATGCCATTCTTTTTTCTTATCCTGTTTATACTTTTCTTGCACCTGCCCAGCTTCATCGTTTTATTGAGCTTGCAAAGGCAAATTGTGTTGATGTCAAGGGCAAGTTTGCAACCCAGATTTCAACTTCAAAGCATTTTTATGATATAACAGCCCATAAATATATCGAGGAAAATTCGCTTGATATGGGTATGAAATATATCCGCGGACTTTCCGCAGATATGGAAGATTTACTTGCAGAAAACGGCAGGGAAGATGCCGAGAAATTCTTTGAGCGTTTCCTCTGGTCGGTCAAAGAGGGAGTTTATGTTTCTGCACCCGAAAAAGCAGTTGCTTATGTGCAGATTCCTGCAACCGTAAAGGCTTCAACAAGCGGTAAGCGACCCGAAAAGGATGTTATCATTCTTACCGATGAAACAAATCCCGAATCAAATCTCAGCAAAATGATCGAGAGATTCCGCAATGTTTTTGCTTATAATACAAGGATCGTAAATATCTCCGAGTTTCCTCTTGCAGGCGGATGCCTCGGTTGTTTCCGTTGCGCCGTCAGCGAAAAATGCATCTATAAAGACGGATTTGACACCTTCCTTCGCGAGAATATCCAGAAGGCGGATGCAATTGTCTATGCTTTCAATATTTCCGACCACTCAATGGGCTCGAGATTCAAGATGTACGATGACAGAAACTTCTGCAACGGTCACAGGACGGTGACTGTCGGAATGCCTGTCGGTTATCTTGTTTCGGGCAATTATTCAGCGGAGAATAATCTTCGCAACATCATTGAAGCGCGTTGCGAAACAGGCGGAAACTTCCTTTCGGGCGTTGCAACGGATGAGAGCAGTCCTGACGAGCAGATTGATATTCTTGCCAAAACTCTGACTTTTGCGCTTGAAACGGGTCACACAGCACCGCAGAATTTCTGGGGCGTAGGCGGTATGAAAATCTTCCGCGACCTCATCTATCAGATGAGAGGTATGATGAAAGCTGACCACAAATTCTATAAGAAGCAGGGAATCTATGATTTCCCGCAGAAGAATAAGGGTAAATCGCTTCTTATGTACGCTGTAGGAGCGTTGCTTTCAAATGAAAAGGTGCTTTCAAAGATGGGCAACCGAATGAACGAAGGTATGCTTATGCCTTATGAGGCGATACTTAAGAAAACCGAATCGAAAAAGTAAATTTAAAAGGACTGCATCAATTTCGATGCAGTCCTTTGTTGTTTATTTAAGCGTAATAGTGTTTTTCATAATGACGGATGTTGTTCTGACCGCTTTGCCGAAGGCCTTATAATTATCCATACGGATTTCAACGGTGTAACTCCATGTGCCGTCGATGATTTCACCGTCAGAATTCAGCGTAACTTTAACGGTTGCATCGGTGTAAATAATTTTTGTATCCTTTTCGGATAATTCAAGGGGAAGACCGAGGTCTTTAAGCTGTTTTGTGACAACGGTTATATCACCGACGGCTGTGATTGCGTGGCCGACACTTCCGCTGTTTGCATCTTCTGCCATACCTGCGGTCTGATTTTTCATTTTCATTTCAATAACGGTATTGTTGCCGCTTTTGTATGCTTTTGCGGATGCAACATCAGCTTCCGAAAGGTTGGCAAATCCGCCTGTAATTCCGGGCACATCCTCTGAATTGTTGGCAAGAAGCTTTGACATTATCGGAGTGATGAATTCGAAAAGACCTTCATATTCGCCATTGTTGACGGAGATGCTTTTCAGGTCAATTTTTCGCTGTGAAACTGCTTTTGCGGTTGATTTCGCGGCGGCATTTTTATATGCCTCAACAGTCTGCGCAACTGACCATCCTGAAGGGTCATCGGGGATGCTGACCGAGGTGTCCGATTCTGTTACGGGTGATGACAGGCCTTCGGTAACAATGTCTGAAACACTTTCGGTATTGTTGACAGCCTGTGTCAGAATTGTTGATTCTTCGGGTGAATCGGCAGGGGAATTATCCTTGCACGAGCCGAGCGAAAGAATCATCATCAGAGAAACGGCAAGAGCCGTTATTCCTTTTGCATTCATACTGTACCTTCTTTGATTATTGTATTTTTACCTGCGTGGAGAGCGGTTGTTTTGTCACCAAAAATGAATTCTGCAGGCAGGTTTTCGGGGATTGTGATTGTGAATTCAATTTTGCCGTTGCTCTTTTCGTATGCAACGGAAACTTTGCCTGATTTGAGTGTCCTGTGACCTTCGATTTTGTTGACGGTATCAACGATGACAGGGGAGATGATTATTTCGGAATATCCTGCGCAACCGTCTTTGGCTCTGATTCCGAGCAGATAATCGTAAAGGTATGCGGTTACCGCGCCAAACATCGGATGATTATGTGAGCGGTCTCTGAGGGATTCGGGCCAATATTCCCAGAGAGTTGTTGCGCCGCGTTTTTTCCATTCAGCGAAGGAATGGACGCCTTCCGAAAGCAAGAGGTCTGTTGCAAGCTGACCGTCACCGTTTTCAAAGAAAATTCTTGTGAGGATATCCGTGCCGAATATACCTGTGTCATATTCTGTATTCTTCTTGTAATTTTCAACGGTGTTGCTGTATGTCCTTTCATCACCGAGACCGATGTCAACCGCGAAGGCGTTTGCACCCTGCTGACCGCCGAGGAAATTGCCGTCCCATTTGTTGAAATAAGCAAACATTATTGCGTCTTTTCTTTGCTTGATTCGTTTCTCAAATTCGGGAATAAATTCTTCCTTGCCGATGATTTTGGCAATTTCGATGCATCGGCTGAGGGATTTGATATAGAAATAATTGTTTACAAACGGCGCAGGTAAAACGATTGAAACAGGTGTGCACCAATCACCAAGACACCATTCGCCCTCTTTGTCTGTCACTATCAGATTCATCTCCGAGTGCGATTCAAGATAGTCGAAATATCGCATCATATTGGGCCAGCAATTTTCAAGCACGGATTTGTCGCCGTAATGAAGATAGAAGCGGTAGGGCACTTCAACGATTGCGCAACCCCATCCGCCGGGGCCGCCGCCCGAGTGAAGGTAGGGCGCGGTGTACTGAATGTGTCCTGTAATTTTATCCTGACAGTCGCGGATGTCCTCAATCCACTTGCGGTAGAAACCTTCGGCATCAAGAGTTGTCATCGCCGCGTGGCAGGCAACCTGACCGTCGCCTGTGTAACCTCTGCGCTCAAGATGAGGGCAATCCGAGGGGATACCTGCGTGCATATTTGTGAGCTGTGTATTAATGTAAGTATCGTGAATCCAGTTGAGAAGCTCGTTATCAGAAACGAATGATGAATTTCTCTTTGCATCGGTGTGGATAACCTTTACGCATTCAGGCTCAGCATTGCCGTAAACTGCGATGTATCTGAATGCAAACCAGGTGAAAAGATGGTGCGCACTTCTCTTTTTGCCGTCGCAGATGAAGTCGATTTTTTGATCCTGAGTGAATTTTTCAGAAAGATTCATCTCGCAATCAAGCTCCTCCGAAAAAACAACTCTGATCTTATCTCCGTAGTTACCGTTGAGATTAATAACCGCGAAACCGCTTGTGTTTCTGCCGCAATCATAGATTATGCAATCGTCACATTTTTTGATTTCCTTGAGCGCAAGAGTTTCTGCAACCCTGTCAGGCGGACAGTCGGTGAAAAGATATTCCGTATCAAGTGCAGATGCTGAAACTGCATTGTCCCAGGCGGTGTCATCCGAATTGTTGAAGAGATTGTCAGCATCGGTGCCGGTGTAATCGTGAAGCTCATATTCTGTGAAATCATATTCCTTGACAAAGCTTGCGCAAATCTTATCGTTTTCTGACGAAACAATGTCAAAATCGCCGTTTGCATCGCTTCCGAAGATTCTCCAGATTGCTTTTGCATCGCCGTATTTCTGCTTGCCGCCGAAGGTGTACCAACCACCTCCGAAGTGGATATCAATAACATTTTTGCCGTCTTTGAGCATATCGGTAATATCATATTCGGGCACATAGATTCTGTGGCCGCTGATAACCTCGTCAATCGGATAATCCTTTCTCGGTTCATAGTCGGAGCTTAAGGGAAGATACCAATCGTTGCTTACTCTGACGCCGTTGATATAGCAATGAAAAAATCCCAGACCGAGTACTCGGAGAATTGCTTTTTTAGGTTTGTTTATTGAAAATCTGCCTTTGAGAACAAAGAAATTATCATCGGCATAATCGCGGGGACAAAGCCACTTCGCGTCTGCAAAAACTTCACGCTGTTTCATAATCCACCTCTTTTTTAAAGTATATATCAATACTATCACAACAATCGGACAATATCAATGATAATTGATTGATTTTACAATTTGTTTCTGTTGCAAAAAGAAATGATTTAAAGTATAATAAATCTATTAAATCGGAACGGAGAGTTTTTATGCTCAGAAAAAGACAGGTACATCTTGATTTTCATACCAACGGCACATTACCTGTTGGTAAAAAGTTTTCAAAAGAACAGTTTCAGCAGGCACTCATCCTCGGCCATGTGGACTCGATAACCGTTTTTTCAAAGTGCCACCACGGCTGGTCATATCATCCCTCCGAGGTCAATGATATGCACCCCTGCCTTGATTTTGATTTGCTTGGCGCACAGCTTGAAGCTTGCAGAGAAATCAATGTCAATGCTCCCGTATATATTTCCGCAGGTTATGATGAAAAAGACTGGGTAAGACATCCCGAATGGCGTTTCAAACGCTCAGCTGATGAAGATGATTGCAAGGAATATGAGGAAGAAGTGCATTTCCATACTCTTTGCTTCAACACAGGCTATCTTGATGCGCTCTGCGCGCAGATTGAAGAGGTTATGCAGAAATATAATCCCTGCGGTATTTTTCTTGATATCATCGCCGCAAGGGAATGCTACTGCGAAAAGTGCGTTGCCGATATGAAGGCTCTCGGACTTGATAGCGATAATGCGGATGACCGCCGTAAGTTTGCGGTTATGACGCTCAATAAGTATACCGCTGCAACAAATGCTGCTGTCAGAAAATATAGCGCAACCGCAACAATCTTCCATAACGAAGGACATATTCCGAAGGGTGACTACGGATTTATTCAGGCAAACACCCATCTCGAGCTTGAAAGTCTGCCCACAGGCGGCTGGGGATATGACCATTTTCCGCTTTCTGCCGCATATGTGCGCAACCTCAAGGATACGGAATTCCTCGGTATGACAGGTAAATTCCATCATAGTTGGGGTGAATTCGGCGGTTTCAAGCATCCGAATGCACTCATCTACGAAACCGCATTGAGCATTGCCAACGGAGCAGGTTGCTCAATCGGTGACCAGATGCATCCGCTCGGTGAAATGAATATGTCAACATACGGTCTTATCGGCAAGGCATATGCACTTGTTGAGCAGAGCGAACCCTGGCTTAACGGCGCAGTCAATGTTGCTGATATTGCGGTGGTCAGCGCCGAGGCTGTTACGGGTCAGCGTGATTCAAAGGCTGATGTCGGTGCAAACAGAATGCTGCTTGAGAAGAATTATCTTTACAGCTTCATTGATGCTGAAATGGATTTCTCCGATTATAAATTGCTGATTCTTCCCGATGTTTCAGGTCTTGATAAAAAAACGATTGAAAAAATCAGAGCCTATGTTGCAAACGGCGGTAAGGTAATTGCATCAGGTGAAGCACTTGTTGATGACGGCAAATTCTTCCTTGATATCGGCGCTGAATATAAGGGCGAAAATTCCTTCAATCCCACTTATCTTATTCCTCGCTATGAAACTGCAAACGGCGTTACGGAATATGTAATGCTTTGCAATTCATATCTGTTTGATGCAAATGACTGCGAGGTTGTTGCGCAGATGCAGAATCCTTATTTTAACCGCACAGCGGAGCATTTCTGCTCGCATATTCACACCCCCAATAACCCCGATGAAAGTTTCGCAGGTGCAGTAATCAAGGGAAATGTTGCGTATATCGGCTGGGATATTTTCACCGCCTATGCTTCGCACGGACATATTTGCTTCAAGGAGCTTTTTGCTCATATCATCGCAAAGCTTATGGGCAATGACACAACCGTTTTTGCAGGAATTCCCGACAGAGCGGTTATGACATACACAAGGCAGGAAACTGAAAAGAGAAATATTCTTCATCTTCTTTTTGCTCACACAACAGTAAGAGGTGAGAAAACCGAGGTTATCGAAGATACCGTTCCTCTTTATAATGTTGCGTGCAATGTGAAGTTTGCAACAAAGCCTTCAAGCGTGAAGCTCGTTCCCTCGGGTGAAGAGCTTGAGTTTGAATATGACGGCGAAAGAGTCAGATTCACTGTTCCGAAGGTCGATATTCATCAGATGATTTCGATTGAAGAATAATTTCCTGTTGCGTTTTTTCGAAATATAAGTTAAAATGTATTTTATTACAGTTTAGGAGAAGTGAAACATATGAGTTCATCAAACAATCCGAAGGCTGTCCGTCCTTTTGGCTGGATGGATAAGCTGGGCTATGCAATGGGTGATATGGGTTGCGGATTTTCATTCCAGCTTGTTTCATCGTTTATGCAGCTTTTCTATTTGCAGTATATCGGAATTTCATCCGAAGACTATGCTGCGATCATCCTCATTTCAAAGGCTTTTGACGCTGTCAACGATATCGTTATCGGTAACCTTGTTGACACAAAAAGAATCGGCAAAAAGAGCAAGTATATGCCCTGGATTCTTCTCGGCGCAGTAACACTTGTTATCTTCAATGTTATGATTTTCGCACCTGTTAAGGCATTCCCTTATGCCGGTAAATACGCTTGGTGCCTTATTTCATATTGCCTCTGGTCAATCGCTTACACAATGGTAAATGTTCCTTACGGCTCACTTCATTCGGTTATTACCGACAAGCCGCAGGAAAAGGTTTCTCTTTCAACCTTCCGCAGCATCGGCGCTGCTCTCCCTGCAATCGTTATTATGATTGTCCTTCCCGGTATTGTTTACAATAAGGAAACATTACCTAACGGTGATATCGAGCAGACCCTCAAGGGCGAAACTCTGCTTCCCGTTGCTCTTGTGCTTTCTGTTGTTGCGATGGTTGTTCTCTGGGGCACAACTAAGCTTGTCAAAGAGAGAGTTCATCACGATTCATCAGAAAATGCCGTTGGTTTCAAGGCGATTCTTTCTTCAGTCAAGTCATTCTTCACAAACCGCGCTATGGTCGGCGCAACAATCGCATCGGTTGCTTCTGTTGCTCTCTTCAACTCAACAATGGCGCTTAACAATATGGTCTTCCAGTATTTCTTCAAGGATACCGATAAAATCAGCCTTGCTATGATTGGCAGCTATGCTCCCATGATTATCTTTATGGCATTCATCGGCAAGCTTACAGCAAAATTCGGCAAGAAGAATGTTATTGTTGCATCAATGCTTGTCGGCGCAGTTTCCGGTATCGCATCCATTTTTGCTCCCATTACTCCCGATTCAAAGGGCATGATTGTTTATGTCATTTGTCTTATGGGACTTAACCTCGGTAATGCAGGCTTCCAGATTTCAGTCTGGGCAATTGTTGCAGATTGTATTGAGGTCAGCTACCGTGCAACGGGCAAGAGCGAGGAAGGCTCACTTTATGCTCTTTACTCATTTTTCCGTAAGCTTGCACAGGGTATCGGTCAGGCTGTTGTAGCACTGGGACTTGGCGCAATCGGATTTGTCGAGGGTGAAAACGCTGTTCAGCCTGAAAACTTCGGTACAGATGTAAAAAATCTTTATTTTATAGTTCTTGCTGTAGGCTCACTTATTGCATTCCTTTCCATGAAGTTTATTTATAATATCGGCAAGAAGGAAGAAGATGAGTTTGCACAGCAGATAAGCGCTTGATTTATTCATAAAATTAAAACCGTCGGTTT
>JAZRBF010000026.1:0-30932 GCA_045634985.1 Acutalibacteraceae bacterium | reverse complement strand
GCCTTTCAAGAAGCTTGTTCATCAGGGTATGATTCTTGGTTCAAACGGTATCAAGATGGGTAAGAGATTCCCTGAATTCGTAGTAAATCCGTCAGACATCGTTCGTGATTACGGTGCAGATACTCTTCGCCTTTATGAAATGTTTATGGGTCCCCTTGAGGCTTCAAAGCCCTGGAACAATCAGGGTGTTGAGGGTGCAAAGCGTTTCCTTTCAAGAGTATGGAATTTCTTCACAGAGGAATCAAAGATTAATGACAGCAAATATGCTGAACTCGAAAAAATCTATCATGTTACAATCCGCAAGGTTTCCAATGACTTCGAAAATCTTGCATTCAATACCGCAATCAGCCAGATGATGATTTTCGTCAATGCCGTTTATAAGGCAGACAGCTGTCCCAAGGAATTTGCAGAGGGATTCATCAAGGTGCTCAGCCCCATCGCACCCCATATCTGCGAAGAAATCTGGGAAATGTTCGGCCATACCGAAACAATCGCATTCGAAAGCTGGCCGACCTATGACGAAGCAAAGTGCGTCGATGACGAAATCGAAATCGCAGTTCAGATTAACGGCAAGGTAAGAGAAAAGCTCGTTATTGCCGCTGACGCAGATAACGATACAGTTCTCGCAACCGCAAAGGCTCTCGAAAAGATTGCGGAAGCAATCGAAGGCAAGACAATTGTCAAGGAGCTTTATGTCAAGGGCAGACTTGTCAATATCGTTGTAAGATAATCCGCGGATGTAAAAAAGCGCAGACCGCATAAAACAACATAAATAAAAGGGGTTGCTGCAGATAATCCGAATCCGTAATAACCCCTTAAAACAGTTGCAACCGATTTCGCTGAAAATTTTCATATTTTGGTGGTTGACAATTCGGGTCAAGCTGTTGTATAATACAGATTAAGTTATTTATTAACAAATACCCTGTAATATCCGAGGGGAGGGAATATAAATGAGCCAGGTAAAAGTTAAGGAAGGCGAGTCACTCGAAAACGCACTCAGAAGATTCAAGAGACAGACTTCAAGAGACGGCGTTATCCAGGAAGTTCGCAAGAGAGAACATTATGAGAAGCCCTCTGTAAAGAGAAAGAAGAAGTCCGAGGCTGCTCGTAAGCGTAAGTTTAAATAATTAAATTTACAAAAAAGTTTAAGGCACTCCTTAGGGGGTGCCTTTTATTTTTGCCTTCAATTCTTAAATAATTATAAAATATTTCAAAAACTATTTATTTATCATTTGTTGCCTGTTATAATTAAGTAAAAATAAATCAGCTCTGAAAGAGGAGTAATTATGTATAATATTTTGATTTGCGATGACGAGGCCGATATCCGCAAGGCAATCCGAATTTATCTTGAGGCAGAGGGTCACACCGTCTTTGAAGCCGAAAACGGAAGAGAAATGCTTGAAATCGTCAGAAACGATGAGATTCATCTTCTGCTGATGGATATAATGATGCCTGTTATGGACGGTATCCGCGCTCTTTCAATGCTCAGGGAGTTTTCGAATATCCCTGTTATTCTTCTCACTGCAAAAACGCAGGATTCCGATAAAGTGCTCGGTCTGAATGCAGGCGCAGACGATTACATAACAAAGCCGTTCAATCCCGTTGAGGTAACAGCAAGAGTCAAGTCCCAGCTCCGCAGATATATGCGTCTCGGAGGCTCTTCGGCACAGAGTGCGCCCGAGGCTGTGCTTTGCAACGGCGGCATTGAGCTTGATGTGAAAGCGAAGTCCGTTATCGTTGACGGCGAGCCGATAAACCTCACTCCGACGGAATTTCTGCTTCTCAAATTCTTTATGGAAAATCAGGAGCAGGTATTCTCTCCCAAGGAGATTTACCGCCGCGTGTGGAATGATGACCCTCTGGGTGCGGAAAATACAGTAACCGTGCATATCCGTCACCTTCGCGAAAAAATCGAAATCAACCCTGCAAGTCCCGATTACCTCAAGGTTGTCTGGGGTCACGGCTATAAAATGGACAGCAAAGGTGCGCCGAGAGGCGAAGATAAATAAATATTTCAGAGGGGGATTACCGTGGGCAGCAATATGCGCTCCGATACCGACCGCACATCCGCGATTATCATTCTGATATGTATGGCGATGATTGCAGTCGGTTGCGTGCTTGGTATATCGTATCTTGTTGAATATAATTTCTATGAAGAGGGTGACGGCGGCAAAACGGCAAAAACCGTCGCCTTCCAGCTTTATTCACTCGATGACCTTGAGCAGGCACAGGATTATTACAGCTGTTTCTATCAGGACGAAGACAGCTACAGACTCAATTATTATAAGGATAAATTCTCAACCGACAGAACAAATTTTGTATTCTATGTTACCGATAACAGCGGCGTGGTTTATTACACAAACTCAAAGGGCGGCATTGCAACGGTTGAAAACGGATTTTCCTCAGCCGAATACAGGGGAAGCTCCAGCTTTTTTATCTATGACGAAAAGGGCGAAACGATTCCGCTGAGGATAAATTACTATGTTCCTTCGCTCGAGGAAAGCCCTGTCAGCGACAAATATTCGAGTGCATTCCGCTGGATTGAAATCGCAAATTCTCTTCGATACAGTCTGTTTCTTTTCCTTGCGATTGCGGCGGTTGTAATCATAATTATGCTCTCCCAGATAACCATCAACGCAGGTGGCAAGGAGAATGAGGACGGCGAAGTCCAGCCCGGATTTATCGATAAAATCCCGTTTGATATCTGCCTGCTTTTCCTTGCTGCAGTTACGGGAATTGCCTGGATTATAATGGGTCTGACTATGGCAGGCGATGTCGGAATGGTGCTTAACAATGTTATCATAATGATTCTTTTTGTTGCGCTGATTCTGATTCTTATGACCTTCCTGCAAACTCTTTCCGTCCGAGTCAAGATGGGCAAAATCTTCAAAAATACGCTTATTTACAGAGTAATCAGGAAATTCAAGAGAAAAACTCCGAGAAATCTGAGAAAGAGGATTTTTAAAGAGATGAGCTTCTTCAAAAAAATGTGCATAGGCATCGCGCTGTTTATCATTGCGGAGGCATCAATCCTTCTTACGATGGTGTATCTCGGAATTATCGGCAAAATTTATGCGCCGATGAGCGTGCTTGCAATGTTTCTTGTTGTGTGGGCGCTTTCAAGACTCATACTCATCCCCATCATTGCGATGATTGCAATCAATCTCAACTATATCCGCGAAGAGGGTCAGCGTCTTGCAGAAGGTGTGCTCGGCGATGAAATTGCAAGTAAGCTTACAATTGCGAGCTTCAGAGCGCACGGCAAAAACCTTGACCAGATTAAAAAAGAAATTCATAAGGCGATGGAGCAGGAAATAAAAAGCGAAAGGCTCAAGAGCGAGCTTATCACCAATGTTTCCCACGATATCAAAACTCCGCTTACATCAATTGTCAGCTATGTTGAGATTCTCCGCAGTCAGGAAACAACACCTGAAGAAAGAGAAAAATATCTTGAAATTCTCTCTCGTCATACAAGCAATCTCAATATCCTTCTTGATGAGCTTATCGAAGCATCAAAAATCAGCTCGGGTAATATCGAAATCGAGCTTTCCCGAATCAGTATGAATATCATTATCAGCCAGACCATTGAGGAATTTGCTGATAAACTTGAGAAAAACGCCCTTCTTCCGCGCATCTCGATGCCCGATGACGATGTTTATGTTATGGGTGACGGACGCTGTATATGGCGAATTCTCTCGAATCTTCTCAACAATGCGTGCAAATATGCCGCGCCCGATACGGATGTTGAGATTGACCTTGAAGAAAAAGACGGAAAGGCTGTTTTGCGTATTATCAATGTCCCAAACAGCGAAATTACCGTTGATGCGCAGGAGCTGACCGAGCGATTTGTCCGAGGCGACAGCTCCCGTCATACGGAAGGCAGCGGTCTTGGCCTTTCGATAACAAAAATTCTTGCCGAACTTCAGGATGCAGAGCTTGAAGTTGATGTTGATGACAATAATAAGTTTATCGCAACTCTGATTTTTGATGTTGCCGAGGAAAAGACCGAGCCGAAAAAGAAGAAACCGCATATCGGAGGAAAAAATAAGTGAAAATAAAAACAGTTGCGGCGGCGGTGCTGATTCTTGCGGTATCGTTTCTTGTTGCCTGTTCAGGCGAAAAAACCGAGCCTGTAACAGAGCCGTCAACAACGCAGGAAACAACAACTGCCGTGACAACGACCCTGCTTGTTACAACGGAACAGACAACAATCCTGACAACCGTTCCCGCAACGCAGGAAACAACCGCGCAGGAAACAACAAAAACAACAAAACCTGCAACAACCGTCAGGGCAACCGAGCCTGAAGTCAGTTATGCAGGAAGGGTACACACCGAAAGCATCATCGAAAAAGAGCAGGGCAAATACGGTGTAATTATTAATAAGTATAAAAAGATATATTATCAGTTGGTTGACGGCGAAAGAGTTGATATCGGAAGCGAATACACCTCTTTCACATATCACCGCTCGGGATATAAGGCATCCTATGAGGAGCTTCTCCCTGCGGCAAAGGAAAACCGCGAAACCTACAGAAGCTATATCGGTGAAATTCTGAAAATTCTTAACGGATACCGCGCCGAAAAAGGCGTTGCTCCGCTGAAACTCAATGAGAAACTGACGGTAATGTCCTGCGTCAGAGCGGAGGAAATTGCCTGGTCAGGCGTACAGGGTCACAAAAGACCCGATGGCAGAAAGTGTTTCTCCATTTTCAAGGAAGCAGGCTTTGAAGAGGGCACTGCAGGCGAAAATCTCGGTTACGGTTTCTGGACTCCCGAGGAAGTCTGCCTTGCCTGGAAAAATTCAAGGACTCATTATAACAACATCCTTGATGAGCGATTCACCGAAATCGGCATCGGAGTTGCCGCAGACCCCGATAAAAAAGGAAAGCTTGTCTGGGCGACACATTTTTTGAGTGAATAATTACTGCAAAATAAAAATGGAGCTGTCTCACTAATGTTGCGAGGCAGCTCCTTTTATTCTTTTTCAAATTTTATTATATCACCGACTTCACAGTCAAGGGCATAGCAAAGCGCATCAAGAGTTTTGGTGCTGATTGCTTCGCCCTTTTTCATACGGTGAAACGTATTGGCAGAAAACCCTTGCTTGAAAATGAGATTATATTCGGTTATTCCCTTTTTGAAAAGAGTATCATAAAAAGGTTTATAACTAATCAAATTAACCACCAAAATAATATTATCATACTCAAACTCTTGACTATACCCAAAAGATTGAGTATAATTGAAATACCAAATTATGTTGGAGGTTATCATAATGAAAAAAATATTGGTTTTACTTGTTTCGTTTGCGCTTATCGCCGGACTTACTGCTTGCTCACTGCAAAAGGATAATTCCGTGTCGCAGGACAACGGCAAAGAAGAAACTTCGGCAGAGAATACTGCAGAAACAGTAAACATTGGCGACACCGTCAAGCTTGGAGACATCACCGTGAAATTCACTTCATATGAATGGGGAGACGTTATCAAACCGTCGGATACCGAGAATGCTTTAAGAGGAATGTCGAACAAGGAGGGCGAAAAATATTTTGTAGTCAGAGGTACGATTGAAAACAACGGAAATGATGCGTATGCATTCTATACAGGGTATCAAATCGGCAACCTGACTATAAACGACCATTATGAGTTTCCTTTATGGGACATAGAAGAGACGTTGGACGGTAAGGATTTCGTTGGTAATTATGATTATCTTAAGCCTTTGCAGTCAAGAGGGGTTCTCTTGTATGCGACCATAAATGATGAAGTATATAATCTTGCGGAAACAGTAAGATTGGATTTTGAGATTTCTGATGGCGAAGGTACGGATAAACCTTACACAATGATTTTACCTGCACAGAAGTAAGAAAACAATATTTTGTGGTTTGAGAACTTTATCGACAGTCAAAAAAGGCAGAAGCTGAGCTTCTGCCTTTTTTGTATATTGGATACTTTATGCCTTCTTTTTCTTGCCGAGGATGATGTTAACGAGGATGCCGAGGATAAGAGCGGTTGCGATTGATGTAATCTGAATCTTGCCGAAGCTAAGAGCAAGACCGCCGATACCTGCGATAAGAATAACTGAAACAACGAAGAGGTTTCTGTTATCTTCGAGGTTAACCTTCTGCACCATCTTAAGACCGCTTACTGCGATGAAGCCGTAAAGAGCCATGCAGATACCGCCCATTACGCAAGCGGGGATTGAGTTAACGAATGCAACGAAGGGAGAAACGAAAGCAATAAGAATTGCGAGAATTGCGGCTGTGATGATTGTTGAAACGGATGCATTACCTGTGATTGCAACGCAAGCAACGGATTCGCCGTAAGTTGTGTTGGGGCAACCGCCGAAGAATGAGCCGACTACTGAGCCGACACCGTCGCCGAGAAGTGTTCTGTGAAGACCGGGCTCTTTAAGAAGGTCTTTTTCGATGATTGAGGAGATGTTTTTGTGGTCAGCGATATGCTCTGCAAAAACAACGAATGCAACGGGAACATATGCCATTGCGAGTGAGCCGAGGTATGCGCCGTCGATTTCCTTGAAGCCCTTAACAGCCTGAACGAATGTGAAATCGGGGAACTGGAAGAAGGTGTTGATTGTAACGCCGTCTGCCCAGAGAGCTGTGATGGGGGAGAAGTCGATAACCTTGAGAGCGTCGATGCCTGCTGCATTACCGATAACGGTGAAGATTGCGGCAACTGCATAGCCTGAAAGGATACCGATGATGAAGGGGATAAGCTTTGCTGTTTTCTTGCCGAAAACGGAGCAGAGCATTGTTACAAGAAGAGCAACAAGACCGCAAAGAATTGCGATGAGAGTGTGGCCGCCTGCAGGAGCGGTCTGAAGATCGCCTACTGCGTTACCTGCAAGTGAAAGACCGATGATTGAAACTGTGGGGCCGATAACCTGCTTGGGCATCAGCTTTTCAATCCAGTCAACGCCTGCAACCTTAACGATTGCTGCGATAACAACATAAACAAGGCCTGCCATTGCAGCACCGATAACAAGACCTGCAAAACCTGCCTGAGCTGAAACTGCGCCTGCGAATGCAGCAGCCATTGAGCCGAGGAAAGCGAAGGATGAGCCGAGGAAAACGGGGCTCTTTGCTTTGGTGAAGAGGATGTAAACGAGTGTGCCGAGACCTGCGCCGAGGAGTGCGGCTGCGGGGCTCATCTGTGCGTTGAATTCCCAGGTAACTGCGCCGCTTTCAATGGCTGCGAGAACGTTGCCGTTTGTGATAACCGGAACAACGAGGGTTGCCGCCATAATTGCGAGAAGCTGCTGGAATGCAAAAATGATGAGCTGGCCGAATTTGGGTTTGTCTTTGATGTTGTAGACGAGTTTCATTTTTTGACCTCCATATATTTGGTTTTAAATATTTGCCTTTAATATTTTAACATCATAAACAGCGCTTGTAAACCCTTTTCAGCCAGATTGCGACACAATGTTTCAGCATAATTATTGTTTAAAATGTATATTTAAAAGAAGAATTAGAACATATTACAAAAATTTTTTATTCGCTTGACATTGGTAATCTGTTGTGCTATACCATAATAGGTTTTTAAAGAATGTAATAAAATAAATCTAAAGAAATCAGGCGAAAAAAATGGAAACTTTACTTTGCTTATCAATCGCTCTTGCGGCAGGTCTGTTTATGAGCCGTCTTACAAAGGTGCTCAATCTGCCGTCAGTAACAGCTTATCTTGTTGCAGGCATTATCGTTGGCCCTTATTGCCTGGGCAGACTCGGAATTCCCGGCGTTGGCTTCGTTTCGAGCGAAAGTGTCAAGGAACTTGAAATCATCTCAAATGTTGCTCTCGGATTCATTGCGTTTGCAATCGGTAACGAATTCAGACTTTCTCAGCTCAAGCAGGTCGGCAAAAAGGCAACCTTCATCGGTATTTTCCAGGCGCTTGTTGCCACTCTTTGCGTTGACGCCGCTCTTATCGGTCTGCATTTCGTTCTCGGCGAGAAGCTTCCTCTTCCGATGGCAATCACCCTCGGCGCAGTAGCCGCCGCAACCGCTCCTGCCGCAACTCTGATGGTTGTAAGGCAGTATAAGGCGAAGGGTAAGCTTACGGATTTGCTCCTTCCCATCGTTGCTATCGACGACGCAGTCGGTCTGATTATTTTTGCCGTTTCCTTCGGCATTTCGAAGGCACTTATTCACGGCGAATTCAGCATTGCGGCAATTGTTCTTGAGCCGATTCTCGAAATCGTCTGCTCACTCGGTCTCGGCGCGATTATGGGTGTTCTTTTCACATTCTGCGAAAAGTTCTTCAGCTCAAACAGCAAGCGTCTTTGCCTCTCGATAACCTGCGTTATCTTCACAGTTGCTCTTTCAATGCTCAAGTTTGAAATCGGCGGAATTCACATCGGTTTCTCAACTCTTCTCGTATGTATGATGCTCGGCACAATGTTCTGCAATCTCTGCGATTTCTCGGCTGAAATTATGGAAAAGACAGACAAATGGACTAACCCCATTTTCACTCTCTTCTTCGTGCTCAGCGGTGCAGAGCTTGAACTCAGCGTATTTACCGACGCGGCGATTGTCGGTATCGGCGTTGCATATATTGTTTCGCGTTCAATCGGCAAATATTTCGGCGCATATTCGAGCGCAAAAATCTGCCGTTGCGAAAAGAGTACAACAAAATATCTCGGCATCACTCTTCTTCCGCAGGCAGGCGTTGCTCTCGGAATGAGCGTAACTGCGATGGAGCTCGGCGAGGTTGGTGCTCTTATCAGAAACATCGTTCTCTTCTCCGTTCTGATTTATGAGCTTGTCGGCCCCACTCTCACCAAAATGGCTCTCACAAGAGCAGGCGAAATCGAGCCCAAGCAGCCCCATCATCACAGAAAAAACAGAACAGCACCTGCAAAGGTGTAAAAAAAGAGCAGGAAGTTTTCGGGCTTCCTGCTTTTTTGTTTTCTTGACAACGAAGAAATACGGAGCTATACTTTTATTATAACTTAAGGGGGAATATGTATGTTGGGAGCGATTATCGGCGATATTGTCGGCTCGCCGTATGAGTTCAATTCAGACAAAACAAAGGATTTCGTTTTGCTTGCACCCTATTGCAATCCGACGGATGACAGCATTATGACCATCGCGGTTGGTTGCGCCTGCGTTGAGGCAGACCTCGGTGACGAAGAGAATTTCAAGGAAATTCTTGCAGATAAAATGAGAGAAATCGGCAGACAGTATCCCGAAGCAGGCTACGGCGCAGGTTTTTACAACTGGCTTATGGACGATGACGCAGAGGCTTACGGCAGCTTCGGTAACGGCTCGGCGATGCGCGTTTCACCCGTTGCGTGGGCGGCTGATACCCTTGAGGATGCGGAGCGGCTTGCAAAATGGAGCGCAGAGGTTACCCATAATCATCCCGAAGGAATCCGCGGCGCGCAAGCGGTTGCGGCGGCGATTTTCCTTGCGCGGAGCAACGCAGATAAAGACGAAATCAGAGATTATATCGAAAAAAATTATTACAGTCTGGACTTCACCGTTGACGGCATCAGGGACGGATATTCATTCAATGTTACCTGCGACGGAAGTGTACCGCAGGCGATAGTCTGTTTCCTTGATTCGGAGGATTTTGAGGATGCAATCCGTAATGCAGTTTCGCTCGGCGGCGATGCGGATACTCAGGCTTGCATTGCAGGGGCGATTGCAGAGGCTTATTACGGAATTCCCGATGACCTGCAGGAAGAAATTTTTGATTATATGGATGAAGTTTTGCAGGATTATTACTGGTCTTATTCAGAGGAGCTTTATTAAATTTCAAAAAAATAGTGCAAAAAGAAAATTATTGTGATATTATAGAATTATTCCCGAACGGAAAGGCGGTAAATTTATGAAAAAGCTTATTTCGGTTATTCTTTGCGTTGCGATTATCGTTGCAACCTGCGCATTCGCTGCCTCGGCTTATATCAAAGACGAGAGCGAAATCTCCGATTACCCCGTTGTTATCGTTCCCGGCTACAGCTCGTCAACTCTTTATATCGGCGACAGTTTTGAAACGGGAGAACAAATCTGGGGACTTGATTTTGACTATGTTCTTGACCGCGTTCTTGCAAGAATCATTGACCTCGGAATCGGACTCGGTGCGATGACAACAGGCAATGCAAAGCTGATTGCCAAGACTCTCGGCGAAGAGATTTCGGCATTGTTTGAAAAAATGCGTTGCAATCCCGACGGCTCAAGTGCATACGATGTAAAGAGAAAATATGTCACCGCTGAAGAAAGCAACAGCGCATATATGCTCGAGCATCTGACCGAAAACGGTGTTGATGAAAGACACGAGCAGAACATTGCAGAGGTTATCGCGCAGTATGTGGGCGTCGAAAACATCTATAATTTCACAAGCGATTTCAGAATGGGACCCGAACACTGTGCAGGTCTGCTCCACGAATTTATTCAGGATGTCAAGAGACACACAGGCAAGGACAAGGTAAATATTTTTGCCGTCAGCCATGGCGGTCAGGTTACTGCAACTTACCTCAACCTCTACGGTCATTATGAGGATGTTGATAATGCCGTTCTGACTGTTCCTGCAATCGGCGGCGCAGGTATTCTCTATGATGTTTTCAACGGCGAAATTGATTTTGACGAAGAATGCCTCATCCGTTTCATCGAGCACGGAACACAGACCGAAGAAGATTATAACTGGCTTGTCAAGGCTCAGCAGCTCGGCTTTGTGGACAGCATTCTTGAGGAACTTATTCCCGAAATTTTCCCGACTCTCGGTTATTGGGGCAGCCTCTGGGATTTCTGCCCTGTGGATAAATATGATGACCTCAAGGCAAGACTTCTCGATGCAGAGGAAAGCGCACCGCTGATTGAGAAGAGTGACCGCTACCACTATGAGATTCTTCCCACAATGGGTGAAAAACTTCAGAAATGCATTGATGATTACGGAATGAATGTTACCATCATCGCAGGTACAGGCAACCGCATCGTTACAGGTCTGATGGAAAATTCCGACGGTATTATCACAACGAATGCATCAACGGGTGCATTCTGCGCACCTCTTGGCGAGAGATTTGCAGACGGATATGTTCAGAAGAATCCTTGCGACGGCAAGGATAAGGTCAGCCCCGATATGGATATCGATGCTTCGACTGCATATCTGCCCGACAACACCTGGTTTGTTGACGGACTCTTCCACGGAATGACTCTGTGGGACAGCTACACCTCAAGCCTTCTGATGACAACCCTGCTCACAGATAACATTACCGATGTTTATTCGGATGCGGATTATCCTCAGTTCAGAGATACAAGCAACGCTTCTCACGGAGTATATGCCGAATTCAACACCGCAAATCCCGGTATCCTTGACGGCGAAGCAACAAGCCTTGTTATCACAAACTGCGGTCTGCAGAATGATGTTACCCTTACCGCAGTCCATGTTGACGGACTCGACATTAAGTTTGCGCTTGAAAAGGTTACCCTTGCTCCCGGCGAAAGCGTGGAAGTTCCCTTCGAAGGCGAAATCCCCGAGGTCAGCAAGAAGGTTTTCAGCATAACGGTTTATTATAAGACGGATACCGTCACTCCTCTCGGCTACAGAACGCAGAATTTCACCGTTATGAACGGCGATGCGGTTGAAAATCAGGGCGGAACTGTTTCTGCGGCGGCAAAAACACCCTTCGACAGAATCATCACCGACGGAATGGCGAATCTCCTTAAAGAGCTTGGTCTTTACGAGCTCTTCTCAATGGTTTACACATTGATTTTCTATCGCCTTGCACCCGTATTCAGCGCAATTATATAAAAGAACAAGCAGGAACGGAAAAATCCGCTCCTGCTTGTTTTTTTCTTTCGATTAAAAACCGAACCAGTTCTCAAGGAAAACGTTAACTGTTGCCCAGATGGGATTCCAGATATCGCTGTACTTTGTGAGAAGCTCTGCAACCCAGTCAAAATCAAGAGTTTTGATATCGAAGTTTGCGAGTGCATTTACCATTGCAAGGAAAAGTTCCTGAATGCCTGCGGTATTGATTTCCATTGAAATTGTCCCCCTTAAAAATTTTCAGTTTACTCCTTGTGGGAGTTTACGGCAACATTATACCCTAAGCCTCCCTGTTTGTCAACAAACATAATTTTAACAATTTATTAAACCTGAATCAGACGCAGTAGTCCTTGTATCTGTCGATGAGTGCAACATCGGCAATCAATTCAAGGTAAAGTCCGTCTGCGCGGTATTCCTCGAATGAAATAACACCGTCTTTTCGCATAACCGCACCTGCCGCACCGTCGGAATAGGGAATGAGCATTTTGACCTTTGCTCTTGTGGGCGGAAGTGCCTTTGCGATTGCTTCAAGCAGGTCATCAAGACCCTTCTTCTCGAGAGCGGAGATTCTGACGGAATTCGGCTCGTTGAAAAGATACATATTTGAGTTGGGCAAATCGCATTTATTGAAAACAGGGATAATCGGTTTGCCGCTGCATCCGAGCTCATCGAGAAGCTCGTTTGTAACCTCAAGATGCTCCGCGCATTCATCATCGGATGCATCGCAGACATTGAGGATGACCTTTGCGCAAACCGCTTCTTCGAGAGTTGATTTGAACGCTTCAACAAGATTATGGGGCAAACGGCGGATGAATCCTACCGTATCGATGAGCATAACCTTTCTGCCGTCGGGCAGAGTGAGCGCTCTTGAGGTGGGGTCGAGAGTTGCAAAGAGCTTATCCTGCGCGAGCACACCTGCTTCGGTCAGCGCATTCATAAGAGTGGATTTGCCTGCATTTGTATAGCCGACGATAACAACGGTTTCAACGCCGTCTTTTTCGCGCCTTGCTCTTGCAAGACCGCGGCGCTTTTCGAGCGATTCAAGCTCCTCTTCAAGAGAGTTGATGCGGCGTCTGATATGGCGTCGGTCAGCCTCAAGCTTTGTTTCGCCGGGACCTCTCGTGCCGATACCGCCGCCGAGTCTTGAAAGCTGGATTCCCTTACCCGTAAGTCGGGGCAGGGAGTATTTGAGCTGGGCAAGTTCAACCTGAAGCTTACCTTCGTTGCTTCTTGCTCTGTCGGCAAAGATATCGAGAATCAGGGTCGTGCGGTCAACAATTCGGGTATCAACCGCTTTTTCGATGTTGCGAAGCTGTGCAGGGGAAAGCTCGCTGTCAGCAATAACAAGGTCAACATCGTTGTTTTCGCAGAATTCGGCAAGCTCTTCAATTCTGCCGCTTCCGAGGAAGGTTGCGGAATCGGGCTTGTCCCTTTTCTGCCACATTCTGCCGATAACCTGCGCGCCTGCGGTCTGCGCAAGCTCTTCGAGCTCGTCAAGAGATGCTTCGCAGTTATAGTCGCCCGTATCAACGGCGATGAGCACCGCTTTTTCAGGCTCTTGTTTATTTTCGTAAAATTCCATAGGATTCCTTTCAAGATAAAAGCCGCCTCGGAATGAAGCGGCTTATTTTTATCGGATAAGATTATACGAGTTCGATTGATTCAGCCGCGATGATTGCGCCCTCACCCTTGTAGGTGATTTTTACGCTGCTGCCTGCGTTGAGGATAACAACGCTTTCGTTATTTCTTGCGGCAAATGAGAAATATGCTGCATTGGAATCGAGCTTGATATAGTAGTAGCTTTCGCCGCCCTTGACTGCTGTTCTGATGTCTGTTACAACACCTTCTGCAACGAAGGATACAACGCCTGTGTCGTTTGAAGGATTGTTTTCTGCGCCGACATCATCGGGGTTGATATCTGTTGTAACGCCTGCTTTTTCTTCAAGAACTGCGAGGTAGTTCTCAAGGCACTTTGCAAGGTCTGTACCTGTTGCACCGATGTTGTTATACTGACGGACATTGATGAGAGCATACTGCTGAACGATGTTGCTGTCATCCTTGAGTGACATAAAGTATGTGGGCTCGCCGCCGATGTTGAGAAGCAGGGGGAAGGTTGCGCTGTAACCAAGGTCCTTAACTCGGCCCTGAGCAGCGTTCTGAGCGGAGCTTTCTGTACCGCCTGTTACGCCGTAGAACTTTGTTTCCTTTGTTCTCTGGTTAACGAGAACGAAGCCTGTGATGGAGTTATCGCCTGTAACGGAAGTAACGCCTGTGTACATCCATACGTCGTCGCCCTGAGCGATGTAGTTATAACCCTGAGTTGTGGTAACAACTTCCTTCTGGCCGAGGATTGAGTTCCAGAAGCCCTGACGGTATTTACCGTAGTAGTTATACTGCTCAACGATGAGGTCTGAATCGTAAACACGGTCAATCCACTGAAGGTCAGCGTTTGTCTTGATTTCTTCGATTGTGTATTCCTTGCATTCGCCTGAAATTGCGTCAACAAGAACGATGGATTTAACGTCAGTACCGCCGAAAAGACCGATTGTCTTATCGAGAACGGGGCATACCCAGTAAGGATGGTTATCGTCTGTTACTTCAAATGTTGCGTCACCGAACATATAGGTGGGGTAGTTGAAGCGGATGTGACGGCCGAGGAAATACTGGAAATGCTCAGCTGTTGTGTATCTGATATTCTTTTCAAGAAGAACGAATTCTGTTTTTTCGCTTGCCATATCAATCTTGATAAAGCCGGGAAGACCTTCTCTTGTGTTATAGAACCACTTGATAATGGTATCGTATTCGAGGGGAACAACTCTTGTGGGGTTGCCGTTATAGTTGATCTGGGTGTTGTTTTCTGCAGAAACCTTGAACTGGGATTCAAGATTGATTTTTGCAAGGTCGCCGAGAGCTCTTGTTGCGAGCTGGTTTGCCGAGTCGCTGTCAAGCTTGGGGATAACCTTGAATGTTTCTGCGGACTGACCTTCAACATCTTCTGCGAAGGACTTGGAATCGTCAACGGCGATAATCTGGCTGTAAGCCTCAGCTCTGAAGAACTGGCAGGAAACAAGATAACCTGCGCCGACAACGAGAACGAGAGCCGCAACGATAATGAGCGGAACGGTTGCCTGCTTCTTGACATAGGGCATATATTCGGGCTTTGAGAGTGCGTTTGAGAAAAGCGCGCTGAAAACAACGAATGATGCCGCAACGATGCCGAGATAAAGATAGAAGTCATATGACTTGAAGTTTACTGCAGGAAGCATAAAGTAGAATGCAACAACTGCAGTGATTAATGAGCATACGATAGCGAGGATAGTCTTGAGGACTGCTCTTTCGGGAGGAATAACGATATCGCTTTTACCCTTACCGCTGTTTCCTGAAAAATCAACCTTAATGGGATCCATATATTCATCTCCTTGGATTAAATAATATTCTCATACAGTATAACCTATTTAAAATAATATTACAAGTGTTTTTTGTAAAGAATGATGTTTGACAAAATGTCCTGTTTCGTGGTATTATTCCATTATAATAGGTAAATATGGTTTTCAGGAGGGTTTTATTATGTTTTCAGATTATCTCGACACCATAAGCTTCGTTTCGAAGTATGACAAGGAAATCGGTGATGCAATGGCATCCGAGCTTGCCAGACAGAGAAGAAACATCGAGCTTATTGCATCCGAAAATATCGTTTCACCTGCTGTTATGGCGGCAATGGGCAGCGTGCTGACCAACAAATACGCAGAAGGTTACCCCGGAAAGAGATATTACGGCGGTTGCGAATGCGTTGACATTGTTGAGCAGATTGCTATCGACAGAGCAAAGGAGCTTTTCGGCGCAGAGGCAGCAAATGTTCAGCCCCATTCAGGTGCTCAGGCTAATATGGCAGCTTATTCCGCAATTCTTCAGCCCGGCGATGTTGTTATGGGTATGAATCTTGCTCACGGCGGTCATCTTACCCACGGCTCACCCGTAAACGCAAGCGGTAAACTTTATAAATTCGTTCCCTACGGCGTAGGTGATGACGGTTATATCGATTATGACGAGCTTGAAAAGGTTGCAAACGAAACCAAGCCCCGTCTTATCGTTGCAGGTGCATCAGCATACGCAAGAACAATCGATTTCGAGCGCATTTCAAAGATTGCAAAGTCAGTCGGCGCATATTTTATGGTTGATATGGCTCACATTGCAGGTCTTGTTGCCGCAGGTCTTCATCCCTCACCCGTACCCTATGCAGACATCGTAACAACAACAACTCACAAAACTCTCCGCGGACCCAGAGGCGGTCTTATTCTCTGCAAAGCAGAGCTTGAGGCTGCTATCAATAAGGCGATCTTCCCCGGAAACCAGGGCGGCCCCCTTATGCATGTTATCGCCGCAAAAGCAGTCTGCTTCGGTGAGGCACTTACTCCCGAATTCAAGGAATATCAGAAGAAAATTATCGCTAACTGCGCAGCCCTCGCAAAGGGTCTTACCTCAAGAGGCGTAAATCTTGTTTCAGGCGGTACAGATAACCACCTCATCCTTGTTGACCTTCGCTCACTCGGCATCACAGGCAAGGAGCTTGAGCACAGACTTGACGAAGTTTATATCACAGCAAACAAGAACGCAATCCCCAACGACCCCGAGAAGCCCTTCGTAACAAGCGGTCTCAGACTCGGTACAGCCGCCGCAACCTCAAGAGGTCTTGACGAGGCTGATATGGATAAGATTGCCGAATTCATCTATCTTTGCGCAACCGATTTCGAAAACAGCGCAGACAGAATCAGAGAAGGCGTAACAGAAATCTGCAACCGCCATCCTCTTTACGAATAATTTAAATGGAGATGAAAAAAATGAAAGGTATTTTTACCGCTCTTCTTACACCCTTTAAGGATGACTATTCAATCAACGAAGCATCGCTCAAAAAACTTGTTGAATTCAACCTCGAAAAAGGCATCAACGGTTTTTATGTCGGCGGCAGCACAGGCGAAGGTCTGATTATGACCTCCGAGGAGCGCAAGGAAGTTTTCCGCATCGTCAAGGAAGCAGCAGGCGACAGAGTGCCCCTCATCGCACATTGCGGCTCAATCTCAACCGATGAAGCAATCAGTATGGCAAAGACCGCTGAAGCACTCGGCTACGATGCAGTTTCAGCAGTTGCTCCCCTTTACTACGGTTTCTCATTCCCCGCAATCAGAAAATATTATGACGATATCGTTTCAAGCGTAAATATCCCCATGGTTGTTTATAACTTCCCCGGCGGAAGCGGTGTAACATTCACAGCAGATTATGCGGCTGAAATGTTCAAGGATGAGCGCTATATGGGTATCAAGCACACATCAAATGACCTCTACACACTTCATCAGTTCAAGCAGAAGATTGACAGACCCGTTACAATCTTCAACGGCTTTGACGAAATGTGCCTCGGCGGTCTTGCAATGGGTGCAGACGGCGCAATCGGCAGCACTTACAACTTTATGGGCGATAAGTTCATCAAGATTTTTGATGCATTCAATGCAGGCGATATGGCAACAGCCCAGGCAATCCAGACCGAAGCTAACGAAATCATTGCAGAAATGATCAAGTATACCGTTCTTCCCTGCGAAAAGGCAATTATGACTCATCTCGGCATCGATTGCGGCCCCTGCAGAAGACCCTTCCTTCCCCTCACAAAGGAAGCAAACGAAGCAATGGCACGCATCGCCGCAAAGCTTTAATAAAAAATCAGAGCCAACACAGATTTTTTCTGCGTTGGCTTTTTTAATTCGTAATTCGCAATTCGCAACTATTTTTGGAATATAAAATTCTGCGTTGCCGTTAGGCTCACTTTGAAGGGAGCTGTCGAGCGGAGCGAGACTGAGGGTTGCGAATGCGAGGTATTATTTTTTACTGCGGATTTTTTGGAGGATTGTTTTCAGGCTGTTGATGATTTCCACGCATCGACGCTAATCCATTAGTGTTTTTTTCGATTAATTTACCGAAAATATAAACAAACCACGAGTTAATCCCTGCGAAACATACACCTAAAACAGAAACAGGAATCGCCAGATACAGTTCATAATATTCTACGAAAATAATATGTCCTGCAAGAAGAAAAAAGAATGCTTCAATAAAAAAGATTATTACAGACAAAATCGTTAATTTTTTACATATGTTGTCAATCATATAAAAACCTCCTGTTGGTTATGTAACAAACCGTTACATTTTTATTGTAACAAACTGTTACAATAAAATCAAGGGTGATTTAATGATTGGTTTGAAAAAAATCAGAAAAATAAGAAATTTAAATCAGCAAAAGGTTGCAATGGATTTGAATATATCAAGAGAATGTCTGTCTTACTATGAAAACGGCAAGAGAGAACCTTCTTTGGCACTACTTGTTGAAATGTCGAAATATTTCAATGTTTCAATTAATTATCTGATTACGGGTGAAGAATTTACTAAAAAATAAACTGCAAGTATGAAAACCATACCTGCAGTTTTTGTTTTTATTGAGTTACTGTTTCGCGGGTAAACATATAGTCGGGGGAGAATGCGAGTCCGATACCTCCTGCGGTGCTCCAGTCAACGGGGATTTCAAAAATTCCTGCTGTTGCGCCGAGACCGGGAGTGATATCGGTCTTGTTGTAAACGAAGGTGATGCCGATGCCGTCAACCCAGAAGTTGATGGGGTCGAAGTTTGTTTCGAGGTTGTTGAGTTTTTCTTCGGGAAGCTCGGTGTCTGTGAAGGTATATCTTGTGTTGTCCTTGAGCTGAGTCATCAGCGCGGCATATGCATCGGGCTTGTTGATAAGGAAATATTCCTCAATATTCATAACAGTACCTTCGGTGAGATTGAAAGTTCTTGCCTCGATGATGTTGCTGTTTTTGGAATAAGAGGTTGTGAAAACAACGCTTGCGATATAGTCGCTGTGATACTTGATTTCGTGAGAAACCTTGATTTCTCTGGGATTTGTTTCCTCTGCTCTGAAATTCTTGACATTGATTTCGGCGAAGTCAAAAGCCTTATCAAGATAGAATTCGGTAACATATTTGTTGAGCAGGTCTGCAATGTGCTGCTCGCAGTTTTCAGCGGTGAATTCGGGGACGCTGTAGCTGACTTTATAGGCAACCTTGCCTTCGTCATTCTTGAATTCCTTCACGCCGTCAGAAACATTGATTACGGGAAGAGAGCTGTCAACCTTGTTGCCGCCTTTGGTTTCGTCGGATTTGCAGGATGCAAAAAGAGTGAGGGAAAGCGCAAGAATCATTATGATTGCAATGATTTTTTTCATTTTCAAAATCCTTTCAATGCTGATGTGATATCTCATTTTAACAGATTAACGGAAATTATTCAATAGTTTATTGCTTTTTTGCAATTCATAGTATAAAATAAAAACTGAATCATCCCCTATGGAGGTGCGTTATGAAAAATATTAAATCTGCGAAATGGATAAGACATCCCGAGGTGCATGTTGATAAGGCGGTTGAATTCTGCAAATCATTTGCCCTGAAGGGTGAAATTTCCTCTGCAACGCTTGAAATCACAGCTCTCGGCGTGTTTGAAGCAAGAATCAACAATAAGAAAATCGGCGACTTTGTGTTTGCTCCCGGCTGGACATCCTATAACAAGCGTCTTCAGGTTGAAACCTGCGATGTTACCGACCTTATCAAGGCGAATAACCGCATTGTTATCGGCGTTGCTCCCGGTTGGAGAGGTAACTATATGGCTGCGCCCTTCCACTATGCAGGCAATTACATCGGTGCAAAAGAGGTTGCGCTTCTCTGCGCCCTCGAAATCGTTTATGCAAACGGCGAAACCGAAGTGATTTGCAGCGGTAAGGACTGGAAGGCACGCGAATCAAAGGTGCGCTATTCCAATATTTATAACGGATATATTTATGATTGCGACTATGTTGACGCAAAGCCGAAGAATGCGGTTGAATTTCCGCATCCCGACAATATTCTTATCGACAGAGTGGGCGAGAAGATTGTTGAGGTTGAGCGCGTCAAAGCAAAGAAGCTCATCATCACTCCCAAGGGTGAAACAGTTATCGACTTCGGTCAGAATCTGACAGGTTATGTCGAATTCCGAATCAAGGGTAACGCAGGCGAAATGGCAACAATCCGCCACGCAGAGGTGCTTGATGCCGAGGGTAATTTCTATACCGAAAATCTCCGCGGCGCGAAGGCAGAAGCTGTGTTTATCTGCAACGGCAAGAAGCAGACCTATAAACCTCCGTTCAATTTCTACGGCTTCAGATATATCTGCCTTGACGGCTTCAGCGATGAAATCGAGCTTAAGAATTTCACCGCAATTGTTGTTCATTCCGAAATGAAGAGAACAGGCTGGTTTGAATGTTCCGATGAGAGAATCAACAAGCTGTTTTCAAATATCGTCTGGGGTCAGAGAGGCAATTTCCTCGATGTTCCCACAGACTGCCCCCAGCGTGACGAAAGACTCGGCTGGACGGGTGACGCGCAGGTTTTCATCAAAACCGCCGCATATAACTACGATGTTGAGCGCTTCTTCATCAAGTGGCTCGGCGATTTAAGAGCAGACCAGACCGTCTGGGGTACTGTTCCCCATGTTATTCCCGATGTTTTCGGCGTTGATGACGAATGCTCATCCGCCTGGGCAGATGCCGCAACGATTTGCCCCTGGCAGATTTATCTTTCATATGCAAACAAGCAGATTCTTGAGGATTCCGCAGACTCGATGAAGGACTATATCGACTATATCCGCACAAGACTCGTTGACGGACTCTGGGTTCAGCATTGGCATTTCGGCGATTGGCTCAATCTCGATGCAAGCACAGCCGAAGATTGCAGTAAGGGTACCGATAAACTCCTTATCGCAACCGCATTCTTCATTTATTCAAGCGAAATTTTCATCAAGACATTGAAGCTTCTCGGTAAAGAGAGCGAAGAATATGAGGCTCTGCGCGAAGCATCAATCAAATCCTTCCGCGATAAATATATGAAGGGCGGCAGAATTGCCCCCGACTACGCAACACAGACCGCCTGCGCTCTTGCATTGCATTTCGGTATTACCGATAACGCAAAGAAAACTGCCGCACAGCTTGCAGAGCTTGTTTCCGAATGCGGTCATATCAAGACAGGTTTCGTCGGCACACCCTATATTCTCCACGCATTGAGCGACAACGGATACACCAAGCTCGCCTATGACCTTGTTCTTCGCGAGGAATATCCCTCGTGGTTATTCTCCGTTAAGATGGGCGCAACAACCATCTGGGAGCATTGGGACAGCGTTCGTGAGGACGGCACAATGTGGAGCACATCGATGAATTCATTCAACCATTATGCTTACGGCTGCGTGGGTGACTGGCTTTACGGTGACGCGGCAGGCATCAAGGCTGACGAGAGCAATCCCGGATACGCAAACATCATCTTCCGTCCTCTTACCGACGAAAGACTCAGCTATGTCAAGGCGTCGCTTGAAACACGCAAGGGTCTTGTCAAGTCCGAGTGGAAGAGAAAAAACGGCAAGATTACATATACTTTTGTTGTTCCCGAGGAGAGCACAGCAACCGCATATATCGGCGGCAAGGAGTATGTGCTTAAAGCAGGAGTCAACGAAATAACAGAATAATCAGCAATAATTCAGACGGAGCAGGGGCGACCCTGCTCCGTTTTTTCTGAGGGGAGAACTTGCGAAGAAAGTGACTGAGGGTTGAAGAAATAATAGAGAATATTGAATAGATAATAGATAATAAATATTTTTTTGGGGAGTAGGGGCGGATATCATCCGCCCGAATTAAAGTCCGTTTCAATAGAAACGAAGACTTTATTTGCGATGCTGTATGACCGTCTTGAGCTTTCTGAAATCAACTCGGAACGATTTACTGATGAAAACACACTCATCGCCCTACAGGATATATATCAGCAGTACGGTTTGTGACCTCATAAAATGTGAAGTCAAAAAATGTGATGTCATAAAATGTGATGTCGCGAGAGCACAGAATGTGCTCCTATCAAGAATAATAATAACAATAATAATATTATCAATAATAATTCATCAATCATAGTGACGGATGATGAGATAAAAGAGCAGATTGAGTTTGAGTGTATTTATTGTGAGAGGAATGCGGCGATGGTTGACGAAATCATTATGATTATTTCCGATATATATAACGGCAGAACGCCGATGGTAAAAATCGGCAAGGAGGAGCTGCCACGAAGTGACCGAGGGAGAGATAATATTAACTGCCCCTCCGAGTTTCGTTTCACAAAACCCACCCTCCCTGACAGGGGGAGGCAAGAAATCACTCTGCAATTTTATTTCTTTTACACCTGAAAACGCAAACAAAAAGCCCCGCATCCGAAGATACGGGGCGGAATGCCGATTAATTCAGATTAATAAGCAAAGTCTGTGTATGTGCCTGATGCCTTTGCGGAGCCTGTGCCTGTGATCTTGACAACAGCCTTGAGGTTAAGAACTGCATCGAAGTTGTATGCATACTTAACGCTTGCAAGCTTGCCGTCAGCAACCTTAACTTCAACGTTGATTGACTTGTAGTTAACGGTTGTGTCATTAACTGTGATAGCTGATGTGAACTCGGAGATACCGCTTACAACTTCTTCGTGTGTGATGAAGTCGTTAGTGAGTCTTGAGATGGGAGTAGCGTTTGTCTTCTTGGGGTTAGTTGCGTTAGCGACTGTGAAGCTGTATGTGCCTGTAGCTGCATCATACTTGAAGTTCTGAAGGTCAGCTTCTGTGAGCTTAGTTGCCTTAAGAGCGTAGTCGCTGTCAAGCTCATCCTTGGGGTATGTGCCTGTCTTTGTGCCGATACCGAGGAAACCGCCAACAACGGAGTTGAGGTCGGAGTTTTTGTCGATCATCTGGATGATCTTGTTAAGAGTGCCTGTTGCGCCGCCAACATCGATGGGGTTAACATAGGAGCAAACTCTGTTGAATTTGTAAGAGCCCTTTGCTGCCTTAGCTGTTTCAGCGTTAAGGAAAGCAACGAAATCAGCCTTTGTCATTTCGCCTGCAGGAGCTGCTGCTGAGGGATCAACTGCTGAAGGATCAGCAACTGAGGGATCTGCTGTTGAGGGGTCAGCAACTGAAGGGTCAGCAACTGAAGGATCTTCAACAACGGGAGCGTCTGTTGATTCTTCAACGGGAGCTGTTGTGGTTTCGGGTTCGTCGTTACCGCCGCAAGCTGCAAATGCGAAGAGCATTGAGAGTGCGAGGAGAACTGCGAGAAGCTTTTTCATGGGTTATTCCTCCAAAAAAATATAGTTTTGGCGAAATGCACAGATGATATGCATTCCGCACATCCGCTTATAATAAACATACTACATAAAAAACTGTTTGTCAAGAATGATTTTATTTCTTAATAATTAATATTTATTTACATTTTATTAAATAATTTA
The DNA here is from genome assembly GCA_045634985.1 of Acutalibacteraceae bacterium. Classification (GTDB taxonomy): domain Bacteria; phylum Bacillota; class Clostridia; order Oscillospirales; family Acutalibacteraceae; genus CAG-177. The sequence goes on along the minus strand of JAZRBF010000026.1, from coordinate 7,793 downwards.
TGGTGACAGAACCTGTTTTTTGTGTTATAATAACTCTAATTATACTGGAGGATTATGCACAATGGCGATTAAAAAGTTTGTTTCGTGGAATGTAAACGGAATAAGAGCCTGCCTCGGCAAGGATTTTTATGAGAGCTTTGCTTCTCTTGATGCGGATATTTTCTGTCTGCAGGAAACAAAGATGCAGGAGGGTCAGGCGGAGCTTGTCCTCGACGGATATCACCAGTATTGGAATTATGCCGAGAAAAAAGGCTATTCGGGTACGGCGGTTTTCAGCAGAGAAGAGCCGATATCCGTTGCTTACGGCATCGGAATTCCCGAGCACGATACAGAGGGCAGAGTAATTACCCTTGAATTCAGCAATTATTACTTCATAACCGTTTATGTCCCCAACGCAAGGGACGGACTCGTGCGCCTTGATTACCGAATGGAATGGGAGGATGCATTCCGAGAATATATTCTCAATCTCGATGCAAAGAAACCCGTTATTTTCTGCGGCGACCTCAATGTTGCGCATAATGAAATCGACCTCAAGAATCCCAAGTCAAACCGCCGTAATCCCGGTTTCACAGACGAAGAAAGAGGCAAATTCAGCGCAATGCTCGAAAGCGGATTTATCGACACTTTCAGATATTTCTATCCCGACCTTGAGGGTGCTTACAGCTGGTGGAGCTACAGATTCTCCGCCAGAGCCAAGAATGCAGGCTGGAGAATTGACTATTTTATCGTTTCGCAAAGACTCGGCGAAAGCCTTAAGGATGCAAAAATTCATAACGAAATTTTCGGCTCTGACCATTGTCCTGTTGAGCTTATTATAGATTTATAAGGAGATAAAAATGAAAGATAAAGCACTCAAAATCGCAGCCGCTGTCCTTGCGGCAACAACAGTTATTTCAGCTGCGGCATTTTTTCTGACAAAGGACAAAACTCCCTCTGCAAAGCCTTCGGAGAAGGAAGCGGTTGTCTATTCCTTTGATAACAGCGAATTCAAAAAGACAGTTTCCGTCAAGGGCACAAACGGCGAAATCTTCCTGCCCACAGACATTGAGAATGTTTATTTTACAACCGATTTGCAGAATAAGGTTGTATTCTATGAATATGCAAACGGAGCATTCACCGCAAGTGCATTGCCCGTAAAGCAGGTCAAGGCAACTCTTTCCGCAACATACGAAAAGATTCCCGTAACCGTTAATTATATTGAAAAAGACGGCAAGACCTTCGGCGCAGGTGTTTATACCGCCGATGCGTCGGCAGAGGTCTATCCCTATGCCTTCGTCAAGGTGACAAACAAGCCTTCGGGTTACGGCGCAGGTCACCTTCTTCTTGCTGATTTCGAGAAGGAAAATTTCTACAGCGCAGAAAAAATTTATTCTGAAATCTATAATTTTGACCTTGCAAGCGGTAAAACAAGCACATATGTTTCGAATAACACCCGTCTTATCGATAAAAACGGCGCATTCAGAAATGACTGGACAATGCTGACCGATGAATTCATCGCAAATCTCGGCGGCGCAAAATATTTCTTCTCATCAAGATACTATACCGCAGACGAAAAGGGCGAAAGAGCCGATATTATGGTGCTTTCCGATGCCTACAGACCCGAAATCGTTGCCGAAGATATTCTCGGCACCTGGTTTGTCAACGATGCAAACGGTATGCATTACCTTCGCAAGACAGACAAGGGATTCAATAATGTAATCAATCAGAATAAGTCCGAAAAGGTACTCACAGAATTTGAAGGCGATTATTCGGATTATCTTCAGGACGGCAAATGGCTGGTAAACAAAAAGAGCCTTGTTGTGACCGACCTTATGACAGGCGCAACAAAGACTCTTAAAGATATTGATATTACTGCATTCGATACCGTTACGGTTTCGCCCGACGGAAATAAATTCGTATTCTCGGCAGACGGAATCAGAAACGGCAACGGTGCGTTTGTCCAGCAGCTTCTTTTCTGCACAGCCGACGGCTCGAAGGATGCCGTAACCTATGCAGAGCCGCTCCTTTTTGCGGAAAGCTCCGATTTCGTCTGGCTCGATAACGCAAATGTTATGTTTGCAGGCGCAACCGTTGCTGACGGCTCAAAGGTTGCAAGCGTGGTTTACTCGTATTAAACATTTTCAGCTCTGAAATCGAGCTTGATTTCATCGTGGTCGAGAGTAAGAGCTGTATACTTGACTCCTGCAGAGTCAAACATTCTCTTTGATGCTCTTGTGCCGGGAGTGTCGGCATATTTATCGGAGAGATAAAAAACCTCTTTGATTCCGCACTGAATGATTGCCTTTGCGCATTCATTGCAGGGGAAAAGGGCAACATAGATTTTGCAGCCCTCAAGGCTTGAGCCGCCGTTGTTGAGAATGGCGTTAAGCTCTGCGTGGCAGACATAGGGATACTTTGTTTCGTATTCGTCGCCGCTTCTCTCCCAGGGGAAGCAATCATCGCTGCAGCCTCGGGGGAATCCGTTATAACCGACGGACATAATCTTGTTGCTGTTGTTTACGATGCAGGCGCCGACCTGTGTGTTGGGGTCCTTGCTTCGGCGGGCGGAGAGCATCGCGATTCCCATAAAATATTCGTCCCAGGAAATATAGTCTTCTCTTTTAGGCATAATTTTCGCTCCTTTTTTACGGATTAATATTACAATTGGAATTTTAACACATAAAACGGAATAATACAACATCAAAAAATAAATTACGGAAGAAACTTCCGAAACTGACCTACGAGGTGATTCAAATGGGATTTTTATCCAAAATTTTCGGTGACTACTCAACAAAAGAAATCAAACGCATAAAGCCCCTTTGCAACAAGGTGCTTGCGCTTGAGGAGGAATATTCAAAGCTGACCGATGAACAGCTTCAGGCAAAAACTCCCGAATTCAAGCAGCGCCTTGCAAACGGCGAAACCCTTGACGATATTCTTCCCGAGGCATTTGCCGCTTGTCGCGAGGCATCCTGGCGAGTAATCGGTCTTAAGCATTTCCCCGTTCAGATTATCGGCGGTATCATTCTTCATCAGGGCAGAATTGCCGAGATGAGAACAGGTGAAGGTAAAACCCTTGTTGCAACCCTCCCTGCATACCTTAACGCTCTTTCGGGCGAAGGCGTTCATATCGTTACCGTCAACGATTATCTTGCACGACGCGACAGCGAATGGATGGGCAAGGTTTACCGCTTTATGGGCCTCACCGTAGGTCTTATCGTTCACGAAAAAGAAAATCCCGAGCGTAAGGAAGCTTATGCTGCGGATATTACTTACGGCACAAATAACGAAATGGGCTTCGACTACCTTCGTGACAATATGGTTGTTTACAAGGAGCAGAAGGTGCAGAGAGGTCACAGCTACGCGGTTGTTGACGAAGTTGACTCCATCCTCATCGACGAAGCCAGAACACCCCTTATCATTTCGGGCAGAGGCGAAAAGTCAACAGATCTTTATAAAATGGCAAACCGCTTCGCTCTTATGCTCAAGTGTGTAAGAATCAAGGAAGTGCAGTCCAAGGAGAATATTGAAGACCTCGTAGGTGAAGACTGCGATTATGTAGTTGACGAGAAGGCGAAGACCGCAACTCTCACCAAATCGGGCGTTGCCAAGGCTGAAAAATTCTTCAATCTTGAGAATCTTATGGATGCCGACAATATGACAATCCAGCACCATATCAATCAGGCAATCAAGGCAATCGGAGTTATGAAGCGCGATGTTGACTATGTTGTCAAGGATAATCAGGTGCTTATCGTTGATGAATTCACAGGCAGAATTATGCTCGGCAGACGCTATAACGAGGGCCTGCATCAGGCTATCGAAGCCAAGGAAGGTGTAAGCGTTGAGCACGAGAGCAGAACTCTTGCAACCATCACTTTCCAGAATTATTTCCGTCTTTACAAGAAGCTTTCGGGTATGACAGGTACCGCTATGACCGAAGAGTCTGAATTCAATCAGATTTACGGTCTTGATGTTATCGAAATCCCCACCAATAAGCCGATGATAAGAACCGACCTTCCCGATGTTGTTTATAAGACAGAGAAGGCGAAGTTTGAGGCTGTTATTCAGGTAATCGAGGAATGCCACGCAAAGGGTCAGCCTGTGCTCGTGGGTACCGTTTCGATTGAAAAATCCGAGCTTCTCAGCCATCTCCTTAAGAGAAAGGGCATCAAGCACGAAGTTCTTAACGCAAAGCATCACGAAAAAGAAGCTGAAATCGTTGCTCAGGCAGGTAAATTCGGCGCGGTAACAATCGCCACCAATATGGCAGGCCGTGGTACCGACATCAAGCTCGGCGGTAACTCCGAGTATCTTGCAAAGTCCGAAATGCGCCGTATGGGTTATACAGAGGAGCTTATTGCGGAGGCAACAGGTTTCGCTGAAACCGATAATCAGGAAATTCTCGATGCAAGAGCATTGTATACATCTCTTGAAAAGAAATATGATGATGAAATTGCTCCCGAAGCAGAGCAGGTAAGAGCTGCAGGCGGTCTGTTCATCATCGGTACGGAGCGTCACGAATCCAGACGAATCGATAACCAGCTCAGAGGTCGTTCAGGCCGTCAGGGTGACCCCGGTGCGAGCCGATTCTTCCTCTCAACCGAGGATGACCTTATGCGTCTTTTCGGCGGCGAAAGAATCAATGCCGTTATGAATACCCTCAAGACTCCCGAGGATATGCCCATCGAAGCGAAGCTCATTTCCAACACAATTGAGAGCGCGCAGAAGCGAATTGAAGGCAGAAACTTCGGCATCAGAAAGAGCGTTCTTCAGTATGACGATGTTATGAACCGTCAGAGAGAGCTTATCTATAAACAGCGTAATCAGGTGCTTGACGGCGAGGAACTCAAACCCATTATTCTCCGTATGATTGAGGGCAGCATTGCCGATGCGGTTGATATGTTCTGCTCCGACCACGCGTCGAAGAAGGAATGGAATATCGACGGACTCATCGAGAAATTCAAGGGCTGGGGCATTGCCGTTGACGGCGATTTCGAGGGCGTGAAGGATAAGAGTGAAATCCGCGAAACACTCCTTGAAAGAGCAATGAGAAGATACGAAGAGAGAGAAGAACTCTTCGGTACAAACGAAAACGGCGAACCCGTTATGCGTGAACTCGAGAAGATGATTCTTCTTCGTACCGTTGACAGCAAGTGGATGGACCATATCGACGCAATGGATCAGCTCCGCAGAGGTATCGGTCTTCGTGCCTACGGTCAGACAGACCCCGTTGTTGCCTACAGACAGGTCGGCTCGGATATGTTTGACGGTATGAATGAGGAAATCCGCGAGGATACCGCAAGAAATATGCTCATCGTTATGATCAGAAGCAAGGAAGAAACCAAGCGTGAGCAGACCGCGAAGATTACAGGCACAAGCGGTGCATCCGACGGAACGGAAAAGGGCAGAACAGTCAAGAAAAAGGAAAAGGTTGCCCCCAACGATCCCTGTCCCTGCGGAAGCGGCAAGAAATATAAGAAATGCTGCGGCGATGTATCCAGAAATTCAGCGCAGTAAAAGGCGAACCGAGAGTTGTTGATTCGAAGCTGTTGCTTTATGGCCTCCCTTTGAAGGGAGGTGGCATTGCGAAGCAATGACGGAGGGTTGTTTGAATCACCTGCGCTTCGCAATACACTGAAACAGACATAAAATAACCGCACTGCGTGTTGCAATGCGGTTATTATTTTTGCTTATCAGCCGATTCTTCTGCCGTTTTTGAGCTTGACCTTGCCGAACATAGGCACTTTGATGTAGCCGTCGAAGGTGTCGCCGTCGATTGTTACAACAAGATTGATTTCCTTGCCGGGAAGGATGCTTGTTTCAACTGCGGCTGTGATTGTGTCATCGTCTTCTTCAACTGATTTAACGGTGATGTCGGGAATTTTTACGTTGGGAATGTTAAGATTGAAGCCGTATTCGCCGTTGTTATCGAAAATTTCGAAATCAACATCTCCCGAGAAAAACATTGTATTTACGCTGCACGCCCATTTGCCTAAACCGATCATAGTGAATTCTCCTTTCATTCTGTTACAGACTCATTCTACCACAAAAAATCGCGTTTATCAATATATAAGCGATATTTTGCTCAAAGACACATTATATTGTGGAAATTTAATTTTTAGTTCATATTATATTACTATACCTTTTATATATATGTCATTTGCGGAAAGATGCACTCTGTCCCGTTAAAGCGCAAAAGCCTTGATACCATTGGGATTCAGGGTTTTTTGAAGCTCAAAAAAATTCAAAAAAATTGTAAAAAAACTATTGACAAGTACCCACCCTTATGGTATTATAATCGAGCATGCTCTCGGATTAGGGGCTAATTATGTCCAAAACAAGTTCGAAAGCAAGCATGATATGCGTTGATGCGGGAGGTGGCTGCTCCTTGAAGCAGGAAATTTCCGCGGAGTATGTCCGATTTTAAACCGGGCGAATTGTGTCCTGACGGAAGGTTTGCCATTCCCGGGCAACCTTATCGTGGGATACCTATGTGCAAATGAGCGAAAGCTAACCCGGAAATATGTTTTTCCGGTTTTTAAATCGGACGGGTTGAAACACCCGGGTCGGTTTTCACAAAGTTTGCAGCCCGCCACAATTTTAAGGAGGCGTTCCAAATGGCAGTAAAGGGAAAAATCAGAATCAGGCTCAAGGGCTATGATCACAATGTTGTTGACAAGGCAGCAGAAAAGATCGTAGAAACAGCTAAGAGAACAGGTGCTCAGGTTTCCGGTCCCGTTCCCCTTCCCACAGAGAAGGAAGTTGTTACAATCCTTCGCGCAGTTCATAAGTATAAGGACAGCCGCGAACAGTTTGAGCAGAGAACTCACAAAAGGCTTATCGACATCATCAGACCCTCAGCTAAAACAGTTGAAGCTCTGACAGGTCTTGAGCTTCCCGCAGGCGTTGAAATCGAAATCAAACTTTAATTTCAACAAATGCAGGTCAAGTTGGCCCGAAGAGGTCAACCAATAACCTAAAGGAGGAAAGCATAATATGCAGAAAGCAATCATTGGCAAGAAAATCGGTATGACACAGATTTTCGACGAAAAGGGAAACGTAATTCCCGTAACAGTTGTTGAAGCCGGCCCCTGCAACGTTGTTATGAAGAAGACAATCGAAAACGACGGTTATGAAGCAGTTCAGATCGGTTACGGCGACGTAAAGGTTCAGCGTGTGAACAAGCCCATGATGGGTCACTTCAAGAAGGCTGACGTTGCTCCCAAGAAGACTCTCAAAGAGTTCAAGCTTGACGATATGGCAAGCATCAGCGTGGGCGACACAATCAAGGCAGACATCTTTGCAGTTGGCGAAAAGGTAGACGTTATCGGCACAAGCAAAGGTAAGGGTACTGCCGGTGCTATCAAGAGATGGAACTTCTCCAGACTCAAGGAAACTCACGGTACAGGTCCTGTTGCAAGACATGCAGGTTCCCTCGGCGCATGCTCCGACCCCTCAAGAGTTTATAAGGGCAAGAAGCTTGCAGGTCACCTTGGCTGCGAAAGAGTTACAATCCAGAATCTCGTAGTTGCAAAGATTGACGCAGACAACAACCTCATCGCTATCAAGGGCGCCATCCCCGGCCCCAAGGGCGGCATCGTTGTTATCCGCGACTCAGTTAAGAAAGCTTAAAAGGAAAGGAGCAGAACAGAATGCCTACAGTATCAGTATTCGACATGACAGGTAAGAAGGTTTCCGATATGGAGCTTAACGAAAGCATCTTCGGAATCGAGCCCAGCATTCCTGCTATGCACCTTTGCGTAGTAGCTTATCTGGCAAATCAGCGTCAGGGCACACAGTCAACACTTACAAGA
>JAZRBF010000025.1:0-19834 GCA_045634985.1 Acutalibacteraceae bacterium | reverse complement strand
GAACCCGTGACAAAGTTGCAAAAAAATCAAAAAATACTTGCACAAAAATGACAAATGTTATATAATTTATAGTATATTAGGAGATTGTGCGATTTTTTGAAAGAGGTAAAAAGTATGCCAGCAGATTTGCATTGCCACACCAAACTTTCTGACAGCTCAATGGGCATTGATGACCTTATTGTTCTTGCTCAGAAAAGAGGAATAGAAGTAATTGCTATAACAGACCGTGACTGCCAGGCAGGTACGGTCAGAGGCAAGATTATCGGCGAGCGCAGAGGAATTACAGTTATCCCCGGCGTTGAAATCTCATGCTATGATTCAAAGAGAGATAAGTATGCCGAGATTCTCTGCTATCTCAGTGACAGCCCTGACAGACTCGAGGGACTTTGCCACAGAAATATTGTTGCCCGCAAGAAGGCAAGCCAGCTTATGACTCTTAAAATTGCCCGTAAATATCCCATCACACCCGAGCTTGTCCTCAAGTGCGCAACAGGCTCAACTGCAGTTTTCGAGCAGCATATTATGCACGCCCTTATGGAATGCGGTCTGACAGATAAGATTTACGGCGACCTCTATTATGAGCTCTTCTCACCCGAAAGCCCCGATAATGTTCTTGTCAAGGCGAATTATCCCGAGCCTGCAGAGGTTATCGAAGCAATTCACGAGGCAGGCGGTATCGCGGTTTATTCCCATCCTTCGACCGATAAGGATGTTGAGGCTATCAAAGAGCTTGCAGAAAAAGGTCTTGACGGCATCGAAGTATGGCATCCTTCAATCGACGATGCTCAGAGAGATATCCTTGCCGATGTTGCTCGCAAGTTCAATCTGCTTTCAGTTGGCGGAACAGAATTTATGGGTATGTATTCCAAGAAATCTGTTTCTCTCGGCGAATATTCCTCACCCGATGCGGCAGTTAAGGCGCTGACAACATATAAAGCAAAGATGAAAAAGAAAAAGGCAGCCGAAGCTGAAGCAAAATAATACATATCAAAAGGGGGGAGAAAAATGAGAAGAAATGACGATGATGTCAAGATTTTCCATCCCCGTAAATCAGGAGGAGCAGGCGGCGACCTGATGCACCTTGCAGCCCTGACAGATACTTACAGACGAAACGGAAATATGGACAAGGCAACCGCGCTCGGTGAAGAACTCGCAGGCATCGTGCCCGAAAAAGCTTTCCCCGAGGATACAGAAAGACTTAAAAGCAACGAGCTGATGCAGCTCCGCGCGCTGATGAGTTTTTCAGCGCAGATTGCCCTTCAGAAATATATGCCGCATTCAATGCTCGCTTCGCAGGCGGTCAACGCAATGTTTATGAAGCTGAGCGAAACTTCACCCGGAATTTTTTCAAATATTTCTGACGGCTCATCATTTACTTTTTATTATTTAAGCCTTCGCAAGCAGGAAAATATCGAAGAAGAAATCGGTAAGAATTACGCGATGCTCTGCGAAAGAGTCGGCGACGAATGGTTTTCCGATTTAGGCAGCAAAGTTTATGTTGAAACGGATATGTATGTCTGCGGTCTGATTGAGAAATATGAATTTGAAGAATAAATTTTATATCTGAAAAAGTGAACCCCTCGGTTATCCGAGGGGTTTTTTATAATTCAATTGCAAGTCCGTCATATGCAGTTTCGATGTTTTCTTTTCTCATTTGTCTTGCAAGGGTGTCATGAGAATCGTGCAGAGTCTGTGACATATGGCTGATAACAAATCTGCCGATGTGATTTTCAAGAGATTCCTTCTGCTCGATAATCATTTTCAGATTATTATGTTCAAAAATTCGGTAATCACCCTTTTTGTTGCCGATTGTTGCATCGAGTATTGCAAGGTCAACAAACTTTTCTTTGATTGCCGCTATCTCGGAATAGAGCAGCCACGCGCCGTCAAGACCGTAGAAGATTCGTTTTTCGCCGTCATCAATCAAGAAATGAACTGTCGGAATGCAGGTTGCGTGGTTTCCTTCAGTTGCTTTGACGGTATATCTGCCGATTTTCTTTGTTTCACCTGCTGAAAATTCAATCAACTGCGCACCTGCTCCGACCAGCAAACGGAGAGTTTCTTCGTTGAAATGGTCGGTGTGCCTGTGAGTGACGATGATGTATCTGATTTTATTGATATCAACTTTGAATTGCCTGATTGCATCGGGGACATACGGGCCGGGGTCAATGAGAAGCTCACCGTTTATCAGCAGGGAGGAATTCATCCGATAATCGCCGATACGCGGTTTTTCTTTCGGCCAGTCAGCCGCACCCGTTCCGAGAAAAAGAAGTTTCATTTTGTTGCTCCTTAAAATATTTATATCTGTATTATACATCTTTTTTCTGCATTATTCAACAAAAAAAGCCAAGGACACCGGTTGCCCGATGCCCTTAACTTTGTAGAAGGATGTATGATTGTGCCAAACTCTCGTTTGGCAGAAGAGAGCGGATTAATCCTCGTTAGCTTCCTTTGCAGCCTTGATAACTTCGTCGGGAATAGCCTCGCCATGCTTGACAACAAGGATGCAGAGAAGGCTGAGCGCAAACATAATCGGGCTGTAGATGAAGAGTGACATATATGTGCCCGAAAGCATACGAACGATACCGTAAACGATGGGGGAAGCAATCTGAGCTGAGAAAGTAGCGGTGTAGTAGTAGCCTGTGAAAGTGCCGACCTTATCGTTGCCGCCGATTTCAAGAACAAGGGGAAGAGTATTAACGGTGATAAGCATATTTGCAAATCCGCCGAATATAAGTGCAACCCAGATAAGAGTCATATTCTGAGTGATAACATAAACTCCGAAAACAGCCATAAACATGGCAAGACCGATGAGGATAGTCTTCTTTCTGCCGAGCTTTTTACCCATATAACCTGCAGGGATAGCTGCAACTGCAGAGCAAACTGCGAAGAGAGTTGTCATAATGGTTGCTTCTGCGGTAGTTTTGCCGAGAACTTCTGCTGCGAAAAGAGCAAAGAAGGTTGTGATTGCGTTTGTGCCGCAGAAAAGGAAGAAAAGACCTGCAAGCATAAAGATAAGGCTTGTTCTTTCGCCCTTTGAGAGCTTCTGTGCTTTTCTTGCTTTCTTCTCAGCTTCAGCAGCAGCGGCAGCATCAGCAGCCTGATTTTCAGCCGCAATATCTCTGAGTGAGCTTGAAGGCTCTTTAACAAAGAAGAGAATAACGAGCATACCGATAACCATAACAACTGCACCGGTAAGGAAAACATAGGGGAAAGTGAGGTTTTCATTTGTTGTTGAAATCTCAATCTTTGTGATTGCGGAGTAAATTGCGCCGACGATTGTACCTGCAAACATACCGATTGCGCTGCCGACACCGCCCATAAGGTTGATGATGGCGTTGCCTTCACTGCGAAGTGCGGGAGGAGTAAGGGCAGGCATAAGTGCAACAACGGGAGCTCTCCAGAGCGACATCGAGAAAACGAAGAGGATGATGAAGAGCATTGTCAGCGGAAGAGAGCCGTTAAGAGCAACCCACGGAATAACCGCAAAAAGGAATGCTGAAACGGGAGCACCGAAAACGATGAAGGGACGGCGTTTGCCGAGTCTTGAATGGCATCTGTCTGAGAGTTTGCCGAAAGTAGGCTGGAAGATAACGCCGAAAATGTTATCGAATGTCATAATAATACCGATGAAGAGCGGAACGAGAGTAATACCGCCGCCTGCAGCGTTGACATCCTGACCCTGTGTTTCTGCGAATTTTGCAAGAACAGGGAACATTTCGTTAAGCTTGATGCTCCACTCTGTAACAGTTGCGGATGCATTAAGAAGTCTTTCGAGAATTTTTGTGATGTAAGGGTCATAAATTGCCCACGCAATTGAGGAAGCCATAAAACCGAAGCCTGTGAGAATTGTTCTCGGGCGGTGGAGCTTACCGTTTTCTCTTGCGCAGAAGAAAGTCTTGTCCATGTTTTTTTCTCCTTATATGGTTTGCTTTGCACAGGTTTTTGCCATATGCATAATCATTATATCATCTTTAATATGGTTTTTAAAGACAACATTTTGAACTAAAAAAGGCGGTAATTTTTGTTAGTCTTGCTGAAAAAATTTTTTAAGGCGTATTCATATTTCCGAAAGACGAATTTCATATATTTTTCTTGACCGTTTTTGAAGGCATTGGTATAATATATATGTATAATTATTTGGAGATGAATCTATGAAAATATATAACAGCGCATCAGAGCTTGTCGGTAACACTCCGATTGTCAGATTTTCGTCTTTTTCCGCGGATTGCGGAGCAGAAATTCTTGCAAAACTTGAATATATGAATCCTGCAGGCAGCGCAAAAGACAGAGTCGGCAAGGAAATGCTCGAAGCCGCTCTTACAGACGGCAGAATAACCGAAAAATCCGTTATCATTGAGCCGACAAGCGGTAATACAGGCATCGGAATCGCTTCCTTTGCGGCGCAGAAGGGTATGAAAGTTATTATAACGATGCCGGAAACAATGAGCGTTGAGCGCAGAAAGCTTCTTGCCGCTTACGGCGCAGAGCTTGTGCTGACAGACGGCGCGAAGGGTATGGCAGGCGCGATTGCAAAGGCAGAGGAAATTGCCGCCGAAACCGAGGGAGCGTTTATCCCTGCGCAGTTTGATAATCCCGATAATGTTGCCGCGCACTATAAGACAACAGGCCCCGAAATCTGGGCTGATACTGACGGAAAGGTTGATATTTTCGTTGCAGGTGTCGGCACAGGCGGAACGATAACAGGCGTCGGAAAATATCTCAATGAGAAAAATCCCGATGTAAAAATCATCGCCGTTGAGCCTGCGGATTCGCCGTTTCTTTCGCAGGGCAAGTCAGGTGCGCACGGTCTTATGGGTATCGGCGCAGGCTTCGCTCCGAAAATCCTTGATACAAATATTTATGATGAGATAATTACCGTAACAACCGACGAAGCCTATGCCGCCGCAAAGAAAACCGTTAAAACAGAAGGAATTCTTGTCGGCATAACTTCGGGTGCAGCGCTTCATGCGGCGCAGATTGTTGCATCAAGAGAAGAAAATGAGGGTAAAAATATCGTTGTCCTTCTTCCCGACGGCGGCGAAAGATACCTTTCAACAACTATGTTTGACTGAATTTAAAGAGGAGAAATTATGTCACAGACCTCAAATTTAAAAACAAATCCCGATGCATGTCCTCTTGCAAAAAAATGCGGCGGATGTCAGCTTCAGAATATGACCTATAACCGCCAGCTTAAATGGAAACAGGCAAGATGCGAAATTCTGCTTAAAAAATTCGGCAAGGTTTCAAAAATCATCGGTATGGATAACCCCTATCATTATCGCAACAAGGTGCAGGCGGCTTTCGGCAGGACAAAAAGCGGCAAAATCATCTCGGGTGTTTATCAGTCGGGAAGTCACAGAATCGTTTCTGTTGATTCCTGTATGACCGAGGACGAAATTGCAGATAAGATTATCGTCGATATCCGCAATATGGTGCCGAAATTCAAAATCTGGACCTACGATGAGGATAAGGGTACGGGTTTCCTTCGCCATGTGCTTGTCAAAAGAGGCTTCACAAGCGGAGAAGTGATGGTTGTTATCGTCGGTGCGAGCGGATATTTCCCGATGAAAAAGAAGTTTACCGCCGCGCTTCTTGAAATGCACCCCGAAATCACAACCGTTGTGCTCAATATCAATCCCAAAGACACAAATCTTGTGCTTGGCGACAAGGAAGAAGTCCTTTACGGAAACGGATATATCGAGGATACTCTCTGCGGATGCGTTTTCAGAATTTCTCCCAAATCGTTTTATCAGATTAACCCTGTGCAGACCGAAAAGCTTTATAGTAAAGCGATGGAATTCGCTAAGCTTGATAAGAAAACAAGGGTTATCGATGCCTATTGCGGAATCGGTACAATCGGTCTTGTTGCCGCAAAAACGGCAGGTGAGGTCATCGGCGTTGAACTGAATCCCGATGCGGTCAAGGATGCAATTTCCAACTGCAAGAGGAATGAGATGAAAAACGCAAAATTTTATTGCGCGGATGCAGGCGATTTTATGGAAGCACTTGCGGCAGAAGGCGAAAGCGCGGATGTTGTCTTTATGGACCCGCCCCGAGCAGGCAGCAGCAAGAAATTCATTGAATCTCTTGCAAAAATGGCTCCCGAAAGAGTTGTTTACATATCCTGCAACCCCGAAACTCTCGCAAGAGATTTGCAGTTGATGACCAAAAAGGGTTATGCCGTCAAGGCAATCCAGCCCGTCGATATGTTTCCGTATACTAACCATATAGAATGCGTTTGTCTTTTATCTAAAGATAAGGAGAAAATATGATGAAAATAACAGCCCCTGAGATGTTTGCAGATTTGTCTGACGGCAACCGCCTTGTCGGTGAATTGCCGCAGATGGTCGGCTCATCCGTTAATTTCGCAGGTAAAAACAATGTCCTTTTCTGCGAGAAGGGTGTGCGACTTTCCAATTGCGTCATTAATTTCAACGCAGATAATTCGATTGTTTATCTCTGCGAAAACAAAAACGATTATAAACTGAATATCAGCGTTTATAACAACAATGTTTTTTATTCCGGAAAAAATAACTATTTCAACGGCGTTTTCAATGTCATTCTTTCCGAGCAGAAGCATTTCTTTATGGGCAACGAATGTCTGCTTTCATTCGGAATCTGGGTCAGAAACGCAGACCCTCATCTGGTTTATGATTGCGAGAGCAAAAAGAGAATCAATCCCACGCAGAGCATTTATTTCGGCGACCATATCTGGGTTGGTCAATCGGCAATGATTCTCAAGGGTACGCAGGTTGAATCGGGCAGTATCATCGGCGCAATGAGCGTTGTTTCAAACAAAAAAATCCCTGCTAACTGCTCTTTCGCAGGCAACCCTGCAAAGAAAATCCGCGAAGGAATTTTCTGGCGCGACCCCTGTGTCCACGCCTGGACAGACAAGAAAACCGAGGATTCCGAAACCTTCAGAGAAAATACTTATATCTATAAATTCAAAAATGGTGAATTCATTTCTTTTGATGAAATTGAAGAAAAACTTTCTCCGAAGCATTCCGTTGACAAGAAGCTGAAATTCCTCGATAAAATCTCCGCAAATAAAGATAAAAACCGCTTCTGCGCCGATAAAGGCGAAAAAAGCGGATTCTTCTCACGATTCAGAAAATAAAATCGCAAACAACAAAATCGGCAGGATTCGTAATGAATCCTGCCGTAATTTTTTTGATATTAAAGTCTTGTGATTTCAACGATGATAGCCCAGATTTTTGTGCCCTTAATGAAGGCGAGGAGCTTATCAACGAAGGATACAACGGGCTCTTCGTATTCAGCAGGTTCGCTGCCGTCATCGAGAACGAAAGCCTGTGAGCAGGTAAGACCGCCTTCGCCGAAGAGCTCTGCTCTGATGTAAGCGAAGTCTTCTGCGCCTTCGATTTCGTCAAGGTTGAGTGTGTATGAGCCGCCGTTTGAAACATCAACAGTCTTGATTACCTTGCCGTTTGCAATCCACTGAAGCATTGTGCTGTCAGTTGTTGAAACGGAAACGCTGTGGCCGTCAACTGCGATGTTTGTGAACATCGGATAGGGGATACCTGAATCAATGCAATCGATTTCAGCGTAGGGGCCGATTTCGTTGAGCTTGTTTTCGCGAAGTCTTCTTGTAACTGCGAAGAATGCGCCGCTCTGCATTGTTTCTTTGATTTCTTCGGAGGTGTTTTCTTCCATCATAAATACGCTGAAGGAAGAATCGATTGTTTCGGGCCAGTGAGTGTCATTGTTGCTGAATGCGATAACATTCTTGCCGTAGGGAAGAGTGTACATAAGGAGGTTATCCCAGAGCACTCTGTCATAGCCTGTTGTACCGTTTCTCTCGTTGAGAATTTCCATACCGAGGCAGCTGTCATATTTGAGAATGAGATCGCCGAAGAATGCGATGCTTGCTTCATCGTTAACGATTTCGGGGTTTGCGTTGCTGTTGAGCCAGTCGCCGGGATGGTTGATGTATGAAAGACCGCCGTTTTCTTCGATGAATGCAAGAGCATCGTCGAAGCCCTTCTCATTTTCTGCGCCTGCAAATGTGTTGCCGACATCTGAAGGAAGGAAGTGACCGTTTACGTGGTTCTTTGAGAGAGAGAGGTTGTTGAATTCGTTAGCACCGAGAACGGGAGTCATACCGAAGCCTCTGTCGTTATATGTGCCGTTCTTGATTGCTTCGTATTCTTCGGTTGTGAGATGCTTTACTTCATAACCAAGAAGATGCTGATAGAGATAAAGAGGATGCTTGAAGGGAGCTTCGTCCCAGTCAACGCCTGTCAGACCGTGGTCAGCAATTGCAAGGAAATCGAAATCTCTTGCGTAAGCTTCCTTGACCATAACTTCAAGAGAATAGTTAGCGTCGCTGTAGGTTGTGTGTGAATGAAGAGAGCCTTTGTAAGCGCCCCAGGCGTCGTCGCCTTCCCAGATAACATCTGCGTAGGGGTTAACGATTGTGTAGTCTGCTGATGAGGTTTCGCCTGCAGCAAATCCGATTGTGCCGAGCTGAAGGCAGAGGATAACGCTGAGCATAATGCAAAGAGCTTTTTTGAAGTTTTTCATTTCAATACCTCCTGAAAAATTTACATTTAATATTAAACCACTTTAATGTAATAAAGTCAAGCGTTTCTTTCCAAAAGACAAACGCATTCTATATGTCCTGTTCGGGGAAACATATCGACGGGGGTTGCTTTGACGGCGGTGTAACCGAGGATTGCGAAGATTCCGCAGTCTCTTGCGAGGGTTGCGGGGTCGCAGGAAACATAAACAATCCTCTTCGGCTGCATCTGCGCCGCGGTGTTAATCATATCGGGGGAGCAACCCTTTCTCGGAGGGTCAAGGATGATGACATCGGGGCGGATGCCTTCATTCTTAAGGGTTTCTGCAGCTTCGGCGGCATCTCCGCAGAGAAATCTTGCGTTTGTTATGCCGTTTATCTGCATATTGAGTTTTGCATCCTCTATTGCTTCGGGAACGATTTCAACACCGATGATTTCCTTCGCTTTTGATGCCATCGAAAGACCTATTGTGCCTGCGCCGCAGTAAAGGTCAAGCACAGTTTCATTGCCGCTCAGGTCGGCATATTCAGCCGCCTTGTTATAGAGTCTTTCGGCCTGGTCGCGGTTGACCTGATAGAAGGAAAGGGGAGAGATGCGGAAGGTCAGACCGCAGAGAATATCCGTTATGTAATCTTCTCCCCAAAGGGTGCGGCAGGTTTTACCGAGGATTACATTTGTTTTTTCTTTATTTACATTGATAAGAATGCTCCTGATTGCAGGCTCGGCTTCGGTGAGCGCCGAAACAAGCTTATCTTCATTCGGGAGTTTATTGCCGTTGATTACGGCGCAGACCATAATCTCGCCGCTTTTTGTGCCTTTTCGCAGATAAATATGGCGAAGCAGACCCTTGTGAGCGGTTTCGTCATAAATGCTGATGCCGTTTTCTTTTATGTATTCTGTGAAAACAGCGAGAATTTTCTGAAAATCCTCAGGCTGAAGCAGACAGTCGGGACAATGGATGACGCGGTGACTGTGGGAAGAATAAAAGCCCGTTTTGATTTCGCCGTTATCGTACGCAACGGGAAACTGCGCCTTATTGCGGTATCTTTTATCGGATTCAGCCGCAATAACAGGCTCGAATTCGGGGTCAACGCCGCCGATTCTTCGGAAGCATTCGGCAACATGGGATGCCTTAAGCTCAGCCTCCGCCCTGTAATTCATATGAGAAAAAACACAGCCGCCGCATCTGAGATATACAGGGCATTCAGCTTCGATTCTCTCGGGCGACGGTGTGATAACGCTCTCCACCTTGGCGAAGGCATAGGTCTTTTTTACCTTGAGGATGTGGGCGGTAATTTCGTCACCTACAGCCGTTGCAGGCACAAAAACCGCCAATCCCTCATAATGACCCACGCCGCTTCCGTTAGAGGAGCAGCTTTCGATATTAAGATTTATTCTGTCGTTCTTTTTAAGCATATTATTTAAGGAAACCGCTGATGATGACTTCCTCGGCTTCTTCCTCGTTCATTCCGAATGTCATCAGCTTGATGAGCTGATCGTTGTTGATTCTGCCGATAGCCGCTTCGTGAACAATCTGCGCATCGGCGGAATTTGCGGTGATTGCAGGTACGGAGCTGACCATTGCATTGTCCATAATGATGGAGTCGCACTGTACATGGGCCCTGCATTTTGCGTTACCGATTGCGTTGGGATGGAATATCTGCTTTGACCTGTCCTTTGCAACGGAGCGCGAGATAATCTGCGCGGAAGCATCCTCTCCGTCAAGGTAAACATCCATATCGGAGCGTGCATACTGGTCGCCGTGAGTGAGCAGTCTTTCGGTGATGATGAGCTTTGCGCCTGCCTTGAGATGAGCTTTTGAATCTCTGACTGTGGAGTCAACGCCCTTAATCTGCACCATTTCCATTTCGCAGACCGAGCCTTCATCCTGCTCGATATAGGTTACGGGATTGAGGACTCTTTCGCCCTTGCCGTCGCCGTCACCGTAATGTTTTTCAACATATCTTACTCTTGCATTTCTGCCGATGTGGAAAGTGTGGATACCGTCGTGCTGTGATTTTTCGTCGCCGCTGTTGTGAATACCGCAGCCTGCAACGATGAGCACATCTGCATCCTCGCCGATATAGAAATCGTTATAAACAAGGTCATTGACACCTGCTTCGGTGATGATGACGGGAATATGAACGCTTTCATTCTTTGTGCCGGGAGCAATGATGATATCAATGCCGGGCTTGTCCGTTTTGGAAACGATTTCAATGTTTGCGGTTGAGCGTCTTGAATGACCGCTTCCGTTTTTGCGGATATTATATGCGCCTGCAGGGATTTCGTGCAGGTCGGCAATAGCTTCAAGAAGCTGGGATTCTGTATTATTCATTTGCGCCTGCCTCCTTTCCTCTGAAACCGCAGTTTTCGCTGAATTCGCCCATAAGAGCAGGGAAAACCTCTTCTTTCGGGCCGATTGTGCGCACCTTACCGTCAGCAATGACAATCATTGTGTCAGCAAGCTGCATAATTCTTTCCTGATGGGAAATTACGATAACGCTGTTGTGGTTACCGCTGCTCATTGCCTTGAAGGATTCAACAAGCATTGAGAAACTCCAAAGGTCAATACCTGCTTCGGGCTCGTCAAAGATAGCAACGCCGAGCTTGCGAGCCATAAGGGTTGCGATTTCGATTCTTTTTGCTTCGCCGCCCGAGAGGGAGTTGTCCATTTCTCTGTTGAGATAATCCTTTGAGCAAAGACCGACGCTTGTGAGGTAGCTGCAGCATTCGTCCTCGGGAAGCTCATAGCCTGCCGCAAGGGAGAGAAGACGGCGCACCGTCAGACCCTTGAATCTCGGAGGATGCTGGAATGCGAAGCCGATTCCGAGTTTTGCTCTTTCGGTAACCGAAAGGTCGGTGATATCTGTGCCGTTATATATAATTTTGCCGCTCGTGGGTTTTTCGATACCCATAATGAGCCTTGCAAGGGTGGATTTACCGCCGCCGTTGGGGCCTGTGATAACGGTGAAAGCGCCGTCAGGAATTTCGAGAGTAATATCGTCGATGATTCCCAGACCCTGACCGTCAACATCCACGCTGAATGAAATATTTTCAAGCTTTAACATATCTGTTCTCCGTTTTTTATATTTTGATTCAGCTTATTATATACCATAAATCCTCGATTATCAATATCATTTGACACAGTTTCAAAGAAAATAGAAGTTTATTATTGAAAAAAAACAAAATAACATATATAATGTCTGTGTATTTATCCAAAAGGAGGAAATTTCAATGAAAAAAATCTTATCCCTCATTATGACTGCTCTGCTTATCCTGAGCGTTGCAGTTATGCCTGCATCTGCAGAAACCGACAAAACTCTCAAGTTCGGCGAAGACGGCAAGTTCAGAATCCTTCAGTTTGCCGATATTCAGGATAATGCATTCCTCGAGTATGCAACCTATCAGTTTATGAAAGATGTTGTCGCTGAAACTCAGCCCGACCTTATCGTTCTCACAGGCGATAACATTTCAGGCGGCGGCTCACCCACAAAAACTCTTGCAAAGCTCGGCATTTCAAGATTTATGAGCATCTTTGAAAAGGCCGGCGTTCCCG
This sequence comes from Acutalibacteraceae bacterium, assembly GCA_045634985.1. Classification (GTDB taxonomy): domain Bacteria; phylum Bacillota; class Clostridia; order Oscillospirales; family Acutalibacteraceae; genus CAG-177. The sequence continues at coordinate 7,735 of JAZRBF010000025.1, read as the reverse complement.
TTGCTATGGTTTTCGGTAACCACGACAGCGAAGGTCCTGCAACAAAAGAAGACCAGATGGCTATGTATATGAGCTATGATTGCTTTGTAGGCTATGAAGGCGAAGACCTCACAGGCTGCGGCAACTATAATCTTCCCATCTACAGCGCAGACGGCGAAGAAATGCTCTACAACCTCTGGATGATCGACTCTCTTACATATAACAGACATCCCAGAAGTGACAGCGATGTTGCGTATTACGAAAATGACCTTGACGGCTATGCTTGCGTTCATAAGGATCAGATTGACTGGTATATAAAGACATCAAACGAGCTTAAGGAAGCAAACGGCGGCGAACCCGTTCCTTCAATGGCATTCCAGCACATCATCGTTCCCGAAATTTATGATGTTCTTGATAAGGATGCTGACGGTAACTGGATTCTTCCCGAAGGCGTTGAAGGCGAACTCTGGGAAAATCCCTGTCCTCCTCAGTACAGCAACGGTCAGTTTGATGCAATGGTAGCTCAGGGCGATGTTGTTGCAATGTTCTTCGGACACGACCATACAAACGATTTCGTTGTAAACAATCAGGGTATCGACCTTGTCAACACTCCCGGCGTAGGTTTCTCATCCTACGGCAAAATCAACAGAGGTGCAAGAGTTATTGACCTCGATGTCAATGACCTGAGCACATATGAAACAGAGGTTATCGATTGGGTTGATTTCTATGATATCGAAAACAACACAAACGCAAAGTATACCTTTATCATCCACGCTAACGAATATCCCTTCGGCGAGAAGCTTCTTGCATTCTTCAAGCTTGTTTTTGAATTCATCGTACCCTTCAAGAAATAATTAATTGATTTTATAAAAGGAGAATAACTATGAGCGGTGTACTCTTTACAATTCTCAAAAAAATTCTCGCGCTTGTTCTTTCGCTTATTACTCCTCTTCTCTTCGGCATCCATTGGGAACCTCTTGCAAAGTATGACAAAGAATGTCAGGCGGTTGAAGAGAAAATCGGCGGCTTTATGAAGGGCGTCTGCCACGCAGACCCCGACTACGAAACCATCAAGGACGCCAACATTGAATGGACCCGTAAGGACATTCCTTTTCCCTATAATAAAGACGGCTCAATGAGCGCTCATTATCTCGGCTGGAAGGCTGAAATGCAGGCTTATGCCGATAACGGCATCAAGGTTTTTGCAATCACACCTTATCCCGAAGATTTCATTGAATACGGTCTTGACCCGAGAGACCCTGCTGCAAGAGAAGGTATTCAGGATATTGCAAGATTCTATCTTGAAGACCTTAAAGGCATTGTAGGTGCAATTCAGGTTACAAATGAAATGGGTATTGACCGCTTCACATATCCTCTCACTCTTGATGAGGCTGCTGACTTCATCGGTATGCAGCTTGAGGCTATGTATCCCGTAAGAGGCGATATCATCATCGGCTATAACCTCGGCGGTCTTGCAATCGTAACTCTTCCCTTCAAAATGCAGAAATATCATCAGTATTGCGACTATGTCGGCCTTGATATGTATCTTGGTTCATTCGAAGATATTTCTCACGATATCAACCACTATCTCGTTATCCTCGGCTTCGTCAGAAAGGTAACAGGCAAGCCCATCATTATGTGCGAATTCGGTTACATCGGTTATGGTGAGCCCAAATCAGAGGCTGAAAAGAAGGCTGTCCTTCAGCAATACGGTTTTGACAGCGAAAAAGCTGCAACCGCTGATATGGATACATTCATCAGCAGACTTCCTGAAGATATGAAGGAAGAAATTCTTGAACTCTATCCCGATTATACCGCCGAAGAATATGCACAGATTCTCTTCGAAGGCGAGTATAAGAATCACCTTTATACATCTCTTCCCGACGGCTACGGTCTTAACGGCTACGCACATTCTCCCGAAGGTCAGGCAAAATTCTATGAAGACCTTATTCCCAAGATTATGGCTAAGGATTATTGCGTTGGCGCAGTAATTTATTGCTGGGGTGACAGCGAATCCTGCTATGTCTGCGGTCAGGAAGAATGCCCCGTTGAAACAGGTTGGGGCCTTGTTGACAATGACGGCAAGCCCAAGCCTGCATACTATGCAGTTCAGGAAGCATTTGCAGAATAATAAAATTTTAAGGAGTAAAGCTTTATGTGGCTTGCAATCAAATCAGCGATAGCAGTTGTTGTTTCGCTTCTTGTAACAGTATTCCCTAACAGCGAGCTTCTCAAGGGATTCAATATTCTTCAGTTCGCAGAAAAAAGGGAAGAATGCCTTCTCAATGCTACAATCGTTTCCGATATTCATATCGATGTTGATTGGGCAATAGGTGAGTGGGTATGGTCAATGGGTCTTAAGGATGTAAACCGCTCTGTTGACACAGTTGACGCTCTTATCGTTTCAGGCGACCTCACAAACTACGGTGACGGCCCCTCAATGCAGAGCTTCTTTGATATCATCGGCAAGGCAAATCCTGCTGAAAACCTCGTTGTTGCAATGGGTAACCACGATGTAGGTCATGTTGAAGACACAACTCAGGAAGGCGCAAGACAGCGCTTTGTTGACATCTTCAACGCAACCAATCCGACCTATGATATCGAAAAGGCATATTATAAGGCTGATATCAACGGCTACCGCTTCGTTGTTCTCTGCGATGACGGTGAGGATACCTGGGACCATCCCGATATGGCTGAAGAGCAGTATCAGTTCCTTGATGATGCTCTTGCAGAAGCAGCAGACAGAGGTCTTCCGATGTTTGTTGTCTGCCATGTTCCCGTTGAAGGTGTAAACGGTCAGGATAAAATCTGGGAAAACGGCGGTCTCGGCGACTGCAGTGACAGAGTACAGTCCATTCTTGAGAAATACGAAAATGTTTTCTTCATCAGCGGCCATGTTCATACAGGTATCAACGGTCCTCTTGTTGAAAATGCATTCGGATTCTCCTGCGTTGAAACAATCAACGGCGTAAACTATGTTAACCTTCCCACATATACAATCGTTAACCGCTACGGTGTTCCGTGGGGCGGTATGGGATTCCAGATGGAGGTTTATGAGGATGAGGTTCTCTTCAGAGCCAGAAACTTCTTTACCGCAAAATGGTATCCTGTTTATGATCACAGCGTTCCGCTTGTATAAATGACAAAAGCCTGCAGATTTTCTCTGCAGGCTTTTTGTGCATATAAAAGGCAAAAAAATAACCACCCTATTGGGTGGTTAAATGAGTGTCGGCGTCGACCTATCTTCCCGGGCCGCTTCCAGCCAAGTATTTTCGGCACTGTTGAGCTTAACTACCGTGTTCGGGATGGGAACGGGTGGACCCTCAACGTCATCAACACCGACTCAAAAACGCTACGGCGTTTCTTGAATGCTTGATGATTATACCCCTGAAAGCATAATTTGTCAACCCTTTTTTTGAAATTTCTTAAAAAATTTTTTTATTTGCGAATTTTCAGCGCATTTTGAAATAAAATATATAATGGAAAAATAAAAATATAATTTTTTTCAAAAAGCTCTTGACATTTGTGTAACTGTTTGTTATAATCCCTTTTGCAGTTGCGGATGTAGCTCATCTGGTAGAGCGCCACCTTGCCAAGGTGGAGGTAGCGAGTTCGAGCCTCGTCATCCGCTCCATAAAAACCACTTGCCAAGCAGGTGGTTTTTTATTTTATACGGGAGGATTTTTCAATGCAGAGATATTATGCAGGCGAAAATATCATCAACTGCCGCGACCTTGGCGGTTATGAATGCAACGGCGGCGTAACAAAGTACGGTGTTGCTCTGCGTGCAGGAGTTATGCGCGACCCTGATGAAAAAGACCTCGCGATTCTTAAGAAATTCGGTGTAAAAACAATTATCGACCTTCGCGGAATCGAAGAAGCAGAGGTTATGCCCTCGTATTTCAAGGATAATTCCGAATTCAGATATTATCATTACCCGCTTCTTGAGGCAAATCCCGCAATGGCGAAGAGTGACGCTCCGATGACAGAGCTTTATAAAGACTGCCTGAGTAATTACAGCGCAAATATCGCCGCTGTGCTGAAGGTGATTGCTTCTCTTGATGAGCCTTTTATGTTTCATTGCTTCTGCGGTAAAGACAGAACGGGTATGCTCGCGGCGCTTCTTCTGAGTGCGGCAGGGGTCTGCAAAGAGGATATCATCGCGGACTATGAAGTGTCATATACTTATATCAAGCCGTTTATTCACAGAGAAATCCGCAACAAGAGCGGACTCATCTGGGAGGGCTCATATGAAAGATTTTATTCTTACGGCGAAAATATGGAGCAGATTCTGACATTCATCGACGAAAAATTCGGCGATGTTACGGAGTATTTCAGAGAAATCGGACTTTCCGAAGCCGAAATTGAAGCTCTCCGCCGCAAACTGATTTAAAAATGTTGACTTTATGATAAAAATATCATAAAATACAACTGCAAACGCAACAGCACAGTTAACGGTGACCGTAACAAATAAAGTAAATATCAATTTATCGGGGTATGGTGGCTCAGGCATTGCCGCCGCCGGTGGCGGAAGAAGGCAATGACAGAGCAGGAAGAAACACAGAGCAATGCGAAGCGCTCCAAGCGAGCAGAGCGACAATGTTTCTGACCGATAGCTGGTAGCGCGAGATTCAAAACAGTTAATGGTGACCGTAACAAATAAAGTAAATATCAATTTATCGGGGTGTGGCGCAGCTGGTAGCGCGCGTGGTTTGGGACCACGAGGCCCAGAGTTCGAAACTCTGCACTCCGACCACTCAAACTCCTTGTATATCAACGGTTTCAGCCGTTGGTACAAGGAGTTATTTTTATCAAAAACCGCCTTGGTGTCCAATAAGTGTCCAAACTGTATAATATAAAATGAAACAAAAGTGGTTGGGGAATTTGTTCCCCAACCGTTTTTCTGTTATATGTTCAGAATTTTATTGTCAGACATTCTTTTGGTCCGCTCTGACCAATGGGTATAGATACGCATCGTGGTTTCAGGTTTTTCGTGACCGAGATATTTTTGTGCTGTCAGAATATCAACCCCTGCTTCAAAAAGCAGAGTTGCATAGTTGTGACGAAGACAGTGTGGAGTTATATCTGTGTCTTCACCAAGCGCAAAATGAATAAAATTATTCCATCTGTCGCGAAACTGGCTGTATGAGAGAGGTCCGCCCAGCGGAGCAGGGAAAAGCAAGTCTTTCGAATCTTCCATTTCATAAATGCCGTATTTCTCAAATATTTCTTTGAGTGCTTGTGGAATTTTTATATATCTGGTACCGGCATCAGTTTTTGGAGTATCCAGAATAGGTTTTGAGTTTGTAGGAAACGAATATTGCTTATTAATATTTATATAATTATCCTGTATATCTCCGCGAGTCAGGGCAAGTGCTTCTCCTCTTCGGAGTCCGAGATAGTAAAGAACAGCACCTAATAAACCGAAAGTATGTGTTAGGCAAGCATCCAGATATGCTTCTCTTTCCGTTTCGGAAAGCTCTCGTCTTTCTCCACTTTTAGCACCCGAAATTGTAAGCTTTTCCGCAGGATTGAAAGCGATTTTTTTGTTTGATTTAGCCTTGTCAAACAGAGAGAACAAAACGCCTCGCACCTCATCAACAGTCTTTTTTGTATACTGTTTTTGCTGGTTTCCATAATGCTTTTGACTCAAATCATTAAGCAGTTTCTGAAGTTGAGCCTCGGTAACATCTTTTATTCTTCTTCGTCCGATAACGGGAAGGATGTGGTTGTTGAGCAATCTCTGATAGCTTAGTTTTGTGGATTCGGCGCATCCGCCTTTATAAGAAATGAACCAATATTTTGCCCAATCCTCGACGGTAAGTTTCGTTTCGGAAATGTCCATTCCCAGGGCAAGTTCTTCTCTGAAGCGTTTTTCTTTTTCTTCTAAAAGTTTTATTGTTTTTGCACGCACTTTTTTATAATCAGGGGTACCATCTTTCTTATAAAAACCGGTTTTGATATTTGTGTAATAATAACCTGTTGATTTTTCTCGTGAATATTTTGTTTTGTTAGCCATTTTACTTCCTCCTTATGCCACAACGCATGAACGTCTGGGTCTTTCATTGATTTCTGTATAAACAAATGCAGTTTTGATATATTCATCGTATTCCGCGATGGGAATCAAACGTCTGCCGTCAATTTTGACAGTTGCAGGCGATTCGGGGGAGTTGATCAGTTCATAAACTTTTGAACGGCTGATAGCATATCTTTCAGTAGCTTCTTTAATTGACATGTAAATGGGTAACATAGTACTCATCCTTTCTTAATATAAGATATTATTATTTTTTTGAATGAGATCTACGTTGACCTCCTCTAAATTACTGTTTTAATCTAAATTTGAGTTATTTTGCAATCTACAACATATTCATTACCGCCTTTCGTTTTGTTTTTCGTATTAATTATGACAGAAATTTTTGTTCAAAATTTTCTACCACAGTTTTTTTGATGTTTTTTGACTTTTTTAAATTTTTTTACTCCCAATGTCATAACTCTTTAAATCAGTTATGACAGATTGAGATGATTAACATTTTTTAAAACAGCATTATGCCAGCAGGTAGTTTTGAACGCAAACGTTTTGGCGATAATGACTTAAGAAAAAAATTGAAATATATTTAACTATTAATTTATTAAATTTAATGGGTTTATTTTCGGCTATTTGCTTCTGACGCAGTGAGCCTCTGAGGTAGTAAAAACCATTCACAGATTTAGGATCAAAATATTTTTGGTTGCCTGTCCGTGGATCACGAGAACACGCATAACGAGCTTTTATATGCTGTATCATTACCTCCGCATAAGAAGGATCATCTTTTAATTTTTGTTCTAACTCGGCATACCAGCGTTTTGCATTGTCGGCTCTGAATTTATGCAAATTAATATGATTATTCATTTCTGTTTTACTGAAAACATATCCATCATCAGGTACTTCGGCAAAAAACTTTTCAAACCAAGGAACATCTTCGTCACGAATCAATTGATATTGTTGCTTGGCGTGCTTTCCACGTTCCACGAAAATAGCGTGTTTGCCAGTTGACGGGTCGATTGTCCATGATGATTTTTTTAGTTTGGCGTATTCGGCCCTACGTATACCGCATTTTTCAGCAAAACTACAAAGCCTCTTGAATGTTGGGTTTTCAACGTCTTGTGATGAATGCGGATATTTGATTTCTTCTCGTCCTCGTGTGAATTCAGCAATAACCCTCCGTGGTTTTTGTATTGAATTTAGTGGAATTTTCAGTGTCGATGAAATCGCCGCAGCATAAGTATGAATTGTCGATGCAGACAGGCCTTTGTTTATAAGGGAATTAATATATTCATCTATATATTGTCTGCATTCATCGAGCGTTCGACAGTTATGTTCCGATCTACAATATTGGATGAAGTATTTTGCGTTTCGAATATACTGCTTTCTTGTTAAATCATGATTGTATCGGTTTAGCGATACTTTAACCTCTTGCATGATTTGTTGTGTAACAGATAGTTTTCTTGGCTTCTTTGCGATAATTACCACCTCCGTTGATTATAAAAAATACCAATATTTGTCCTCGTCGTCACTCTCAAATTCGACGTGAATTTTATTTTCCGTTGTTGGATTGAATTTTGATTTGTTCTGATGTTTTGTTTCGAAAACAAACTCCAACTTTATATCCGGATCATTTGTGATTATTTTTATTTGCATCTGAATCATCCTTTCGATTAAATTTACGGTAAACTGTCTTGGCTCTATTTCCTTTGATGATAAATCACCAACCCCGAG
>JAZRBF010000024.1:0-60636 GCA_045634985.1 Acutalibacteraceae bacterium | reverse complement strand
TGATGATGAGTTTTACCATTACGACACCCCTCTTACAGTAAAACACGAAACAGAAGCACTTATGGAAGCAGGATTTTCTTCTGTCCTGGTGCTGAAAAATTGGGGAGCGACCTATATCATAAAAGCAGTTAAGTAAATTCCAATTTATCGAACTCCTTCGATTTTTTCGAAGGAGTTTTTCTTGATTTTTGCAATTTTCAATGCTATAATGTGGCGAATATCAATCACGAGGTTTATTTATGAAAATTATCAAGTATTTTCCCGGTATAATTTTATCTTTTGTAATTGCCGCTCTTGCGATGTGGCTTGAAAGTCTGCTCCCGATTCATTTAATTGGCTCTGCAGTTATCGCAATGTTCATCGGTATGATTATCAACCGTTTTCTTGCAAAAACAGATATCTTTGCAAGCGGTATAAAATTCACATCGAAAAAGCTTCTCAAATTTGCAATTATTCTTCTCGGTCTTTCGCTTAATATCACAACCGTTCTTCAGGTCGGCAAAATGTCATTGACAGTTATGGTGTTCACCCTGCTCACCTGCTTCGGCGGCGGATATTTCATTGGCAAAGCATTGGGTCTTAACTGGAAGCTTTCCAATCTGATTTCAGCAGGAACAGGTATATGCGGAGGCTCAGCTATCGCCGCTATCGCACCCACAATCGATGCAGATGACGATGACGTTGCCTATGCTATGTCAGCAACCTTCCTTTTTGATATGGCAATGATTATTCTTTTCCCGATTATGGGCAGAGCAATCGGAATGACCGATGAGGCCTTCGGAATCTGGGCAGGCACAGCAGTTAACGATACGTCATCCGTTGTTGCAACGGGATATGCATTCTCGGAAGGTGCAGGCGATTTTGCTACAATGGTAAAGCTCACAAGAACGCTCTCAATCATTCCTACTGTTATCACTTTTGCGTTCATTTCTCTTCGTCTTAAGAAGAAAGAAGCACAGAAAAACAGCAAGAATCCCGATGAACTGAAAGCAAATTTCAGCATTAAAAAGATTTTCCCTTGGTTTATTCTCGGCTTTGTTGCAATGTCTGTTGTTGCAAGTATTTTCACAATTCCTGCCGAAATCGTTTCGGGAACAAAAACTGTCAGCAAGTTTCTTATGGTCAGCGCACTTGCGGCAATAGGTCTTAACACATCTTTTTCAAGCTTCAAAAAATCGGGAATCCGCCCGATGATTCACGGCTTCATCATCTCCGCACTTGTAGTAGTTGTTGCCCTGCTTGTTGAGATTTGTATGGGTATTGTGTAATAAATTCAAGTTTATTAAATTACCCCCACAAAAACAGAGAACCACCTCTTATCGGTGCTTATGTCTGCATCGATTGAGGTGGTTTTGTATGTTCGGTTCTTTCCTCTGCCGATTGAGTGGAATTTAAACTGCAATAGGGACCATTTAACTTCCATTGTAGGTACCGAAGAGCTTGGTCATCTTGAGATGATAGGTGCGATTGTTTATCAGCTGACAAAAAATCTTTCTGAAGAAGAAATCAAGAAAGCAGGATTTGATGCTTATTTTGTTGACCATACAACAGGCATTTATCCTGCATCTGCATCCGGAGTCCCGTTCACTGCAGCATATCTGCAGAGTAAAGGCGATGTTATAACCGACCTATCCGAAAACCTTGCCGCAGAGCAAAAAGCAAGAACGACATATGATAATATACTCCGTCTTGTTGATGACCCCGATGTAAGAGACCCCATTAAATTCCTGCGTGAAAGAGAAATCGTTCATTTTCAGAGATTCGGTGAGGGCCTTCGCCTCGCAACAGACAAACTTGATGAAAAGAATTTCTACGCATTCAACCCTGCATTTGATAAGCACTGCAATAAATAACAAAAAGCCGTCCGATTTTCGGGCGGCTTTAATTTTGATATATCGGTTGTTTTCGGTAAGTTTTGTGCTATAATTCACTTATAATCATTCAGATATGGGATGTGATTTAATGACAGGTAACGAAAAATTTCACCTTGACGGAAAAGATATCGGATTTAATTTTAAAGACTTCTGGGAATTCCAATATTCAAATATTTACAATATGCAGGAAACAATTGCAGAATTTCTTGTCGCCAAGGCGCTTGGCCTGAACGACTCATACAACACAGATTACTGGACTTTATTTGATGTGTTTTATCGTGATACAAGAATTGAAGTCAAACAAACATCATATTACCATCCGTGGAATGAAGGTGGTAAAGTTTCGCAGGTCAGAACCTTCGGCATCACAAAAGCTAACAGGAATTACGAAAGCAGAGGCGAAGAAAACAATTTCGAACGCCAGAATGACATATATGTTTTCTGCCTCAACACAGGCGAAACAAAAGAAACATCCTATCCCCTTAACCTGAACAACTGGGAATTTTATATTGTTCCGACTTCATTCATCAATGAACATTGCGGCAACAACAAAACAATTTCATTGAGCAGAATCAGAAATTTCGGATTCAATGCATTTCGTTTCGACGAAATCAAATCTGAAGTTGACCGTATAATCGACAGTTTATAATCCGAACCATAAATCAATATAAAAATTTTCAAGTTTATCTGCACATAGGCCGAAGGAAACTCCGTTGGCAAGATTAAACCATATTTTATAAGGTAAAGCGTTGTTTTTTTCAGCATCTCTTGCTTTATCCTTATCAAATCCTGTTATATCAAACGGATAATAGTCGATTCTCTCAACAAAAACATCGGTAATTTTTTGTTCTTCATACCGCAGTTTGAACTCTCTTCCCAAATCATAAAAGTGAAATGAAGACATATCTCCGAGAAGCAAATCTTTTACTTTTTTAATTTTTACTTCCCATAGATTCATTACCCTGTATCTGAAAAGTCCGACTCCGAGAATTTCAAACTCAACCGCAACATTATCAAAAATCATTATAACAGGGCCACCAAGATAAGAAAAACTGTAATAATTCTCATTATGAGAAAGTGATTCAACATAGCTTATCAATTGCACATAAACTTTTTTAAGAATATGATTTTTACACAGATCATTCATTTTATTTTGCAATTCAAGATATGAATAACACCAAGTAAATTCTTCATCAGGCATTGTTATGGTTAAGCAATCCATCTTTTCATACCAATCAAATGACATTATCTTCACCTCTTTTTGATAAAATAATTATGGCACAGTTGGTGTCCAATAAAACTCTCAATCAACAAATCGCTTCACAGATGCAATGCATTATGAAGCGGTTTGTTTTATATCAGATTAACACATATGAAGCAAATCGTCAATTGAGCCGTTAATCCTCGGAAAATCAGTTGACCATTTATTATGTCGGAATCCGTGCCTGTCTGCAAATGCAAAATGAATCCTTCCGTTGCAACAAAGTTTTGTAACGGCATAATATGCGGTAAAAAAATTCTTCGTCGCGTATAACTATCTTCTCGTTATTTTTAAGTTGTAATTTGGCATATATATGCTATAATTATTTAAAAACTTGTCTGAAAAGTTTTAATGGTGATATTATGAACAGAATTACGGAAATAACAGATTTTCTTGCTCCCGAGCTGGATATCTACGCTCGATTAAGCGAAGCTCAGCTTATGAACAGAGATTGCCCTGAAAAAGCAATGTTTATAGCTGAAAGTCCCAAAGTCATTGAACGTGCTCTTGACGCAGGATATGAGCCGATTTCTTGCCTTATGGAAAAAAGACATATCGAGGGTGAAGGAAAACAAATACTTGAAAGAATAAAAGATATTCCTGTTTTTTGCGCGAAATTTGATGTTTTAACGCAGTTAACAGGATTCAAACTTACAAGAGGAATGCTGTGCGCAATGAAGCGCAAACCCCTGCCCGACATAAAAGAAATTTGTAAAAACAAAAAAAGAATAGTTATTCTTGATGAGGTTATGAATCCGACTAATGTAGGCGCAATAATCCGTTCAGCAGCAGCCCTCGGAATGGACGCTGTAATCCTTACCCCCGGATGTTCAGACCCTCTTTACAGACGCGCCGCAAGAGTCAGCATGGGAACTGTATTTCAGATTGAATGGACATTCTCATCCGACAATTGTCTTGACGAAATCAAGACTCTCGGATTCAAGACGGTAGCAATGGCATTGAAAGACAATTCCCTCTCAATCAACGACCCAATAATTATTAACGAAGAAAAACTTGCCATTATAATGGGAACAGAGGGTGACGGTCTTTCTGACAAAACAATATCAGAATGCGACTATACCGTTAAAATACCGATGTATCATGGTGTTGATTCTCTGAATGTTGCCGCCGCATCTGCAGTTGCATTCTATCAGCTTGGCAACAAAAGCGCTGAAACTGATTAATAACCGACTTATCGTTATATCCGCAACACCAGTGATTGTATATTTTTGTATCAGCTGAACTTAAAAAAACATAAAATAAAACCACTTCATCTCTTTGCTGAAAAAGCATTAAATGAAGTGGTTTATTCATTTTATTTATTTAAGCTGATATCCCAGCCGCTCAGGTTACCGCTTATATATTCGATATCAAATCTGCCGTCTGTAATTGTTACTTTAGCCAGAATGTCAGGCAAACAAAACGGGAATGTTATATTGTCATCGATGGGATTAAAGGTAATTTTCTTATTTTCATAATCAACTGAAATGCCTGATACAGCATTAAGAATTGTCCAGCTTGACATCGGTCTTGTGTAGTGATGTCCGCATTCCCAATGATCCCAGAAATGACCGAGTCTCATCTGGTTATCCGCGATCGAACGGATTTCTTCATCTGCAATTTCTTTAAGACCAACAGAAAGAGCGAGCGCCGCAAAGGCATAACCGATACCCGTCCAGACTGCAATTGTCTGACAGTTCTTGTAAGTATGAATGCATGTTTTTCTGTTTTCGGGAACAGTTGCATTAACCAGACCCTGCTCACTGTCAAAATTAGCTTTAAAAATCAGATCAAGTACCGCATTTACTCTCTCATCAGGGATATTACCGTCAAGACCCATCATTCTCAAAAACCATTCGCCGTCAAGCTGATCAGTCATAAGAGATTCATCAATTTCTTCATTATTTCTCCAGAGGTTATAATACTCTCCGTTCCAGAGCTTTTCTTCAAGAGATTTTTTTCCGATTTCAAGTGTGTCTTTCCACTTATCGAAACGTTCTCTGTCCCCTACTTTGTCAGCGATAATTGTTGCCGCTTTCAGAGCAGCCAACCAAAGAACATCAATATATGCAGGTGTACCCGAGAAATTCCAGGCATCATAGGTGTTACGCTTTGTATTATAATCAGGCAGACCGTCTTTATCTGTATCAAGCGTTTCAGTTGAATCCATCGCGCGTTTTACATTACCCCACAACGAGGTCAGATAATCTCTGTCACCTGTGAAAAGATAGTCGCGAAGCACCATCAGAACAAACTGCATATTTATATCAACGCGTTCAAAACTGCCGTCTACGCTTTTCATATCAGGTTTGAAGCAATGATGCACCCTGCCATCTTCCCTTTGATATGCCGCACCCATTTTCATTTGCTTTTTCTGCAAATCAGGGAAAAGGCTGATAAGCGAGAAAGATGCGTGATAGGTTATATCTGTGGTGTGAAGTCCGCAATAACCGAGTCCCTCCCATAAACCGAAGTTACCGTTTTTGAGATATACGGAATCTTTAACCAAAGGTGAAAGATTTGACGACCAGGAATCGGGATAAACCGAAGGCAGATTTGTTGAATAAAGAAGGTCAGCAAATCCGACTGCCGAATTAAAGATATTGTCGTTATCTGCAAGGAATCTGTTGGCATCAAGAGAGCTGGTGTAAAGATTCTCATAGTAATGACCTATTTTTTCGCCGTCTCTTGAAAAATGATTCGGGAAATACCAGGTAAGAATGAAGCGGATGTTTTTCTTTTCGCCCGGCTTAAGTGTTACTTCAGAACAAAGAGCACAAGCACCGAAATCCTCGCCTCTTCTTTCATTTTCTTTCAAGCAACAATAAAGGAATTTAATTTTCTCTTCTCGTGTTGAAAGATAATCGGGGTTACAATACTTATGGCGGCTAAGAATTGAACTCATAAAGGGATACCTGAGATATTCTTCACATAATGCGTCAAGTTCTTCATTGCTCATTTCCGCATAATTTTCGGGCAATTCATTTGGCTTTGTACCAATTTCACTATTGGGAAGAGTGCCGCTATCTCTGAAACCAAACAAAACGGATTCCTGAGATACACCGAGTTTGGAATCACCTATGTATTCCCTCATAAAACGGTAGTAATCAGCTGTGATATATGATTTTTCACCATCGCCGTTTACTGAAAAACAAAGATTACCGCAAGACGGTGAGTCGCTAATCTCGGCAGGCTCAATATGCACCGCAACTCCATTTGCTGATGTATAAAGCGAGTTTTTATTACCCTCTTGCTGATTTGCAACATTGGGCTCAAGTGTGCCTAAAAGGCTTATCTGAAGCTCGCTGTCAGTAGGATTTTCAATTGTAAAATCCATATAAAAACCGGGAGTTGATGAAACATCGCTGTTATGCGGCACAAAGGGTGAAATTGCTTTAAGACCAAGTTTGCAAGCAAGGGAACTGTCAATATAATTAATTTCGCACAAAGGGAATTTACCGTCAAATTCAATTTTTTCAACAGGCTTATTCCAGGCAAACATACGGTATGAAAAATCATCGGCATCAGTTTTCATTCCAAGCTTACGGATAATCGGTTTACCATTGTCTTTTGTTTCGCGCACCCAGAATGAAAGCGCACCTGTACTGCCCTCACCATCGTCAACTTTATCTTCAAAGCATACTTTTGTTATTCTGGGCTGGTTTGCGATGAGCCAGCTGTGAAACTCGCCGTCAGGCATAAGCTCAATGCTTCCGCTGCCGATACCGCCCAAAGCAATACCGCTCGAATGAGTTTTGGTGGTTATAATCTTTGCCATAATGCACCTCAGTATAATAATTCAGATTTTGTATTTAAACCAATATTATCACATTAATTACGGCGTTACAAGAATCAAAACAGCATATTACTAACAAAAATCTCTCAATTTCAAAAATTCCTGTGAAGAATAAAGTTTTCAGTTGTTTTCCGATTGAAATATGATATAATGAATGCATAAATAAACATTTCAGTAAATTCTAATAAGGAGGTTCAGATATGAGCAACTATTTCAAGCATACCCCTGCGGTCTTTGCGGTAGATAAATATTATCAGATTATGATGCCTTGCGAAAAAGCCTGTCTTTTCTTCGTAAGAGTCGGCAATAAATATTATTACGATGAATCCAACGGCATAATGTGTTCAAGAAACAAAATTCACAAAGTTGAAGTGCCTGCAAATGAATTGGACAAAGCAAAAGAATATACCGTTTGCATCCGTCCGATTATCTGGAGAAAAGCATATTTCAGCAAGACCAAAGAGATTATTGAAAAAACATATAAATTCTGCCCCATTCCCGAAAACAATATCAGAGCTTATCATATATCAGATGCTCACAATAACATAAACGAGCCGATAAAGGCTGCTGAAACCTTCGGCGAAATCGATTTTCTTATTTTAAACGGCGATGTTATTGAAGACAGCAGCAATCCATCCAAATTTATGAATATCTTTGAAATATGCGCAAAACTTACAAAGGGTGAAAAGCCGTCAATTTTCTCAAGAGGTAACCACGATTTAAGAGGTAATTATGCCGAGAAGTTTGCAAGCTACACCCCCGCTCACCACGGCAATACATATTACAGTTTCCGAATCGGTAACATCTGGGGAATTCTGCTTGATTGCGGCGAAGACAAAAGCGATGACCACGCGGAATACGGCTTCACAGTTGCGTGTCACCCTTTCAGAGAAAGACAAACAGAATTTCTCAGAAATATAATCTCTGACAAAGAGAACGAATATGAAGCTGATGGCGTAAAACATAAAATCGTTATTTCACACAACGCCTTTTCTCACAGATATCATTCTCCGTTTGATATAGAGCAAGATACTTTTTCTGAATGGACAAGGCTTCTCAGAGAAAATATCAGACCTGAAGTTATGATTTGCGGTCACGCACACGAGCTTAATATCTATTATCCCGAAAATACAGATTGGAATACAAACGGAAGCGTTTGCCCTGTTGTAATCGGCGGCACAATCAAAAAACGTAAACCTGTATATTTCGCAGGATGCGGATATATTTTCAACGATGATAAAATTGAAGTAATCTTCACAGACAGCAACGGAGAAACATTAGGGTCAGAGTGTTTAGATATAAGCAATAAATAACAATTTTTTATGAGGTGATTTTAAATGATTATTCAGAAAATAATCAGTTTGTTTCTCGCTCTCACAACATTTCTCGGCTACTTCTTTAATTTCCAGACCCCGATAAAAGAAGCTGATTATGAATTATCAACACAAGAGGTAATGAGAAATATGGATAAATATGCAGGTATTCATTCTGAAATTAAGGATTGCGGCGGCGTTCCGACACTTTATATCAACGGCGAGCCTCACGCCGCGGTTGCGTATATGACATATCTTGAAAAATTCAACGAATATGATGACTTTGCAGCTGCAGGATATAAATTTTTCTCTGTCCCTGTTCTTTTCTCAGGCAGATGGATAAGCATCACAGACGGTCTTACACCCTTCAAAAAAGGTATTTTTGACGAAAAAGGCTCACCTGATTTTTCAATGTTTGATAAGGCTGTTGAAGAAATTCTCAAAGCCTGTCCCGATGCTTACATAATTCCGAGAGTCAACATCAGTATGCCCGAATGGTGGGAAGAAGAGAACCCCGATGAACTGAATTATAAAGACGGTGTCCCCTGCAGAGAATCATTTTATTCAA
Organism: Acutalibacteraceae bacterium; assembly: GCA_045634985.1. Classification (GTDB taxonomy): domain Bacteria; phylum Bacillota; class Clostridia; order Oscillospirales; family Acutalibacteraceae; genus CAG-177. The sequence continues at coordinate 51,824 of JAZRBF010000024.1, read as the reverse complement.
AGAAATGGCTCAACGATGCAACGGAGTTTCTGCGCAAATTCACACAGTATACCAATTCCTGCAAGTATTCATCTCATATCGTAGGATATCAGATTGCAGGCGGTAATACAGAAGAATGGTTTCATTTTGATATGAACGGCGGATACGGTGAATGCGCCAAACCTGCCTTTAAAGAATTTCTTGAGAAATATTACCCCGAAACAGAATATAAAGGTCTGCCTGATTTATCCTTGATTGATAAGAAGGGAGATTATATCAATGACGAATATCTTTCCCGTTACATTGAATTTGCTAACTTTAAAGTTGCGGAAGCAATAAGCTGGTTTGCGCAGGTTGTTAAGGAAGAAACGGGAGATAATGTTGTTGTCGGCACATTCTACGGCTATACACTCGAAGTATCAAATTCATTGCAGGGAAATCACGCACTCAACTATATTTTAAAGGACAAAAACATTGATTTCATCTGTTCTCCGAATTCATATATCGGAGTACGCTCTCCTGACTACGACTGGACAGAAATGTACCCTGCAGATTCAATTCGTCTGCACGGAAAGATGTGCTTCCAGGAATGCGATATAAGGACTCATCTTACCCAGGTGTTATCAGAAAAAGACCCCTCAACCGACCCTTACGGACTCCTTGAAGCACCTGTATGGCAACCGAGAGCCTCAAAATATCAGGCAATCAACGAAATCAGACGCTCATTTGCCCGTCAGCTTATCAAGGGCAATGCTCTCTGGTGGTTTGATATGTGGGGCGGTTGGTATGCCGATGAAGATATTATGAGCGAAATGGCGCTCTATAAAGAAATTTATGAACAAAGCATCACCGATGCCGACAGAAGCTCAAAAGCTGAAGTTGCTGTTTTCGTTGATGAAAGTGCATATAAATATATGACAAGCGGTTCACTCCGCAATATCTTCCACGATCGCAGACGCGAGCTCGGCGTTATGGGTACACCCTACGATATCTTTGATGTTAATGATTTTGAAGCAGTATATCAGAATTACAAAGCAATCATTTTGTTATCAAATGCCAAAACAGTCAATATGGAAAACGCACGAAATCTCTGCATTGCAAACGATGTGCCTTACATTATGACATCACCGATGAAAGATAAATTCTCCGTTAATGAATTGAGAGCATTTTGTAAAACAAACGGAGTTCACATCTACTGCGAAACCGATGATATTGTTTATGTCAATGAAAATTATATCTGCATTTATGCCGTTACCGAAGGAGAAAAAACTTTAAATCTCGGCAGGGAAAGAAATGTTACTGAATTGCTTGGCGGCACTTATGAAACCAACTCAGACACAATAACAATCGAAATGCAGAAGGGCGAAACAAGAATTTTCAGACTTAACTGATTATAAAGCCAAACCACCTCAGACACAGCTTTCAAGCAGTGACTGGGGTGGTATTTTTTTAAAATATGGACATTACAAATAAAATCAGAGATACCGCCAACCGAATCAACGGCTTTGAGAGGCTTCGAGAGTTTCCCTCGATAAACGATATCTCTACAGATAATATATCCGATTTCCCCTCAGAAAGTCAAAAAAACATCTTTAAAAGAAAATGCAGACATAACAACTTCTTATTATTTGAATCAGATATCAGCAAAGGTTCTTTCAATAACATTATTCTGAAGGTCGGGATCAAGATTCACAAAATAATCGCTGTAACCGCCGACACGAACAATAAGATTGCGATGATTTTCAGGATGTTTCTTGGCGTCAAGAAGGTCTTCGGGAGAAACAACAGTAACTGTATATTGCTGTCCTCCGCCTGCAAAATAAGCCTTTGCAAGAGCAATAAACGACGCTTTGCCTTTTTCTGTTGCAAAAAGCTTTTTCTCAAACTTATTCTGGAAAACAAATCCGCTGCAGGCATCAAAATGATTATATTTGAGAACGGATTTAATTTGCGCCGTCGGCCCGTTTGTATCACGTCCGGGTGTTGCAGCGATACTATCTGCAAGAAGAGCTTCACCCTTCAGTTTACCGTTAGGTAAAGCCGCTGTCCTGCGTCCATATCCTGCCGCACGGCTGAAGGTGCTGCATCCTCCTGTAAAAACACCGCCTCTGTATGTGTTATTTCGCTTGAGTACAGTAAAAAAACGATTAAGAATGCGAGCGGTTATTTCATCAACCTCTTCAATATCATTTCCGAATTTTTCGCAATTCCTGAAATCGTGGTGCAGTTGCTTGTAGCCTTCAAAATTCACATTAAGGGCTTCGATAAGCTCCGAAATTGTATATTTCTTCTCATCGTAGACAAGTTTCTTTATTGCAAAAAGACTGTCACCTGTGTCAGCAATTCCTTCCGCCAGAATCTGACCGTGATTATAAAGCGGACCTCCGTTTCTGTAATCGCGGCCATTTTCAAGGCATCCTTCAATAAGGCAGGAACGAAGAGGATGAGGCTGAAATACGCCTCGGTAATGTTGCCAGGTGTTTGCACTGCTGCACGAATTATAGGTTACATATTCAAGCTGGTCGATAAATGCTCGTTCAAATCTTTCGTATGAATCAAAACTTGTCGGGTCACCTGTTTCAATTGAAACAACCTTGCCATTCATAGCATCTGCACCGTTATGCAATGCAAATTCAAGGCATTTCGCAAAGTTTACCTCACCGTCTTCAAGACCCATATGGCTCTTTCCGAGAATATCAATCTGATTACATCCGTTCATACAGTAATCGTGGCTGTCTTCCGGCGGAATGCCAATCTTTTCGAGCGCGAAACAAACCACATCATCATTATATAATGCAGGAAGACCCATTCCCATTGCAAGAGTATCAGCAACCGCTTTCCAGAGTCTTTCCGGGGTGTTTCTGTGAACGCGGCAAGTAAGATTGGGTGTGTTATATCCTTTTTTTCTTACCACTGCAAGAATATCATATGTAAGCTCGTTTGTTTCATCATTCCAATTTTCATCGCTTCCTGAAATGCAAAGATTCCACGAGCGATGGTCATAAAAATAATCCCATACTCGGTCAAGAAGATCAATTATTTCTTCTCGATTATCGGTCTTTTTATAAGCAGGAAACATATACTGATCAAATCTTCCGGGAGAATCACTTCCGTCAAGAGCGAATATCAGCATAAACGAGCAAACCGCGGACATAAAATCATAAGCAGGTTTTTTAGGTACTGTTTCAAAAGCCTTTGCCATACGAATGAAGAATTCTTTATCATCTGTTTTCTCACATTTATCAGCATTTTCAAGCGCTTTATCACGATATCTTTCGCCTAAAATATCAATTGCATCAAGAGTATAAGAGCAAGAGCGATAAAACCAGGCTTCATCAGGATATTTGTCACAATTTTCAGAGATAATCGAGCGGATACAATCAGTTCCTGAATTAATGATTCTTCCGTAGTCAGGATTGGAATGTCCGCCCCAGCCTCCGCCCCATTCAGCGCCTGATTTATCAAGAGCTTCTGTTGCATCACAGAAAAGTCTGCTTGCTTTTTTTCTGAATATATTCAATTCCCCGATATATCCGAGCAACGTTTCTTTATGCTCAGGAAACTTTTCGGAAAGCATCATTATATTTTCTTCAGAAAACCATAATCCGTCAGAAGGCGAATAACCCGAGCTTCCGTATTTTGATTCAAACGATGTTTCAGGAAGCAACTGACGGGAAAATTTAATTTCAATATTCTGAGCGGCACAAAGCAAAGCAAGACCTACCCTTTCACCATATTCAAGTGTATTATCCGAAAAACATCCGTACAGCAACGGATCAATCTGAGCTAACTGTGTCATATACAAACCTCTTTAATTTGAAATATGTTATTTGGATACCTTGATATCTGCGCCATATAATGCAAACAACGAACACCATCGCGATATTTCTTCTTCAGCAGCATCTTCGTGAATATAAGAAGAAATCATTCCTGTTTTGGCAGATTTACCTGTACCAAGCGAATGATACGGCATAATTTCAGCGTATCTGTATCTTCCTTTATTTTTATTCAAAAAGCTTGCTAATGCGGAAATATCCTTATCGCCGTCATTACAATCAGGAATCATAGGCAATCTGATAATGATATCCGCTCCCCTGTCCATAAGGTAATCAAGATTAGAAATAATCTTCAAATTATCTGCTCCCGTAAGGTTTCGGTGAAGTTCACTGTCAATGCATTTTACATCATATAAAAATGTTGCGCCGAGATCTGCGGCTTTTTCATAAAATTCGCGTAACCCCATTCCGCAGGTTTCAACAGCAAATGAAATTCCGGCCTCTTTAGAAAGACGAAGAAGTTCAAGTGTAAACTCAGCCTGATAAGAAGGCTCTCCTCCCGTAACGGTCAGTCCACCACCTGAGGTATCATAAAATATTTTATCTTTAAAAACTTCAGCCATAACTTCCTGTGCTGTCATCTCTTTTCCGATAAGAGAATTAGCATCATTCAGGCAAACTGAAATACATTTGCCGCATTCTTTACATTTCTCACGCTCGATAACTATCTTGCCATTATCTATCCTTCGTGCGAAGCATAAACCGATACATCTGCCGCACGATGAACATTTGCGATTATCAAAAGAATATATCGGCTTTTTTTCAAGTCCTTCGGGATTATGACACCAGATACATCTGAGCGGACAACCCTTCAAAAAAACACAGGTACGGATACCGTCACCGTCATGCAAGCAAAACTTTTGTATATTAAAAACAATTCCCATATAAATCCGTTTCTCTTCCGAAAAATATCTTTTACTATATAAATATAGCATAATTTATGTCTTGTTTCAATCAGCAATTGATTTTTCCTTTTAAAACTGTGAAATTAAAACTCATATCCTTATTAAACATTGTTGTTTTTTGAATTCGATAATGATATAATCAAATCAAAAATATTACGTTTATCAAAGAGGAGGTAAATAAATGATTGATTACGGACTGAAAGATAAAGTTGCTATCATTACAGGCGCAAATAATCCGCAGGGAATCGGCGCAACTACTGCACTTGCCTTTGCAAAAGAAGGGGCAAAAGTTGTTCTTGTTTTCAAGAAAATCGAGAGAGCCTTCGATGAGAGTAAAACTGACAAAAACGGAGCAGACAGGTACTTCAAGGCAAATTCAGAAAACGCAGATATTGTCGAAAGCAAACTTAAAGCAATGAATGCTGATTATATGATTATTGAAAGCGACATTTCTGATGAGGAATCGGTAAAAGAAATATATTCCGCCATTTTAAAAAAATACAAAAAAATTGATATTCTTGTTAACAATGCGGCTGACGGCGATATGGATGGCATCGACACCATCGAAACCATCACACAATGCGTTATTGATGACACTTTTGCCGTCAATGTCCGCGGTACTATTCTTATGACAAGAGAATTCATCAACCACAAGAATACCTATGGCAGAATTATCAACCTTTCCTCAGATGCGGCTCAGGTTTTTGCGGGTCAGATAACATACGGCGCAAGTAAAGCAACCCTTGAAGCACTTACGCGCAGTATTGCACTTGAGGTTGCAAAATATGGTATTACAGTTAACTGCGTTGCTCCCGGTCCCACGCAAACAGGTTGGATCGACGACGAGCTTGAGAAAGCGGTAATCCCGCTGATTCCTATGGGAGAGTTAATTCAACCCGAAGACATAGCAGAAACAATTTTATTTTTATCAAGCGAAAAAGCAAGGATGATTACGGGACAGGTAATCAAGGTATCGGGCGGAAAATGCCTTTGATTTCGAATTCAATCTCATAAAAAAGGAGCAGAAATATGATTCCTGAATATAAATCAGATACAGATGTTCTTGTTCTCGGAAGCGGTCCTTCCGGTTTTGCGGCGGCATATACGGCGGCAAAAAATGGCGCAAAAGTTATTCTGGTAGAACAAAACGGAGATATCGGCGGCATCTCAACATCGGGACTTATGAGCCATTGGACAGGCAGTTGTGCAAGTCCGCTTTTCAACGAAATTCTTAAAAGAAGTTCCGAAAAGAATGAAGGAAAGTTCAAAAACAAAATAACAAATACTATCGACCCCGAAAAGCTGAAAACACTTTATCTTGAAATGCTCCATGAAGTCGGATGCAGAATTATGCTTTATACTTTTGCGGCTGATGCAATCTGTGATGGCGACAAAGTAATCGGCGCAACTGTTATTAACAAATCAGGCAAAACGGACATTTATGCAAAAATAACCATAGATGCCACAGGTGACGGAGATATTGCCGCAAGAGCAGGTGCGGAATTCACTCTCGGAAGAGAAAGCGACAACAAGATGCAACCTGCAACGCTTATGTTTAAGGTTGGTGGCGTAGACTATGACAGAGCTATTTTTTTAGGCTCTTTTGAGTCAACATATGACACTCCTAACGGAGAACTTCAGGCTCTTGCAAAGCAACACATTTCCTCTCCTGCAGGGCATATCCTCACCTACAAATCAACTCTACCCGGAATTGTCACCTGCAATATGACAAACGCAATTGAAATTGACGGTACCTGCGCAGAGGATTTAACAAAAGCCACCCTCACCTGCCGCAGACAAATGGATGAAATTGTCAGCTATTTAAGAAAGTTTGTCCCGGGATACGAGCAATGTTTTATCATAAGCTCGGCATCGCTTATCGGCATACGCGAAACAAGGCATTTTAAAGGCAAATACACTCTTAATGAACACGATATCCTTGAGGCAAGAGTATTTGACGATTTCGTTGTAAAAGACGCTTATTTTAATTTTGATGTGCACAACATTGCGGGAGCAGGTCTTGATAAAACAGGCTCACAGAAGCATTTCTCGCAGGAAAATGGCTATACAATCCCCTACCGTTGTCTTCTTCCCGAAGCAAAAGAAAATCTCCTTCTTTGCGGCAGAAACATATCAGGCACACATATGGCTCACTCAAACTTCAGAGCAATGCCCATTTGTGTCGGAATCGGTGAAGCTGCAGGTGCGGCGGCGTGTTACTCTGTTTTGAAAAATATAAATCTTAATGACATTGATGCAAAAGAAATAAGAAAAATTATCGGTATATAAAAACAAACCGCTTCATCTGAGAATGAAGCGGTTTTTCTGTTATTCAATCTGCATAAGTGACCTGTCTGCCTGAGATTTTTTCGGTTATTTCTCGTGCAATATCTGTTGCAAGCTTCTGAATTTTGCCTTTAAAAGCAAACTCCCTTGCCATTTTATATCTGAATTTATCTCCGCTTTCTTTTTCTTCTTTCACAGTTTCAAAATCATAGTTATCAAACATACGCTCAACCCTTGTTTCATAAACTGAGGTATCGTTTTCATCGATTTCAATCACACGATATCCGCACTGTGTAGAATGAAAAAGTCCGATATATCGGGTACTGAGCGAATTGACAATATCAATCCCCTTATGCTCAACTCCAAAAGCATTCGTATGGTCGTGACCCGTAAACATTGCAAGGACATCACCCTTTTCAACCATCGCATCAAACTGACCGTAATTATTATATCCGGGGCAAGGATATTCCCTGATTGTGCCGTAATTCACACGATTCGGGTCAAACATATAATAATCTTCCTTGTTATAAAGATGCTTATACGCATACGGTTTCCAGGAATCTGTTTTCTGAAGCACATCATAGATTTCGCCAACAATTATGTGCTGAAAAACAAGAGAATTTACTGTTTCGCCGTTATTATCTGCTTTAAGCTTATCCGATGTTTGCTTATACCATTCAATCTGGTCGGGCTTGACACAACTGTACCTGCCCTCTTCGTCATAATCTCCCGAATCAAACACCCACAGATTGAATTTTGTAGTCTCTCCGTCTGACGAAAGTACAGGAATATTGTATGTACCGCATCCTGAAAGCGCATCACCGTCATCAAAAGAAACCGAGCAGGAAAAAGTATTATAATACGCCATCAACTCTTCTCTTGACATTGCACCCTGCTCCGAATCGTGATTACCGAATGTTACCGCAACCGGAATATTTCTTGAGTCAAAAATATTCATCAACGCATTTATCAGTTTCTTGGTATCTTCCGCATTATCACAATTGAGGACGATATCACCCGTAAGCATAACTATATCGGGATTTTCCTCATCACAAGCTCTCTCAACCATCCATATTGTCGGGTCAAAATTATGGTTAAATTTAAGATGAGTGTCGGTAATATGCAGAATTTTCAGTTTTCCGTCTGAATTGAATCTGATTGTTTTATCTGTTTCGTTTTTACTGACCGCAGGGCTGTAATCCACTCCGCTGTAATCAGGTCTGATTGAAAGAGAGAGTACTCCCAATATCGCAACAACCAATATAACGGAAATTATTTTTAAAGCTGTCTTCATTCTCAATTCCCCCGAATTAAATGCATTAATTTATGACAAATTGTATTTTTGAAATATTATACTCCCAAACAAAAATTTAGTCAAACCTGATAAACAAAAAGCTCCCCCCTGCGTTGACATAATTATGCAAATAATTTATACTTGAAATTATAAAAATACCACATCTTAATAAGATTCAATGGAGGTAATATTATGAATTTCAACCTTAACAATTTCAAAACAAACATTATCTGCGAAAGTACTGTTACTGATGCTGTTATTGAAACATCAATAAACGGCAACTCACTGGATTTATTTGTAACCGCAAAAAATGACAAAGTGAAATTCATTGAACTTGAATGGAATTTTCCAAGCAATGACAACCTCTATATTCTTGGTGACGCCTGGGAGCGCAGTTACGGCGAGCTTGAATTCAAAAAAATTACTGACAATGATCGTTTGATGCCCTGGTATTTCATCGCAACAGATAAGGCAACTTGTTTTTGCTTCGGTGTAAAGACACAGGCGAATTCATTCGTAAGTTTCAGATATACTTCAGACGGAATCAAGGCTCTTGTTGACTGCAGAAACGGTGATTGCGGCGTTGAGCTTAACGGCAGAAAAATTCACCTTGCCACATTTGTTTATAAAGATTATGATTCATCGGATATCTATGCCTGCCTTCACGATTACTGCAAAACTCTTTGCGACAATCCCATCCTTCCGAAAGAAAGAGTTTACGGAGGCAACAACTGGTATTATGCATACGGCAAAAGCAGCTATGAAGAAATCATCTCCGATGCAAAAGTACAGGTTGAACTTGCATTAGGAATAGACAACAAGCCCTTTGAAGTAATTGATGACTGCTGGCAGGTTAATTCCTGCGAAGGACCCTGGATTGCAAACGAAAAATTCGGCGATATGAAAAAGCTTGCTGAAGAGATCAAGGAAATCGGAGCAAGACCCGGTATCTGGGTAAGACTTCTTCATAACAGGGACTCAGCAATCACAGAAGATATGCGAATCCTCAGAGGCGGAAAAAGACAATATCTCGATCCTACTCACCCCGATGTGCAGGCATTTATCAGAGCTGATATCGAGAGAATCAAGGGTTGGGGATATGAACTTCTTAAGCACGATTTCACAACCTTCGATTTATTCGGCGGCTGGGGACGCGAACTTGACCCTACAGTAACCGATGGCGGCAACTGGGGATTTTATGACAAAACAAAAACAAATGCAGAAATCGTTCTTGATCTCTACAGACTCATAAAAGATGCTGCAGGAGAAATGTATATCATCGGTTGCAATACCGTTTCTCACCTTTGTGCAGGTCTTGTTGAGATAAACCGTACAGGTAACGACACAAGCGGCAGAGAATGGGATGCAACAAGAAAAAACGGCGTTAATACTCTTGCATTCCGTCTTGCGCAGAACGAAGCATTCTATATGTGCGATGCAGACTGCGTAGGTATTCTTGATGATTATATACCCTGGGAAAAGAACAAGCAATGGCTTCATGTTCTTTCTTTCAGCAACACTCCTCTCTTTGTTTCCTGTTCCTGCAAAATCACAGAAGAGCAGAGAAAAGACCTTTCTGCTGCTTACAGAGTTTTCCAGGAGAATCATACCATCCATCCCGTAGATATATTCGAAAATCTCACACCTTCTCTTTGGGAAATAGACGGTAATAACAAGGAATACAACTGGCAATAATATAATTTCTTGAAAAACAGTTCTCTGAATCTTACCCCCAAATGCAGTATTTTGATATTTATAATGTTAACAAAGAGTCTGATGGAGAACTTATTGATACATCTGATAACCTTACATTCTCTCATACGCATTTTGGTATGTTTCTGATTAAAGAAAAACAAAGCGCAAGAATCACTATACTCAAATTACCAACTTTTAAAATTTGACAATCCACTGTAACTGTTGTATAATGTTACACAATAAAGGAGATGAGTTAATCATGAAAAAAGCGATTTCAATAGTGCTTACAATGATAATGCTGATGTTTTCTGTCAATATAATTGCCTCTGCAGAACTTGTTACAGATCAGTCAACAGGTATATCAAATGTTAAGTTTGAAAACGGTTATATCGGTTTTTGTATCGACAGTAAATTACACGGTGCTGCAAACGGAGATGATTTTACACCTGCCGAAAGCACATCATCAGCAACCGACAACATCAATAACCAGGATATTTCGATGAAGCTTAAGATACTTTTCACTCAGTGCTTCAACATTATCTTTACCGAAGATGATAACGGCGGATATTACATCGAAAAGAATATGGCTGATATTTCGCTTCAGAATGCAATTTATCATTTTTCAGATAACTTCTGGCCCTCGGGCTTATCAAAAACCATTACAGACACTGTCAAAGCCTATGAAGGCCCTGATATTCCTGATGACGGCTATCAGATTCAGACGGATGACGGTAAAACAATCACATTCCATTTTATGGTTTTGGAACCTGACAACAATGAGCAGCAGACTTTCTTTGCATATAAACTTGAAGTTACAGAAGATACTCCTCACACTCACAATCCTTCCGAAGACTGGTCAAGCGACGAAGAAAGCCATTGGCACGAATGCGATTGCGGCGAAAAATCTGACCTTGATGAGCACGAAGCATCAATACCCGATTGCTCCAACGCTTCCGTTTGTACCGTATGCCAGACGGAACTCGGTGGCCTTGACCACGAAAACCACATTGGCGAAACAGAATTAAGAGATGCCAAAGAAGCAACTGAATTCGAAGACGGTTACACAGGCGACACATATTGTCTTTCCTGCGATGAAATGATCGAAGAAGGCGAAATCATTCCTGCAACCCATATTCACGCTCCTTCCGAAGACTGGTCAAGCGACGAAGAAAGCCATTGGCACGAATGCAATTGCGGTGATAAATCTGACCTTGATGAGCACGAAGCATCAATACCCGATTGCTCCAACGCTTCCGTTTGTACCGTATGCCAGAAAGAACTCGGTGGCGTTGACCTCGAAAACCACATTGGCGAAACAGAATTAAGAGATGCCAAAGAAGCAACTGAATTCGAGGACGGTTACACAGGCGACACATATTGTCTTTCCTGCGATGAAATGATTGAAGAAGGCGAAATCATTCCCGCAACCCATATTCACGATTCTTCCGAAGACTGGTCAAGCGATGAAAAAAATCATTGGCACGAATGCGATTGCGGCGAAAAATCTGACCTTGGTGAGCACGAAGCATCAATACCTGATTGCTCCAACGCTTCCGTTTGTACCGTATGCCAGAAGGAACTCGGTGGCGTTGACCCCGAAAACCACATTGGCGAAACAGAATTAAGAGATGCCAAAGAAGCAACTGAATTCGAAGATGGTTACACAGGCGACACATATTGTCTTTCCTGCGATGAAATGATCGAAGAAGGCGAAATCATTCCTGCCACCCATATTCACGATCCTTCCGAAGACTGGTCAAGCGACGAAGAAAGCCATTGGCACGAATGCGATTGCGGCGAAAAATCCGATATCGGAAATCACACATACGGCGATGACGGCATTTGTACAGTCTGCGGTTTGCCTTCAGAGGATGAAAACGAAGAAGAAAAAGACGAGAGTACTGAAGAAGACAGCACAACTGATCTTGATTCCATTCTCGAAGGACTTCCCGAAATCGATGTTGATTCAGTTATTGATACAATTATCGGAATAATCGTAGGTAATAACTCTAACGACGGAAACTCTTCAACCGAATCTGACAAAGATACCGAAATCCCTGATACGGGCAGTGATTCCGATGTTTTGTTTGTTTTCCTTTCTCTTGCAATGAGTACCGTTTCTCTTGGTTTCATTATTAATCGCAGAAGAAAAGCTTCTGAAAAATAATTATTAAATAAAAAATCACTTCATCATACACATAAAGCGTTGGTGAAGTGATTTTAATTTTTGGTAGCCTATACTCTTTTTTTCATCAACCCGTGTCTGTTGCAGAAAATATAGAGATATCCCCTGCCGCGGAATTGCATTCTTGTTTCTGCGTTTCCTTCGGGATAAAGTTTAACAAAACTAATTTTATCCGATGTTACATATGCGATAAATGAAATATAATGACTCTTTGTCATTTCGTGGATGACGGTAATAAACTTTTCGTCCTCAACATTTTCGATATTAATATGATGCGCCTCATCGGTTTCTTCCGCTTCGAGCGGCGGCAAAGAAATACCACAACAACTTACAACCGCTGCTCCGACAGAGCTTATAACATTACCGCAAACGGGACATACATAAAACTTTGTGAAAAGGATATTTGACGAAACATTGCGATTAATTACCGTTTCGCCCGACATAAGCTCCATCACCGAAACTCCGAGAGCCTGACTTAACGGCTCAACAAGAGAAATATCAGGCAGACCCTTCGCGGTTTCCCATTTAGAAACAGCCTTACTGCTTACTCCGATTGTTTCTGCAAGCTGAAGCTGAGTTATCCCCTTCGCTTCACGCAATTTTTTTATTGTTGCACCCGTAATATATGAATTCATAAATTTTCTCCTTATCAATTTCACAAACTGTATTATATCTCATCAAAACATTTTTCGCAACCTACGGAAAGTGGAGTTGAAAACACAAAATTTCTGTGCTACAATAAAAATATAATCTTCCGAAGGAGAATTTATATGAATTATAACGGATATAAATGGTATGTAGGCGTTACGCATTGTCACTCCACAGCCTCTGATGGCGGACTGACTCTCGAGGAGTTAATTGCAAAATCAAAAAAGAAAAAACTTGATTTCCTGATGATAACCGACCACAATGTCAACTGTCAGGATTTCCCTGATGTTGATGGTCTGACTCTTATCTACGGTGCAGAGCTTTCAAAAGACGGCGGTCATTGCAATATGTGGGGTGTCAAAGATGTTATCGACCAAGAAGACTATGACACCTGCGAAACATATGAGGATTTTCTTCGCTTTAAGGAAGAAGCGAAAAGACGCGGTGCGGTTATCTGTATGAATCATCCGCATTGTAAACAATGTCCCTGGAGATGGGAGAAGAATGCCGCTGATGTTGATGTTCTTGAGGTCTGGAATTCCCCCACTCATTATGACAATCTTGAATGTACCGAATGGTGGCACGAACAACTGCGAAACGGCCACAAACTTCCTGTTGTCGGCGGAAGCGATTACCACAGGGATTATGTCGTCACCGATCTTTTGACCTGGCCTGTCACCTATGTTTACGCAAAATCAAATTCTCCTGAAGATATTCTTGACGCAATTGTCAAAGGTCGCACAACCATTAGTTTCACAACAAACTCAACCGTTATTGATATCACCAGCGGTGATTCAATTCTCGGCGATACCGTCAAGCTCACTGATTCGACATTTGTTACAATCAATGTAAAAAAACTTCATAAGAATCACAGGTTGATTGTCCTTGATAATGACGGAGAAGTGTTTACCTACACCGCGCAGAAAAGAAACGAAAATTTCAATATTTCTCTGCCAGTCACAAAAGAAGGATTTATCTGCGCCCATGTTGTTTTTGACCCCGGTTTCATCTACAGCAAGGTTCATGATTTTGCAATCGCATCAAGAATTCCCGAACAAAAAGGAATGGATTTACCGCCGTTGATTTTCTCACAAAGCGGCGCAATCTATTTTGAGAAATAAAAAGGAGAGCCTTCGTAAGAAGGCTCTTTTTATTATTAATTTTACATTACAGCAGCCTCATTTTCGCGGTGTCTTTCTGCCCTCATCTCTTCAAGTTCTGCGTACATCTGCTCTTTCTTGTCGCCTTCAATGTCATACATAAACTTGAGAACGATTGACCTGATAAGATTGCAGAGTGCATAACCGAAGACAAGGAATGCGAGCAGCCAAAGACAGGTGTCCATATAGGTCGGCTCAGCCTTCATTGTCAGAACAAGGTCACCTTCAACAGATGCCTTATAACCTGCCCAAGCAATCATATAAGGAATAATCATTTCCTTCAGATAGTTGAGAGCTGTCTGAATCCAACCGGGAACGATACCCTGAATTGCTTCCATTCTTTCGCCTGTTTTCCATTCGAGGTAGTCAAAGAATTCAACATTGAAATGAGATGTTGAAAGTTCCTGAACACCGATACCGACGCCGAAAATAAAATAGAAAGCATAGAAAAATATACTGTTCCATCCCTCAAAGAATACCAGCCCCATCTTCGCTTCGGCAAAGCATATTGCGAAGAGAACACCTGCAGAAATCATTGAGTAGGGACCGCAGAATTTAAGAAGCTTTGTCGGTTCGTGCTTCTTTGAAAGTTTGGTTGTGATAACATTACCGACAACGGTTCCGATTGCAGTCGGCAGAGTAAGAAGAAGATTCTTTGATGAGCCGACTGTGATAGCCGCAAGGAAGGTTGACATCTTGCCGAGCATAGCAAGAGTGCCTGCCCACTGGATGAAGTGATATGCGCGATAGTTTTTGTCCTTGAAAAGGTTGAAAATCGATTTTGTGATTTTGACCTTCTCTTTCTTGGGAAGCTCAATTCTCTCTTTGCAGAAAAGGCCGACCATAAGATTACCGAGAAGTGTAACCGTAGCGGCAAGGACAGCAAGAATCATATACATCTGATTCTTGTCGTCGCTGAAAAGACCATAGATAAATGTTGCAAGATATGCTCCGCCGTAGCCAAGATAATACGAAAGCTGCCAGATTGTGGCAATGGTTTTCTTTTCTTTATGGTTGGGAGAAATAACCTGAACAACATTCTGACCGAGATTATTGAAAATATTGAAAACGGTCTGACAGCAGGCTATTCCATAGCGGAAAAGAGTCATTTCTTCAACCGTCATACCCTTGGGTACATAGAAGAAAAGTACGGTTAAAGCAAATGTGGGAATAAGACAGATTATATACCACTGACGGTATCTGCCCCAGGGACTCTTCCACTTCTGAACAACAACACCTGCTACAACGCCGAAAATAACACCTAAAACAGTTGTGAGCGTTGTCTGAACTGCAAGTTTTGAAGCAATATCATCGGAACTTACACCAACAGGGCCGTAATAGAGCTCGTGAAGGAACGCGGTTGCAAGGGTACCTGTAAGAGTTGCGCCAAACTGACCGCCGACTCTGGCAAACATAATACACAGGTATTCAAACAGGGTTATATGCTTCGCGGAGTCTGCAGGCAATGCATTCGGGGGTATTTTCTTTGACATCTGATCATCTCCCTTGAATTGTTATTTCCATATTAACATATTCAGAAACTAAAAACAATAGAAAATATTCAAACATTGTCAATTGTTTTTGAAAGCTGATACACACATAATTCTTATTTGCAAATATTCGGGTGTTGCAAAATAATACTCAACGCATTATAATATTAAAAACTTTGTTTATAGGAGCAAATTAATGATTGTTTTAATTTCAGGTGCATCGCACACAGGAAAAACAGCCCTTGCTCAAAAACTGCTTGAAAAATATAAATATCCGTATCTGTCGATTGACCATCTTAAAATGGGATTGATACGAAGCGGACAGACCAACCTTACCCCATTGAGCGACGACGACACTCTTACGGATTATTTATGGCCGATTGTCTGCGAAATCATCAAAACAGCAATCGAGAATAACCAGAATCTTATCGTTGAAGGATGCTATATTCCCTTTGATTGGGAGAATCACTTTGAAGAAGATTACCGCAGAAACATAAGTTACTTCTGCCTCATAATGAGCGAAAATTATATCAGAAATCATTTTGAAGATATAAAGAAATATGCCTGCATTATCGAAAGCAGATTGGATGATGGAGATTGCTCTATAGAAAATCTTCTGAAAGATAATGCGCACACATTAAAGCTTGCGAAGAAACACCGCGTCAACTATATACTTATTGATGAAAAGTATGAGTTTGATATTGAAATATTATAAACCAGGGTGATAAAAATGTTTTCAAAAATAATCGCATTATTAATGAGTTTTATTTCTGTTTTTACTGCACCGATGTCACAATTTATTGATGCTTCTCAATTAAAAAATCAGCTTGCAAAAGGTAATTATGAGAGTCCGTATATAATCAGACCGCTTGAGGATATCACTATCAACGGTGTTTCTTTTGAAAATTACAGTATAATTGCCGCTGACGGAGAGTTATTCATCAATGCGGCGCAGACACTCTCTGACGAATTATATAAGGTTTGCGGCAAAAGAATTAATGCTCACAACATAAACTCAGATAAAGCGTTTATAATCGAGGAATCACTTAATGAAACCGAAGTTTTCAGCATAAGAATTGAAAACAGCAATGTTTACATAAAAGGTTCAAAAAACATCGGCATTTCAAGAGGTATTTCTGCATTTGCCGATGAAGTCCTGCTCAATACGGAAGGTATCCTTGGGTTGGTTGACGGTTATGAATATACAAAAACTTATTCTGATTATGTTACCTATGAGGATTTCGGAGCAATCGGTGACGGCAAAACGGATGATTTTGAAGCAATCATCAATACCCATAAATATGCAAACGATAATAATTTAACTGTATTGGCAAACGAAACGGCAACATATTATATTGGCGGAGCAAACAAAACCGCCGTAATAATGACTGATACCGATTGGTCAAGCGCAAAATTTATAATTGATGACACAAATGTTGAAAACAGAAGCTCCTGGATTTTCAACATTGCTCCGTCAGAATCTGCAATCAATATTACTGACAAGGTTTCCCCTCTTAAATCTGATGCAACAAACATCGGTACATCACTCAACAGCACGAGCCTTGTAGTGCTCAGCGATTCCAATGTAAAACGATATATCCGAAAAGGCGCAAATATGAACGACGGCAGTAATCAGACAGATGTCATTCTCGTTGACAAAAACGGAAACATTTCGCCTGACACTCCCCTTATATGGGATTTCAACGCAATCACATCCGCTACTGCTTACCCGGTTGACAGCAAAACACTGACAATCAAGGGAGGCAGATTCACAACAATCGCCAACAATGCCCCCTCCGAATATACCTATTATTCAAGAGGAATTCAGGTCAGACGCTCAAATACAGTTATTGACGGTTTATATCACGATATTATAAATGAGGGCAAAACAGGAGCTCCTTATTCCGCTTTTGTTTCACTTTCCTGTTGCGCAGATGTAACAGTTAAAAACAGCACATTCACAGGTCACAAAAAATATTCAACAATCGGCTCTGCAGGCACAAGCGTCACAATGGGCACATATGATATCGGCGCAGCAACAGCGGTCAACGCAAAATTCATCAACTGCAATCAGACAAACGATATTACCGATATTGATTATTGGGGCATTGCTGGCACAAACTACTGCAAGAATCTCGTTTATGACGGCTGTGCTTTTTCGCGATTTGATGCTCATCAGGGTGTGCTTAACGCAACAATCAGAAATTCGGTGCTCGGTCATCACGGAATCAAGCTTATCGGCAGCGGCACCGCGTTGATTGAAAACACAACCGTACTTGCAGAAGATTTTGTTGACCTGCGTTCTGATTACGGCTCAACCTGGAACGGAAAAATGATTATCCGCAACTGTAAGTTCTATCCTACAGGCATTTCAAACCACATCATCAAAGCAACCAATTCCGAAGACCACGATTTCGGTTACACCTGTTATTTACCCGAAACAATAGAAATAGACGGACTTTATGTTCACCGAATCGGTACAAGTTATATATTCAGCAAGGTCAATCCCAATCATAAATCCGATTCATACAATGCACAATATCCCGTTGTTCCGCCCGAAGAAATAACGGTCAAAAATTTTGACAGTCTTCTTTTCGGCAATATTTCGGTATCAAAAAACAAGGCGATCTTTAAGGTTGAGATAGCATAGTCAATAACAAAAACTCCTATGGCATAATTAATAACCATAGGAGTTTTCTTATCATTTATTTCGGTATCCGACGAATAAGTTTATTTCCGTTTTCCTTGAGCCATTTATCGCAACGCTTATAATCAGGAAAATATTTTGAAAGTTCAGCGTAGAAGTTTACGGAGTGATTCATATATTTTCTGTGGCAAAGTTCGTGAGCAATCACGCTGTCAATCACTTCATCAGGCAGTAAAACAAGCAGACAATTGAAATTAAGGTTACCATTTGACGAACAACTTCCCCATCGGGTACGCTGACATCGGATGGTAATCTTATTATAGGTAACACCGATTTTCTTTGCATACGCTTCAACCTTCGGAGGGATAATATCCTTTGCTTTTTCAGCAAAACCTTTGATTTCGTCTTCGGTAAAAGGTTCAATATTTCCAAGGGCTTTTTGTTTTTCAGCGGCAAGATTCAGATGTTTTATAATCCAGCTTCGTTTGGATTCAACAAATTTTTCAATATCTTTTTCACTCATCCGAAGGGGTGAACGAACAGTTACCTGATTTGCCCTTATCTCAACCGAAATTGTCTTTCTTTTACTCCTTATAACCGAAACTTCGGCATTTTCGAACTTCAGCATTTTATTCTCCATAAAAATTTTAAATAAAGAAGCCGAAACGGCGTGGAAATCACAGCCGGAATCGACTTCTGATGATATTATACATAGTTTATCTGATAAGGTCAAGTCATAATTCAAAACATTAAGGCAGGGGTATCTCCCCTGCCTTTGCTGTAATTTTCGGTTTTGTTAAAACGACGGCATTCCGCCACCGAAAGGATTCATTCCGTTTGGCGGTGAAGGAGGCATACCGCCGCTGAAATTGGGCATCTGCGACATATCGGGCATCTGACCGCCAAAATCAGGCATACCTCCACCCATTGAAGGCATCTGCGATGTATCAAATCCCTCGGGAAGTTGCGAAGGATTGAAACCTTCAGGAATTTGTGACATATCGAATCCATCAGGCAACTGCGATGGGTCAAACCCTTCCGGAAGCTGACCGTTGAAATCGGGCATTGCCGAAATATCAGGAAGAGTTGTTTCCGGCTTTGTTTCAGGAGCGGTTATATTCTCCGTCGGCTTTGATTGCTCTTCGGGATTATTCTGCGAGCCATTCTGCGGCTTTTCAAAGCCACCCGGCATTCCGCCTTTTCCGCCCATAGACATTGTACCCATATCAGATATTTTAATTGCAGACGCATCAACTGTTTCGTTTATTCCGTTAAGCTGATTGCGGATGCTTTCAGCTCTTAAAAGACAGAAGTTTTTGACAGTTTCCGCACCAAGTACAAATTCATCATAAGTGCAGAATTTAGTGGGGTCTTTTTCAACATACGGAGAAATCATTTCAATTGTTTTATCAATGAATTCTTCGAAATATCCGCTGTCAAAATACTCGCTGATAAATTCTGAAAAATATTCGTGATAAAGATTTGTATATTCTTCATTATCAAATATCCACGATATCATCGGTCTGTCGCTCATATCTCCAGAAACAGGAGAATCAATCGAGCCGTTAATCGTTGAGCTTGCATCAGATGACATAAAAGTGCCGTATGCAAGGTTATAATCCCAAGGAAGCATTTCCATAACTCCGTCTTTTTCATAAAGATAATAGTTATGAATCATATTTCCTGTATAACTGTCACCGTTAACAACGAAGTTATGCACAACAAAATATCTTATAACCTTTTCAATATCAACTACTGATTCGATATTTTCACCGCTTGATAGTGTCTTCAATGATTGAATGAGCCTTGTTTTATCAGCATCGGTAATATCAGTTTTTGCATTATTGAAGATATTTCTGTAGCTTTCAAAATTATCGTCGAAATACTGAAGCTTAACATCGTTGCTACCCATTCCGCCAAATCCGCCTATGCCACCCATATCAGGCAGGTTGCTCATATCAAAACCTTCAGGCATTTCGGCAGGCATCTGCGACATATCCGGCAATTCACCGCCAAACGGGTTGAAATTGCCTGCAGGTCTTTCGCCTCTGTTACCCTTACCCTGCGTGGAATCAAAGCCTTCAGGAGGAGTCGGAATTTCGCCGCCGAATTGTGAAAAGTCAAATTCTCCGTTTTCAATCTTTGAAAAATCGAATTCTCCGTTTTCGTTCTTGAAATCCGAAATATCAAAGTCTTTTCCGTTGCCTCTGCCTCCGCCGAAGCTCATACTGTCAGGCTTATATAATTCACCGTAATCATTACCGTAATTTCTCTTAAGGAAGCCGTCCTCAATTCCCTCAACCGCAAGATAAAGACCGAAGTCTTCTCCGTTGACGGTAATATAAGCATAACTGCAAAGAGGTGCGGCAACGCCGAATTCATTCATCATCTGATAGGCAATGAAATCCTTCATATAGGTGTTATCCTGGATAACATTATTAAGACTTATTTTATCCAGACCATAATAACTTTTTGTTTTGTCATATTGGTCAAATTCAAGTTTGAAGCTGTATCTTTCGCTGTCCATCTGAGAAACACTGCTCAACGATGTGTTTCCCTTTGCTCTGATACCGATGCTGCCGTAATTCTCGCCATCAATAATTACGGAGCAAGCGGTATATTCTTCATTTTCACAGGTTTCAATAAAGCCCTCCCAATCATTCATAACAATATCGATTGTGTGAACCTTATCTGTACTGAAAAGACGGTTTTCATATCCCATGGATTTGCCTGCAGAAACAATTCCAAGCGATTTACCATTCATAAAAATAATGGTTATGACAAGAGCAAGGACAACGGCAATACAGCAGATTTTATCAATATGCTTATGCGTTGACATATCTGTCACCTCAACCCATATAGTCGCCGTTATAGCTTACAAGCACTGCACTGTTGATGCCCTTCATTGCCGAAAGTTCATTGATGAAGTCGGTATTATCATCCTTAAGACGGATTTCAAGAGTAAGCTCTACGCTTCCGCTCTGTGCAGTTTTACTCTTTACGATGCACTTATTAACCTTATCTTTAAGATATTTTTTTGCTTCTTCTTCGCTGTTATGTGAATCGCAGTTAATAACGATGAGATAGGGATTGAAATGTGATTTCTTATTAACAAAAACAAGAAGAACAACGCCGATTACAATGCTTCCGATAACCGCAAGAGGAATCATACCTGCAGCAAGAACAATACCGACTGCAATTGCCCAGAAAAGGAATGCAATATCAAGCGGTTCTTTGATAGCTGTTCTGAAACGAACGATTGAAAGAGCACCGACCATACCGAGCGAAAGAACAACATTGCTTGTAACCGCAAGGATAACAAGGGTTGTAATCATAGTCAGAGCAACAAGGGTTACACCAAAGCTTGATGAATACATAACACCATTGAATGTCTTCTTATAAACAACGAAAATGAAAAGTCCGAGAAGTAATGCAAGCGCCATAGCGATTGCCATATCAAGCATACTTACGCTTGCAATGTTTTCAATAAAGCTTGATTTAAAAATGTCTGAAAAATTCATAGTTATTACTCCTTAATCATATATTCTGCAGGTTGCATATTTTGAAAAAGCCGATGAGCGTCTGTCACCGAGCTGAACTGCCTTTTTAATAATCTCAGGCAAAAATTCATCCCATTTGACCTCTAAAATAATCGGATTATCAGGAACAGAAACTGTAGGACAATCTTTGCTGAAAAAGTCCTTTGAGCCAATACCCGTTTTGATATCATAGTCCATTGTAACTCTGACATTCCCTGCTTCATAAATATACGGCTCTCGCCAATAATCAACAATTGTTTTGGGTCTGAGCTGCTGAACGGTCATTTTATAATAAAGCTCTTTGACGAGTTCATCTTCCGATTCCTTCATCCAGGAAATATCGCCGCTGATAATCTTTCTGACTTCATCTTCTGTCAGACTTGTGCTGACTTTATTACACAGGCCTGAAATCTTGCTCTTTTTTTCAAGATGAATAACCGATGTATCAAAATTATAGAATCTTATTCTGAATTTTTCGCGTCGGCTGACACCGTCAATTTTATCTCTTAAAACAGTATCTGCAGGGGTATCAAAATATAAACTGCGGATAAAATATTTTCCGTCAACGGCATATTTATCAGGTTTCATTATTGCGCCGAGTCTTTGCCGAAGAATAATCCTATCTCCGCAATTAATGTTATGCTTCCATTCATGGCGGAATTTCAAATAGTATCACCTCACTTGTATGCCGAAATAATATCACGACAAACTGAATTAAAACTGAAAAAAAGCTTTCAATAATGTAAAAGAAATGTAAACAAATTAATTTTCAGCTTTATTTCAGCAAACAGAACTATTATAATAGGCAGAAGGTGATATTATGAAAATACTTATAATTGAAGATGAAAAAATCCTTGCTGATTCGCTCAAAACTCTTCTTGAAGGTAAAGGCTTCGAAGTTGAAGCAGTTTATGACGGCGAAACAGGCAAGGAATACGCTGAACTCGGAATATACGATTTGCTGATACTCGATGTTATGATGCCAAAAATGGACGGCTACGAAGTTGCAAGGCAAGTACGTTCAAAAAGATGCTCAACGCCCATACTTATGTTGACAGCTAAATCGGAAGTCGAAGACAGAATAAGAGGTCTTAACAGCGGTGCGGATTATTATCTTACAAAACCATTTTATACTGCAGAGCTTCTTGCTTGTATCAATGCTCTTTTGCGCCGTCAAGGAAACCAGATTGATGAGCTTGTTTTCGGCAACACCTCGCTCGACCTCTCATCAGGTAAACTTGTCTGCAGGGACAAAAGCATCCGCCTTTCCGCAAAAGAATTTGATGTTATGCGATTGCTGATGCAATCAAAAGAACGCAATCTTTCAAAGGAAGCATTGCTTGCAAGAGTATGGGGTTATGATTCAAATGCAGTTGAAAACCATGTTGAGGTTTATATTGGTTTTCTTCGCAAAAAGCTTCGCAGTATAGGTTCAGATATCAGCATAGAAGCGATAAGAAAACTCGGTTATCATCTGGAGGTAAGTCAGAATGATTAAACGGCTGAAAATAAAATTCGTTTGTATTTTTATGGTTATCGTTACAATTATGCTCGGAATTATTTTCGGCACAGTTATAACCATGACACAAAGAAATATCGAACAACACAGCATTTCTGACATGAGAGATATAGCGATGCCCCCAATGCCACCCGACATCCCCGAAAATGAACTTGCACCGCCTGCAATACCCCATTTCAGTTTGCTTGTTACTCCTGACGGAGAATTTATTACAGAGGATAACGGCTCGTTTGATTTATCAGACAAAGAATACCTTAATTCCCTCTTTGAATATGCTGAAAGCAGAGAAGAAGAAAGCGGCGTTATTCCCGATACATCATTAAGATATTTCCGCAACAAAACACCTATGGGAAACAGTTATATTTTTACTGACATCTCAAAAGAATCGGATATGTTTGAAAGTCTTTACAGGACCTGCGCAATCATTGGCGTTGCTGCTTTTATTCTTTTCTTTATCATCAGCATTTTCCTTGCTGATTGGGCTGTAAGACCCGTTGAAGAAACATGGAATAAACAAAAGCAATTCATTGCCGATGCTTCTCACGAACTGAAAACTCCGCTGACTGTAATTACAACCAATGCAGAACTTATGCAAACTGAAGAATCCGATGAAAACAAAAAGAAATTTACGCAAAATATCTTAACAATGTCAGGTCAGATGAGAGGACTTGTTGAGAGTCTTCTGGAGCTCGCAAGACTTGATAACGGAAATCTGAAAAAGGAATTTTCGGTTTTTGATTTAAGCGAAACCGTAACAGATGCCATTCTTCCTTTTGAAGCTCTTTTTTTCGAAAAAGAACAGACATTTGATTCTGAAATTGAAAGCGGCATTAAAATCAATGGCAACTCAGAGCAGATAAGACAGATTGTTGAAATCATGCTTGATAACGCGAATAAATACTCCCCTCAAAAATCAAGCATTAAAATCATTCTGAAAAAATACGGCAAAAATCAATGCAGGTTGATAGTCAGCAGCGAAGGTGAAACCATTCCTGCAGAGGAACTGAAAAATATCTTCAAGCGCTTTTATAAAGGCGATAAAACCAGGAAGATGACACACAGTTACGGTCTTGGTCTTTCGATTGCCGAAAGCATTGTCAATGAGCATTCAGGCAAGATTACTGCAGAAAGCAAAAACGGAATCAATAAATTTATTGTTCAGTTGCATATTTGTTAATATTCTGAACCGGCACTTTTTAATATATCTGAATAAAAAAGGAACCGTAGCTTATGATACGGTTCCTTTTTGTATTATTATCTCAGTTTCTGAAGTTTCATTGTGTTTGCAATCACGATAAGTTGCATCCCCTTTTTCAAAGGAAGGTCAGGGTCAACCGATGTTATAATATTATCACCACTCTGAATTGCAACAACATTGATTTCGTATTTTCTGCGGAGGCTCAGGTCTATCAAAGTTTTACCGACCCATTCATCTCTCACATCAATCTCCACCATAGAAACCTCATCAGAAAGCTCTATCATTTCAGAAAATCCTGATGTGAGAAGGTTTTTGGCAAGTCTTGTGCCCGATTCTTTTTCAGGAAAAATAACTTTATTTGCGCCAACGCGGCTGAAAATCTTTTGATGCATTTCATTGCCGCATTTTACAATAACATTCGGCACGCCCGCTTCTTTACAAAGGGTTACCGCCATAACGCTGGCTTCAAGATTGTTCGCCATAGCAACAATAACAACATCAATATTGGATATGCCAAGTCTTTTGATAGCTTCAGGCTCAGTAACATCCGCACATTTGCAAACGGGAACTTCTTCGATAGCGCTGTTAACTATATTGGGATCAATATCAACCGCTAAAACCTCAGCGCCATTATTAACCAGCTCTTCCGCAACAGCTCTGCCGTATCTTCCGAGACCAAGAACTGCATATGTTTTATTGATACTCATAAATATTACCCCTTTTTATCCGACACTGATTTCTTCAACAGGATTTTTTATAATATTCTGGTTATCTTTGCCTCTTTTTAATGCAACAACCAATGTTATAGGCCCTACCCTGCCAAGATACATTGTTACAATAATAATAAGTTTACCTATACTGTCAAGAGATGCGGTAAGATTTCTTGTAAGACCTACTGTTGCAGTTGCACTGACAGTTTCATAAACGATATCCAATGCATTCGCATCGGTTACGGCAGAAAGCAAAACCGTTGAAATAAACATAATGATAAAAGACATACAGGTAACGGCAACTGCTTTGCTTACAGCCTGTTTTGTAAGCTGCCTGTCAAAGATATCAACATCTTCTTTGTTGCGGACAGAAGCAATCGCAGAAGCTATAAGCACAGCAAAGGTAACAGTTTTGATGCCGCCCGCTGTACCTACAGGCGAACCGCCGATAAACATCAGAAGCAAACACAGTACCGACGAAGCATTGGTAAGGTTTTCCTGCGGTACTGTTGCAAAACCTGCAGTTCTTGTTGTAACCGACTGAAACAAAGAAACTCCGATTTTCTGAATCAGCGTATAATCCTTAATCGTGTAAGGGTTATTATATTCGAACGCAAAAATCAAAGCCGCACCGACAAAAATCAGAATCAGTGTTGCAGTAATTGCAATTTTGCTGTGCAAAGTAATATCTCTGAAGAATTTCACTTTCCTTTTACGAGCAAGTTTCATCACTCTGAGAATATCCCACCATACAATATAACCGATACCGCCTAAAATAATCAGGGCGCAAGTAACGATATTCACAACGGGATTAAGCACATAATTGCAAAGACTGTTTTCTGCAATAACATCAATACCTGCATTACAAAAAGCAGAAACCGATGTAAACAAAGATATCCAAATACCCCTTGCTCCGAATTCAGGAATAAACACCGTCATATACAACAGAGCGCCGATACTTTCAATCAGAAATGTTCCGCCGACAACCTTTTTAACAAATCGGATAAGCCCCGAAAGCGAATTCAGGTTAAACGCATCCTGCAAAAGCAATCGGTCACCGATACCCATTTTTTTATTCAATGCTATCATCAGACCCGACATAATAGTGATAACACCAAGACCACCAATCTGAATCAGTAACAGAATAACAACTTGTCCGAAAACGCTCCAGGAAGAAAAGGTCGGAGTTACAACCAGACCTGTAACGCAGGTGGAAGTTGTTGCGGTGAAAAGAGCATCAAGAAAAGGTTTTGCCCTGCCGTCAGCCGAGCTTATCGGAAGCGAAAGCAACACCGCACCAATAAATATCGCTATTAAAAAACTCAACAATATAATTTGTGTTGTTGATATCTGAAACCGCTGTTTTTTCACATCAATTCATTCCCCTTTTTAAAGATGCGATAAAAAATAAGAAACCGGTATCCTGTTTATCCACACAGTCCTTTTTGATATTATATCCTGTTGCTAATACTTCGTCAATATTTTTCACAAAATAGATTCTTATGCATCGCTTAATCAAATCAGATATTGTAAAAACAGGCAAAGGGATTTATAATGTCAATAAACTATTGGAAGCATTAATTCAGGAAAAAGGTGGTTTCATTGAATAAAATATCGCCTATCCATACAGGTGCGTGGGGCAATTGCCATATACAAGGCATAGCTGTTGACACTAAAAAAGGATATATTTATTATTCATTCACAACAAAGCTGATAAAAGCTACACTTGACGGAAAAATCGTCGGAACACTTGACGGACTTATCGGTCATCTGGGATGTATTGCTTTCAATAATAATGACGGTTGCATATACGGCTCTCTTGAATTTAAAAATGATATAATCGGCAAAGATATACTGAAAGCCATTGGCTCGGAGCAAAAATTTGATGATGCTTTTTATGCAATAAGAATTGATGTTGATAAAATAACAGGTTTTGATATAAAAACTGATGAAAACATTATAACTGCGGTTTGCCTTCACGAAGTCGGCAACGATTATAAATGGGAAGGCACAGATTCCGACGGCAAAAAACTGATTCATAAATACGGATGCAGCGGCATAGACGGAATAACATTTGCACCACTCCCCGGCAAAAGCACCGATGACGGGATGTATCTTTATGTTGCATACGGAATTTATAATGACACAAACCGAAAAGACAATGATTATCAGATTATTCTTTGCTACGATATGGCGGAATGGTCAGAATATTCACTACCGCTTTCCCAGAATAATATGCACCATTCAGGTTTTGAAAAGCCGTTGCATAAATTCTTCATTTATACAGGCAACACGGAATATGGTGTTCAGAATCTTGAATATGATAAACATACAAACGCCCTTTTTATGGCTGTTTATAAAGGCTTCAAGGAAACATTTCCGAATTATCCGCTTTTTTCTGTTGATATGTCAACCAAATCCGAAATTAAGGAGCATAAAGAAACAGGAGAAATGGTTGAAACTCTCACCCTTACCAAAAAAGGATCGTTTGATGAAAAAACAGGAATTTACGGATGGAATTTCCCTCTCGGCAGTACAGGACTTTTTTCATTCGGAAACGGAGAATGGCTTATTTGCAGACATTTCCGTACAGAAGAAGGTCAATGCGGAGAAATCGAACTCTATGAATGGGACGAAAATACTCCGTTTATTAAAAAGCAATAATCATAATACGATATTCAAAAACCTCCATCGGTCTGGCCGAGGGGGGGCATCATATATGTAACAGTTGAATTGTTTATGTGATTATTCTTTCGGCTTTGCAAGAGTGGCTGACGATACTTTTGAAGTAAAAGCACTCGGCGGAAGAATGGACAGCAGAAACATTACCTTCTCAAACTGCATCGCCTGGGGCGGATATGCAAGATGCTTTGGAATTACAGGCGAGGTTGAATTGGACGGCATTTATTTCGGAAATCATCAGATAAATCCGCAATTATCATTCATCACAGATAAAAATCGCAATATAAATACAAAATAATTTAAAAAGTTTTTATCAAATTTCGTTTTGGGTATTGTTAAAAATTCAGATAGTGATAGAATTTAATTATAAAAATAATGGAGGTCATTTGTTATGGATAAGAAGCTCAGAATCGGTGTTTTCGGTGCAAGAAGAGGCCGCGGCCTTGCGCAGGGTCTTACTCTTACCGACAAAGCATACATCAGTGCAGTTTGCGATTATGATGAATCAACATATGATAACATCAAGCCGTTTTGCTGCGACGAAACAAAGTATTATAAAGATTTCGAAGAGTTTATCGACAGCGGTATGGATGCAGTTGTTCTCACCAACTTCTTCCATCAGCACGCTAAATATGCTGTTATAGCTCTCGAAAAAGGCATTCATGTTCTCAGCGAAACAATGCCTGCAGTAACTATGGCAGAATGCGTTCAGATTTGCCGAGCATCCGAAAAGAGCGGCGCAATTTATATGCTCGCAGAAAATTATGCTTATTTTGCTGTTATCAGCAAGCTTACTGAAATTTATCAAAGCGGTACTCTTGGCGAAGCACTCTATTGCGAAGGCGAATATGTTCATCCTATGAGTCACGAAGAGTACGTTCATTACACTCCCACAACAACCCATTGGAGAGCTCTTATGCCTTCAGGCTTCTATCTGAGCCATTCATTTGCTCCCCTTATGAGAGTTACAAATGACATTCCTGTTTCAGTTAATGCAAGAAGCATTTACACCGACGGTATGCGTCAGGAGCGCGAAGGCGAACCCATCAAGGATGTTGCTTCAATTATGCTCTGCACAATGAGCAGAGGTGCTGTTGCAAGAATCACAGGCTGGGCAAAGTTCGGCGGTCACGGCAACTGGTATCGTTTTGCTTGCGCAAAGGGAAGTGCTGAAACCGTCAGAGGCGACGGCGGTAAAATCCGAGTTGTCTATAATGATTGGGAAGTACCCGAAGGTGTTGAACCCGAAAAAGTTTCAACAGTCGGCTATCCTTTTGATAAGGACAAGGCAAGACAATGCGGTCATTCCGGCGGTGACTACTATGTAGGCCACGAATTTATCAGCTGTATTCTTGAAGGCAGACAGCCCTATTTCAATGCATACCGTTCTTGTGCAATGAGTGCGGTTGCTATTCTCGGATGGAGAAGCAGTCTTCACAACGGCGCTGAATATAAAATCCCCGATTTCTCCAACGAAGAAGAAAGAAAAGTTTATGAAAACGATAATCTTTCACCCTTCCCCGATGAAAACGGCGTTGCAAACTATCCCTGCACAAAATATGATGCAGATAAATTTGATATCTGATTAGCAAACCTTTGATTAACAACTCCCGAGTTTTTCGGGGGTTGTTATTTATTGCAACAATGGTATAATATAATAAAACTGTTTTATAGGTTGTGAAAAAATATGTCAACAAAACTCTGGTATGATGAATTTATAAACGATTGGATGTGGGCGTTGCCTTTGGGCAACGGCAGAATCGGCGCTATGCAATACGGCAACCCACATTGTGAACAGATAGAAATAAATGAAGAATCCCTCTGGTGCGGCAGACGAATTCAGGAAAAATACCACGCTTCACCCGAGGCACTCAATGAAATCCGCCGCCTTATCAGCGAAGAAAAACTCAAAGAAGCAGCTCAACTTGCTCGTCAGACTTTTTTATCCGACCCTCCCGTTGTTCGCTCCTACGAAAGTTTCGGAGAGATTTTTATTGATTTTCTTGATAAATCCCCCTATTCAGATTATCGCAAGGAATTGGAATTGAGCGAAGCAATATCAAGGATTTTCTGGACAAAAAGCAAGGCACATTTTAAAAGCGAATGTTTTATCAGCGAGGATTTTGACGGATTTGTTTATAAGGTTGAAACTGACGGTAAGCCTTTTTCCTGCAATGTAAGCATCAAAAGAAAGCAGGACGCCTACAGCTCCTGTATAGATTCCGACACAATTATTATGAACGGAAGAATTACATACAGTACCCACCCCAACTATGGTGAAGGCGGCGAAGGTATGTCATTCGGAGCTAAACTCCGCATCAAGACGGACGGCGAATTGAACGCTGACCACAGCACAATAACCGTTATTGATGCAACATATGTTATTATTTACGCTGCTTTTGAAACGAATTACAATGTTGAAAAATATGACATTGATGAAACAATTGATTTCAAGACCAAATTAAATGAAACAATCGGAAAACTTTCAGATACAGATTACGAAAGAATTAAAGAAGCTCACATTTCAACCCATAAAAAGTGGTTTGGAAATGTTCAGCTTGAATTGGAAGAATCAGAATTCAGCAATCTTACTACAAGCCAAAGACTTAAAGAACTCAGGTGGGATGAATTCGACCCTGATTTATTCTCTCTTTACTATAATTTCGGCAGATATCTTCTGATTGAAAGTTCAGGCAAAAACGCAAGACTTCCTGCTAACCTTCAGGGTATCTGGTGCCATGATTTTAATCCGCCCTGGGGCAGTGATTTCCACACGAACATTAATCTTCAGATGAATTACTGGCCAAGCGAAAGCGCCAACCTCTCTGAAACCTCTGCGCCTTTTATCCATTTTATGAAAATGATTAGTTCTTTCGGCACTGAAACAGCAAAAGAGCTTTTCGGAGCAAGAGGATGGGTTGTTAATCACACCACAGACGCATTCGGAAGAACAGGAGTCCATGACAGTGTAGACTGCGGATTCTTCCCGATGGCAGGTCCCTGGCTTTGCCTCAATCTCTGGGAACACTACGAATACACAAACAACAAAGAATATCTCGAAGACATTTATCCGATTTTAAAAGGTGCCTGTGAGTTTGTTCAGGATTATCTGACAGAAAACGAAAAAGGTCAGTTTATCACCTCTCCCTCAAACTCTCCCGAAAATGAATTTTATTATATCGATGCAAACGGAAACAAACAAGAAAGTATGTTTACCGAAGGTGCAACAATTGACTTCCAGATTATTTATGCGCTCTTCACACGTACTGCTCACGCTTGCAAAATTCTCAATAAAGACGAAGAATTTTCCGAAACAATATCTGAAGTTCTGAAAAAACTTCCGCCTATGGAAATCAGCGAGCGTTACGGAACAATACGCGAATGGATTCGTGACTATGAAGAAACCGACCCTGGACATCGCCATATTTCTCATCTTTTCGGGCTCTACCCTGCTGACCAGATTAACGAGGATAACCCAACGATATATGAAGCGGCAAAAAGAACGATTGCACGCCGAATCGAAAACGGCGGAGGTTCAACAGGATGGTCAAGAGCCTGGACAATTTGTTTTTATGCCCGACTCAAAGACGGCGAAAATGCATATAAACATCTCAAATATCTGCTCGAGAAATGCACCGCCAACAATCTTTTTGACATCCATCCCCCGTTTCAGATTGACGGCAATTTCGGCGGAGTAGCGGGTATTACCGAAATGCTTATTCAAAGCCATCTCGGATCTCCGGATAACAGAATTTGCGAACTTCTGCCTGCGTTGCCGAATGAATGGAGCAAGGGCTCGATTAAGGGCATCAAGGCAAGAGGAAATCTGACTTTTGATATTTCCTGGGAAAATTCGATTCTTAAAACTGCAACCGTAACTGCAGAAAACGATTGCACATTAAGAATCAGATTAAACTGCAAAACAGAAAATCTTAAAACAACCAAGCCTTATATTATTGAGAACAACTGCCTTACCGTAAAACTTTCGGCAGGAGAAACAATTGAACTCAGCAATTAAATATAAAATCAGCTTGACAAATAAGAATTTGTAGGTATGTGTATTATGGATGTAATTACCCATTACGATTTATTGATAGATGAAAATAACGACCCGCTTCGTGATCCACCTGTACTACAAGAACATATGAACCGATGGGATGGAGAACTATTTTTAGAATCATTGGAACTTTCCAATAATAAAAATGTTCTTGAAATCGGAATAGGGACAGGAAGAATTGCGGTAAAGGTCGCTCCATACTGTATGCGATTAACTGGAATAGATATTTCGCCCAAGACCATAGAACGAGCAAGAGAAAACCTAAAAGATTTTTCTAACATTTGTTTTGTTTGTGGTGATTTCAACGAATACAATTTTTTTGAAACCTTTGATATAATTTACTCATCGCTTACAATGATGCATTTCAAGGACAAAAAACAGATTATATTAAAAGTTGCTTCGTTGTTAAATGATGGTGGAATTTTTTGTTTATCTGTTGACAAAAATAAAAACGGATATATCGATATGGGAACTCGCAAATTGAAAATATATCCTGATACACCTGACAACATTATTTCTCTTATAAATGCATCATCTATGAACGTGACAAATGTATTTGAAACAGACAATGCATATATCATAGTTAGCAGCAAATAATTATGCCAATTCCGATTTATCAAATTAAATTTCATATCAAAAAACTTTACGGGCAGTGCCGAAAATGACACTGCCCGTATTTTTTAGTTATTCAAATAATGTCTTTGTGCCTGCTGTGTATTCAAAAGGAACAAAACCTGTTTCAAGAGCAGGGCTGTTGAGTGCGAGTGTAAAATCGCGGTTTTCAGGATCTTTGAATAAAGGATCTGCAAAAACGGCGTTGTTATAATATCCGCGTATAGTCATTATTACCATAGATTTTCTTTCGGAAATACTCATTGAGTTGCCCGAATAAACATTTCCGCCGTGTTTATAATCCCAGTAAGTGTTACCGTCATCAACAAACCAATCTCTTTCGGTTGTAAGAGCATACATTGTTGCATTGTCGGTAACAAGGATATTATTCGAGAGAGTGAGGGAATTATGCTCTTCATTCCTTGTGATTCTGAATGCACCGTCACCGCCGAAAGCAAAGATATTATTTCTTACAATGTTATCCTTGCCGTAATGCTGATGGAATGTCTGCGAAGAGCAATCATAAACGAGGTTGTTTTCAACAAGCATACCGCTTGAACCCTCGTCAAGATAGATGCCCCATCCACCGTAACCGTATCTGCCTTCGTCACAACCGACATTATAAATCACATTTCCGCTGATTACAGTATCGGGCTGAATTCCGAGGGTATAGATTGCGCCCATATCGGAAAGCCAACCGTTGCCGATATCATAAATAAGGTTATCGCAGATTTTTATGTTGTTGGTTGAATTAGCCGAGTAACCCCAGTTCCAACCAACCGAAATTCCTGTATACCATCCGTCGTGAATCTCGTTATTTGTAAGGTCACAATCAATTGCGTGTGTCAGGAGAATGCCGATTGCATTATTGAAAATTCTGCCGTAACTGCTGATATGGCAATCGATGACATCGATATTGCGTGTTGATGCAGGAACATCAAAATTACCATGGATGAACACCGCATTTGCACCGATTTCATTAAATGCAGAGCTTGTTATCGTACAATCTGCTGCGGCTTTGTCAAACTTCACAGCAGTATATGAAATGTTTTCAAAGCGGCAATCAGTAAAGTTTATTTTAGAAGAAGCGATAATATTGATTGCTGCAGGAGTTTCAAATGCTGCCTGAGGATGGGTAGCGCCGTATTCGATGTTTTTATACAAAGGATGTGATTCGTCGAAGACCTTTCCTGAAAATGAGCCGTCTTTTCCGACATAATCCCAATCAGTTTTTTCAAAGTTGATACCTTGGAATGAAATGTTATTTGCACCGTTAATGCTCATAAGATTCTTTGTAACGCCTGCGTAAAGCACAGTGTTTTCAACGGTATCGCCCTCTTCGGGAATATAGTAAAGTTTTTCTTCAGATCGGTCAAGATACCATTCGCCGGGAAGCTTAAGAGCCTCTTTTACATTTTCAAAAAGATAATTATCTTCAACTCTTATTGTCATTGCAGTTGGTTTTCTTGTTTCAACTCTTCCTGTTTCAGCATCAATCGAGTAAAGAGGAAGAAGTTCATCACACCAAAAATGCATAATTCTTACGGATACATCCTTGACATTTGCAAAGTCAAGAACATCATCGGAATTTGCATAGAAAACAACGGATTTCGTAAAAAACTGGGCCTCGTTTTCGGGCACCATTGCCTCATCTGTTTTAGGATCAGCAACCTGATTGAGCCCTTCTTTGGGATAGGTCGGTCTGGCAAGTCTTTTATTACCCTTAAAAAGAGAATGAAAATAATCATCTTCATTATCAACGGAAATATCAGTTACAAAAGCATTGACACCATTGATTGTTGTTTCGCTCCAGCCTGAAATTTCCTTCGCACCTGTGAACGATACCTCTTCATTGGGATATGAACGATAAAGAACATTGCTTTTATCTGAAGAATTGAATTCAACAGTATCTTCGATTAAATAACTGCCCTCTCTGAACCATACAGTTACCGCGTCATCAGAGCTGATATTTTTGAGAAGTTCCTTTGCTTTTTCGAAAGTTTTCAACGGAGCTTCAAGGGTACCTTCGTTGTTATCGTCGCCGTAAGGAGCAACAACAAGGTCAAATTCACCCATAACAAATTCGCCCTCGTCAAAAACTGTTTTCACCTGTTCAACAGTTTCAGGAAATTCAGGAATAACGCTTTCTGCAGGAAAAAATACCGCTGTTAACATTGTTGCAAAAGATGTTAAAACAGCAATTATTTTTGCAAAAAATAAGTTCATAAAGACACCCTCACTTTTTAATTTTCTATAAAAGTATATCATATTTTTAGAATATATTATAACACATATTAAATTATAAATAAATATTTTTTTAAAATTTAATCCTTTTATTTACAAATTTCAGTTCGATGGAAATAGTTATAAACAATTTTCATATTGTCAGAACTTATTTCGTTTGTCAGATGCATCGATATTCTGAGTTATATAGCTTACAATATGAATTCTTAAAAGAAGTAATCGTGAATAAAAAAATTTTACTGAAAATAAAATTCAACTTGTCAACAAAATATTTTTACTGTAAAATAAAAGGGCGATTTACAGCTATTTAAAAGGAAACGATTCTGCGAAAAGAATTATTCGTTTATTAATTACAATCTTTCTGATATGTGCGTTACCGACTTTGTTCAGGTCTTGGTTGCTCCGGAACAGTATCCTGAGGAGTTAAAGTATTTTACACTTGTAATAAAAAAGTGTTTTGTTATACTTGATTTATTACATAATTACGGAGGTTTTCGTTTTATGGAAAGCAAAAATAAAACAGGTGTTTTGACTAAAGTTAAAAGTTTAATAAGCACTGCTAAAGAATACTGGAGTGTACCTGCAAAAGGAAATTATATTCCGTATAAAGAAGTGGCATCTATAAGCGGCGCAGGTTTTGGCGTTTTCTGGACGACTCTTCTCGCCTCAACAATAGGCCTGAGCGCAGGAAACTTTCTTGTGGGAGCAAGCATAGGCTTAAGACCTATGGTCCTTCAGATTATGCTTACAGTTGCAAACCTCATCGGCATTCCTATAGGCATTTTCAGAAGCTGGTACTATGATAACCACAATATAAAAGGCGGAAAATTCCTGCCGTTTATAAGAAAAACAGGGCTTCCGATTGTTTTGATTTCGGCAATTTTTGTTTGGCTGCCGTATGAAAATATGCAGTATATAACTAAGGCTGTTGTTGTTTGGTTTATGTATATGCTGCTGAGTATTTTCCTTTGTTTTTATAACGAAAGCTATACCTATTTTCAGCAGATTATAACCCCGAACGCTCAGGAAAGAGCAAATGTAATGAGCATATCGCAGGTAATATATTCCCTTGCGCCGACGATAACCAATCTTTTTATTCCCCTTATTGCCGGTCTTACCTGGGGGCTCAATAACATTTGGACTTACAGAGTTATTTACCCTGTTTTCACAGTAATCGGTCTGATAATAAGCACCATTTTCTTCCGCAATGTTAAAGAAAGACTTATCCTTCCGAAAAAGAAACCCGAACCCGTCAGAATGCTTGATGCAATCCGTGAGGTTGCCAAAAACAAATATTATTGGATTATTCAGGCTGCAGCGTGGGTTGTTTTTCTGGAATCGGGATACGGTGTTGTTCTCGGATGGTCATTTGTTTACGGTAATGGCGGAGAATACCAGGAGATGCTCGGCGTTGCAAACACGATAATAGGCAATGCTGCTTTGTGGTCAATGCTTCTTGCACCCCTTGCAATCAAGAAAATGGGCAAAAGAAATCTTCTCATAACCGCTAACTCCATCAACGTTGTTATCCTTCTTGTCCTTTATTTTGTTTACAAAAATATTATTCTTATATGTTTACTTTGGTATATAAACACATTCATCAACACTTTCTGGAATATTGTTCAGCATCAGATTAGTGCAGATATGCGCGACTATCATCAATGGAAAACGGGTGTCAGAGTTGACGGACTTTTCGGACCGCTCGGAATGATCGGCACCGTAATCGGCTTCTTCACAGGAATGGTTTATCCGGCAATTTATGAAAAAATGGGACTTCTTGAAGACTACAACGTTCTTTATGACGATACAATCAGAAATAATCTTTTTGAAGTCTTGATTCTTTGCTCCGCATTGGGAGCGCTGCTGAATCTTATCCCCTTCTGCTTCTACGACCTGACCGAAAACAAACACAGAGCATATGTTGACGTGTTAAAAATCCGTACAATGTTTGAAAACTATTCACTCGGTATACTTGAAGACGAAGAATTTTCCGATGTTATGGAGATTATACGAGAAGCAAAGAAAAATTTTGGCAAAGAAAAAATAAAGGCTGATAAAAGTGCTTCTAAAAAGGAAAAGAAGCAAATCAAAGAAACTAATCTTGCAATCGAAAGAGCATCAATTATTATGCAGGATCTCTGCAAATTTTCAGGAGAAGCGGGTATTGCAAGGTTAATGCAGGCTAAGTCAGATTATTCAAGAGGAATTCTTTATTTCTACGAAAATGCAGATGAAGATATGAGATTCGCAAGAAGATTGCCGAAATCAACTGAAACCGAAAAAGAAATCCGTTCCGATGCAATCAAAAATGCTCGCATCAAAAAGGAATCTGCAGCTCTCATCAGAAAATACGGCCTTGCAAACATAACTGTTCCCGATGAAACAGTTAAGGAAGAAATTATGAACAGAGAAGCTCACAGTTTCATTGAAAGCATCAGAATCAAGCGCGAGTTGAACGCTTATCTGAAAATGGAATCCGTCTATTATAGAATCATAAAGCCCTACACAGATGCAAAAAACCTTATTGAACAAGCAGAAAACTATACTCATTATGAAGAGCTTGAAGAAAAATACGCTGCTATGTCGGCACAGTGATAGCGGAAAGGACAGTTAACTATGCTGGTTTTTGTTAAGCAAATAATTTCATTTTTCACTTCAATAGCTCTCATTGTTGCAAACTTTTTGGGAATAAGCTCTGTTCCGTTCACAAAAAAAGTTGACAATTTCAAAGTAACAACATACATAAGAGGCGAATATGTTCAGTCAGAAGCAAGCTTATATCCCGAGGATTTCGATATCGTTACGGACGTTATTCTTTTTGAATGCGCTTCATTCAACAGCAAGGGTGAGGTTATCTGCAACGAGCCGATACTCAGCACTGCACTTGCCAATATCCGCAAGGCAATAGGTAACAGAGATGTCAACATCACACTCAATCTTCTCGGACCTTGGGGAATAACGGATTCCGATGTGTGGGAAGAGCAGATGGAAGCACAGAGTGTTGAACACAACAAGGCATTTACAAGCGGCGTTCTCGAAGATAATATCATTGCCGTACTTGATAAATATGATTTTGACGGCGTTCATTTTGACTATGAATATCCCATTTCTCTTAATGCCTGGTATTATTACAACAACTTCCTTGTGTCGCTCGACAAAAAACTCGGGGACTATACTCTCGGTGTTGCAGGAAATGACTGGAATATAAAGTTCTCTCCGGCAGCAATCAGAGCAATTGACACCTTTGAAATTATGCTTTACGATATGATTGACAAGGAAGGCAGACACGCCACTTATGAGGATACAATAAAAGCTGTTCAGAAAGTCGGAATTTACGGTATGCCTCTTGAAAAAGTCAATGTGGGTCTTGCCTTTTATTCCCGTCCTACGGATATGTCAGCATATTGGTACGGATATAACGGATGCTATGAAGGAATTGATGAAAACGGCTGGTATCATTGTGGTGTTACAGATAAGGATTTCTGGTTTAACACTCCTGAAACAATTAATGCAAAAACCGAATATGCAATAAACAATGGTTTCGGAGGGGTTATGATATGGCATTACAACTGTGACTTGCCCTCAACACACGAAGATTCGCTTCTCAGAGCAATCGGAAATGCAATAGATAATAATTATTAAATCAAATCAGAAAAGCTCCTGACAAGAAACAGAAAAATTCTTGTCGGGAGCTTTTTGAGTGTATTATAATTGAAAAAAGCACATATCACAGTTTACACCATTAAGTTGAATGAAAATTAAAAAAAGAGACATCGCCTTCACTTGGCTCACCAAACGGTGTCCTTACGACACACTTTTGCATCTATGGCATATAAGCAGTCAGGCGGACAAATCGAGCTTGTTTCAAAGCTTTTAGGTCACTGTGACCCGAATTTTACAGCAAAAATATACGTAAAAATCTTTGATGAGTACCAAGATGCAGTTATGAATGGATTCTACATTTAAGTCCTGAAAACCTAATAATATCAACAAAAACACGGTTTTTAACAGTCAGTTAAAAGTCGTGTTTTTTAGTGTGAGAATATATGATTTTTTGACAGTAAATTTGACAGTAAAACAAGCAAAAAAAGCCCTAAAAAAGGCTAATAACAAGAAAAATGACAGTAAATTTATAATTATTATGAGCGTCAGAATTGCAAAAGAAAAAGTCTTGAAACCCTTATGTATCAACGGTTTCAAGACTTTACTTTGGCAGGGGCAGAAGGACTTGACTCGCGCGCCTGCGGGCGCTTGGTCGCTCGCGGTCACAACAGTCCACCGGACTGTTGCTCTGTGCCGCTCGTCCTTCAAGTCCTTCTTTCAAACTACAAAAACAAAATCGGTCACCTTTCGGCAACCGATTTGTTTTATGGCAGGGGCAGAAGGACTTGAACCCTCGGCACGCGGTTTTGGAGAAAATTCAAAGCCCGGCAATCCCTTATATATCAACACTTTTGAGCGTTCTGAAATTTAATGACAGTTGAAATGACAGTAAAAAAGAACTGTACCCACAAAAACAGTAAACCACTAATAATCTTTACTTTTATAGGTGTTTTCTTAATTTTCTAAATCTGTATTCTGTGTAAAGTTCCAGTCCGAGAGGCATAAGGCACAGAACGGCATATCCGAAATAAAAAACAAATGACATTGGAGTTATCGGAGTGACAATTATTTTGGGGTCATAAACAATATCCGTCTGATTGAGCATTACACCCATCAGGGTTACGGTTATGCTTGTAAACATTGCAATAACATATGCTCTGTCACGGTTATCGAACCGATAAATCGAAAATGCTTTTCTTCCTCTCAGAAGACTTCCTCTGCTCTGCATTGACTGTGAAACAAGAGAAAGAGAATCTATTGTCCATGTAATCAGCATTGAAAAAATACGGATGCAGTTGCGGATTCGTGCAAAAATATTCCCTTGATTGATACCATTGCCGATTCCTTGCTGTGCCGTGTTGATTTTCTTTGTTTCATTTTTCATTCTCGGCATCATTCGCAGAAGAATTGATAGAAAAAGTGACAGCTTCGGATTTGCTTTTCCAAAAAGATAAACAACCTTATCTGTTGTGAACACCGAATAAACACAAGAAAACCAAATCATTACTCCTGCAACTGCAAGTCCGATTACCGCACCGTAAACAAGAGATTCAAGCGTAATGTTGTTACCAATAAAATTCTGCTCGATAATTGTGATTCCGAAATGATTGTATGTGCTGTAATAAAGAGCAAATGCACCTGTTAACGGCAACAATACAGCATCAAAAATAACCGCTTTCATACCGTTGCGTTTAATGCTGTATGCAACAGCACTCAGAAACGATATGGCGAGAAAAACGGGATGCCTGAAACAAATCATTCCGTACATTACCGATACAAAATAAATCAGGTTAACCGCAGGATGGCAAAGCTCAAATCCCATTTTCGCCCTCCATTATTCCGTACTTCTGCTTTACTCTGTCGAGTTTTTCAAGAAGCGGTCTGCCGAAAACGAACATCATAATTGCGGTGCAGATACCCTGACTTATATTCACGGGAAATCCCGATGCAAGTGATGCGGTGATTGTTGAAATATTGATTTCAGGCATCATAATGAAGATATGTGAAGTGTCAAGCAGAGGTCCAATCCAAAGCACAACTGCAAGGAATCCGAATATTGCCATAATCCACGGCTTTTTCGGAATTTTATTTTTGATAAACACAAAACCCGCAAGCATTCCGCCTGCACCGTAAGCTATCATCTGCCACGGCATATATGCACCCTGACCGTAGAAAAAGTTACTTGCGAATGCCGTTATTGCACCGACGATAAATCCTGCTTCGGGTCCGAAAGCAATTCCCGTGAGCATAATTATTGCAAATGCCGCCTTGAAATGGGGAATCGGAATTGCAACTCTGCCGATAACGGCAAGCGCAATCATAACCGCAAGAACAACAAGTTCTCTTGCTTGCGGTTTTCTTTTTTCGAATGCCATAAAAAACGGAACTGCAAGTTCAATTATGATAAGAACACCCGTTATGTAGTAGCCTTTACCGGGGAACTTATCACCTAAAAACAAAGTCAAAGGAATTAAAGCAAAAAACACAACCAACATTGCGATGTTTGATTTTTTCATTGTGTTCCTCCCTTGTTTTTCTTGTATAATTCAACAACGTTTTCAGCCGTAACGGCATTTCTGAAGATGTGCTTACTCATACGGTTTGCCGCAGTTGTGTAAAAACTGTTGCCGCCGAAGAATTTCTGCGGTGTGTCGGTTGTAAGCACCTGACCGTCGAAGAACATACTCACTCTGTCGGCATATTTTGCACAGAATTCAACATCGTGGGACACCATAAGAATTGTTATTCCTTGATTTTTGAGCTTGTTAAGAACGGTTGCAAATGTTTCTTTGAAGAAACTGTCCATACCTTTTGTGGGTTCATCAAGAAGAAGAATTTTCGGCTCGGTCAAAAGAACTTTTGCAAGAGCAACCCTCTGCTGTTCACCGCCCGATAAATCATAAGGATGATTATTCATCAGTTCCGTGATTTGGCAAATTTCTGCAACTTCATTTATTTTGTTTTTATCCTTTGTCATTTCCGAAAGTTCGTCAATGACTTTGTTTTTCACAAACAGACTTTTCGGGTCTTGGGGTAACATTGAAATGCAGTTTCTGAAAAGTTCGCCCGATCTGAACTTACTGACAGGTTTGCCGAAAACCTTGATTTTTCCTCGGTACGGTTTACATATTCCGCAGATTGCTTTCAATGTTGTGGATTTACCTGCTCCGTTACCGCCCACTATTGCAGAAATACTGCCGACGGGAATTTCAAGGTTGACACCTCTGAGAATATCAGGGGTGTCTTTTTCATATCTGAACCATAATTCCTTGAGTGACAGTGCAGGATTTTCGATTTCTTCATCAATATTTTTACAAGGGAATTCTTTTGTTTGAGGTTCAGCATCAAATTCTTTACTGAGCCAACTTCTGCCTTCTCTGACGGTCAGAGGGCAGTCACCGATGCCGTCTGCATTATAGAAAACACGCACGGGTGTGGGCATTGCGGTGAACATGGGGTTATTCTGTTCGAAAAGGAGTTTGCCGATATTTCTCGGTGTGTCATCAGCGATGATTCTGCCCGAATCCATAACAATTGCTCTGTCAGCATAAGGAAAAATGTCTTCAAGACGGTGCTCTGTTATGATAACGGTTGTGCCGAGTTCGGTATTGATTTTTCTGACGGTATTTAGAAAGTCAGATGCCGCAATGGGGTCAAGCTGACTTGTCGGCTCATCGAGAATAAGAACTTCGGGCTGCATCGCCATAATCGAAGCGAGGTTCAAAAGCTGTTTCTGACCGCCCGAAAGCACGGCAACATCTCTGTGAAACCAATCCTGAATACCGAAGTAACAAGCCATTTCCGCAACTCTTGAACGCATAGTTTTTTGGTCACAACCGAGGCTTTCAAGACCGAATGCGAGCTCGTGCCATACTTTATCCGTCACAATCTGATCATCGGGATTCTGCATTACATATCCGATTTTTGCAGATTGGTCACGGTTGTTAACATCTTTCAAAGCCATTCCGTTGAAAAAGATTTCACCATTTCTTTTTCCGTGGGGAGTGAGAACGGTTTTCAGATGACGGAGAAGAGTTGTTTTGCCGCTTCCCGATTTTCCGCAGAGAACGATATATTCGCCTTTTTCTATTTTAAATGACACATTGTCGAGAGATTTTTTATCTTTTGAGATCGGATACGAAAATGTTAAATTTTCGATTCTGAAATGTTCCACTGTATAACCTCCTTGATGTGAAGTAAAGTCGGAATCATAAGATATCCGATATATGTGATAAATCCAATTATGTTAACACCCTTTATCGGTGTGATGTTTCTTTCGGGCAGAAATTCAGCATTCATTCCGCCGTTTGCAGCAAAAAAGATAACAATGCCGAGTAAAACAAGCATAACAAAAATTGAAATCCAATCCGTTGCAGTCATTCGGTAAATCATAAAGCTTGTCCGTTTTGAAGTGCCGTAGCCTCTTGAACGCATCGAATCGCTTGTTGTGATGCTGCCTTCAAGTGCCCAAGATGTGAGAACGCCGATAACCGTCATTCCCGAATTCAGTTTATCTTTCAGCGACGATTTTCCTGATGTTCCTTTGCCGATTGAACTTCTGACACCGATTATCTGTTTTGCCTTTTGAATGAGATTCGGAATCATACGGAATACCATAACAAGAAGTAATGATAACGACGGTGCAAGATTTCCGAAAAGGCAGGTGAATTTGTCGCCCGTGAGCACTTTTCCGTAACATCCGAACCACAGAAGCATCAGCACAAATGTTGCCGCAACGGCTACACCGTAAACGAGTGCTTCAAGGGTGTAAGGTCTGTCAAGATATGTAAAAAGAACTGTTACACCTCTTGTGTTTACAATAGGATTGAAAAGTGTGACAAACACAAAAAGCGGTATCATCAGAAGTATATTTTTGATTCCTTTTCTGCCGTTAAGCATGAGGTAATATATTCCGCTTGCGAAAATGCCTGCAAGCAGATAAACGGGATGTTGCAGAAGAACACCGAAAGCTATTGCCCCGATGAAAAACAGCAGATTCACCGCAGGATGAAATTTTGAAAATGCGTCCTCTTTCATTTTACTCCCATCGTTCTGCACCCACATCTTCACCGAGTCCGTTACAGGTGTAGCACCAGACGATATTTTCACCGCCCGTCAGATAATAGCTTGAACAGCCGTAATTCGGGAACCATCCGTTAACTTTATACATCCAACCCGATTCGCTGCCGCAGTCGAACTCATAAAGATTATTAATTCCTTCGATATAATAACTGTCATACATAGGAGTCCAGCTGTATTCTACCGGAATGTTGTATTGTTTGCAGACTCTGTTCAGAACATCAAATACGGTTTCGCCCTCTTCAAATTCAACTGTTACTTCCCTGAGAATAACTCCGTTATCGGGAACATACGGTGCTTTTGCGGGGTCGAGATTATCCATATTATTGAGAATTGTGTCACAGCATATGGTTATAGAACAGGTAAGCTTTTCTTTTGTTGTTTCAACAGGTTTGGTAGTAGTTACGGGTTCGGTTGTAGTTGTAGCTTTTGGTCTTGTTGTCTTTTCCGGTTTTGTTGTTTGTGTTTTGGTTGTTGTCGATTTTGCGGTTGTTTCGGGAACAGTTGCCGTAGGTTCTTTCTTTTCCGTGGTTAAAGATGTTGTTTCTTTTTCAGTCGTTTTTTCAGTA
The DNA here is from genome assembly GCA_045634985.1 of Acutalibacteraceae bacterium. Taxonomy (GTDB): domain Bacteria; phylum Bacillota; class Clostridia; order Oscillospirales; family Acutalibacteraceae; genus CAG-177. Next base: position 7,887 of record JAZRBF010000024.1, on the reverse strand, counting down.
TGAGTTGATGTTACGGTTTCGGTTGTTGTTTCTGTTGAACCGTGCATCTGTTCCCAACGTTCATCTTCAAGCTTATCCAAATCATCATTTGAGAAAACAAGAGTTTTTGTTTCATTGGCTTTTCTTATCTGCGAAATATTGAAATCATTAAGGCTTTTAGCAGAAAAATCTCTTACGGATACCATATCGCCAATCCATTCGAGCATCTGACCCTCGGTTGCTTCACCGACAGAGCCTTGATAAACGCTGATACTTTGTGCACCTTTGCGGACACTCAGAGTTGCAACCGCATTACTGATTTCAGTCTGCTTGTCAGCAAATTCAAGAGAAAACGAACCGTTTGTGTTAACAAAAGCTTCGCCGACATTAACTTTAAGAGCAAATTCATCAGCATCGGGATTAATTATTTCTGCATCGGCATTCTGACCGAGAGCAATATAGTTTTCACCTAAAGCAATTCTGACGGTTGCACCGGGATCACAGGTGATTTTATCTCCCTTACGGAGAACAGTTTCATCTGTTGTTGCATAGGCAACTCCGTCACGCTGCAAGGTTATGATGCCACGGAAATCCGTCAGAACAGCGGTGTTTTCATCGGATTTGTCAAACCAGCCTTTGATATGACCGACACCCATGGTTCCCAATACTGCGATGGCAATAATGACAGCAACCATCACTATATTCGCTGTTTTTTTCTTTTTCATAAATTGCCTCCTGACGGTCTATATACATTGCTATATAACAAATTGTTTTAAAAATTAGGGAGTTGCGTCGGCTGTTGTTTTTAGCAACAGCCGACTTTTGGAGTTATCAGAATGAGAAAATGTTTTGGAAAAGTGTGATTACCCAATTGAATGCATTGACAATCCAATTGATAAGTTTCTCAAAGAAACCGAGTTCTTTTTCAGCGATAAGTTCGCTGTACTCTGTTTCTGCAGTTGTGAGAACTTCATAGTTTTCAACAAGTGCTTTCTGTTCGTCGGTAAGTGCATCATAAGCGGCTCTTGCTTCTTCGATAGCTGACTTGCTTTCTGTTGTAACGGTACCGATAGCGGAAATCATTGCTTCAACTGCATCTGCAGCTTTTTCATCTTTTGTGTAAATATCAACATCGCTCATATCATAAAGTGATGTTTTGCCGCCCAGGAAACGGAAATATGATGCCAGAGCATACTGTGACTGCTCTGTTGCCATACCGTTTATACCTGCATCGGGAATATGTGCAAATCCGCCGCCTTCAACCGCAAACAGACACATTGCATCAACAACGGAAACACCGTTCTTTACAAATCGGGGATCGGTTTCAGGATTAATTCCGAGTGCGGTCAATGCAACAATAACCTGTGCACAGGATTCACTGCAAATGCCGTCGATTGAACCGAATCCGCCATTGGGATACTGCTTTTCTGAAAGGCAGATGATTGCTTTGTCAATCGCAGCTTTGACTTTGGCATTTGTTTCGTAATACGGAGCAAGTGACTGAATTGCCATACCCGTCATGTCGGGGTCGGCAACATTGCCTGACATTGCCCAGCCACCGTCTTCAAGTTGTTTTTCAAGAATATAAGCTATAATCTTTTCACGGGTAGCTTGCTCGATTGCGTCTGCATTAACGGGAATTTCATAGTCGTGGCAGTCAAATGCAATCAATGCCCAGATTGGACCGTTGATGCCCTGCTTTTTCAGATATGTCATGTCGGTAAGACCCATAAGAAGATTATGACCGTCAACATCGGTTACATCATAACCTGCAGATGTAAGAGCGAGAATAACTCGTGAATTATCTGTTGACTTTGCTCTGTGGAGCTGTTCTTTATCGTTGATATTTTTGTTTACATATTCAACAACATTTTCGTAATAGCCATCGGGACAACCGTAGCCTGAACGGGTAAGGTCAATTACCATCCATTCACCACCGGTTGAACCGACATAAGGTGTGCCGAGAGAGTTTATGTATGTACCCGTTGCTTCATAAATTGTCTTGTGGTCTGCATCCGAAGCATCTGCAAGCAAGGCTGCAAAAGAATTTTCTGCATCGGTGAGAACGGAATAGTTTTCAACAAGCGTTTTCTGTGAATCGGTGAGTGCATCGTATGCTTCACGGGCAACATTAATCTTTTTATAATTAAAAACGGTCACTGTACCGATTGAAGAAATCAGTTCTTCAACTGCATTTGCAGCATTCCTGTCGGCTTCAAGTTCATCAATCAATGCATCATAAACTTCCTGAGCTTCTTCAAGGTCAGCAAAATTGAAAACAAGTTCTTTTTCCGAATCGGTAAGTGCATTGTAAAGCTCCCATGCAAGGTTGATAGCATCTCCGCTTTCTGCCGTTACCTCTCCGATATCGTCAATAGCAATAATAACTTCAATTATCTGTTCGGTCATAACAACCGGCTTTATAACCCAGTTGCCGGGTTTGTTATAAGCATTATCAAGACCGAGTATCAGATAGAATTCGCTGTAAGCATTTTTATCATCATCCTCATATCCGAATCCGTAGCCTACACCTGAATCATCACCGAAATCCCAATAATCCTCGTTATCGGCAGAATCCTCAATGAGGTAATTTACACCGTTGACATTCCAGCCAACAATATCGCTGTCATCATAGTAATCGATATATACAATATAATTATCGTACTCATCGGAGGTGAAAGAATAGGTTGTTACATCGCCCTCTGGAACATTGTTATCAAAGTATTCGTTTTCATTTTCAAAATTAAAATTAATAATACCTGCATCATAAATCGAACCGTCAAGGTCAGTAAAATCAAATGTGAAGTTGAGGTCAGGTTCACCCTTAACATTTATTTTTGCAAGTGCGGGAGCAGAAACAACGTCTTTGGGATTTTCAGCCCCGTAACCGCCGTCTGTCCAGAGATACCAGGTGCCGGGGTAAGAAAATTGAACTTTTACCATACCGTTTTCGTCGGCAAAAAGCTCACCTGCAGGCGAACCGTAAGCAGTTCCGCAATAAACAACAGAATAAGGTTCGGCAACAAATGCCGCTGCGCCGCCGTTTGCCCAGTCCGAATAACTGCGGACAAGACCAAACTCGATTTCTTCGTTCACAGTTGCCGTATATGCATGATTGAGGTTTCCTTCCTTATCAGTAAAGTAACGGAATCCCGTTGCGCTGTCGCCCCAGAATGCCCAGCTTGTGTAGTGTGCAATGTTAAGAAAATCTCCATCGGCAAGAACAATCCGATCGGCGGTCAGACCCCAACCGTCAACTGCGGGATATGCACCGTTAAGGTCATAGCGGAGATTTTCATCGGAGAAACCGAAAAGTCCGCCTGCAAAATAAATGCTTCCTGCACTTCCGCTGACATATACATCAGACCAATCAAGTCCGAGTATTACTTCGTGAACATAAATATAAAGATGAAGTGCGGTGAGTTCGGGAACATTGTCACCGTCTGCATCGTAAAGATAATCACCGTAACCGTATTCATTAAGGTCAACCATTGCGATTTCGTCCAATGTTACGGGATAGAATGCCATGGGATTGCCGTCTGTGTCGGTTATAAACTGCTTATCATCACTGATGGAAATATATACTGTATCGTCGCCTTCGCTTGCCGATACTGTTAAGGGTATCGCGGTTAAAATCATCGCAAGAGCAATGAATATGCTGATAATCTTTTTAGTCATTACCGTTCGTCTCCTTTTTGAAAGCTGTCTGTTGTTTTTTCTTCTTTTTATTTTTGGGGGGCATTATCTTCGGTTCTTTTAACCCTGCAGTTTCCAAAGCTCTCGGCCACGGACCCAAAAAGGCTTTGATGCGTGATAAAGTCACCACATCAAAATCATCCTTTTTCGGAAGTCTGCCAAGCTCCTTGTTTTTTTCTCGCAGTTGCTCAATTGCCCACTGCTTCTTTTCCTCAGTTATCACATTTTCACCTCACAAAAAAACAAAACTCTTTCAACCGGAAACAGGTCGAAAGAGTACAACAGACATATCAAAAGGTTGGCAACACGGCATTGTTATTACAATCAAACAGTCAGCGGATACTGTGATTTTTAGGTAATAAAAAAAGAATGCACGATTTCAAATGCCTTATCAGCTTTTGAATAATCGGTTGCACTCTTCTCACCAAAGTTGTGTTTTAACCTAAAAAAGACACGGCAGGTGTTCTGACTTAAAAAAGCAATAACTCTGCTTCAAATACAGTAATGGCGGTTGTTCAGGACTCGAACCTGATTTCCCTTTTGATTTACTCAGCGTACAACTTTTCAAACCGTATCTTATTATATCGGTATTTAATTTTATTTATTATAGCATTAGTTCTTTCTTTTTTCAATAGTTTATCAAGAATTTATTTAACTACCATTTAGAATTACACTAAGCAGTGGAAAATCAATCACAAATATATCCGCTTGCTTAACTTTAGTTATAAGACGCAAATGCTCAAGAATTTCATCATAATTTCTGCCAAGTCTGTCAATGGATTTCACGACAACCAAATCACCTTTTTTCAGTCTTTTCAAAAGCCGTTTATATGCAGGTCGTTTAAAATCTTTGCCCGATTGTTTATCAACAAAAAATACATTTCTTTTGAACATTCATTTTCATTATCGCGTCAATCTGACGGTCTATATTCTGTTCCTTACTCGAAACTCTGATATATCCGTATTTCATAACAAAACCTCCGAAATGTTTCGATTTAATCTTAACATCACGGGGGTTTTATTTTCATTATGAAGATTGTCGTCATAACCATTCTGTCATAACAATATTGAATTGATATGACGGATGGAGGAATGACAATGCAATAGAAAAATGAAAAAAACAGAACGATTGGAGGTGATAACAACAATTATTGATGAGTTATTTTATGACAACATCAGCGTGCAGAATATAAGTATGAGCAATAACAAAGAATTCAAAAAACAAATGCAGATTTTGAGCGACTGCGAGAAAAATCTCATTAAAAATCTATCGGGCAAGAATTCCGATAATTTCAGAAAATTTTCGGAAAGCTGGAGTTATGTTAATGCCGAGAGCAATAGAGAATATTTCTCTTTTGGATTCAGAATCGGAGCTTTAATAATACTTGACATTATGAATGGAAAATTTACAGATTAATGGAGGTAGAAAATGACACTTATAGATAAATGGAAGGCACAAAATGCCGACATAAAAATCATTCATGACGAATGCAATTTTCTAATCAACAACACTCAAAATGGTTTGGAGATGTTTATAAATGATGGAAATAAAACGGTAAAATATTGTGTTCCGTGTGATATATCAACAAACACATATGGCAGATATCCCGGGATATGCTACGCCGAGAAAATTGCACACGTTGCCATAAAAGAAATTCTGAGTAAATATACTTATCTTTTAGCACCTTGGATACTACAAGACACAGAAACGACAGACCTTTATTTAACAATTGTTTCAACACCGATATCTTATGTGATTGACGAAAATGGCGTACAAAAAGATATTTTTGATTGTGTTATAGTTTTTGAAAAATGCGAAAATAAAATCGGGTTTTATGTCAAATCAATCACACCGCTTCTCGATAAAATGGGAGGTGGTGAGATATGACATATATAGACAAATGTTTAAAAGAAAAAAGAAGCATAACACAAATTCAAGATGATTTAAAAGCAATGATAGAAAGCCATGTATGGACAAGCCACTTCTGTCATAATAGCAAAGATTTTATGTGTTCATATTCGGACTCCTTGAATTCATTAAAACATATGATTCGGCTGTCAAAATGTCAGTTCGTTTCATCAGTGTATTCGGAAGATCTTGCACTTGACCTGGTTAAAGACGCTCTTCAAGAGAATATTCCATATATTGCTCAATGGATCTTATCGAATGATTCATCAATGCAATTGATGGGATTTTGTGACAACGTAGGATATGTCGTATATCAGGATAAAAGTGTAGATGAAAACGCAAGTTACGTGTTAGTTTCATTAAGAAAAAATGAAAAGCCTTGCAGAAATTCGTCCGGTTTCTATGTTGAATTTATTTATCCTATTTCGGAGATTAACCATCCATAATGAAACGAATTGTTGCAATAATTATAATGATTATTTTATTTATCAACGGATGCAAAATCGATATCAATTCATCTGAACTATCGACAACATTAAACACAAACTACGAAATGATACCGAATCCTATGTTCACTTATCCTGAAAATAAAACGATTGCGACAACAGTTGAAACAACATCAAATATGGTTTCAACATATATGGCAACAACGCTTCATTACACTGCAAACAAAAACCATGAATTAAATGTTCAATGTGAAGAACTTTTTGGTCTGATTAATGAATATCGAACAGAAAATCACATTAAAAATTTAATAATTGAACCATCACTATGTGATGCAGCATGCATCAGAGCAAAAGAATTATCCATAAACTGGAGTCATTCAAGACCTGATGGCAGTCAAGTTGACTCTGTATTGAACGAAAACAGAATCAGATGGAATATAGTTGGCGAAAATCTGGCTAAACATAATGGTTCAGTTGACACAAAGTATATTCTTAATTCCTGGAAAGCCTCAGACTCACACAAAAAGAATCTGATTAACCCCAAATTCAACAAATGTGGTATAGCTTCATATTCCGAAAACAACGTAACGTATATCGCATTTATTTTAACAAACTAATCTTTCTTTATCTTTTGTTTTGTATTGTTAAGAAAACCCTGCTGAAAAAACAGCAGGGTTTTCGGTTTAAAAAACATAATCATCATCAAAATCTACCATATCCGACATTTCGTATGATTTCAATATATTGACATATGATACAGGTTCGCATCCCTCTAAATCATAAACAATTGATTTGCTTTTTACAATTTCAGATTGAATGTTATTTTGGGGTGACATCTTTCTTAGATTTTTATTGGTTGAGCCACCCAAAACAGTAAAATACGATATAGTTCTTTCTTTTTGTTCAGCGTAATCATCATAGTTGCATATGGTTAAATATAACATCTCATTTTCGCCAAACGATTTTTTGAATTCATATGATATATTTATGTCTGTTTTTGTATTTATCTCATCAATGGCAGGAATCAAAATATGATGTTCCAATTCGGATTTTGTGTTATACAGATTATCGCCGAAAATTTCGTTAGCCTTTGGTAACGTAATTCTGTACCCACCCATATTTTCAACACTTTTCAATATCTCATAGATTCTGAATGAGTATTTAGAATTTAGTTTGATAACATTACTTATATCAAATTTCGTAAAATTACGTTTCAAGCCAAGCAAATGTTGCATCAGAGAATCATCTAATTTCAACTTCATTCTTCCTAAAAATATTTCAGAGTCATCATCAATCCATTTAATGATACGACCATCAATACAATATTTATTGATTTTCAAATTATCAATGGCATCAGACAACATTTTTTGTTGGACACCTCCCCAGGACTTTAAATCCCAGAAATTCTTGAATTCACAAACTGATATTTCATGCCACTCAAAATTGTCATCATTATAATCAATTAATGATATCAGCATTAATTGCAATCGATTTTCCATAACAGACATTATTGCGCCACGTGATTCATCGGCAGGTACAAGTTTTCTTATTAGATCATTTGACATAGCAATAGGATATTGATACATAACAATATCTCCTCTCAAAAATATTTATCCTTGTTATGACAGATGATCATGAAAAACATAATAAAAAAATGTAAATTTCAAAAATTCATATGTAAAAGATTAAATATCAATGTAATTAAATAAACGTTATGTGCCTTAATCCCAACAATATCAATGATTACAAAAGATACTAAAATATTTTTAAATAACATATAAAATAGGCTATATAAGGATGAACAGATTCGTAGTTCTACTGAGTTGATGTTTTTTAATGCGAGGGCTATATAGTCAA
>JAZRBF010000023.1:0-113031 GCA_045634985.1 Acutalibacteraceae bacterium | reverse complement strand
GGGAGGTTAATGCTTGAAACGCTCACGGGGTTGAATTTTGAAGATTAAGACTTAAACCAATAAGCAGAACCGCACGGGTAATCTGTGCGGTCTTGTTTATTTGCTGTAGTCTTTTATAATCCGTCGAATGGTTGTAAGTTTAAAGCCGTATTTCTGTGCAAGGAAGGTCGTTCTGTAACCGCTGATATAATCTTTGTAGATATCCTCTTCGGCGCATCTTGTAGGCTTATTCATTCTCGGAGAGGTTACCATCATCCGGTACTCCATTTTACTCCCGTCAATCATATGAAATTGAAGCAGGTGCCCTTTGTGAACGATAACCTTATCAATAATTGTACGCCATATACGGGTTTCGGCTTTGCTGTTTATGTCATAAGCTGTGACGGCATCAAAAACATCGTTTTGCGTGATGCTGTTTTTGCCGTTACGCAGGCTTTTTATTACCGAAACACAATCCCGTATAACACCGGGGTTCTTTCCCAACACCGATACGATAATTTCGTGGAATATGGGGCCTAACATCTCCTCATACAAATACGGGGTCTTGCACGGAAATCCTTTCAGGTGACGATTGCTGCACTTCCAAACGAGATCATTATAAGTGGTTGAGTGAATTGGTATGGGGTTGTAATACGAACCGCAATCACCGCAGAACAGTTTCCCTGAAAGGTTGTGAATTAGATTACGTCTATAGATTGCACCGATATTTTCTTCCGGAACAGAAAGTTTTTCTTGCACCGCATCAAAAATCTCTTTTGTCACAATGCCTTCGTGTCCGTTTTCAACGTAATACATCGGCAATTCACCTTGATTTTTACGCATTGTTTTTGTGCGGTAATCAACACAGAATTTCTTTTGCAGCAACGCTGCGCCGTAATATTTTTCATTCTGCAGAATACTTTCAACCGTGTGCCGTTGCCAGACCTCCATCCCGGAGGGAGTAGGTATTTTTGCTTCTGTCAGTTGCTTTGCAATCGAGCTTGGGGTGTAACCTTCCAGGCAGAGTCGGTATATGATTCTGATGATTTTTGCTTCATCCTCCACAAGTTCCGGTTCGCCGTTGGTGCCCTTCTTATACCCGAGAAATTGTTTGTAGGGCATATGATATCTACCGTCTGCAAAGCGTTTGCGCTGACCCCACCTTACATTTTCGGAAATGGAGCGTGACTCTTCTTCTGCCAAGCTGGACATCAGAGTCAAAAGAAACTCGCCCTTGCTGTCCAAAGTGGAAATATCCTCCTTCTCAAAATACACACCCACATCCTTTAATTTTAGTTTGCGGATAATATTGAGAGCGTCCACGGTGTTCCTGGCAAAACGGGAGAGGGACTTCGTAATGATAAGATCGATTTTACCGTCCATCGCATCGTCGATCATACGGGCAAAAGCCTCTCTGTGATTGAGGGATGTACCGGAAATGCCCTCATCGGCATATACGCCAACAAGCATCCAACTGGGTTTCTCGCGGATGAGTTTTTCAAAATAATCTTTCTGTGCCTCTACGCTGCCCATTTGCTCATCAGAATCAGTAGAAACACGGGCGTAGGCCGCCACACGTTTTTCTCGCATCTCCTTCGGAATGGATGGAACTTTTGAGCGTGGACGAACCTGCTTTACAATTCGTTCTGCCACGAGTCCACCTCCTCCAAACAGCGTGTAAACGGATCGTACTTTTCAAGCAGAACCGCTTTTGTTTTTATTGCCTCTTCGGTGGTGATGAGCTCTGCATCTAATAGCACCTGCAAAACATATTTACTGAGCCTATAACGCATCTCTGCCGTTGATTGTTCCTTAGTCATACAATACCTCCTGATATTTGCGGTAGTGTATGTAATGACTCTAAAATGCCGAAAAGTCAAGTCCCTGTTTGAAAGATTATCTTCTGATAACCGTATTTGCCCTTAAAAGGTATAGGATTCCCTTATTTTTGGAGTGATTTTAAGGGAATATTGAAAGTTCGTAGCCGAGGGGGACTTGAATCGTGAAGCAATGGTAAAAAACCACCTAAAACTGCAACGCTCGGCTCAACAACGATAAATTGTATCAATTTCTCACATTAACTTCAGAAAATGACAGTCGACTTTGGTCGGCTGTTATTTTTTCTGACAGGGTTTGAAGGACGAGCGGCACAGAGCAACAGTCCGGTGGACTGTTGTGACCGCGAGCGACCAAGCGACCGCAGGCGCGCGAGTCAAATCCTGTCTCCGTAACCAGAAGAAAAGCATTGAAATCATTACGGTTTCAAGGCACTTTCTTTTTTTTGAAATTCAGTTCAAATTGAAAATGTCAACTTTTTGACAACTTATCCTTTAACCTCAATTTTGTCCGCATTATCGTAAAATACATTCGAAATGTTTCGTTGATAAACAAAGCGTCGTCCAAGCTGTAAAACTTAATATAAAGAATTTTTATAGAATAACAGCCACATTCCCTTTGAAACAGGAGTGTGGCTGTTTTGTTTAAATTAAACTGAATTTTATACCGTTGGCAACAGCGAAATCGTGGGCGGTGGAGTTCTCTTCACATCTGATTGTCAGAGAATCGCAGCCGTCAAATGCATCGTCGGAAATCGAAGTTACGCTTGATGGAATTGTTATGGTTTGCAGTGAAGAGCACTGTGCGAAAGCTTCATCACTTATTGTTTTTGTTCCGTTGGGTATAGAAACAGATGTGAGGTCTGAACATCCATAAAATGCACCTATGCCTATGAGCTCAAGCGATGACGGTAACGAAATGGAGCTGAGCGATGTGCAATCCGCAAAGGCTTCCTGACCTATCTGTGTTACAGACAATGCAACAGAAACGGATTTTATCTTTGTGTTGCCTGCAAATGCGCCTGTTCCGATTGCGGTTACGGTGTCCGAACCGATTGAGGAGGGGATAGATATATTGGAGTCATTTCCTTTATACTCCGTTATAATGCCTCCCGAAGCGGAATAGTTGTTTTCGGGAGATGTTGTCGGAGGAGAGGTTGTAGCAACCGCTTTTGTTGTGGTTTCCGTTTGCGTTGTGGAGATTACCGAGGTGGTTGTTTGCTTTTGAGTTGTCAAGGCAGGAGCGGTTGTTGAGAGTTCTCTGATTGTTGTTTGTTCGGTAGCTGCAACCGTAGCAGATGCTTCTGTGCCTTCTGATGTTGCCGCCAGAGAAACAATTTCTGATAAGAGTTCTTCCGATGGATGCAATTCGCTGTAATATACGGATGAAACCGAGGTCAGCTCGGTGGTCGGTTCGTCATTCTGAATGTAATTTTTTATTGCAACCGAGCCTCCTGCAACAACAGCGCCTGCAACGGCAACTGCGGTTACTTTTACGGCAATTGCTGTTGCTGCAGAAGAGGTAACTCCTACGGCTGCGGTTGTTGCTCCGCCTGCCGCAACGGATGAACTCAAAGCAGCACCAACCGAGGGTGCTGTGCTTGCGGCGGATGCTGATGCAATTGCCGAAGAGAGCACGCTCTCTGAAACAAATTCGGGAACAATAATGTTTTTTGCCTGATAAGACAAAAGTGAAAGAATAACAGGAATTGCGCCGATGCCAAGAAGAGTTGGGTCAGTTTTACGCAGTTTGTTGAATTCTTTTTCAATCTGTTTGCGCCCGTTATGAAGTCTGCTTTTGACAGTACCGAGCGGAATGTCAAGAATTTCTGCAATTTCATTCAGGCTCTTATCTTCATAGTGAAAAAGAATTATGCAGGCTCGCACCTCAGGAGAAAGCGAGTCGATAATTTCTGAGATACTGTTTCGCAATTCCTCGCGTTCCATATATTCCTGAGGAACGGGTTGCTTCCATTCTTCGGCGTTTTCATCAACCTTGTTTTTGAAGAAAATCAGAGGTAAATAAAATTTCTTTTCCTTCTTAATAAAATTCTTGCATTCGTTTTCAACGATGGATTTTATCCATGATTCAAAACTTTCGGGAGATTTCAATTCAGAAAGCTTGTCGAAGGCTTTTGCATATGTATTCTGCAGAGCATCCTCGATGTCTTCCGCTTTTTTCAAGAAAAGAGAAGCCGTATGGTATGCAGTTTTAAATGTAAGCTGATAAAGCTCGCTGAAGGCTTTTTCATCACCTTCAAGGGCATCGCTTATTAGCTTTGGAAAGTCAACTGTGTTTTTCATTCCGGCCTCCGATAATTTTTATAATATTACTATATCATAAAAATGACAGGGCAACAACAAATCAACAAAAAATAAAATTTAAAAATTTTTTGATTTTGGTGAACTTTTTAATGGATTTTGTTGTCTATCTTGTTAAGGCGTTTTTCAAGATGCCGAGGTAATCTCCCCACACTCACTTTCAATTTGTTTGAGAAGAATGCTTGCTTCAATATCCATAGCATTGGCTATTTTGAAAAACGTCTCCATCGTGGGTTTCCTTAAACCGCGCTCAATTGCACTGAGATGCGTTCGCCCGATATCTGCCAATCCGCTCACAACCTCTTGTGACAGCCCTTTTTCTTCGCGAGTTTTTTGTATGACCCGTCCTACCACTTTGGGGTCCAGCAAATTATCATCTCCTTTCAATAGAATTGTAAAGGGAAAACGGAAGAAGAATGAATACATATGTTGACAATTCAATTTGATTATATTATTATTTTATTAAGTCGATAAAGCAATACCATTAAATAAATATGACTGTTCAAAAGAAAGCAAAATTATTTACTTTATAAGGAGATGTTTATTGTGAAAAAAGCAGTCGCAATCATCCTCGCATTTTCAATGATTTTTGTATTTGCTGCTTGCGGTAAAAATGCAGAACCTGAAGCATTACCGAATGCAACAACAGCGGCAACGGACGAAAGTGCAGCATCGGAGTTCCTCGAGGCATCGGAAGAGGATTTTGAATGCCTCCGCGAGATTGTTCTTGGAATTCTGAGGAGCACCCCTAATAACAATGTGTGTTTTGGAGAGTATGAAAGTTACGATGAATATGTTGAATTGATGAGAAACAGTTCTCCCGAAGATTTTGAAAACAAATATTTTTATAACAGCCAATCGGAAAGCGCTCTTGCGGAAGCGATGTATATGATGTGGAATGAAATGTCTATGGGATTTTTTCATTTTACCGATGTTGAAGTGGATTATGATGTTATCACCAGATACGACGAATATGAAGAAACCGGAGAAACCTGTAAAATGCAGCCCGACCCGAAGGGTTTGTTTACTGATGATTTCGGATATGTAAAGCTCAATGCAGATCAGATTGACTTTATTCTTAAGAATATTCTTTGTGTCGAGCCTGACAGAACAAAGACTGACGATGATTTTGATACTACGGGATTTAATGTATTGTTTGACTATTATTACAGCGACGGATTCTATTATTATCAATATGAAGAAGGCGGCGGAGGAAGATTAGCTCCGCATATTGTTGATTTCAGCAGACAAGCTGACGGAAGCTATATTATAAAACTTTCATCATATGATGAAGATGAAATGGCCAGCCATTTTGAAAATGGTTATTCGGAGGAATACTTTTATGAAGTTGATGAGGTTTCAGCGGCTTTAAAAGAAGTTGATGGAAAAAAGGTATGGTCTGTTTCTTATCTGAAGCCGTATGAGTTCGGTTTTGTGGCTAAACAATAATTTGAAAAGGAGAGTTTATTATGAAAAAATTCATCGCAATTATCCTTTCTCTGGCTGTAGTTATTGGCGTTTGTTCAATCGGAGCATCTGCTGCCGAAGTCGGTGAATATGTCCATTGGCAAACAAAGACAGACGGAGCCTATGTTATGAAGCTTGACGGTAAATTCGGAGTTGGCGAAACCCTTACCCTGACATCAAAAAATCTTGATTTTAATGCAGGCTTATATTATGAACTTGAAATTCCTGAAGACGGATGCTACAAGGTTACCTGCGATGCAGAGGAATATGAAATTTCCGAATATTATGATTATTCCGATTATTATGATACCCCGATTGCCTATGGATATGAGGAGTATGCGCTTAACGAAGATAACAGCAGAATTTATTATCTCACAAAAGGTACTCTTCTTTTTAAAGCAGAGAGTTGGTATGAAGACGATATAAAAGAAACAGGGTCAGTAGTTACAATCGAAAAATATGACGGCGAAAGACCTGAAGCAACTTACGATGCCTGCGACTATATCGATGAAATCATTGTCAGCGACCTTGAATATTATGCTGTTTCCTATGAATATTATGACGGCAGATATAGCTTCTCTGACCCTCGCGCAAACGGTGATAAAATTGAAGTGATTTATAAGGACGGAAGCACCAAGCTTCTTGCTAACTATAAGCAAGGTGAAGAATGGATTACAATAGTTGAACTTCCCAACGGAGAAGAGTTTGAGGTTATAATTTATCAGGATGTGACAAAAGATAACGATGTTTATTTTGTTGTTGCCGTTGATGAATATGAGTATATCAGATGCATTTGCGATATCGTTGAAGATGACCGCAAAGCAAACACCGAATATCTTAAGAAGAATATCAGCGAAAATGTCAGAGAATTGCGCAGCGATATAGAGCAGATTTTCCTTGCCTTCAAATATAATGACGGCAGTGGCGATTTGATTTATAATGCTTTTTCACTCGGTTTCTTGATAAGAGATATTTTTGATAATATCTCAGCATATATCAGGTTTTGCCTTTGATTCTCAATGAAACTATTTCCTTTGAAGGGTGTTTCAGTGTAAGTTAATTTTAGCAATTATAAAAATGGAGGAATTTTTATGAGAAAATTAAGTAAACGCATATTTGCATTCCTGCTTGCTGCAGTAATGCTTCTGCCTATGGGTATCTTCAGCGAGAACCCGTTTGTGCAGGAAGCTTCAGCGGCAACAGATAAAACAAGCAAAGATGCAATAGACTGGTTGGTATCTAAAAATGGACAAGAATTAGATTATGATGGGGCGTATGGTGCCCAGTGCGTGGATTTAATTTGTTACTATTATAGATTTTTAGGAGCCAAATCCCCTGGTGGACACGCACGTGACTATGCTACAAATAAATTGCCTTCAGGTTGGACGAGGACAAAAGGAGGCGTTCCTCAAAAGGGAGATATTCTCATTTATGCAGGAAATGGATTAGGCCATGTTGCGATATACGAATCAGATAATGGAGTGTGGCACCAGAGATCTTATGTTAGAACAGCTGTAACAAAGACTAAGCAATATTATAAAGATATTGTTGCTAGTTGCGGGAGCACATATTGGGGTTGTATTCACCCCGTTTTTGCAGATTCAAAACCATCCGTCTCCCAGCCTACCTCCTCGACATCAAACTATGTAGGCGGTGTTAAGGTTACACTTACCACGTCAACTTCCGGTGCGACAATTTACTATACTACAAACGGCAGCAATCCTACCACATCAAGCACAAAATATACAGAAGCGTTCAATCTCACATCTACTGCAACCGTTAAAGCAATTGCGGTCAAGAACGGTATGAATAACAGCTCTGTTATGTCAAAAAAGATAACAGTTGATAAGGTTGCAACGCCTGTTATCAGTAATAAGCTCGCATCGAACGGTTTTAATATGACAATTACTGCCGATAAGAATGCAACAATTTATTACACAACAGACGGTAAAAATCCCACAACCTCAAGCACAAAATATTCAGGTCAGTTTACTGTTTATCAGAATACAACCATTAAAGCTATTGCTGTTGCAAGCGGTAAGGCAAATAGCGCCGTTGCTTCGGCAGCTCTTTCAGCCAATGCTCCCGGAGTGCCCACAGTAAAACTTGATTCATCCTCAAAGAACACAATCGGAATCGGTGACAGTGTTTCTGTTTCATGGAGCGCTGTAAGCAATGCTTATGAATATAAGGCAATTCTCAGCAAGGACGGTTCGCAGGTAGATACATTTGTTACTCAAGGTTCTCTTGCAACGTTTACACCCGATTCAGCAGGTACATATACAATAACCGTCAAGGCAGTTAACTTTGCTGGCGAAAGTGCAGCAAGCTCGCCTGCGATTAATGTAACGGTTAAACCTGATGTAACTGTTACATTCAAGGATTATGACGGCAAGGTGATTGTAGCGAAGAAAACAAAATACGGCTCATCAGTAACAGCTCCCGTTCCCACTCAAAGAACAGGCTATGACTTCTCGATGTGGAGCGGAAAATATACAAATGTTACGGTGGATTCAACCGTTACTGCTGTTTATACTCCCAAACAGTATACAGTAACATTTGTTGATGAAGACGGAAATAAGCTTGCTCAGGAAACTGTTAAATACGGCGAAGCTGCAAAATCCATTCCCACAGCTCCTGCGAAAACAGGCTATAAGTTTGCCGCATGGAGCGTTGTTTCGGGAGAAGGCAACAGCTACACAAAAGTTAACGGCGCAGCAACCTTTGAACCCACATATGCCTGGGCAAATCCTGACCTTCCCTTGGTCGTAACTGCGCAGAAGGCGGTCAGAAGCACCGACCTCAAGAGCTATGATGTCAGTGTTAAGATTATCAACGGAACAAATCAGGTTGTTAACGGTAAGATTGTTGCTGTTATTAAAACAGCCAATGACAAGGTTGTTGCAACTGCAATTCAGGCGGTTGCTGTTCCTGCAAATGCAAGTAACTATACTTCAACGGTTAAAATCGGAGCTACCGCTGATGGTATGCTTGCCGAGGTTTATGTTCTCGCAAATGATACAGAGCACGACAGCCGTACAGGTGGTGCGCTTTCTGAAGTTACATCCGTTAAGGTAACAAAGGAAGTTTCAACAACAGAAAAGTACTGGTCTGATTGGAGCGGTTGGAGCACAACGGCTGTAACAGCAAGCAGCACCAGAGAGGTTGAAACAAAGGTTCAGTACCGTTACAGAGATAAGCAGACAACAACAAGCACAAGCTCAACTCTCAGCGGTTGGACACAGTCAGGTTCAACAGTTTCTTACGGCAGCTGGAGCTCATGGAGCGGTTGGTCAACAACAAAACAGACTGAAACCGATGTCAAGGATGTTGAAACAAGAAAAGCTTATAAATATTATCACTATTGTAACGGCAGCAACGGTATTGCGCCCTCAACAAAGTATACTTACGGTGTATATGGTCCGCACTACCATTATGCAACAACCAAAAAGATAACCAATTATTGCGAAACAACAGGTCTTCCCTTGGCTTGGGGTCTGACAAAGTGTGAGAAGGGTGTTAACGGATATTATTATGATTGTGAAGTTACCCAGTATCGCTACAGAACCCGTTCGAAGACAACTACCTACAGCTACTGGAAGTGGGGAAATTATTCATCATGGAGTGATACGGTTGTTTCCGCAACAGACACAAGACAGGTTGAAAAACAGACCGTATACAGATACAGAGATCTTAAAGAAAAAGCATCAACAGGCTCCTCAGATTATATCGTAACAGAAAATCTCAGCGGCACAAAGTATACCTTCAACGGCAAGCTCACTAATGTGGCAACAGATTATTCAGGTAAGGTTGCAACAATAATGGTTTATAAGAAGCAGAATGTTGACAGCCTTGAATTTCAACTTGAATATATCGGCCAGATTAAACTCGGCAGCGGCAATTCCTACAGCTTCTCCTTCATTCCCAGACAGGAAATCAGCGCTGAAACAGGGGATTATATCGTATCCTTCGGTATAGCAACTGCAAATGGTTTGGTTAACAATGTTGAAATTGTTGAAGCTCCCAAGCCGAGTTATAAAGTTGATTTCTATGATATTGACGGAAAGCTTCTTAAATCAGAAAACGTTGCAATGGGTGGTTCAGCAACAGCTCCCGAGCTTCCCGAAGTTGACGGTTACGAGCTTCGTTGGGATCGTACATTTACAAACATTTATTCTGCTACAACTATAAAAGCAGAAAAAATTAAGAAATCATATGACCTCATTTTTGTCGATTGGGAAAATAATGAGATTGTTGAAATCAGAGAAGCTGAATATGATTCAATAATTAAGTTACCTGATGCTCGTAGCGCAACAGGCAAAAAGTTTGTTGGTTGGAGTGTTCCCGAGGGAGCAAAAGTAACAGGCGATATGGTTATCGAAGCGGTATACGAAGATATTATGTTTACCGTAACATTCCTTAACAAGGATGACTCCGTATTTGAAACTCAGAGCGTACCTTATGGAGACGCAGTTGTTATTCCTTATGAAAATCCTGTTGCCGAGGGCTATGAATTCCTCACTTGGGATAATAACAGCAAGTGGTGGAGCGTAACTTCAGATATAACCGTCAAACCCATTTTCATTTATGATTCAACGGTTGAAGCTCCTGTTTTCACTCTCACAGAAGACGCTTCCATAGGTTTTGCACAGGTTGAAATGGAAACATCAACTGAAGGTGCTGAAATTCGTTACACAACAGACGGTACAGAGCCTACAGAAGAAAGCCTTCTTTTTGATGATGTTGTTTATGTTGACGAAACAACAACATTCAAGGCTGTAGCATTTAAGGACGGAATGGTTGCCAGCCAGTCGGTTGAAAACACATTTGAGGTTATTCCTTCTGAAGTTATTCTGAATACAAAGGTTTCATCGGTAACAAACACAGACAAATATGTTATCGGCACAGATAAAGCAACCCTTTGTATGAGAATTGATAACCCCTTCGGTTATGAAATTTTATCATGGGGTTATGTAATTACAAATATAGCAACCGAAGAAACCGCAACATATGAAAACAAAGATATTGCAGGAACAAAAGATACCGTTATCGGCAGAGCGTTCGGTATTAACGGACTTGATGTCGGGACAGTTTATTCCTATTATTTCTTTGCTGAATTTGAAGAGCTCGGTATGTTTGAAAGTGAATATGCAGAGTTCAGAACAGGATGCAATGTAACAATCCGTACTCCGTCAAACACAACCATCAAATATGGTGATGCCATTAAACTTCACGCTGATGTTGACGGAACGCTTCCTGCAGGGGCATATATTGAATGGTCGGCAAATAACAGCAACTTTACTGTTACAAATACTGATGGAGAAATTTGTGAGATTACTCCTAAGTCAAGCGGTGACACCACCTTTATCGCAACGGTTTATGATGAAAACGGAAATATACTTTCATCAGATACACAGGTGATGAAGTCAAAGGCTGGTTTCTTTGATAAGTTTGCAGCATTCTTCAGGAAGCTTTTCGGTATGCTCAAGGTTTATGAGCAGGCAATAAAGTAATAATTTAATTCAGATATCTTTTTAATTTTCGCGGCAGGGGTGCGCTCCTGCCGCGTTTATTTATTTTCAGAATATTGCAAACAATATCCGTTTGTATTATAATGAAAAAAGTAATCAGCACTGATATTAATGGGGTGATGAATTGAAAAGATTAATTTCATTTATTCTTGCGGCAATTATTTTTGTTTTGCCTTTTTCTGTTGCGCTCAATGGGTTTGCACCTGAAGCGTTTGCCGCTGAAACAGATTTCAAATGCGGTGACGACATTACCTGGTCGCTTGATACTGTGACCGGCGTGCTTTCCTTTGAAGGCACAGGAGCTACTTATGCATATGAGTACAAGGGTCAACCCTGGTATTCATATGCAGAAGCGATAACTAAAATTGTTGTCGGAGAAGGAATTACTCAATTAAGCGCCGGTGTTCTCGATTGGATGCAGTATGCAACAGTGATTTCTTTGCCTTCAACCTTGAAGAAATTTGATGCAACCTATGGTGGACTTTACAAGCTTGAAACCATTGAAATTCCTGCGGAAAATAAACTGGTTGAAATCAACGAAGAGGTGTATAAAGACAGCGCTTTATATAGAAATATGGGGAATAATATGCCCTTCTATTTTGGTACTGTTTTTTGTTGCTGGAAGGGAACGGCACCTGAAAATACGGTTTTAGAATTAAGGGAAAACACAACAGCTGTATTGTCAAAAGCCTTATATAATTACTCAACAGTAACCGATATAATCGTTCCTGCTTCGGTGAGGTTTATCGGATATCAGGCATTTGAAGGCACAACTTGGTATAAAAATCTGCCTGACGGACCGAATTATGTCGGTAAAGTTTTGCTCACCTGCAAAAATTCCGTTTTACCTGATGGTATGAATTTTACAGTAAAAGAGGGTACTGTCAGTATAGCGGACAATGCCTTTTATAATAACAAATTTATTACTAAACTGATTGTTCCCGAATCTGTTGAGTATATAGGAAGTAATTCGTTTCGTTATTGCGAAAGTCTTAACGAAGTTGTTTTTGATCGCAACAGCAAGCTTTCCGATGTTGGAAATTATGCCTTTGCAAGTTGCCGTTCATTGACAGAGTTTGATGTGCCGTCAGGGGTTAATACGCTTAATAATGGGTTGTTTTATGATTCGGGAATTAATAACTTTACAATCACAAGCAATATAACTGAAATATGCCCGTCAGTTTTCAGCTTAACAAATATTACTGAAATTTATATTCCGGCTCATGTTAAAGTCGCGGAAAAAGCATTCGTTTGTTGTGAGGAAATTAAAAAATTTACCGTCCATCCTGATCATCCTGATTTGATGTCAGACGAATACGGTGCAGTTTACAGCAAAGATAAAAAAATCCTCTATTATGTGCCGAGTAAGATTGAACCGAGCAGATATGAGGTTGCGGATACCACTGAGCATATTGCATATTCGGCATTTGCATACACGGATGTAAAGCATATTATTCTTAATGACACACTGAAAACCGTAGAAGAAAGTGCGTTTACTGCTTCAGGTGCTGAAATACTTGAACTTGGAAGCGGTCTGGAGATATTACCTGACCATTTTATAAATAACTCTCCATCACTGGAGTTTTTGGTTATTCCCGAAAACATAAAGATTCTTGATGATTGGGCTTTGGGGATTCAGCTTTCAGAGGTTGTTTTTCTAAGCAGAGATGTTGAGTTCGGGTTCCGCGCGCTTTATTGCTCGTACGGATATGAGCCTGTTGTGTACTGTTATAAAGACTCGACAGCACATATTTATGCGGTTGAGAAGAAATACCCTTATGTTTATATTTCCAATGATAATATTGGTGATTATTCGTCGCTGTTATATGCTGTTAACAAGTCAAAATCGATAAACAGAAGCAGATACACAAATGATTGGCTTACGGTTCTTGATGAAGCTGTAAATACTCTTGTCTGGAATGTTGATGCTTCGTATCAGAGCACTATTGATGCATTTGCCGCGGAAATTGAGGATATTTTTGTTCAGATGAGCATTGAATGGTCAGATTTTTCTGAGGTTGATGCTCTGATTGACAGGGCAGAGGCACTTGACCGTTCTATGTATAGTGAGGAATCGTTGAAAAGACTTGATGATGCGATTTCTTCAGTTGAGCGTTACTGTGATGTGGCAGACAGTACGATTATTAACATATATGTTTATAAAATTGAAGACGCGTTGAACAGTCTTGAACTTAAAGCGCATTATTTTTCGGCGGTTGATGCAGCAATCGAAAAAGCGAAGGCAATTGACCGCAGTCTTTATACGGATGGAACGTTGGCGGAGTTGGATGCAGCAATTAATGCAGTAGACAGAACAGTAACCGACAAAGAGATTATTTCGGTATATGCAGAGGCGATAGAATCTGCAATATCATCTTTGAAATTCAGGCTTGCAGATTTCACTTTTGTTGAAGACATTAAAGCGCAGGCGGAAACTCTTGATCGTTACCTTTACACCTCCGAAAGTCTTGCTTTGCTTGACGAAGCTATTGCTGCGGTTGATTACAGCTTGACAATAGATAAGCAATCTCAGGTTTCCGAGTGGGCAAAAGCGATTGAAGCGGCAATTGATAATCTGGAATATCTTCCTGCAGATTATTCTTCGGTTGAAGCAGAAATCACCAGAGCTGAAAAGCTGGACAGACGCTGTTATTCGGATATATCATTAATCGCTCTTGATATGGCGATTAACGCGGTTGATTACAGCTTGAATATTACAGAGCAAAGCAAAGTTGACCTCTATGCAAAATCAATTTCAGATGCAATTTCAGCTTTGCAATATGCATCGGTTGTTCTTCGCCATGAGCCCTGCGGAGTTATTGTTTCCGCAACTGCAAAGGAAATAAGACCTGATACGGTGCTTTCGGTAGAGGAAATTGACCCGTCAAACTATGAGGGTACCAATTTTGCGGTTGGCGGTTCAATAAGGAGCTTACGATTCTATGATATTAAACTTGTTTATGAAGCTTCGGTTGTTCAGCCTGATGGAACGGTAACTGTTAAAATAAAGCTTGCAGAAGGTGTTGACGCCTCGAAATGCAAGGTGTACCATGTAACAGAGGATATAGTTAATCCGCTTGTTCGTTTTGCAAGCACGATTGACGGCAATTATATTGTTTTTGAAACCGACCATTTCAGCGAGTTTGCGGTAATTGAGGTTGAAACTATTCTGAACAGCATAGAAATATCGGAATTGCCTGCAAAAACAGAATACGGTATTTCGGATAAGCTTGATTTAACCGGTCTTAAGGTTGTTGCTTATTTCAGCGACGGCACAAGCCGTGAGGTCGGCGATTATAATGTTGGTATAATCGATATGAGCTCGATTGGTGACAAAAAAGCAACGGTCTATTATACTTTCGGAAGTATAACGAAAACCGCCGAATTTGAAATAACGGTATCAGCTGAAAAATGCTTTGTCGATATCACCGAAAATGGCAAATCAGTTAGCAGAGTCAACAGGAAGCTCGGATTATTTGCGCTTTATACAAAAGCGTCAATTCAGCTCGGATGTGATATTAAAAATGCTGACGGATGCGCAATTCGTTGGTCTTCGGATAATTCAAAGGTGTTTGTTGATGAAAACGGAAGTGTAACTTGCAAGGGTTTTTTTGGAGCAAAGAAAGCGAATATAACTATTGAGGTTGTTGATGGCAACGGAAAAGTTGTCGCCAAGGACTCTGTTTTTGTAATGTTTTATAAGCTTTCCTTCATAATTACCAATACCGTATCTCAGACAAATGATATTTTCAAATCAATAAAGAAATCACTATGGCAGAAAAGATTAGTTTCATTGTCGTTGATTGCGTCTGGTGATATAATGTATTAAAGTAAGTTGCTTATCGGGAGGTATTATATGGGAAAAGTGCTTGGTTCATGGAGTGGAATGAGAAAGTATCTTGAGCAAGAAATGCTTGCCCCAAACCTTCAATGCAGAATCCGATATGGCTGTACAACCTACGTCAGTTTTATTTATTGAGATTACATTCGGAGGAAATTTCTTGTAATTTTGTGTTATAATTAAATTAAAGAAAATATCAGGGGATTAATCTATGGAAAAATATTTCGCTATAATTGTTGGCGTGATATGTATCGCTATTGGTATTTCGCAGCGAATGGGTAACCTTTCTATGCTGCATTCATATCATAAAAATCGTGTGTCGGAAGAAGATATGGTGCCGTTTGGCAAAATGGTAGGTCTGGGAACTATTATTCTGGGTGTTGCTCTGCTTATAAGGGGTATTCTTACATATCTGGCAATCACCTTGCAAGCAAGCGTTTATTCGCGGGTCGGAACGATTGTTTTAATTGTTGGTATGGTTGCAGGATTAGGTATCAGTTTCTATGCGATGAAAAAGTATAACAAGGGTGTTTTCTGATTTTTTGGTCGGAAACTTGACCGATTAAGTTGATTATGCTATAATGATATCGGAAGCTGGGCGAGGGTATGTCGGTCTGTCCTTTCGGACGGCGGTATACTCCATGACCTCAGCTTCTGTTTCATATGCCGTAATGGTTGACATCGGCAGAATGGTATGTTATTATAAATACATTACAGGGATGTGCAAGATTATTAACTTGCTGCTCTGTGGCATCAATGGTGGTTGTTGGCACGGATTTGACCGAGCCCTCTGCCATTTTTATTTTTAAAAAAAGAAGCGTTGCATCGGAGCTTAACCGCCCTGATGCAACGCTTTTGATTTTCTTATGCCATTCTTTCGAGACTTTCGAGGGTAACCTCATATTTTGTTTCTTTGCCTGCAACAAATTTTTCCATTTCTTCCATCATATAATAAGCCATTCGTTGAGGCTCATTTCCTGTGCTTCCTGCGATGTGAGGAGTGAGAATTGCGTTAGGACACCAGAAAAGGGGAGAAATATAGGGAAAAACCTCGTTTTTGATAACATCGGCAATAAATGTTCTTGAAGGATGCAGAAGCAGTGAAAGCGCAAGTGAATACTCCGCAACCTGAGCACCTCTGCCTGTGTTTATGAATGTGGATCGCTTTTTCATTTTTTTGAAAAGCTTATAGTTAAATACATTTTTCAGCTCGGGTTTGTTTGCAAGGTGATTGCTGATTATATCGCATTCGCTGAAAAGAGTTTCCATATCAACGAGCGTCACGCCGAGAGCTTTTGCCGTTTCTTCGGGGACAAACGGGTCGCAGGCATAAACCTCAACATCGAGTGTCTTGAGTCTTTCCGCAACCATTTTTCCGATTGCTCCGAGTCCGACAAGACCGACCTTGCAACCGAAATTGCCTGTTGATGTGTTTGCTATATGATGCGAATAAACGGGGAGAGAGCGGTAATATTTTGCAGATTGGAAGAATCCCTTCGCCGCAAGAGATATCTGCGCAAAGGTGTATTCGGCAACTGGCACTGCGTTTGCGGCAAATGCGCTGTAAACCTTTATTCCGCTTTCAAGAAAAGGCTTTGCAAAATACTGAACTGTTCCTGCGGAATAGAAAACCGCCTTCAGTTTCGGCATATATTCCTTGATTTCTTCCTTGGTGAATTTCGGCATTCCCCAAGTGGAAAACGCGATTTCGCAGTCCTTCAGAAACTCTGCATTCTCTGAAAGATTCTTTTGATTTATTTTTTTTGAGAGTTCACCGTATCTGCTGAGTTTTTCGAGCACATCAGGTGTGTAAACTTTTGAAAACTGTGTTTCATTTGTTCCGAAAAGTGCGATTTTCATTTTGTGACCGCCTTTGATTTGGATTAGCAATCCGCTCTTTGGTTATCCGATTAGAGTTTATCAATTATTTCGAGTTCAACAAGCTTGTTGATGAATTCCTGCGTATCTTCCAGAGCCTGCTCCTGCGATACTTCATATTCGTTATAAAGGGCATCTGCAAGCTCCTTTACGGAATTGCATTCGGGGAGTTTCTCCCACAGGAAATAAGCGGAATCGCTGAGCATAAACAGACCGTTATGCTCCTTTAATGCGTTTCCGAGCGGTACAAGAATTACATCCGCACCGATTTTGCGCAGAATCATTTCTTTCTTAATTGTCATTGTTTCCGACGCTCCTTTCGGCGAGGGTGAAAAGATGCTTTGTCATACGGCAGATGTACTGCGGAGTGCCGCTGAATTCGCCTGTTTCTGCTTTGCACATTGCTGCACAAACATTGCAGATTCCTGCATATTTGCAGGAAAGACATTCAACGGGTAGTCTTATCTGCTCGGTTTTTGATTTAATATCGAGCCACGCCTTCTGAAATCCGTCTTCAAGCGGTCTTGCGTCAGGCTCCGGCATCATTCCGCAGGGACGCATTGTGCCGTCTGCGGTTATCCAGAAGGAGGCTCTGCCTGCGCGGCATCGAATTTTATTCTCTTTGGGGCCTTCAGGCAGGAGGAGCATTTTTTTTGCTCTTTCCAGATAAAAATTTTTTTCGAAGCGGTATTCATCAATAAGCGAGATGTATTCCGCTGCTTCTTCGGGGGAGAATCGCGATTCTTTGTTTTCGCTTCCGATTCTGATTGAGGGGTAGGTGTAGGTTGTAGGTTTGAGCGGAATGCTCAAATCCTTTGAAATATCCGCAATCTTTTTGTAATCAGATATATTCTTCGAAGTGAAAATTGAATTGAAACGCATTGAAATTCCGAGCTCTTTCAGTTTTCTGACCGAGCTTATAATTTTATCAAACGCTTCGTTGCCGCAAAGACGCTTGTACGCGGAGTTATCCGCGCCGTAGAGCGAAATATTAATTCTTGTTGGGGGCAATTCATCAAAGAGATTTATATATTTTTCGAGCAAACTACCGTTAGTGTTTATCGAAATAAGGAAACCCATTTTTGCAATAGCCCTGTAAATTTCTTCAAAGTCGCTTCGCCGCAAAGGTTCGCCGCCTGTAAGGAGCAGAAAGACTGTGCCTGCATCCTTTGCCTGCTGAGCAAGATTCAACCAATCCTCAGCGGTCAAAGGGTCTGTTTTTTGTTTGCAATCATGCACATAGCACATTTCGCAACTGAAGTTGCACCGCTGCGTAAGTTCAAAGGTACCTGAAACAGGAATACCTTCGCGGATGCCTTTTTCATGAAGATATCTTACCATTATAGGTTCTGAAAAATCGGGCATAATTCTCTCTCCAAATACCTGACCGCGCTTTCATCTGCAAGGCAGGCATATTCATATACAGGCACGCTCCGACTTAATTTCTCAACGAAATCAATCAGTCTGCCTGCCAATTCCCTTGAATAGGGGATGGGGTAGCAATTCTTATATATATCATAAAATGCTTTGTCGGGCGCAAGCCTTTGTGCGTTGTTGCAATCGGCCTGCTGTAGGGAAATAACGGCTCTGATTGGAACAATTCTGTTAAGGCAATCCCTTGAAGAGCCTGAAAACGGCATTCCTGATGCATAAAAGACACCGTTTTCTTCGTAAATCATAGTTTTATCGCCGTTGACAACGATGGCGTCAGCGTGAGTGCGCCAGAGGTTTGCCTGCGTTGATTTACCGATATCGCAAGGGCCGCAAAACAAAACCGCACCGCCGTCTTTTTCGATAAACGATGAGTGAAGCACACATCCGTTATTATCGGCAACTATTTCTTCAATGCCGATAAGGGTGAATATCACATCTGCGCGAAGCATATCGTGATAACCCTCGTCAATAATAATTTCAATGCTTTTGCCGTTAACAATCCGACAGGCATAGAATTCGCTGTCATTATCGTGCGATTTATAGAAACAACGCAAAATTCCGTTTTCATAATCGCATACTCTGTCTTGCGAAGTATAATAGGGATTTTCAATTCTTTGCGGAAGGTCGGACGAAAATTCTATTGTTACCTTGTAATCGGTCTGCTCACCGTCATATAAAAACAGGGAATACGGCTCTTTGTTGCTGAAATCCGCCTGCGATTTTATCTCTGCAGTGAAGTTTCCGATTTTATATTTTTGTATCATCATATTTCTGTAAATATAATCTGGCAGTTATTTTCATTATGCTCAGGAGCCTTGATGAAGGTCTGCGAGCCTGCTTTAAGATTCGGCAAACGGGTTTTGTAGGTGATGCTTCCGTTAACCAGGTCATCTTTTTTGTCTTTGTAATAAATGCAGATTTCGGATTCAATATCCTCACCCGAAATGTTTTTTACCGAGATTGAGCCGTTTGCGAGAGTAACTTCAATCTTGTCTTCATTCATTACGGGCTGTTTTTCGAAAAGGATTTTATCCTTTGTTTGCCACGCCGTGTAAACTTCGGCAGGGTCGCTGCCGACAGATTCATTGCACAGGAGCACCGCTTTTGCACCCCTCAAAAGAGAGGAAACAGTGAATGTCAATGTTTCTTTTTTGGTTTTTACGGTAAGCAAGGCATACTCAACATCTGTGTCGGAAACATTCTCCGCCACAATGGCAAGAACACCGTCATATTCGTCAATTTCAATAACTTTGAGCCATCCGTCAACGGTAACGCCCAACTGTGCATTCTGAAAAGCAACGGTTGTCGGTTCGTCGGTTTTGTTTGCAGACTTGAATATAAACACCGCAAGAACCGCCAACAAAATTGCAAGCAGAACAATCAGCCCGATTGCAATATTTCTTTTTTTCATAAAAACACCTGTTTTCAAGAAACGGAGTCCGCATTATCCGCAGAACTCCGTTTCTTTTTTGATTTAATTACGATGAGAAAACATTACTGCTGGCAAGAGGAATGTCGTAGCATATCTGGTCGCCCGGAGAAGGCACCATCATACACATAACATAGTCTGAGAAGAGTGTCCATCCTGATTCTTCGTCCATAACAGGGCAGACATATTCTGCACTGTTTGTTGCGAGAAGGGAGCATCCTGATGCTACGTTTGCTGAAACAGCGAGGCTTTCAAAAGTTATTGCGGGTTTGGTGTAAGATTTTTTCAACTTTTTACCTCCTTTTCAGCATTAAATAAATTTCATCACCCATGCCAATACCGATTTGACGAAGTTGATAACTTTATTGATAACATCGATAACATAGTCGATGAAGGTGTTATCAGGTTCGTTTGTGGGATCATCTGTGGGGTCATCTGTGGGATTGTCTGTGGGATCATCCGTCGGTTCGTCTGTGGGGTCATCCGTCGGATCATCTGTGGGTTCGTCTTCTACAGGCGGTTTTTCGAGCGTTACGGTAACGGAAACAGATTTTGTTTCATCCGTATATCCGTTTTCATAAGCGCCTGCAACCGTATAGGTGTGAGTGCCGATATCATCCGTTGTGAATGTTACTGTCCACTCAATGGAGTTTTCATCCTCAATCGGAGTGGGGATGCATTCAATATTGTTTGCATCAATCGGATTACCGTTTTCATCAGTTATAACGATGGAGTTTACATCCGAGGAAGTTTTGATTTTAACGGTAATAACACTCTTGCCATCTGCATCCGTAATAACTTCAGGCTCTTCAATCTGCTCAACATCGAGAGCGGCAGTTCTCATTCTCATCAGAGAGTAAGCGGTTGCCTGCGTGTTAAGAGTTGAAGCAAGAGTTGCAGTTTCGTCATCAACAGGGGTGGGGATTCGGAAATAACCCTTACCGCCGTTTTGCGAGAATGTCCATTTCATATTTGTTATGGACAGAATGCTGTCTTCTTCGCCTGTGTTCTGAATAACAACCGTTCCTGTTGTGTAATACTTGTTACCATCGCTGCCTGTGACCTGTTTCCAGGTGAGCTTTGCGTCATTTGGCAGGATGGAGTTCAATGAATAGTAGATATCGGTTGCTGTTCTGATATTGTAATCTGTTGTTTTTGATGCGTATGAGATTGTGAGATTGGGTTTGCCGCTCGCAAGCTTTGCGCCGAGCTGAACATCGGTGGGAACAGATGTTGCCCAGATTTCGAAGGCAACAGCCTGGTCTTTTGCGAGATACAGTTCGTTATTCGGGCCTGCGTTTTTATAAGTTTCGATGTCATTATCAAGAGCAGCGATACCATCGATGAAAATGATACCCTGTGTGTCTGTTTCTGACAATGAATCTGCACCAATGAGCATATCCTTGATTTCAAGATAGCTGGGATAACGCTCATCATCCGTTGCATAAGCTTTTGAAACATCCTTATCGGCAATGTTATCGCCTATGCCTGCAGGTGAATAAATCTTAATTGCATCAAGATATACATTATAGTGGTTGACTCCGTTATCGTCAACTGAATAATGACCGAAGCCGCTTGTAAAGGTGGGCGTGATTGTTACGCTGTAATTTCCGTAATCAAGGTTTGTTACCTTGATAACAGGAATCTGATAGAGAGTTTCTGTTGTACCTTCCTCGGCAACAACCCAACCGTATGCATATGCATATGCGGGATTATCGGTTTCTGTTTCGATAACATTTTCATCCGCATCATAGTAATGAGGAATATCGGTGATAGCGCCGTTTTCGTCATAATATCTGATATCGGATGTGCAGGTGCCGTCTTCTGAACGGTACATGGGAGTGTTGGAGCTGTCAAGCGTGGGCTTGCCTTCGGCGTCGGCAAAAATCCTGCCGTAAACATAGCCGTAGAATGTGTCAACAACGGTGTTTCTGACAATTTTGTTTTCGCCGTCTCTTACAGTAACGCTGAATGCGCCTGTTGTGTTATCCGTAATGCTTATAAGGTCAAATCCCGTACCGGTGAAGGTGAATCCGACGGTGGGCCAGGCTGCACCTGCGCCGCCACTGAACTTTGAATTGGGATTATTCTTTGTGCTTACGTCAACATAGTGAACCGAGCCGCCGCTGTATTCTGCGAATGAAGAATAGCTTGTTTCGTAGCCGTAGGGGTTAGCTTCGCTGTCGGTAAGGTCAGCGGTCTGCTTGAGGGTTGTTTCCTGTATACCGTCAGTTTTCCAGATGCCGTATTGCTTATCTGTGTTGTCATAGTTTGAAGGCACTTTGCCGTCTGTATAAGTGACGGTATCGAAGGTGTCTTCATAATAAATGGCGGTTGCAGGAATGAATGTTGTTTTTTCAACCTGGTAGTAAACAACATCCTCTGCGTAAGTGGGGTCACCCGTAATTTTTGCAACAACAAAGATGTTTTCGGATTCCTTCATGTTCATTGACTCAAGGGTATATGAAACATTACCCTTGTTGTCAATTGTGCAGGTGCCGTATTTCATACCGTCAACGGTATAGGTGACACCGTCTTCGAAGGGGATGAGAATCTGCGGTTTCTCAAAGGTGTAAGTGGGAGTGTATTCCTTGTTTACTGCGCAGATGCCGATATACTCAATTTTAACATTGTTGTCCTTTGCTGCCTGTGAAATGTTGTTGTTTTCGGTGATGTCATATTCAACGGGCAGACCATAGTCGAGGGTAAGATTCTGGTCGATGATTTTAACATCTTCCGAGGTTTCTGAAAGGTTGAAGGAAATCTTACAGTTCGAGTCAGAAGCGCCTCGTTCAAGGTAGAAGAAGTTAAGAGTATGAACTTCACCGTCTGTGATAACCTCGTGAAGCTTATTGATTGCGGCGATTGTATCTGCGTTATATCCTGTTGCTTCGGGATTTTCAAGATAAGCATTGTAAGAATATGTTGTCTGATATTCGCCGCCCTTGAGCTGACCGTCAGCAACATCCATTGCGTACTGGTAGTTTACAGAGCAGTTTGTAAAGTTGATTGTTGCTTCACGGGCACCGTGAAGACCGCCGTTATCAAGAACAAGAACGCCGTCAATATAAACGAGAACGTCGTCGTCGCCCGAGAAACTGAAGATAACATCTTCGCCGTTAACATGTTTACCACCCTTGGGGATATAGAAGCTATGCTCGAATGTGAAGCCGTAATGGTAAACTGCATTTTCACCTGTGTAGGTTGTTGTTCCCTGCTTATAGTTGAAGGGGAAGAAACCTGACTTTGTAGCGTTGTTAGGACCGACAATTTTCCATGCGCCAACCTCGTTAAGCTCCATATCTACCGTATGTTCTGCATCGTTGAACGAAGACTGAACAAGGTATCTTGTATCTTTGCTGTCATAGTGGTAAGTGTTAACACCGTATTCATCGGTGCTGATGAACATTGGGAATTCGGTATCCCAATAATATTTTGAGAACTGACCCGAAGTTGATGTTGTTACATTACCTGATGCGTCAAGACTTTCTTTTGTAAACAAATCGGGGAAATAAACACTGATACCCGAAAGGTAATCAAGAGTAACCGTTTTCCACTGTGTACCGGTAGAGAATCCGAAGTCATATTTCTCAATAGCGTACTGTGTGTATGAAGGGTCATCGGGTGCGGAGTTTGAGTAGGGGAGCGGCTGAGTATATGCAGAGTGTGAAGTTACAACGCCTTTGTCGAGAGTTGCACTTGCAAGACCCTGAACGGATGCACCGTCGTGAAGACCGGGATCATCGTTTACACCGTGAGTGTTATCTTTTGTCCAGACGTTCCATGCGGTAAGGGGTGGGCCGGATGTATACATTGAGAGAGGATTGTAGTTGCTTACGCCGTAGCCGTAGTCAGCGCCGGCATTTGCTTTACCTGTAAACAGAAGGGTATACATATTTGCATAAAGCTCAACTGCCTTATCGAGTGTTTGGTCAGCGTAATCGTCTGTCCAGCCATATGAGGGATCGTTGTAGCCGATGATATCCTTGATCTGATTCAGGATATTTTCGTCTGCATAAATTGCGGTTTTCATCTGTCTGACGGCAACATCGTTCATCATAGTACCGCCGACGGAATAGTCTGCAGTTCCTGTTGAGTTGTTATAACCGTATTTGAAGAGAGTACCGCTTATCTTTTTGACATCAAGCTTAAGTGCGTTGATTGCGGCACGGATTTTTTCTGTTGCGGCGGCATATTCTTCGTTAGTTGCGCCGTCTTTCTTGTAAACCTCAACGCCGTTTTCAAGCTCTTTAAGCAATGTTTCGTAGGTTGCTCTGATGTAAGCTGAATAATCGTATCCGATACCTTCGTGAAGGATATCATAAAGGGCTTTTTTGTAAGCATTTACTGTGCCTGCATTACCGCCGCTTTCGTTGCCGCCCTCATCACCGCTGTCGGGAGGAGTGACAATCTCTGAATATTCAGGAGCATAGAGCCAGACTGATGTGTCGTGTCCTGTCTGAGTTGTTTCTATGTAGAAATAATCCCAATCGCGGGCCACATAGACAGGTACACCGTTTACTTTAGTGTGAAGCAAAACGGAGCCGTTTTCGTTAGCATCAACATTGAAAACATAAGGTTCGCTCTGAAGCTTAAAAAACCAGTTGCCTTCCCAAACTACAGTGCAAAGATATTCGTTTGTGGTTTTGTTCTGGATATAATATTTGTTTTCACCAAGATGAGTAAAGACATATATATTCTCGGCACCGGTATTGAAACTCTGATAGTAATACGGCGAACCTGAAGATGCCCACTGAACATCCGTGATGTTTTTATCAACATCCATTGCCCAACCGTCCAATACTTTATCGTCCATAACGGCGTCTCTGATGTTGATTACATATTCGCCGTCAGGAACACATCCCGCCGAAACGGTTGAATCCACCTTGTGAAGCACATATTTTTCAGGGACTCTTGTTTCCTCGGGCTTGGGAGTATAAAGCCACATTGCGTAGTTTATTTTCCAGCTTACTGCGTCAACATCGGATTTGGGTGCGATATAGTAATGGTTAGCGTTTGTATAGTGACAAATATAGTATTCCGATGAGCGAAGAAGAATTGAGCCGTCCGCGAGCAGTTCGACATAGAAGCTTGCGGGCGTATCACTGTACATAATTGAATAATCGCCTTCTGTCGGATGACCGCCCTGCTTTACATACTGACCTGTGGTTTTATTCTGAATGGTGTATGCATTGTTGCCGATATGGGTAAATGTGAATAAGTTTTCGTCTGCTTTGAATGTTTCATAGGGATAGTAAACGCCTGTTGATGAAGGCTCAACGCCTGACTGAACGCTTTCATCAGCCATCAGAGTATAACCCCAGAATGATTCGCCTGACAATATGGTATTCTGATTGAAGATTGCATAATCGCCGTCTGCAATGCATCCTGCAGAAACGGTTGAGTCGGGGAGATAAATTTCGTATTCAGTCAGCCCATCTGTTTCGGTTGAGTCGCCTGAACCTCCTGAGTTACCCGAATCACCTGAATCACCTGAACCGCCTTCGGGCTGGGGCTCTTCAAGTTCGTTGATATGGTGTTTTACCATTTCGTACTTATCGTAGAGGGTAACTTCATACGGGTCGGTATTCTGAGCGATAACCTCTTCGAATTCGTCGGTAAGTTCAATACCTGTTTCGGTTACGGATGTAACGGTAACACCCTGTGTCGAGAATGATGAAGTTCCGTCAGATACGATTGCTGTGAAGTTGATTGTGCCTTCTTCTTCTGTTGTTTTAAGGATTACGAGCGCTCTGCCGTTGAACATCTGAATTTCAGCTTCGGAGCCGGAGAGAAGAACGGAAGACTGCTGATATTTTTCTGTTGTTGCAGGGTTGCCGTTATCAACGCCGACGATGACTGCGTATCTTGAGGAATTATCGTCAACCTTGAAGTTGAGTGTGCCGTTGTAGTCGTTCATAAAGTTGCCGTCGGCATCTCTTGCTTCAAACTCAAGGTAGATGTAGTCTGCACCGTCTGCAACATAAGTAACTTTATTCTGCCAGGTGTTTACCGCAATCTGCGATGCAGTACCTGTTACTGATTTGTTTGAGCCGTAGGTATCTGTAATTTCGTTGTTGTTTTCGTCATAAGCCTTGACGGAAAGTGTACCTGCCGCATATTTAACGCTGAACTGGGGGTAGAAATCAGCGCCGTTGCCTGTGTAGAAATTACCGACAGCGCAATTTGCTGAATCGGTTATGCTTTCTGTCCAGGTTCTGTATGTATAGCCTGCAGGGGTTGTAACAACGCTTGAGGTTGCGGTTGCAATAACATTTCCGTTAAGCAGGAGTTCGATTTTCTTTGCGTTGCTGTAAACTGCAACATTGACATATCCGTTATTAAGAAGAAGATTTTCCTGATTCCATGAGCCGGGAACAAGGTGAAGAGTTGTGCTCTCTTCGTTCCACCAGCTTCTGTAGAGATAATATGAATCTTTCTCAAAACCTGCGGTGTCAACAACGCCGAAATAGGATGAGTTCGGATATAATGAATCGGGCTTGTTGTGAACCATTCCGTCCCAGGGAGTAGGCTCGCCGATATAGTCAAAACCTGTCCAGACGAATTCGCCGGAGAACCAGTCGTTTGTCACAACATCATACCAGGCTTCAGCAGCTTTGTTACCCCAGCTTACTGCGTGTGTATCATAGGATGTGCACTGATAATCGTCGGTTTCTGTCATTGTGGTGTAAACACCGCGGCTGCTGATAGCCGAAGCTGCTTCTGTTGAAACAAAGGGCTTTTTTGATCTCGGGTCGGAGGAATTGTTCATAACCTGATTCCAGCCGTAAAGGCTGTAGTTTCCGCCGATGACGTCCATATAACCGTCAATCATCGTTGTTACATTGTCATCAGGTCTGTTGTTGCCCTGAAGCATAACTCTTGAGGGGTCAAGCTCATCTCTGATTGCAACGATGGATTTTACGATTTCTTCGTAATTGGTAGTTAAAGTTTCGTCTGTAACATTGCGGAGTTCGTTGCCCACATCCCAGGCGATAACGCAGGGATCGTGTCTGTCGCGCAGGATTGTCTGTTCAACAACAAACTCATACCAGGACTGACCGTTTGCGCCGATTACAGTATTTGATGAGGATAATTTTTCGTTGAAGTATTTGCTGAAATCGTTTGTGTTATGGTTTTTGGAAACATCCCAACCGTCAAAGAATTCTTCCATAACAAGCATACCGAGTTCGTTACAGATATCGATGAGGACTCTTGATGCGCTGTTATGAGTTGTTCGGATTGCATTACAACCCATTTCCTTGAGGATTACAACCTGGCGGTAAATTGCTTCATATTCCTGAGTTGCACCGAGTGCGCCCTGGTCGTGGTGAAGGCTGACGCCCTTCAGCTTTATGTTCTTACCGTTGATGCTGAAACCTGTGTCTGCATCCCAGTTGATATAGCGGTAACCGAAGGTTGTATGATATTCGTCGATGAGTTCGCCTGAATCATCTTTGATAACAGTTTTGAGGGTATAGAGATTGGGTGAATCGGGACTCCATAATTTGGGGTTGCTTACCTTCGGCTCAAGTGTAACAAGCTTTTCTGTTTCAGCAGGAATGGTGATAACAGATGAGGTTACGGTGTCGCTGACTGCATTGTTGTTACTGTCAAGAATTGTGGTTTCAACAGAAACCTTTTTGCTGATAGAAGAGCTGTTGTGAAGAGCAATATCAGCCTTTGCGGTACCGTCACCGTTTTTAATGTTGGGGGTAGTTACCTGCGGACCGTAAAGCGAAACATGAACAGGGCCTGTGATTGTGAGTGAAACATCTCTGTAAATGCCTGAGCCTGAATACCAACGGCTTGAAGGAATGTCATTGACAACCTTGACCGCAATGAGGTTATAAGCTGTGTTGGAGCAGATGAGATATTTTGAGATTTCAAATGTGAAGCTGTTGTAACCATAATGGTTTTCGCCCACAAGCTGGCCGTTGACATACACATAGGTGTGCTGATATGAGCCGTCAAAATTAAGGAAGATTCTGTCGCCTGTGTAATACTCATAAAGGTTAAACCATTTTCTGTACCAACCTGTACCGCCGGGGAGGTTACCGCTTTCAGGCTCTGTGCCCGATGCGGTAAAATCCTGGCTGATGCTGAAATCGTGAGGCAGGTCAATCTTTTCCCAGGATGAGTCATCATAGCCCTTCAGATGAGCTGTTGAATCATCGCCGAGAGAAAAGCTCCAGCCTTTGTTGAAATCAAGTTCAACTCTTGCGTCGTCATAATTCTGCTCGTGATCTGCTATGGCAGATGCCTTGATTGATTGCACGAGCGAAAACCAACCGTCGCCCGACAAACTCGTGACAAGCATTGCAATAAAAAGTCCGAAAGCCAACACTCTTTTTGTGATTTTCATAAATATCCCCCAAAAGAATAATTTTTATTTATAATAATTAAAGAAATAATTATCTGATTTTATTATATATACAGTAAAAGATGATGTCAACAAAAAATTCAAAAAAATCCGACATCAAATCGGGATTATAAGGCTGAATTTTTTTATTGTTTCGGAAGATAATTCCTGCTGCGAAAAAACGGCGTTTCATCAAGGAAATGCATCGGAATTTCAATTTCTGTTTGACGGAAATCATTTTGTAGGCTATAATGTAAAACAGAAGATTATGGTCTACGGAGGAATGTTCAATGAGAGCTGCAGAAGTTTTTGAAAAAACATATAATAAGCCTGCTGCATATACTGCATTCACGCCTTACAGAATCTGTCCTATCGGTGCGCACAGTGACCACCAGCTTGGTAAGATTACGGGCTTCGCTATCAATAAGGGTATCCATATTGCATACGGTCCGAAGGAAAACGGCGTTGTTGAAATAAAGTCCTTGCAATTTGATAAAAGAGCGCAGTGGCACGTTTCGGCAACTCCCGAAACAGTGCAGAATGACTGGGCGGACCATCTCCGCGGAGCAACAATTGCGCTCAACAGAAGATACACTCTCCGCAGGGGTCTTTGCGCAATTATTGACGGCGAGCTTCCTATCGGCGGACTTTCATCATCGGCGGCGGTTATCATCACATTCCTTTCAGCGCTCTGCACGATGAACGGCATTGAACTTACTTCAACTGAGCTTATTGCCATTTCACAGGAGGCTGAAAATGCGTATGTAGGCGTTTCCTGCGGTAAGCTTGACCAGTCCTGTGAGGTCTATTGCAAGAAAAATCATCTTCTTTATATGGATTTGCAGGATGATACATATGAGCTTATCCCTCAGAATCCGGCGATGAAGCCCTATAAAATCGCTGTGTTTTTCAGCGGACTTGAGCGCTCGCTTGCAGGCTCTGCTTTCAATATGCGTGTTGATGAATGCAGAAGTGCGGCGTATGCACTCAAGGCTTATGCAGGGATGGAATACGGTAAATTCGGAGAGACAAATCTCCGCGATGTACCCTATGAAATTTATCTTGAGCATAAGGACAAGCTTCCCGAAAACTGGCGCAAACGCGCAGAGCATTGGTATACCGAGTTTGACCGAGTGCAGAAGGCTGCCGAAGCCTGGCGTAACGGTGATATTGAGGAGTTTGGAAGACTTTCGTTTGAAAGCGGAAAATCCTCGATTTATAATTGGGAAACAGGCTCTCCCGAACTTAAAAAACTTTATGAAATTATGACTCATACCGAGGGGATTTACGGCGGAAGATTCTCGGGCGCAGGCTTCAAGGGATGCTGTATGGCTCTCATCAATCCTGATTATGAAGAGCGCATAATTGAAAGCGTAACACGCGAATATCTTGAGGAATTCCCTCATCTTGAAGGCAAGTATTCCGTCCATATCTGCGAAACTGCAGACGGCGTTAATCTTTGATACCGAGGTGTTTTTATGAAATGTCTTATTCTCGCGGCAGGCTATGCCACAAGGCTTTATCCTTTGACAGAAAATTTCCCCAAACCTCTTCTTGAGGTTGGCAACAAAACCATTCTCGATTGGCTGATTGATGATATCGATACCTCGGGCGAGGTTGATGAATATATCGTTATTTCGAATCATAAATATGCTCATCATTTTGAAAGTTGGGCAAAGAAAAAATTGCAAAAAGTGACTGTTGTTGATGACGGCACAGACACCAACGAAACCCGTCTTGGCGCGGTGAGGGATATTCAGTTCGCAATAGATTCCTTGGGTCTTGACGATGATATGCTTATAATTGCAGGCGATAATGTTCTTGACTTCAGCCTTACAAAATTTGTTTCATATGCAAAATTCAAAAACACATCCTGCATAATGAGATATTATGAGCCTGAATTCAGCAAGCTCCTCAAGTGCGGAGTTGTAACAATTGATGATAACGATAAAGTTATCTGCATGACCGAGAAATCACCGAATCCTGCCACAAATTGGTGCTGTCCTCCGTTCTATTATTATACAAAAGCGGATGCAAAACTTGTGCAGAAGGGGATTGACAGCGGATGCGGTACAGATGCTCCCGGAAGCTATATCGCGTGGCTTTGCACGCAGAGCGATGTTCACGCAATGGAGATGCCAGGCAGCCGCTACGATATCGGTAACCTTGAAAGCTATGAAAAAGTCAAGGCAGAGTATAAAGGAATAACAAAATAATAAGAATTCAGATTGAAACAGGCGTTGCAGAATCCGGGGTTTATCCGGAATGCAGCGCCTGTGTATATTTTTGTTATTTTTTGCAAAAATTTGTATTTTTATATTGTTTTTTCTGAAATATGGTGTTATAATAATGCATAATCCACAAAAAGAAACGGAAAAGCTTATGTGCAGTGATGAAAATAACATTTATGATAATACAGTCAGCGAGTCGATGGAAGAGAGTATATTAAAAGCTCTTGAACTTTTTGAGCAGCAGCAGAAGGAGCAGGAAAAAAAGATTGTAAGACCGTCAATAACTTTCAAAGAAGTTATGTTATCTTTTTTACCTTTTTTTCTTGTGTATCTGGCTTTGGGCGGACTGATTTTCGGTGTGTGTTATTTTCTGAATTTATCAGGCGGTGTTTTCGGCGCTTTAATTGCTTTGCTTACGGTGATTTTTCTGGCAGTCAAAGCAAAAAGCATAATGAAAAATCTTGTTTTGTTATATCAGAAATATGCGCCTGAAAAATTGCGCAGGTCTTGTTTGTATACCCCGAGTTGTTCGGAGTATATGTTGCTTGCGCTTGATAAATATGGTTTTATCAAAGGTACATTCAAGGGTATTTCCCGTCTTTTCAGATGCCATCCTCCGAATGGCGGAGAGGATTTGCCTTGAGTACATCTTTGTTATGAAATTCTGCGTTCGATTGATCGGTAGCATAATCTTGCGCAATAAAATTAATCCTTTGGGAGGAATTCAATTATGGTACAGTACAAGACAGTTGCAGGTCCCGTTGGACTTACAATTACCAAAAACGAATCTTACACAGCAGCAGTTAAGCAGTATGCTGACATCATCAATCGCGAAGCAGAAGGCGGCTGGAAGCTCTATTGCATTCAGGAAATTCCTGTAACAAAGAACAATGGTTGTATCGCAGGTCTTCTCGGTAACGGAAACACAACAGTTACCTTCAATATGCTCGTTTTCTACAGAGAATATTAATCAATATTAAACCAAAAGGCTGTATGCTACCGATACAGCCTTTTTTATTCTTTTAACACATTTTTCAAGGGTGAGATTATGTTTTTGAAAGCATACGGTACAGAAGTGAAAATTGATTATAACAATATCGATGGTCTCAATTCCTATCCGTCAGACCTTATGAAGGAGTTTGTACAATCGGTTGAAGAGGGTCTTGATATTGAAAAATACAGAGCTCTTTTTGAGGCGGTTTCGGCACTCGGAAACGGTGAATACAAAACCCGTCTGAGTGATGTTGTTTTTGATATGGTTATGGATGCTCCGATCAGGAAAGACTATAAATATAATGAGCCGTCAACGCTTAAAGAGATAAGAAAATTAAGAAAAGAGTATGAGTTTGAGACGGTTATGCCTGATGAGAAGACTCTCCGCAATAAGATTCTCGGTGCGTGGACGGGCAGAGCTTGCGGATGTCTGCTTGGCAAACCTGTTGAATGCATCAGGAGTAACGAGCTGATTCCTTTGCTCAAGGAAACAGGTAATTATCCGATGCACAGATATATCCTCAGCACCGATATTACCGACGAAATCTGCTCGAAATATACATTCTGGCTCAAGGGTAAGTGCTACGCCGATACTGTTGACGGTATGCCGGTTGATGATGATACGAATTATACCGTACTTGCGCAGTTGATTGTTGAAGAATTCGGCAGGGATTTCGAATCCGAAGATGTTGCATCTGCGTGGATGAAATATCAGCCTGTTTTTTCATATTTTACAGCGGAAAGAACTGCTTTTGCGAATCTGATTAATTGCATCAGACCGCCTGCAACCGCGATGTATAAAAATGTTGCACGAGAGTGGATAGGCGCGCAGATAAGAGGCGATTATTTCGGCTATATCAATGTCGGCAATCCCGAGGATGCGGCAGAAATGGCGTTTAACGATGCAAGAATTTCCCATGTCAAAAACGGAATTTACGGTGAGATGTTTGCAGCGGCAATGATAGCCTGCGCTGCGGTTACGGACAGCGTTGAGGATATAATTCTCGGCGGTCTTGCGCAGATTCCTGAAACTTCAAGGCTTTTTGAAGCTGTGATGGGAATTCTTGAGGGCTATAAAAGCGGAATGACGGTTGAAGAATGTTTTGAGTATATTCATTCGCAGTATGATGAGCATACCGACCACGGATGGTGCCATACAATTTCAAACGCAATGATTGTGGCGGCGGCATTGCTTTACGGCGAAGGAGATTTCGGCAAGTCAATCTGCACAGCTGTCGGAATGGCATTTGATACAGATTGCAACGGTGCAACCGTCGGCTCGATTCTCGGAATGAGAAACGGAATTGACGGTATTGATGAATATTGGAAAAAGCCTCTGAATGGCAAAATTCATACCTCAATCAACGGTGTCGGCACCGTCTGCATTGAGGATATGGTTGAAAAAACACTCGAACACTTTGAATAAAAATTAAGGGTCTGCTTCACTCGGAGCAGACCCTTTTTATTGTATTAATAATTAAGAACTTTTTCAGCCGCTTCGCGAAGGCAGAAACCGGTCAGAAGCACAGCATCGGAAAAATATTTGTCATAAAGAGCGGAAAGATTGGCTTTTGATTCCTCTGACGGGTCTTTTCTTGCGTCGTAAATTGCGTCAAGCAAATCGCAGCACATTGAGAATTTTCTGACCCATTTTTTCATTTCTTCAAACAGAGGAACACTTGTGTCGCTGATGAGAGCAAGGCACATTCTCATTTCGCATATATAATCAGCAAAACAGGTGAGAGCCTCATCTTTTTTGCCGAGGGTTTCAAGGAAAGCAACGTGCATCAGGACATCACCCATATATGCCGAGCTGTATTTTGAAAGGCAGGAAACTCCGAGATGGTCGGCAAACAGACCGAAAAGCTCTGCGTTTTCGCCGAGAATTTCTTTGTGAGCGTTTGCAAGCGATTTATCAGGGTCATATGCCTTGGGATTCCAGAGAAAGTCAGCAACGGTCATCAGCGGAATTTTTGAGCATTCCGCGTATTCCATAACATTTGAGATAAGACCTTCGCAATGGTTATAAAGCTCCGCATCTCTGCCGATTAATGCGCCCAGATGCATTTCCT
The DNA here is from genome assembly GCA_045634985.1 of Acutalibacteraceae bacterium. GTDB lineage: Bacteria > Bacillota > Clostridia > Oscillospirales > Acutalibacteraceae > CAG-177. The sequence continues at coordinate 79,657 of JAZRBF010000023.1, read as the reverse complement.
GAAACATTTCTGCATCGTTGACGGGATAGTTATCCCAATAAAGGGGGTGGTGCTTTGTGGCGCGAAGAAACTCGTCAGCCTCTCTGACAGTCTGCACTCTTGAGCAGATTTCAGCACCTGTCCAGAAAAGGTCAACATCAACGGGAATACCTGAGCCGAATTTTGAGATATAGTAATCGCTTTCGTTGCCGAAATACTGCGTGGGACATACGGTCAGCGAAATTGAAGGGTCAAATTTTTTGAGAGTATTATATGTCTTGTTGACAAGATAAATATGAGCGTCAACAATGCTGTCGAATGCTTCGGCATCCTCTTCATACTGGAATTCCGAGGCAATATCATCAAGAAGCAGACCGAAATTGCGTATACCGATGGTATGAAGACTCGTCATCTTTGCAATAAGTTGCTCGAAATCGGATTCCGATGTGTATTTGTATGTCAGACCGGGACCGACTGCCCAATGGAAATCAAGATGATTTTCGCGCGCTGTTTCAAAGAGAGTCTTAAGCTCCGAAAGCTCTTTTTCAGGGTATAATTCGCGCCATTTGTCGCGGTGATAAATATCGTCTTTGGGGGCGTAGTAGAATGTGTTCATTCCGTAAGCCGCCATAAGCTTCATAACGGAAACCCTCTTTGAGTTTTCCCAGGTCTTGCCGTAGAAGCCTTCGATATAGCCTCGCTTGACAAAGAGGGGATAGTCCTCGAGAGAGCCTGTTTTGACTTCGTTGTTTCTGATGAGCTTTGCAAGAGTATGTGCGGCGCGGAAAACACCCTTTTCGCAGGAGGCTTCAATGATAGCGCTGTTTTCGTAAACTGTGATGAAATATTTTTCGTCTGTCAGACGGGAGGTTTCATCGATATATGTAGTTCTTTTGCTGTCGGAGCATATGATTTCAACGCTGAATCCGCCGTCAGAGGGGATTGAATAATCGGCAAAAACTCTTTCGGCAACCGATGTAAAATCACCTGAAAAAACAACGGATCTGACCTCGACAGATGCACCTGTGAGGTTGTTTTTTTGAGGAATAGGATAAATCACAGATGCTTAATCTCCTTTTTGTATTTTTCGATAAGACGGTTGTTTACATCATCGCCGCCGTCAACATTTGCGCTGATAAAATGCTCGGGACAGAAGCCCTTCTTTGCGCAGATATCAACAGCTTCCGCAACGCAGGCGTTGAGAATCATTGCACCTGCAACGGTTGATGTGGCGCAGATGCTTCCTTCAACACCGTCTATATCGATGCAGGCATCGCCTACGCAGCCGCAGTTATCGAGCACGATATCTGCAATTTCGCAGAGTCTTTTGCCGCTCTGGTGACGAGATGCTCCTGCGTTGGTGTGGCGGAGATTTGTCAGAGCAATAACTGTCAGCCCCTTTTCTTTGCAGAGAAGAGCCATATCAATTACAACGCCGTTTCTGCCTGAATTCGAGATGATAACAATTACATCACCGCTTTTGAGTGAATAATCGTCAAAGATTTTTTCAGCAAGACCCTCTTCTCTTTCTGCAACGGTGCTTCCTGCGGCATCAATATGAAGCATAAGAGTATCAATAAGAATGGGCTGAATGTTGAGCAGGCCGCCTGCTCTGTAGAAAAGCTCCTCGCAAAGCATATGCGAATGACCTGTGCCGAAAAGGATGATTCTTCTGCCCTCAATCAGGGCATCCGAAAAAGCCTGCGCTGTTTTTTCAATGCTTTCTGTGCAGGTATCTTCAATCTGTGAAATGACATTTTTGATGTTGTTTATGTATTCTGAATATTTCTGCATAACAGTAACCTCGCCGCTTTTATTGCTCCCTCTTCGGGAGTTATATCAAGGATTTTCGCTTCCTGGTCAGGATAAGAAATCCTTATTTCTTTTATAAATTGTTCTTTGAAAAATGCATTATGCTGGAAAACTCCGCCGTAAAGCGAGAGCATCGGTGAGCCGCTGATTTCATCAAGAAGCGCGGCAACCGTTTCAGCAAATGCCGCCGCCTCGTCGCAGATGATTTTTCTTGAAACGGCACATCCGTTTTCTGAAAGGTACGCAACATTCCTTGCAAACTTTGCGATATAATCCTTTGCGGTGTTTTCGGAATAAATTTTATCAATCGCTTTTCTGAAATCGTCAACTCCGAAGAATTCTTCCGCACTTATTACAAGAGGAGTGCGCTCGTTTTTATCACGCATTTTGCAGCATTCTTTAAGCGCGGTAACGGCAATTGAATATGCAGAGCCTTCGTCGCCGATGATGTGACCCCATCCGCCTGTAACGGCAATGCTTCCGTCAGCTTTTTTGCCTACTGCCATTGACCCTGTGCCGCAGATTGCAACGCAATTTCCGTCAGAGGCAATCAGGGCAACGTGGACATCGCTGCTCATTGCAAGATAATCAGCGTTGATGATATCTGCGCAGAGTGCATCGGTTGTTTCTTTGTCGGCTTCGTCATCGAGAGCGGAGCAGCCGATATAAGCGGAATTGAATTTTACTTCACCGATTTCATCATAAATCTTTCTGATAACATCGGAAAGATTCTGCCTTGCCGCATCCATACCGACGGAATAAAAATTGATGCTTTCACCGATTGCGCGAAGAATAATGTTTCCGTCTTTATCGGCAACAGCGGCAGTTGTCCTTGAACCTCCGCCGTCAATTCCGAGATAATAAATTTTTTCTTCAGCCATATTCGTCATCCTTATTTGTTTTTGACCGCCTGAATAAGTCTTTCAACAGAGGTGAGGATTGTTCTCGCAGTTTCGGGACCCGTTGAGTTTGTTTCCTCGTAATGGTTTCTGTCGAATCTGTCGTGAGCGTTGTTGATATAAGGTGTTTTTTCGTCAAGGTGGAAATCATTGTCAGGGATTATGTAACCGAGTTCATCGTTGCAAAGACCCATAACAAACTGATGGTCGCAGGTGCACATATCCTTGAGGATTCTGTAATCCGCCGCCTTTGCGCTTGCGGATTCCTCTGCGGTGAGGAATTCGCCGTTCCAAAGTTCAGGGAAAAGCTCGCCGGGAATGAGGAATGCACCGATTCTGCCCTTGCCGAGCTCAAGATAGCCGACCTCGGAGAGTATATACGCTTCGCTTCTTTTACCCTTGCGGAGAATATCGTTGTTGAGCACCTTGAGAAGTCTTGCAAGAATGAGCACGAAGTTTGAAGCCTTGATTTCAATCGGTGCGGATGCAATATTGATAATCGGCTCGATTTCGGTTTCATCCGAAAGATTGTTTGCAATAATACCGAGCTGTTTTCCGAATTCTTTAGTGTATGCTTCGCAGTCGATTTCTTCGCGGTAAATCTTTTTGATTTCTTTTGCAGAAATCATACCGCCGATTGCGCCGTTGAAGAAAACTGCGTTTGTGTTTTCGTTTGCTGATTCGATTTCTCTTATCATATAGCAGGGGAAGTCAGCGCTGACACCCTTTGTTTCGCTGCCGAGAAGCTCTGCGTGGGAAGCAAAGTTGATGATATGAATCTGCTCCGAGCCGTCAAATGCTTCGAATCTGATTCTTGTGAGATTCTTATCATATGCAATGGGTGTTCTGCAGTCAAACTGCATATCCTCGGTTTCGGCAACTGCATAGAAAAGCTTACCGTCTTTGCGGCTTTCATAAGCGGCGATGATTGCTTCTGCCGTTTTCTTCTTGAGCTGGTCCATAAATGCTTCATCTCTGCCGCTCTTGAAGAGCTTTTCGCCCCAAAGACCCTGCGTATCGATAGCAGAGTGGCTGTGGGTAGCGGTGATGGAGATTGACTTGAGGTTGGGGATTCTGCCGCTGTAGATAACAAGGCTTCTGATATCGTTGATGTCTTTTCTGCTCATTCCGACGGCATCAACCGCGCAGATAACAACACCGCCTCTGCCTGTGTTATCATCAATATAAACAGCGCGTGCAAACATATCGTCAAGCACATACTGTGCAGGATTATTGGATTCGTAACCTGCAATGAAATATTTCTTTTCTTTAAGATTCGAAGGAGTGAGAATGCTTTTTGAAAAACCGCAGGTAAAATATTCGCCTGCTTTATCTGTGAATTCCTCGTCGCCTTTGAGCATTGCACCGTTTGCAACCGCAGGCGTTGTGAAATAGCCTGAAGGCATAGAGGAAATTATTCCCTTTGAAAGCGCTTCAATTGATTTTCTTGTTATCTTATCAAAATTCATATTAGCACCCCTGAGTTTTTATTTCTTTAAATATAATTATACACAAATATAAGCTGATTTCAATATGGGTCTTGAATTAAATTTGGTTATAGTGTATTATTATGGAAGAAAAATGAAAAGGGGAAAACTGAAATGGTAACAGTAAGAAAATATGAACCCAAGGATTATGAAGGTGTGCAGTTTGCCTGCCTTAACAGCGAAGGACCCGTAACTGACCCTGAACTTACACAAAGATTTATTCTTATCACATTCTGCAAATATTACATTGAAAAAGAGCCTGAAAACTGCTTTGTGCTTGATGATGACGGCAAGGCTGTCGGCTATGTTATCTGCGCAGAGAATTACGATAAATTCAAGGCTGTTTTTGATGCGGAATATCTTCCTCAGACTCTTGATATGCCTCCTCACAGATATGAATGGGCAAGCACAGCGTATGTTCTGCAGGAGAAATATAAGGATACATATCCTGCCCATCTTCACATTGATATTCTTCCCGAATATCATCGCAAGGGTTACGGCGGACTTCTTATCAACGCACTTTTTGATCACCTGAGAGACAAGGGCATCAAGGGTGTTATGCTTACTGTCGGAGCAAAGAATTTCACAGGCATCGGCTTCTACAAAAAGTACGGTTTTGAGCTTGTTGAGCAGTGGGAAGACGATGTTGCATTCGGTATGAAACTGTAAAAAAATAAAGCGACTTGTTCGGAATGAACAGGTCGCTTTTTATTTATCCGAAAATTTCTTCCGCGTATCTTACGGCGTGCATTGCATCGGGAGAGTAGTTATCCGCGCCAATCATTGCGGCATATTCCTCTGTTAATACCGCACCGCCAACGGTAACTTTGCAATCGGGAGCTTCTTTGCGCAGAAGCTTGATGGTTTCTTCCATAGCAGGAACGGTTGTTGTCATTAAAGCACTTAATCCGACAAGAGCTGCGCCGCTTTCTTTTACCGCTTCAACAACCTTTTCGGGAGCAACATCTCTGCCGAGGTCAATCACATCGTAACCGTAATTTTCAAGCAGGGTCCTGACGATATTCTTGCCGATATCGTGGATATCTCCCTTGACGGTTGCAATAACAATCTTACCTTTTTTGCTTTCGCCTGCAGGGATTGCGGCTTTGACCGCATCGAATGCTCTGCCTGCTGCTTCGGCACTCATCAGAAGCTGGGGAAGATAAACGGTTTTTGCTTCAAATCCTTTGCCGACGGTGTTGAGTGCAGGGATAATCATATTATCAATAATCTCAAGCGGAGAAACGGTTTTGAGCATTTCGCAAGCAAGAGAATATGCAGATTCCTTAAGACCTTTTATAATTGCCGTATCAAGCGAATCAACGGATGTCGCGGATTTTGTTTCTGCAGGTTTGCAATCGGATGCGAAATTGATATATCCGCAGCAATTTGCATCTCTGCCTGTGAGCGCCATAAATCCGTGCCAGGCTTTCATCATTTCGTCGGAATGCGGATTGATGATTGCGCAGTCAAGACCGCATTGCATTGCCATTGTGTAGAATACCGCGTTGACATCTGCTCTTGAAGGCAGACCGAATGAAATGTTTGAAACGCCGAGGCTTGTGCGGATGCCTTTTGCGTTAAGAATTCTGACCGCTTCGAGGGTGATTTTTGCGCTTTCGGAATCGCTTGAAACCGCCATTGCAAGAGGGTCAACGATAATCTCATTTTTGCCGATACCGTATTTTGCGGCTTCGGCAATTATTTTTTCGGCAATCTCAACTCTGCCTTGTGCGGAATCGGGAATACCGTTTTCGTCAAGAGTAACCGCGATTATGCAACCGCCGTATTTTTTGACAAGCGGAAAAACCGCCGCCATACTTTCGGACTTGCCGTTGACGGAGTTGATAAGTGCCTTGCCGTTATAGATTCTCATTGCCGCTTCCATTGCGGAATAGTCAACAGTATCAATCTGCAGAGGTAAATCCGAAACAGCCTGAAGCGCAGCAACAACCTTTGTGAGCATTGCTTTTTCGTCAATTTCGGGCAGACCGACATTGACATCAAGCACAGAAACACCTGTTTTATGCTGAGAAATACCCTCGTTGAGGATGTAATTCAAATCATTGTTGCGCAAAGCTTCTTTGAAAAGATTTTTGCCTGTGGGATTGATTCTTTCGCCGATGATAACGGGGTCAATACCGATTTCAACGGCGTGAGTATATGAAGAAACAAGAGTTTTTTCTTTCTTTTCGGGAAGAGAAAAGGGAAGGCTTTTTGTTTTCTCAACGGTCTTGCGGATGTATTCGGGAGTTGTGCCGCAACAACCGCCGATGATTGTTGCGCCTGCCTTGACAATTTCACACATAATGTCTGAAAATTCATCTGCATCAACATCGAAAACACTTTTGCCGTCAACGATTTTCGGCAGACCTGCGTTGGGGTTGACGATAATCGGTACAGACGCATATTTTGCGGTTTCGGATGCAACCTCAAGCATCTGCGAGGGCCCCATCGAGCAATTCATTCCGAGCGCATCTACGCCGAGACCTTCAAGCATCGCAACCATTGCGGCAGGGTCTGCGCCCGTCATAAGTTTACCGCCGTCGCTGTATGCATTCGTAACAAAAACAGGAAGATTGCAGTTTTCTTTTGCCGCAATAACCGCCGCTTTTGTTTCGTAAGAATCGTTCATTGTTTCAATAAGAATCAGGTCTGCGCCTGCTTTTGCGCCGATTCTGACAGTTTCGGCAAACACCGAAACCGCTTCCTCAAAGGGAAGGTCACCGAGAGGCTCAAGCATCTTGCCCGTCGGGCCTATGTCGAGCGCAATATATGCCTCGTCATAGCCTTCGCAAGCAGCTTTTGCGTTTGCAATCGCGGCGGTGATGATTTCTTCAAGGTTATCAAATTTAAGTCTGTTTGCACCGAAAGTGCATGCGGTGATTATGTTAGCGCCTGCTTCGAGATAAAGACGGTGCATTTCTGTTATTTTTTCGGGATTTGAGATATTCCAGGTTTCGGGTGAAACACCTGCTTCAAGTCCCCAGGATTGCAGGAGTGTACCTGCGCCGCCGTCAACATAAGTTATTCCGCTTTTGATTTTTTCAAGAACAGTCATTTTAATCCTCTTTTATGAATACGGGCAGTTCTTGCGGTCACAGACCATACAGCCCTTTTTACTTCTGCATTTATTTTTTTCTTCGCTCAATCCGATTATTGCCGTAACGGATTTAACGGGAGTGAGCATTCCTTTTTCTGTCAGACCGAGTCCGATTTTCTTTGTTGCATCGAGATGTTCAAGAATATGCGGCTGACATCCGAGAGTCAGATCGCCGTATCCGGGGCTGAATCTCGGGCGAAGATAATCAACATCGCCGATTGTCATATTGATATAGTCGCAGAAGGCTTCAATAGCCGCCGAGCCGAGCGCATCGGTTACCATTCCGCGGACAGGGGAGATGATGATATTTCTGCCGATGAGCCTGTGAAGAGCGACGCCTGTTGTTGCCGCGATAACATATGCGCTCTCGCAGTTTTTCAGATTGCCTGCAAGGGACTTACTCTCTGTTTCCATAAAACCGAGGCATATTCTGCCGTCTTTTTTTTCGCAACATTCAACCTTTGAAATGCAGGCTTTATAATCAACGCAGGCGAGCACTTCTTTTTTGCAATCCTCAATAATATCAAGGAGTTCACCGCTTGCTTCCATATCATAGTAGCCGAGATATTCTTTGATTATTCTTTCAGGAATTTCCAATTCCGATGCTTTTACCGTTATGATTTCCGCCATATTATTCAGCCTTTTCTTTTTTGAAAATGAAGAGCTTGCTGAAAACATAATTCATAATAACAACGATAACGCCGACAATGATTTTTGCAACAAGTTCATTCCAGGAGAGAACAGTTACCATCAGAAACATCAGCAGGCTTTCAACTACGAAGGAGAAAACTCTCGCACCGACGAAACTTGCGAATTCCTTGCCTGCAACTGCAGGTTTCCAGCTTTTTGATTCGAAAACAAAGAGCTTGTTTGTGAAAAATGCAAACAGCACGCCGACAACCCAGGCGAGGGTGTTTGCGTCAAGATATTCCGAGCCAGAAGAGAGAAAATCAATCGCCTTATCCCAGCCTGCGGAGGAGAAAACTGTGTTGAGCACACCTTCCCAGCCGATGCTGATGAAAAGCTTTTTGAAAAGATAGAATGCAACGAGGTTTACTGCAGTTGTGAGCACACCGAAGAAAAGATAGGAAATGATTTCTTTGGTGAAGAATTTATCAATAAGTTTTCCGATGAAACTTTCTTTTTTGAAAAGTTTGAAAAGAAGCTCTCTTATTTTGTCAATCATAAGTCAACAATCCTTTCGCAAACATATTATTTCATCGTAATATTCTAAAACAATCAAGCAATAAAGTCAATAAATATAAAGAATAAAGCTAATAAATACTTGCATTTTTGATACAATATGTTAAAATACTATTTATACCAAAATCCGACAGAAGGAAAGAAAAATGAAGAAACGGGAAATCGACGAAAAAAGAATATGTTTCATTGATGAAGTCCGCGGTCTTGCAGTTTTCTGTATGGTGTTTTACCATGCGTTTTATATTCTTGATTCCGTTTTCGGTTACAGTTGGGCGGCGGAGCTTTTTGATTTCTTCACTCCCGTACAGCCGTTTTTTGCAGGACTTTTCATCTTCCTTTGCGGTGTTTCCTGCTCACTTTCAAGAAGTAATTTCAAAAGGGGACTGAGGATTCTCATTGCGGCGGCGTTTGTAACGCTTTTTACCGCGGTAATTATGCCTGCTTTGAACTTTGTTGATTGTGAAATCTGGTTTGGTATTCTGCATTTTCTTTCTGTCTGCGTGCTGGTGAGTGCATTATTCAAGAGGGTGACAGCAAAGATTCCCAGCGGAGTCGGTCTTGCTCTTTGTGCGGTGCTCTATTTCTTCACGAGTAACATATCATCGGGCAGACTCGGTTTCGGAGATGTGCTTTCAATCAGCCTGCCTGCCGAATGGTATCAGACAGATTGGCTTGCTCCGACGGGTATTTATTCACCTTCATTCTTCTCGGCGGATTATTTCCCGATTTTTCCGCTGATATTTGTATTCTTTGCAGGCGTATATTCAGGAAAATACTGCAAGAAAGTCGGTTTCCCCGAATGGATGAATCCGAAGAGAATCGGATTTTTCGGATTCCTTGGCAGAAATGCCTTTGTGATTTATATTGCACATATGCCGTTGATTTATATCCTGACCGTAATAATTCAGTTTGTTATCGGTCTGTTTACGGCTTGATTTTATAATTTATTTCAGATAGGAGATATAGCAATGAGTGAATCATGCAGCGGCAACTGCTCAAGCTGTGCATCAGCAGGCGGTTGCTCATCAAAAAAAGAAGATTTAAGAATTCCCAGCGGTCCTTTCAGCAATGTCAAGAAAGTTATCGGCGTTGTCAGCGGTAAGGGCGGCGTAGGTAAATCGCTCGTAACATCAATGCTTGCAAGCGCAATGCAGGCAAGAGGCAATGCTTGTGCCGTTCTTGATGCGGATATAACAGGTCCTTCAATTCCCAAGTCATTCGGCATCAAAACAAGAGCAAAGGCTGACGAAACAGGTCTGCTTCCCGAAGAGAGCAACACAGGCATCAAGATTATGTCTGTTAACCTTCTCCTTGAGAGCGAGGATTCTCCCGTTGTATGGAGAGGCCCTGTTATTTCAGGCGTTATCCAGCAGTTCTGGAAGGATGTTGCCTGGGGCGATGTTGACTATATGTTTGTTGATATGCCTCCCGGAACAGGCGATGTTTCTCTTACAGTTTTCCAGAATCTTCCCGTTGACGGTATCGTTATCGTAACAACACCTCAGGATCTTGTTACAATGATTGTCAAGAAAGCTTTCAATATGGCAAAGATGATGAACATTCCCGTTCTTGGTCTTGTTGAGAATATGAGCTATATCGAATGCCCCGATTGCGGCAAGAAGATTTATGCTTACGGCGAAAGCAAGCTTGAAGAGGTTGCAAAGGAACTCGGCGTACCTGTTCTTGCAAGGCTTCCCATTGACCCTGTAACAGCGGCTCTTGTTGATAAGGGTGCAATTGAACTTGCAGACGATAAATATGTTGCGGATGCAGTTGATTTTTTGTCAAAGATGCAGTAAAATATAGAAGTTAAAACTTTTTCAGGAGTTGAAAATATGCTTGATATCAAATTCTTAAGAGAAAACCCCGATATCGTCAAAGAAAATATCAGAAGAAAATTCCAGGATTCAAAGCTTCCTCTCGTTGATGAAGTAATTGAGCTTGATGCAAAGTCAAGAGCAGTCAAGACCGAAGCTGACTCTCTCAGAGCAAACCGCAACAAGGTTTCAAAGGAAATCGGTGCGCTTATGGCTCAGGGCAAGAAGGAAGAAGCTATGGCTGCAAAGTCAAAGGTAACTGAATTCTCTGAAAGACTTGCTGAATGCGAAAAGCTTGAAGCTGAGTATTCAGAAAAGATTCTGAAGATTATGATGATTATTCCCAACATCATCGACCCCAGCGTACCCATTGGTAAGGATGACAGCGAAAATGTTGAGGTTACCAAATACGGCGAACCTGTTGTTCCCGAATTTGACATTCCTTATCATACAGAGATTATGGAGCGTTTCAACGGCATTGACCTTGACGCTGCAAGAAACGTTGCAGGTAACGGTTTCTATTATCTTATGGGCGATATTGCCCGTCTTCATTCCGCTTGCATTTCTTATGCAAGAGATTTTATGATTGAGCGCGGATTCACATACTGCGTTCCTCCTTTTATGATCAGAAGCAATGTTGTAACAGGCGTTATGAGCTTTGCTGAAATGGATGCAATGATGTATAAGATTGAGGGCGAGGACCTCTATCTCATTGGTACAAGTGAGCATTCAATGATCGGTAAGTATATCGATACAATCGTTGACGAAGCAACTCTTCCTCACACCCTTACAAGCTATTCACCCTGCTTCCGTAAGGAAAAGGGTGCTCACGGCATCGAGGAAAGAGGCGTTTACAGAATCCATCAGTTCGAGAAGCAGGAAATGATTGTTGTCTGCAAGCCTGAAGAGAGTATGATGTGGTTCGAAAAACTCTGGCAGAATACAGTTGATCTTTTCCGTTCACTCGATATTCCCGTCAGAACTCTTGAATGCTGCTCAGGCGACCTTGCTGACCTTAAGGTCAAGTCGTTCGACGTTGAAGCATGGTCACCCAGACAGAAGAAATATTTTGAGGTCGGCTCCTGCTCAAACCTCGGTGATGCACAGGCACGCAGACTCAAAATCAGAGTCAACGGCAAGGACGGCAAATATTTTGCTCATACCCTCAATAACACTGTTGTTGCTCCTCCCAGAATGCTCATCGCATTCCTTGAGAATAACCTCAATGCAGACGGCAGCGTAGATATTCCTGTTGCTCTCAGACCTTATATGGGCGGTAAGGAAAAGCTCATCCCTGTTAAATAATCTGAAATTATATAACCGCACCATCGGCTTTCATTTGGTGCGGTTGTTTATTAGATGAAGGAGAAATAACTATGCCTTATCTCTTTACTCATTTCAAAGAAAAAATCACCCCTGACGGTGAGCAGGTTTATTTCGGTATCAGCCGCGACGGTTTCAACTGGGAAGAGGTTAACGGCGGCAATCCCATTCTTACCGCAAAGCTTGGCGAAAAGGGATGCAGAGATATTGAGATTATCCGTCTTCATACAGGCGGATTTGTGATTGTCACAACCGACCTTTGTGTTGCTTACCGCTATGACGAGAATCTCAATCTCGATTGGAAAAATATCAACAGCACAGGCAGTAAATGTCTGCGTATGTGGAAAACCGATGACCTTATTCATTTCAGTGAGGAGAAACTCGTTCATTTCGGAAGAGATGATTTCGGCTGTATGTGGGCGCCCGAGGTTTTCTACGATGAGGAATCCGAAGAATATCTTATCCATTGGGGCTCAACCGTTGCAGAAACCGAATTTAAACATATGTCAATTTATTGCAGTACAACAAAGGATTTCGAAACCTTCTCCGAGCCGAAGCTTTTCTTTACAAAGGATAACGAAATTCTTGATTCGCATATCAGAAAATTCGGCGATACATATCATCTTTTCTATAAAAACTCCGACCATCCGCCGATGAATATGCACGCAACCTCAAAGAATCTCTTCGGCCCTTATGAGCACGATGAGGATTTTGAAAGATATATGGATGAGAAAATCCAGAGTCCCGGTGCATACGAAGGGCCGACAAGCTGTGTCCTTGCAGACGGCAGATGGTGTCTTTTTCTTGATTTCTTCGGATGCGAAAAGGAAAAAATGGGATATGTACCCTTTGTTTCCGATGAGCCGGGCAAGGCAGTCTTTGAAAGAATGAATGAAGGTTTCTCATTCCCTTACGGCTTCAAACATGGCGGTATAATTGAGATTACCGACGAAGAATACGAAAGACTCAGGAATATGTAAAAAAAAAACCGACGGTAACTTTTCCGTCGGTTTTGTTGTTTTTATCTGCAAAGCTCATCTGCGAGGGCTTCAAGCTGCGCGGTGCTTTCGGCGTTAAGTGCAGACATAATCTTAACTGTGCTTTCTGCAAAGGTGATATTCTTGCTCTTATCAAGCATTTCTCTCATAACCTTTGCGGCAAGAGGTGCCCAGCTTCCGTTTTCAATGAATGCAACGGTTTTATTCTGGAAGTTTCTCTCGGTAAGATGATTGATGAATTCACGCATAAAGGGGAAGATTTCGCCGTTATAGGTTGTTGTTGCGAGAACGATTTTGCCGTATCTGAATGCATCTTCAACCGCTTCTGCCATATCATCTCTTGCGAGGTCGGTGACCGCAACCTTCGGGCAACCCTTTGCTTTGAGCATTTCTTCGAGTTTCTCAACCGCTTTCTTTGTGTTGCCGTAAACGGATGTGTATGCAATAACGATTCCCTCGGATTCAACGCCGTAGGATGACCAAGTGTTATAAAGAGCGAGATAATAGCCGAGATTTTCTGTCAGAATCGGGCCGTGAAGAGGGCAGATAATCTGAATATCAAGCGCGGCGGCTTTCTTGAGAAGAAGCTGCACCTGAGCACCGTATTTGCCGACGATGCCGAAATAATATCTTCTTGCTTCGCACGCCCAATCTTCGTCTGTATCGAGTGCGCCGAATTTACCGAAGCCGTCAGCGGAGAAAAGCACCTTGTCCTTGCTGTCATAAGAAACGATAACCTCAGGCCAATGTACCATCGGAGCGGTAACGAATGTCAGCTCGTGGCTGCCGAGAGAAAGAGTATCATTGCCGCCGACAACGATGCGTCTGTCTTCAAATTCCGTTCCGAAAAAGTTTTTCATCATCGAAAAAGCTTTTGCGGAAGAAACAATTGTTGCCTCGGGATAAGCGTCCATAAATTTAACAATATTTGCCGAGTGGTCAGGCTCCATATGGTGGATGATAAGATAATCGGGGCATCTTTCACCGAGTGCATTTTTTATGTTTCCGAGCCATTCATCCGCAAATGATGCATCAACGGTGTCTGTGATTGCGATTTTTTCGTCAATGATTGCATAGGAGTTGTATGACATACCGTTGGGGACGATATACTGACCCTCGAAAAGGTCAATTTTTCTGTCATTGACTCCGATGTATAAAATGTCATTTGTTACTTTCATATCAATACCTCGCTTGTATATATTAATCCGACTAAAGTATATCACAAAAAGCGACAGATATCAACTGTTAGAAATAGGTTGATTGACATACGGTTACGAATGGAATATAATTGATTTATAATAAAGGCAGGAGGAGTTACAATGATTCTGCTCAAAAGTTTAACAGCGATTCTTACCGCGATTATAATGCTTTTTTCGGCAACAGGGATAACAGATGTTTTTCCTCATCTTGCCGTTATTCCGGGTGTGCTGAAGGTTGGCGCTGACTATATTTCGCTTAACAGAGATACGGATTCTGTCAGCAGAAAAGAACTTTCGCAGGCTCTTGAAACCGCGTCGCAGACGGCGCATCCGTTTGTCCTTGCGGATAAAGAAGCGTTCGATGTTGCAAGAGATGAATATAAAAACGGAGCTTCGGTTGAATATGCCGAAAAGCTTATGGAATCCGTTATTGCCAATGCGGATGCTCTGCTTGATATGAATGTTTATCCCGTTATGCCGTATGTGCTTGATGAGGAAGACAGCATTCTGCCCATTTCAAGAGAAGTTATCAGCAGAATGGTTGTGCTCGGCTGCGCGTGGCAGGTGACGGGTAACGAAAAATATGCTGACAGAGCGTGGCTTGAGCTTGAAAATGTCTGCAGTTATGATGATTGGTGTACGGGTCATTTTCTTGCAACGGCAGAAATGGCACTCGCGGTTTCGGTTGGTTATGACTGGCTTTTTGATTATCTTACCGCAGAGCAGAAAGACCTTCTTGCCGAAAAAACTCTTGAATATGCGGTGAAACCTGCTCTTTCAAAGAATTATCTTAAGAATTGGTTTACCTGGTCAAAGAATAACTGGAACAGTATCTGTTACAGCGGAATCGGCATTGCCTGTATGACATTCTCGGAATATTTCCCTGATGAAGCGGCTGAATTCCTTGCGATGTGCTATGCAAATATGCCGATTGCGTTTGAAAATTTCATTCCCGGCGGTGTTTATGCCGAAGGACCCGGTTACAGTAATTCGGGTATGAATTCGATTGTCAATTTTGTTGCAACTTCAAAGAATTTCTTCGGCACAGATTTCGGAATGAGCGAGATTGACGGCTTCAGACAGCTCGGTAATTTCCCTGCATATATCACCACACCGACAGGAGTTTTTAATTTCGGTGATAACAAAAACAGAATGTGCTTTACTCCTTCGCTTCATTGGTATGCCGCTGAATATGATTCTCCGCTTCTTTCGGTTTATCAGATGTGGGATATGCCATCGGATTTTGAGGTTGACAGCTCCGCTAATGTTGAGCGAACAAGCTCGGGCAGGGAAGATGCGCTTTCCCTTCTTTGGTATGACAGAAGCTACACCGCAGACAGCTCCGATTTCTCTTCAGAGCCTCTCTCGGTTTATATGCCGTCGGATGTCGGTCAGGAGCTTGTGCTGATGAGAAGCGCATATCTTGATAAAAACGCAACATTTGCAGGCATCAAAAGCGGATATAACTACACAAATCACGGCGACCTTGATGTCGGTACATTCGTGTTTGACAGTATGGGTGAGAGATGGGCTGAGGAGCTCGGTCCCGGCGCTTACGATGCACCCGGATATTTCGTGAATCTTCCTGCAGGCGGCAGATGGAAAAATTACTGCAAGCGCGCCGAAGGTCAGAATACACTCGTTATCAATCCGAATCTTGCCCTCGAGGACCAATATGCTCTTGCTGAATGCAAATTTACGGAATTTGAAGCAACCGATAACGGCGGCGAATGTACACTCGATATGACCGATGCATACAGAATGAACGGCGCAACAAAGGTTACAAGAAATTTTGAGCTTTATAATAACCGCACTTCGCTTGAAATAACCGATAATGTCAGGTGCATTATTCCGAGCGAAATCTTTTGGTTTATGCATACAAAAGCGGATATCGAAATTTCTGATGACGGCAAAATCGCGATTCTGACAATCAACGGCAAGCAGATGAAAGCAACGCTTCACAGTGACGGAGAATTCAGCGTTATGCCTGCCGAAGCACTCGGCGGAAGATATGAATACGACGAGGATTATTCCGATATCAACAAGCTGACAGTACATCTTGACGGCGTTTCAAAAGCTGAAATACGCGTAACTCTTGAGCCTGTGATTTAATAATGAAAAGGACTGCATCACTCAAAAAGTGAAGCAGTCCTTGGTTTTTTATTCTGAAAGGAAATCAAATGATTTTCTGCCGCTTACGCTGTGTTTGCCCTCAAAAACATCGATGATAAGATTATCCGATGCATTTGCGAGAGAATAAATTCTGCCGATTCTTTCGTGTGCCTTACGGCTCGCTTCAATCGGAAAAAGTTTGTCCTTTGTGCCGCTTTCAATCAGCAGTTTTCTCGGCGCAAGGCTCGATGCAAAATCGTAAATCTCACCGATGCCGAGGATATCGGGAATATAGTTATCGGGGCAATGCCACATCGAAAAAATACTGTTTTTGAATGTGTTGATATAGCCGCTGACAACGGTTTTTGAGAATCTTTCGTCGATAACCGAAGCGTAGAGCGCGGTCAGACCGCCGCCTGAAATACCCATAATTCCGAGCTTATCGGGGTTGACGGATTTTTCCTTGAGAAGAATATCCGCGCAGGCGATTGCCTGAGCAACCCTGACGGAAGCGGTTGTTAATCCGCAGGGGAGAAGATGATGCGAAAGCTCATCGCAGGAGCTGATATAAAAAGGCTTTTTTAAGTCTTTTTTAAGCCTTGCCTCACCGAAGCCGAAAAGCTCGGGCGCGGCAACGATGCATCCTTTCTTGACAAGCTCAACGGCAAAATTCTTCTGATAATTGTCGATATAGCGGATGTGCTTTTTCTTTCCGCTTTTTGTGATGCCGAGAATCTGACGCACGCCGTAACCGTGACCGCAAAGTGCAACAACACCCGAAAAGGATTTTTTGATTTCTTTCGGAGTGAGGATGAAAACCGCGGTTTTCAGATTCTCGCAAAGCTCAAAGCAGTATTTCTGAATTGTATAATCGGGATATTCGAGAGCTTCGCCGTCTTTTTCAAGGTGATAGTTTCCTTTAAGAATTCTTTCAACTGAAAGAAGATTTCTTGTTTTTTCTCTTATCTCTGCGCTGATTTTAAGAGCTTCGTGCGCTGTTGAAGCCTGCGAAAACGGGTCTGAAACGGACTTTTCATAAAGCGAAGCCATAAATTTATCAGGGGAATAGGGGTTGTTTTTCATTGCGTCACCTCAACGAAAGCTGATTTCGGCAACAGGTGCGGCGTTCTTGCTGCTTGTGCCTGCAAATACAGTGTAGCATTCATCAAGCTCCCATTCGCCGAGGTCAGGATTATAGAATCTGATATCCTCAATGTCAATGTCAACCTTAACTGTTTCGCTTTCGCCCGATTTTATGCTGACTCGCTTGAATCCCTTGAGAAGTTTAACGGGTCTGTCGTTTTCAGCGCCGTTGCTTCCGATATAAATCTGAATAACCTCATCGCCGTCAACTTTGCCGATATTTCTGATTTCGGATGTGACGGTGATTTTTTTGTTATTCTTTGTGCATTCTGTTTTGCCGATTTCAAATTCTGTATAAGAAAGACCGAAACCGAAGGGGTAATCAGGCTCTTTTTCTTCTTTGTCAAAGAGGGTATATCCGTGATAATAACCATAGTTGATTTCTTTGTTTTCAGCGCCGATATGAAGAAAATCGGGATAATCTTCGGCTTTTTTGGCAATTGTGAAGGGGAGTTTACCGCCGAAATTACGGTCACCGCTGAGATTGTCGGCAAGAGCATTGCCGCCTTCGATACCGCTGTAAAAACTCATCAGAATCGCATCAGCGCAATCTGACCAGTCATTGATGACATAAGCGCTTCCGCCCATAATGTTGACAATCAGCTTCTTGCCACATTCAGAAAGAGCCTTGATAAGAGCGACATCCTCTTCGGGCAGATGCAGGTCGATTCGGTCACCACCCGAGCCTTTTGGCTTTTTCTTGACGTTGCCGAGATTGACGAGGAATTCACCCTCCTGCAACCAGTCGCTGCCTACGCAGACAACGATGTATTCGCTGCCTGAAACGGCTTTCTTCGCCTCCTGAGTATCGCAACCGTTATATACGGTAACATTTTCTTTGCCGAAACGCTCGCTGATGCCCTGGTAGGGTGTGATTGTGTAGGGGCTGAAAACATTACTGCTGCCGTGGTCACCGACATTGATTTTATCTGCATATCTGCCCACAACAGCGATTTTTGCATCGCTTCTGATGGGAAGAGTATTTTTGTCATTTTTAAGAAGCACCATACCCTTTGACGCAACTTCGCGAGCAAGGTCGGTATGCTCTTTTGAAAGAATAACTGATTCGGGATGTTTTTTTAGTTTGGGAAGAGTACGAAGCATTGCGCGGAGAATTCTGCCGACGCAGATATCAACATCTGTCTCGGTAATATCGCCTTTTTTAAGTCTTGTGCCGAGAAATGCATATTTGAAGGTGTAAGGCATTTCGATATCAAGTCCTGCCTTGACGCTTCTTGCAGCATCGTAAATTCCGAAGAAGAAGTCTGAAATCGTGAAGCCGTCAAAGCCCCATTTATCGCGAAGAATATCTGTCAGCAGAGTTTTGTTTTCGCAACAATATGTGCCGTTAACTTTGTTGTATGCGCCCATAATTGACATTGCGCCTGCATCAACGCACTTCTTGAAATGGGGGAGATATACCTCGTGAAGAGTCCTTTCATCAGCCTTTGCATCAACGCTGAAACGAAGGTCTTCAATGCTGTTGAGAGCATAATGCTTCGGGCAGGCAATGATGCCGTTATCCTGCATCGCTCTTGTCAGAGCAACACCCATTTTCCCGAGAAGGAAGGGGTCTTCGCCGTAGGTTTCCTGCGCTCTGCCCCACATCGGATTACGAAGCAGATTGATGCAGATACCTGCGAAGAGATTTGCGCCGCCGGCACTTGCTTCCTTTGCAAAAACTTCGCCGACCTTGTATTCAAGCTCATCGTCAAAAGCCGCGCCGCGAAGCATTGAAACGGGGAAACAGGTGCTGTGACGAAGCACGATACCTCTCGGACCGTCGGTAAAGAGAATTTCGGGAATACCGAGTCTTTTGCAACCGCCTGCAGGGTAGGGCTCGGCGTTATAGAATCTGCCGTTTTTCAGGAAATTCTTTGCAGTTACCGCCATAGCGTGACCTTTGAGCATATCAAGCTTTTCTTTGAGTGTCATTGCGCTGATAAGCTGCTCGGTTATAATGCGGAGGTTTTCCTCCGTAGGATTTTTTGTGTATAAGTCGGTGGCTCTTCTGTAATCCATAAATTACTCCGCCTTTCTTAAATTTCTTTCAGATAAGCTTCAAAAGGTTTGCTGACCGAGGGGACAGGGGATGTTTTGACAAATTTCACATTGCCGTTTTCGGTGATTGTGAGATATTGTCTTGAATCTTTGTTTTCTTCAATAATTGTGCCGTCTTTTATAAACATTGCGCCGCCGCGACTGCCTGTTTCTGGCATTTCCGAAACAATCGTGCGGAGCAATTCTCTTGCGCTGATGAGCATATCGCGGTCAAGAAAATATTCGCTGATATTTTTGTGCTTTATCGGCATATTATCAATAATTGCGCTGATTTTGCCG
Source organism: Acutalibacteraceae bacterium (assembly GCA_045634985.1). GTDB lineage: Bacteria > Bacillota > Clostridia > Oscillospirales > Acutalibacteraceae > CAG-177. The sequence goes on along the minus strand of JAZRBF010000023.1, from coordinate 60,242 downwards.
AGAAGCGAAACGCATTTTTCATAGTCGCGGATGAATGAAGCGCAGTTACTTATTTCGCGCTTTATATCTGAATAATCGATTGATGAATCCAATCCGAAGCATTCAGAAAAACTGATTGCCTCTTTTTCGGCATTCTCGATTACCGATTCATCGGGTGAATTTCTGAATGTATTTTTTATATGACCTGCGCAAACAAGACCGCCGACCTGTGTGTCATTGAGTGCCGAGCCGCCTGGCCTTGTCAGACCGAAAGAGCCTGCCGTTTCGCCGATGACATAGAGCCCGTCAATGCCTGTCATATAGTTTTCATCTGTATAAATTCCGCCGTTGTTATGCTGTGCGCAAACTGCGATGCGGAGTTTTTCGCTTGTGATATCAATTCCGTTATCGGCATAGATTGCGATTGCTTTGGGATTGAGTGCTTTCAGCCTTTCAATCGGAGTGCTCTGCGTTGCCCCCGTTGATGTCAGATAACCCTTTGCCTCATCAGAAAGAAGTGATAAATCAAAGCCATCGGGATTTCTTGTGAAATCAAGGTAAACTTTTCTTCCGAGTGATGTCTGACGGTGCACTGCAATGTCGATTTTTGACGATGCATCGATTCTGTCATAACTGAAAGGCCATTGATATCCCTTGAGGAAGGTCATAGAGAAAAGCTCTGAATCCGATTCGAAGCAATCTTTGAGGAATTCTCTTTCTTCGCCGTTTTCATCAATGCTGACAAATCTCGGGATTACCTGCATAAAGCTTCCCGAAACATTCCATCGGAAATCAACGGAAGCCATACCATATTGCCATTGCGAATAGTTGCAAAGAGAAGCGCCTGCTTCAATCAGTACGCCTGTCATACCGTGCTGTGAGTTTGGGTAAACGGAGCTTTCGTAAATGCACGCGGGAGCACCCGTTGCAACGATAACGTTTTTAGCGGCGATTGCTTCGGGTTTACCACTTTCTTTATTGAGAGCAACAACACCTGCAACGCCGTTTTTATCTTTTATTATTCGGACAACCTGCATTCCGTCAAGGATGAGAGTGCCGTTTGCGATAACTTTCGCTTCGAGTTTCTCGGTCATCAGTTTTGATGTCAGAGGGCCGACGGAGGTTGCTCTTGAGGTTGAATCGTGGTCGGTTTTATATCCGGGATAACCTCCGAATTCATCCTGCGGAAAGCCGACTCCGTAATCGCAAAGGCGAAGAAAACATTTTGCGCTGTTGACTGCCTGTTTAAATGCTTTGATACCGTCGCAGCAACCGCAACCGCAAAGGTCAAGCGCCATCTTTTCCGCACTGTCACACGATGAACCGTCCATCGAAATTTTATAATATGTCTGTTTGTCGCTGCCTGTGTTTCTTGATGTGCCGCACATTCTGCCTTCGGTAACAACGGCAATGTCAGTTATTCCTTCTTTGTATAACCAGTCTGCGGCGCTGTAGCCTGCCGCACCGCTTCCGATTATAATTGCGTCATAAATCTTCATCATAAGCATCTCACGCTGAAACCGCCGTCGCAGTCAATAACCGTACCTGTGCAGAAGTCAAAGTTTCCGTCTGCAATTGCGGCAACGCACTTCGCGATATCTTCGGGCTGACCCATTCTTCTGATGGGCGTTATTCCGTCTGCGATAAGGGTTTCATATTTTTCTTTAACTTTTGCGGTCATATCGGTTTCGATTATGCCGGGTCTGATTTCGATAACGCTGATTCCGAATTCGGCAAGTCTTGCAGCAAAAAGCTTTGTAATCATTGAAATACCTGCTTTTGCAACGCAGTATTCACCTCTGTTAACGGAAGCGGTATATGCTGACATCGAAGAAATGTTGACTATTCTTGAATTGCCTTTTTCGGCAAGAAGCGGCACGAATTTCTGCGTAACAAAGAATGTGCCCTTGAGATTGATGTCGGTAACATAATCGAAATCTTCGGGAGAGATTTCAAGAATATCTTTTCTTACTTTCGGAGCAACGCCTGCATTGTTGACAAGCAAATCGATTGAGCCGAATTTCTCCTTTGCAAAAGCAACGAGAGAGTCGATATCTGATTCACTTGAAATATCTGCCGAAAAGAAAAATACTTTTTCGGGATTGGCATCAATCAGGCTTTGCGCTTCATTGCTGATATTTCTTGATGAAATTATAACAGAAAAATCTTTGTCGATAAGTGCTTTGGCGATGCCGAGACCGATACCTCGGGTGCCGCCCGTAACAACCGCAACCATACTGATTCTCCTTTACTTCTTAAGTACATCCCTGCGATAATAGGGCATATATGTTTCGCTGTCTCTGACAGGACAGCCTGCAACGCTTGCGTTTCGCATAAGCTCGGTGCATTTGCTGCATTTGAGGCAGACTTTGCTTTTTTCAAGCTTGCCGTTTTTGAGATAATCTTTGTAAAACTCAGGGTAAGCAAAGGTCATTCTGCCGAAGCCTGCAAAGGTTGTTATGCCTTTTTCAACAGCATCTGCGGCATAATCAAGGGCATTTTCACCCTCAAAACTCAAACCTGACATAATAAAGCTGATTTCGGGGAAAGCTTCAGTAATTTCTTTTGTGACCGAATATATTCTCTCCATTCCGATTTTTCCGTCTTCGGGAGCGTTGATGCAGGGACGGTTGAAATGCGGAATAAGATAGGGATTGCCGAGAGTGAGGTTGATAAGCTCAATTCCTCTGTTTCGGAGTTCGTTTATAATGATTTTAGTTTCGGAAAGGTCAATTTCGTTTTTGTCATTCACGCCGTAGCCGAAGGAATAGGGGAAGCAATCGCAGGCATTGAGCCTCGTTGTAACGAAGGCTTTTTTAACGGTGTTTCTGACGCTGTCAATGCAGTTGAGATAGAGCCTCATTCGGTTTTCAAGGCATCCTCCGTATCTTCCTTCGCGGTAATATGCGCTTAAAAATTCATTGAAAAGATAACCGTGGCAGCACTTGACATCGATTCCGTCAAACCCTGCTTCTTCTGCAAGCTTTGCCGCTTTTGAATATTTATCGGCAATTGAATCGCAGTATTCGTCTGTTACAATGGTATAGGGCTGATTCTCTTTTCCGATTTCCCAATGGGAATTTCTGTAAGCAACAATCGGCTCGGGTGTACCGTTGGGTTTGCTGAATCTTCCGCTGTGAGTGAGCTGAACAATAATCAGCGGAGCAAAGCCGCATTCGTTGATTGCGGTTTCGCGGATTTCGTCAACAAGCTCCTTGTAGCTTTCAAAGGTTTCTTCATTGATATAAAGCTGACGGGGATTTGCTCTGCCTTCTGCGCAGACGGCTGTTGCTTCAAACCAGATGATTCCTGCGCCTGATTTTGCAAAACGCAGATATCTGCGCCTTGTCAGCTCGTCAATTGCTCCGTTTCTCTTGCCGTCGCAGCCTTCCATCGGGTGGAAAACGATTCTGTTTTTGACCTCTCTGCCGTATATTTTTACAGGGGTATTGAGTATGTTTTTCAATCCGACCATTCCTTACAGTAATTTATTATATATCTATATTAAACACTATTTTTTCTTTTTTTTCAAGAATATTTTTATTTACAGTCATTTTAAAACAGTTGTATTTTTGCGGCGATTAAGTTATAATTATATGATACAAAAATTCGGAAAGGGCAAGGCGTTATGAATGAATTGAGCAGAATTTTTCTGAATGTTTCGGACGGCGAAATTATTACCCTTGAAAAGGGCAGGGTGTATGATGTCTGCCGCGAGGATTCTTTTTATAAAAACGGATATTATTGCTCAAACACCGCCAAGAAACACGAGAATTCTGACGGAAGCAGATACGCGGCAATTTTTCTTAAGGACAAGAAAAATATTGTTATCGACGGAAACGGAGCAACAATACTTGTTCACGGCAAAATGACCCCTCTGCTTTTCGATAACTGCAAAAATGTGACAATCAAGAACATAACGATTGATTATGCTTGTCCTACGATGTCGGAATTTACTGTTTTATCTAATGACGGTGAAAGTGTTGTTATCAGAATTAATAAGGAATGCCTTTTTGATGTTGAGGGCAATGAACTGATATGGCACGGCGAAAAAGGCTCTGACGGAGATTATTATTGGTCAGACAGCGCTCACGGTAACCGCAGACATATCAAGCTTTATGACCCTGCGATAATGCAGACAAAGGACTTTCCGAGAGATGATATGAATTTCGATGCCATTGAAATTCTTGATGAGCAGACCCTCCGCGTTTATCCGAAAAATAAAGATGCCGAATTCAGAGAAGGGTGCATTTATCAGACGAGAAACATTGTCAGAGACCAGACAGGCAGTTTGCTTCAGCGATGCTCCGATTTGATTTTTGAGAATATGCGTGTGATGTTTATGCACGGTCTCGGAATCGTTTCTCAATTCTGTGAAAATGTCACCTTCCGTAACTGCAATCTGACTCCGAAAGAAGGAAGGACAGTTGCGAGCACAGCGGATTTCTTTCAGTTTTCGGGTTGCAAGGGACAGTTGTCTGTTGAGAATTGCAGCGCGTGGGGTGCGCACGATGACTATATCAATGTTCACGGCACTCATCTGCGTATTGTTGAAGTGAACAGCGAAGAAAAGAGCCTTGTTGTCCGCTTTATGCACCCTGAAACCTGGGGACTTCAGGTGTACGAAAAAGGGGATAAACTTGAGTTTATCCGCTGGGATACGCTTATACCTTACGGCGAATGCATCGTTGAGAAATATGAAAGAATTGACGATACAGACATAAGGCTTTTTGTCAGCGATATTCCTGATGGTGTTATTGTCGGTAAGGATGTTGTTGAAAACGCAAGTTGGACACCTGATTTATATGTGTCGCATTGCGATTTCGGGCCAACCTCGGGCAGGGGAATTCTTTGCACCACAAGGGGTAAGGTTATAATTGAAAACAACCGATTCACCAATCTCTGGGGACCTGCATTGTTGATTGAGGATGACTGCAATTTCTGGTTTGAATCGGGTTACACAAAGGAAATTATTTTCAGAAACAACTTTGTTTCGGGTTGTGATTTCGGCAAAACCTGGGAAAGCTCTCCCGTTATCAGATATTCTCCCAAGGTTATGGATGAAAATTCGGCTGAATTTGTCCACGGCAGGCTCGTGCTCTGCGACAATGTTTTTGAAAAATCATCAAACGGCACTCATTCTGTATGGCTTGAATATCTTGCCGAAGCAGTGATAAAAAACAACAGTTTTGATGCGCCGTATGTTATTAACCGAAAAGTTATCGGTAAAGTTGATGACATCGGAAACAAGTCGGTTATGTGATATCTGAAGAAAGGAAGAAATAATGAAACTGCTCTTTGAACTTTTTATAACATTCGCAAAGGTCGGCGTTATGACCTTCGGCGGCGGATATGCAATGCTGCCGATTCTTCAGCGAGAAATCGTTGAAAAGAAAAAATGGGCAACCGAGGAGGAATTGATGGATTATTTTGCAATCGGTCAGTGCACACCCGGTATTATTGCCGTTAACACAGCGACTTTTATCGGTCAAAAAACAAAAGGTATTTTTGGCGGAATTTTTGCAACACTCGGGCTTGTTTTTCCTTCGCTTATCATCATTTCTCTTCTTGCAGGAGTTATTGAAGCTTTTTCGCATATCGGCTGGGTGCAACACGCATTCGGCGGAATCCGTATCTGTGTTTGCGTGCTGATTCTTAACGCGGTCATCAAACTCTTCAAAAAATCCGCCTCGGATATTGCAACCTTCATAATTTTTGTTGCCGTTGCTCTTCTGGCGTTTTTTACAGACCTCAGTCCTGTTATTTTTGTTGTTGTTTCCGCAATCCTCGGCATTGTTATCAAGAATGTGGGAGGTAAAAAAGTATGATTTTTCTTCAGCTTTTCTGGGAATTCTTCAAGACGGGTCTTTTTGCCGTCGGCGGTGGAATGGCAACGATTCCGTTTCTTTATGAAATGTCCGATAAAACAGGTTGGTTTACTCACGCAGACCTCGCAAATATGATTGCGGTCAGTGAATCAACACCCGGTCCTATCGGCGTTAATATGGCGACCTATGTAGGTTATATTTCAGGAATGCAGATTTCAGGCGTACCTACCGCAATTCTCGGCGCGGTGACCGCAACTCTCGGTCTGATTACTCCTGCGGTCATTATCATTCTTGTTGTTGCGGCGTTTCTCAAGAGCTTCCGCGATAATAAATATGTTAACTCCGCTTTTTACGGTCTGCGACCTGCATCAATGGGTCTTATAACAGCGGCAGGTTTAAGCGTTGCGGCGTCAAACTTCTTCCCCGAAGCGGTTTCGCTTGCAGGCTTCAACTGGAAGGGTGCAATTCTTGCGGCTGTGCTTTTTGTGCTGATGAATATCAAGAAACTCAGCAAAATTCATCCGATTGTGTTTATTGCTCTTTCGGCAGTTGTCGGCGTGGCATTCTCGATGTGATTTTCAGGAGGAAATATGAGAATAGGATTTACAACAACAACCGTCCGTCAGATAAAGAGTATCGAAGAGGTTGTTGACCTTGCGAAAAAAGTCGGAGCGGATTGCCTTGAATGGGGCGGCGATGTTCATATAACTGATATTGCTTCAGCCGAAAAAGCAAGAAAGCTCTGCGATGAATCGGGCATTTCCGTTGCGGCTTATGGCAGTTATTACCGCGTCGGAAGTAACAATGCCGACGAATGGAAAAAAATCTGCGAAATCGCATCTGTGCTTGGCGCGAGATGTATCAGAGTCTGGCTCGGCAAAGCTGACAGCGAAGTAACCGACGAAAAAACCTATGAGTTGCTCGTGGCGGATGCAAAATCAATGTGTGCCGTTGCGTCAGAATATTCAATCGAGGTTTCTTGCGAATGCCACCCCAATACATATAACAATAATACCGATGCATTCCTGAAAATCAGAGAAGACATCGGCTGCGATAATTTCAAAACATATTTTCAGTCGCTCTATCGTCGCAGAGAATATGACCTTGACAGAATTGAGCGTACCGCACCATTCACCGATTGTGTGCACATCTCATATTCTGAGCAACGCAGAGAACAATTTCCGAAGCATAATCCCAATTATATAAATGACTTGCTCGATAAAATTGTTTCTGTTGGTTTTGATGAAGATATTCTGATTGAATTCACATATATATCAATGCGATACGGCTTGCCGAATTGTCTGAAAAAAGATATAGCAAGGCTGAAAAATCAGCTCGGAATATCAAAATAATTTTGTTTAGTCATTTACTTATATAATAAATGATGATATAATATTTTGACGAAAAAACCGAAAGGATTTGATAAGAATGGAATATTTAGGTTATGCATTGCTCGGTATTCTTGGCCTTCTTCTGCTTTTTATTGCGATTGCCGCAATCAGAGCAGTTATTATTAAGGCGAAGCCCAATACAAACGCACCTGCAATCAATCCCACAGAAGCCGAAGCTGATGATTATGCTCAGAAGCTTTCCGCAATGGTTAAAGTGCCTACGATTTCTCTCCGAGGCAACACAGACCTCTCGCAGTTTTATGCTCTGCACGAGGTTATGAAAAAGAATTTCCCGCTTGTTTTTTCAAAGCTTGAATGCACCGAAATCGAAGGAAATCTTCTTTTTAAATGGGCAGGTAAAGACCCCAAGAGAAACGGAATTCTTCTTATGGGTCATCAGGATGTTGTTACTGCGGATGAGCCTAACTGGGAGAAAGACCCGTTTTCAGGCGAAATTTCGGGCGGAAATATCCACGGCAGAGGCACAATGGACTGCAAATCAACAATTTTCTCCGAATTTCAGGCAATCGAAGAGCTTCTTGCGGAAGGATTCGAGCCTCCCTGCGATATTTATCTTGCAACCGCAGTTGACGAGGAAATCTCGGGCGACGGCGCTCCCAAGCTTGTGAATTACCTTAAGTCAAAGGGCGTACATCTCGATGTTGCAATGGATGAAGGCGGAGCTATTCTCAAAGACCAGCTTCCCACAATGAATGGCTGGTGCGCCGCAATCGGTATTCTTGAAAAGGGATATATCGACCTCAAGGTTATTGCAAAGGGTAAGGGCGGCCACTCATCAACTCCCAGAAGCAACACTCCTCTTGCAAGACTTTCAAAGTTTGTTGCCGATATTGAAAAGGATAAGCCCTTCAAGGCTGAAATTTCAGGCCCTGTTTATGCGATGCTCGTTGAAGCAGCTCCCTATCTCGGTTTCCCTCTGAGAATGGTGCTCGGCAATATGTGGCTCTTTAAGGGTCTTCTCACAAAGGTGCTTCCGATGGTTTCGCCTATGTGCAACGCATTTGTCAAAACAACCTTCTGCTGCACAATGGCTGAAGGCTCGCATACACCCAATGTTATTCCTTCAGAGGCATATGTTGTCTGCAATCTGCGTACATCTCCTCATCAGAATGTTGAGCAGTCACTTGCAGTGCTCAAGAAATATGCTGATAAATATGACCTCGAGTTTGAGATTATCCACGCAAGAAACGCTTCAAATTGCGTTGATTATAAGGGTAAAGAATTTGAATATCTCAAGAAGTGCCTTAATGAATGCTATCCTGATGCAGGCGTAATTCCTTATCTTATGACGGGCGGTACAGACTGCCGTCATTATGAAGAAATTGCTGATAACTGCCTTCGTTTCTGCCCGATTAAGATGAGCAACGAGCAGCTTGCCGCAATGCACGCCGCAAACGAAAGCATCGGCGTTTCCGAAACTGCACATTGCGTTAAATTCTATAAGCACTACATCAAGAATCACAAATAAAAAAATTTAAAGGACTGCCTCGGAAGAAGCAGTCCTTTTTGTTATGAATTAAAGAGTTGAGCCGAAGTCGGTAACGATTGCCTGGCCTGTGATTGCTCTTGATTCATCGGAAGCAAAGAAGAGAAGCATATTTGCAACATCCTCAGGCATACAGGGCTGTACCTTGAGGTCGTTGTGCTTCATCATCTGACCGAAGATGTTCATATCCATATTTGCGGGGTTCATACCTGCAACCATGGGAGTAACGATTGTGCCGGGGCAGATTGCGTTACATCTTACATTTGTGCCTGCGAAACGGAGCGCTGTGTGACGGGTAAGACCGATTACTGCTGCCTTTGAAGCAACATAAGCTGCGCCGCCGCAACCCATAACGCCTGCAACGGATGCAACGTTAACGATTGAGCCGTAGCCTGTTTTTGCCATCTCTGCGCTTACTGCGCGCATCATACACATTGTACCCTTTGTGTTGATGTCGATAACGCGATTCATATCATCATCTGTGAAGCTGTCGATTGCCTTAAGACCGTTGTCAAGAACACCTGCGTTGTTGATGAGAATGTCGATTTTGCCGAATGCTTCGAGAGTTGCGGCAACAACTGCTTTTGCATCCTCGTCCTTTGAAATATCGCTTACAACGGGAAGAACTTCGCCGCCTGCTGCGCGGATTTTGTCTGCAACCTCAAGAAGGGGAGCTTCGCGTCTTGCAGTGATTACAACCTTTGCGCCTTCTGAAGCGAACTTTTCAGCGGTAGCTGCACCTACGCCTGAGTTGCCGCCTGTGATAATTGCGACTTTACCTTCTAAACGAGCCATAATAAAAACCTCCGTAATTTTCTCTTTTTGAAAAGATTTATTGAGTTTATATTACTATGATGATAAGGTTAATGTCAAGTGCACAAGGATAATTTGCGAAAAAACAAAATCCCGGAAGGAATTAACCTTCCGGGAAAATTTATTTATGGGTTGAATAAAGCGTGGATTACAGCTTCATTGCGATATCCCAAGCGCCCCAGATAACGGTACGGAGATTGCCGACCTTTGCAGCGTCGCCGATAACGTGAACGTGCTTGCTCTTGGGTGCAAGGGGAGTGGGAGTATAACCAACAGACATAACAACTGAATCAGCAGGAATATCGAATACCTTGCCGTCCTTGTCCTTAACCTTTACGCTGCCTTCGTTGATTTCAACGAGGGATGTTTCAAGGTGAACGGGAACGTTGTTTGTCTTGAAGAAATCTCTGAGATAGCTGGTGTTTGCAAGAGCGATGCCGGGAGTTGTAACAAGGTCATCCTGCATTTCAACGATTGTGGGCTTCTTGCCGTTGAGATAAAGCTCATAAGCGATTTCGCAGCCTGTAAGACCGCCGCCGATGATTGTAACATTTTCGCCGACTTCAGCATTGCCGAGAAGGAAGTCAACTGCTTCAATTGCAGTGTCAGCGCCCTTAACGGGAATCTTTCTTGCCTTTGCACCTGTTGCGATGATAACTTCATCAGCGCCGAGAGATGCGATATCCATAACCTCTGTGTTGAGCTTGACTTCGATGGGAAGCTTTGCAACTTCGCGGTTGTACCAAGCGATGAGGTCGCGGTCCTTCTCCTTGAAGGAGGGAGCTGCAGCAGCAATGAATACACCGCCGAGCTTGTCGGTCTTTTCGTAAAGAGTTACGCTGTGGCCGCGCTTTGCACAAACGATAGCTGCTTCCATACCGCCGATACCGCCGCCGATAACAGCAATCTTCTTTGCTTTCTTAGCAGGCTTGATGCTGTACTTCTTGGACTGCATTGTAAGGGGGTTGATAGCGCAACGTGAAAGACCCATTGTATCCTTGAGATCCTGAGTGTTTGCGTGACCCTTGGATGATGAGAAGTTGAAGCAAGCATTATGGCAGCAGATACAGGGTCTGATGTCTTCAAGTCTGTCTTCAAGAATCTTTGTAACCCATTCGGGGTCAGCAAGGAACTGACGGGCAACGCCAACGCCGTCGATAAGACCGTCTGCAACAGCCTTTGCACCTACATCGGGTTCCATACGGCCTGCGCAAACAACGGGAATATCAACAAACTTCTTGATGTGAGCAACATCTTCGAGGTTGCAGTTCTGAGGCATATACATGGGGGGATGAGCCCAGTACCATGAGTCATATGTACCGTTATCAGCGTTGAGCATATCATAGCCTGCATCCTGAAGGTATCTTGCAGCCTTTTCGGATTCTTCCATTCCGCGGCCAACTTCTGTGTAATCTTCGCCGGGCATTGCGCCTTCGCAGAAGCCCTTCATCTTTGATTCAACAGAGTAACGGAGAGAAACGGGATAATCGTCGCCGCAAGCTTCCTTGATAGCCTTAACAACTTCAACTGCAAAACGGTATCTGTTTTCAAAGCTTCCGCCGTATTCGTCGGTACGCTTGTTAAAGAATTCGATTGCAAACTGGTCAAGAAGATAACCTTCGTGAACAGCGTGAACTTCAACGCCGTCAACACCTGCATCGCGGCAAAGCTTTGCTGTCTTTGCGAAAGCTTCGATGATTTCGTGAATCTGATGCTTTGTCATTTCGGGGCAGATGATGTCGTGAGCCCAACGAGAGGGCTGCTCGCTGGGAGAAGCAAGCTCGTGTGAAGTGTCAAGAACGCCCTTGATAAGTCTACGGGTGAATTTATTTCTGTGAAGAGGAGCTACAAGCTCGGTGATAGCCCATGAACGGCCCATACCTGCTGTGCGCTGAATGAAGAGCTTTGCGCCTGTCTTATGGATTTCGTCCATAAACTCTTTGAGGTCTTCAAACATCTTGGGATTCTGCCAGGGCCACTTGCCCCAGAATGTATCGCGAAGGGGAGCGATACCGGGGATGATAAGACCAACATTGTTGTTAGCTCTTTCGAGGAAAAGCTTTGCTGCTTCCTTGTCGAAATGGCAACCGCCGAGCTCAAACCAACCGAAAAGAGATGTACCGCCCATGGGGCACATAACGATTCTGTTTTTGATTTCTACGTTACCGATTTTCCAAGGGGTAAACAATGCTTCATACTGTTTGTCCATCAATAACACATCCTTATATATTTTTTGCAGTTTTTAACCTTATATATAATAAATTAAACAGAGCATTATGTCAAGTTTTATTGCAAAAGATTGTTCTTAAGTCGGTTAAAAATGCCTTAAATTGATAAGTTTACAAACAATTTACAAATTTTTTTCACATTTTGCGTTTCTGAATTGTTTTTATTATGGGTATTGTTCACAAAAGGAGGTGTTCTCGCTGATGGCACAGAAATTCAAAAAATCCGATAATGAAGTCGAAGAGGTTGTTCAAAAATACGGCTCGATTATTTTCAGAATATCATATTGTATCCTTTGCAATGTTCAGGATGCGGAGGATGCCGTTCAGGAAACTTTTCTGAAATATATGACAAAGTCACCTGAGTTTGTCAGCGAAGAGCATCGGAAAGCCTGGTTGATAAAGGTTTCAACCAATATCAGCAAAAATATGCTTATGTTCAGAATCAGGCGAGAAGCACTCAATATAGATGATGTTATCAATATCGGAATTCCGCAGGATGATATTTCAATCTTTGAAATGATTATGAGTATCCCGACGAAATATAAAATTGTTATGACTCTTTATTATGTTGAAGGTTACAGAAGCAAGGAGATAGCGGAAATTCTTGATATCAACGAGGCGGCGGTCAGAAAAAGGCTCCAAAGAGGACGGGAATTACTCAAAAAAGAATTTGAAAAGGAGAGCTTGTTATGATTGATTTTGGAATCAGCGAATATATAAGATTGGTCGGTTCTCTTTCTCTCGGCAATGCAGAGAAAGAAAGAATAACCGATTATGTAATCAAAAACAGTTTGGGACGAAGAGAAATTCAGGGTAAACATGTCGCGGTTGCATCGGCGGTTGCAGTTCTTGCAGTCGGAACGATTTTTATTGCACGCGGCAGCAGATATAAAATGTGAGGTAAAAAATGAAAGAGAAAGTAAAAAATCCGTTTTTCAGCTATGAAAACAGCAGTCTTCCCCTCGGTTTTGAGATTCCTGATTTTTCAATGTTCGGAATGCTTAAAATCACAGCCGATAATCAGCCCGATTCACTTGCTTATGAGTATTTCGGAACTAAATGTACCTATGCAGAGCTTGTAAAAAAGATTGAGGATGTTTCAGGTGCATATGCATCCGTCGGCGTCAGAAAAGGCGATATCGTTACGATCATTATGCCTAACACTCCCGAGGCGGTTATCAGTATTTATGCTCTTAACAGAATCGGCGCAGTTTCCAATATTCTTCATCCTCTTTCGGCTGAAGAAGAAATCAGAGAGCATATCAACAGAGTTTCAAGCAAGGTTGTTCTTTGCGTTGATATCTGCACAGAGAAGCTTTCGCACATCATTGATAAAACTCCGGTGAAAACCGTTGTTGTTGCCTCTGCGGGTGAGTCAATGCCTTCGGTTATGAAAGTGCTTTATGCTCTTAAATGCATAAAAAATTACAAGTATGATAAAAATGACGGAAGATATCTTTCCTGGAAACAGTTTTCGCAGAAGGCAAAATCAGTTTCCGAATATTGCCCGAAGGGTGAGCAAAACAGAGAGGTTTCTGTTATTCTTCACAGTGGCGGCACAACAGGTACACCCAAGGATATTATGCTTTCAAACAGCAATTTCAATGCGTTCGGCATTCAGGCTGTCCTGACTTTGAGAGATGTAAAATCGGGCGATAAGATTCTTGCGATTCTTCCTATCTTCCACGGCTTCGGTCTTGGTGTATGCGTTCATGTTTCTTTCTGTTTCGGCGCTTGCTCTGTTCTTATTCCGCAGTTCAACGCAAAGCAATTTGCTTCTATCCTCAAGAAACGTAAACCCACGATGATTTTCGGAGTACCCACTCTTTACGATGCCCTTCTCAAGGCTAAGGGTACTGATAAAATTGATTTCTCATTCCTTAAATATGCGGTCAGCGGCGGTGATACTCTGCCTGAAAAGCTTGAGAATACCGTCAATGAATTTCTTGCATCTCATAACTCGGATATCAGAATCTGCGAAGGCTACGGTATGACCGAAGGTCTTGCGGCGCTTTGCCTTTCAGTAGGCAAAAATTATAAATCAAGAACTATCGGCAAGCCTCTTGTCGGCACAGAAATGTGTATCGTTGAGCCTGGCACAACCAATGTTCTGCCTGCAGGTGAGGACGGCGAGCTTTGTGTCAGCGGACCGACAGTTATGATTGGCTACAGAAATAATCCCGAAGAAACCGCAAACACTCTTCGCACTCATTCTGACGGAAAAATCTGGCTTCATACAGGCGATATGGCTTGCATTGATGAGGATGGTTTTGTTCATTACAGACTCCGAATCAAGAGAATGATGATTACCTCAGGCTTCAATGTTTATCCCACTCAGATTGAAGGCGTTATTGAAGAACTTGATTATGTTGATAAGTGCGTTGTTGTTTCTGTTCCCCATCAGTATAAGAAAGAAGTTGCAAAGGCATATATCGTTCTTAAAGACGGAAAAGAAAAGAGCGACGATCTTAAAAATGAAATCCGTCAGTATTGCAAGAAAAAGCTTATGCACTACAGCGTACCTTATATCTATGAATTCGTTGATGGTCTTCCCAAAACCGCATATAACAAAATTGATTTTATGAAGCTTCAGAAGGAAAGCGAAAGAGAGGCAGTAAGCTGATTGTCAGAGCAAAACGATTTGTAATACAGAATCAGACCGTGTGTATGTTTGTGCACACGGTTTTTGCTTTTTATATGCGAAAAATAATTGACAATATTTCTTCGCGATGCTAAAATTGAATTGCGTAACAAGAAATATAAAGGGAGAGATTTTATGTTGAATTTTTTAGCAGAAGTCCTGAAACTTGCTCCGAGACAGGTCTGGGGCGTTGAGCAGCAGATTTATTATCTGACACAGATTTTTACTTCGTTTTCTCCGAAAAAAATCCTCGCTTCGATTCTTGCAATCCTCGAGCTTTTCGGCCTTACAATCCTTGATTTACCGACAACTCCGAGAGGTCAGGCGCTTGACCTCACAGGCTATTCGATTGTTTTTGAAGATGAGTTTGAAGGCGATTCTCTCAACACAGATGTATGGGAATACAGAGGAAACGGCCCTCGCAGAGGCGGTTTCAACGCCGAGAGTCAGGTAACTGTTGAAGACGGTAATATGATTATTACAGGCGATTATCAGACCGACGGTACGTACGGCGAAGGCTGGTATACAGGCATGGTCAAGCTCAGAGAAAGATATTGCAAGGGTTATTTTGAAATCCGTTGCAAGGTCAATGCAGGCTCGGGTTACTGGTCAGCATTCTGGATTCAGGCTGATGCTCCTTATACCGCATCTGTTTCAAAGGGCGGTGTCGGCGGTGCTGAAATCGATATTTTTGAATCAATGAGCTATGATAACAAGCTTGGCAAGGATTCCGTTTGCCAGACTATTCATTGCGCAGGTGTTGACGGTGTGCAGGAAGGCTTCCAGTCCGAAAGACTCGGCGATTTCTACGGCAATAATATTTACACCGAATATAACACCTACGGTCTCGAGTGGACTGACACAGAATATATCTTCTATATCAACGGTGTTGAAACCCGACGATCATCATTCGGTAACGGCGTTTCCGAAGTGCCTGAGGATGTTATTGTTTCTCTTGAAATTCCCGATGAAACAAAGCTTGCAACACTTGATAAAGACACATATCATACAGAATATGTTATCGATTATGTAAGAATTTATCAGAAATAATTTTTTGAGGAGGTTGTCCTTTGGACAGCCTCTTTTTTATAATAATTACTTTACATATGACAAATCGTGGATTATAATAATAAGATATAGAATTTCAGTAAAAAGGAAAGTGAATATATGAAAACATTCGGCACATATTTCCGCAATGATAAAGATTTACCGATTGCTTACGGTGAAATCAATCTCATAAACCCGTTAAGACAAAGACTCCGCGGTGAGCCTTTGCTTGAAGGAATCGAAGCATATCCTGTTTTTCAGGGATTCTGCGGTACGGATTTTGAGCTTATGAAAATGGGCAGGGACGGTAAACTCTCTGCAAAATTCCCCGAGGGTGAAAGCAGACTCATCAACGGTCACGAGGGTGTTGTGTGGGTGCCGTCACAGAATCGTTTCGCAATCGTACTTATCCGCGGCGGTGACAGTTGGGACCCCACCCGTTACACAGAGGATGAAACATATTTTGAATACGGATGCGACGGTGCAGACGGACTTTTCTGCGATAAAAACTATTTCAATCCCGATATGCTTCTTGAACTTCCCGAAGAGTATAAAGGACTCACAAAGCTTCCTTTATCGGTTGCGAAGAAGCTTTCGTTTGCTGACCCCTATGCTTGTGCCGTTTTTCAGCTTGAGCGTATGGAAGATCTTGGTGAAGCGCAGAATTTCAGAGTTGAAATGGCAAAGCATAAGTGCTCCGAAGCTGAAGCAAGAGCGCTCGCAAAGGATAATATCTTCGCCAAAACCGTTATCTTCGGTCTTGGTATGACAGGTCTGTTTATTGCTGACCAGATAAGAAGAAATCATCCCGATGCAAAGATTCTTTTCATCGGCAGAAGCGAAGAAACAAGCAAAAAGGTTGTTTTCTCAAAGGAAATCGCGAATGCTGATTATCTCTGCACATCGGGTCTTTCAGAGGAAGAAACCGCAGAGAAAATCGTTGAAATGCTTGGCGGCAGAGCAACAATGTTTGTCGGCACAAGCGGTACAAATGTTGAACATCGCGTCGCATTTGAATATAAGGCACTCGGATGCAACGGTATCTATAACAGCTTCTCTCTCGGTCCGAAGGTGCAGTATGACACAATGCCTTTCGGCTTTGAAAACCATCTGATTTTTGCATCAATCAATTTCCGTCAGGCACATATGGAAAAGGCAATCGAGGTGCTTGTGGACAGCCGTTACGACGAGGTTGTTGAGCTGATTGATAAGGGCGAATTCATTGCAGATCCGCTTGATGCATATGAAAACAAAATTTTCTGCAAGGGTGCGCCGCTCAAAACAGGCGTAATATGGAATAAAGAATATATTGACGAGGATAAATGATATGAAAGCTATTGTAATTCCCAATCCCAATGAAATCGAAATCAGAGAAATTCCGATGCCCGAAGTAAAAGAGGGCGAAGCGCTTCTTAAGGTAAGATATGTCGGCATCTGCGGTGCGGATGTTGCATCGTTTACAGGCAATCAGCCTTTTACAACCTATCCCAGAATTCCCGGTCACGAATTTTCGGCTGAAATTGTTGAAATTCCCGAGAATGATAAGGGTCTTAAGGCAGGCGATATCGTGACCTGCAATCCCTATTTCAACTGCGGCGGATGCTATTCCTGCGAAAGAGGATTTGTAAACTGCTGCACCGATAATCAGACTATGGGTGTTCAGCGCGACGGTGCATTCTGCGAATATATCTCAATGCCCGTTGAAAGAATCTATGACGGCAAGGGTCTTTCGGCGCAGGAACTTGCTCTGATTGAGCCTTTCTCAATCTCTCAGCACGCGGTTTCAAGAGCGGAAATCAAAGAGACCGACAACGTGCTTGTAATCGGCGCAGGTCCTATCGGTCTGTTTGCTCTTCTTGCCGCAAAGCAGAAGTGCAAGAGAATCGTTGTTGCCGATATTCTTGATAACCGCCTTGCTCTTGCGAAGGAATACGGCGCAGATGCCGTTGTCAACACAAAGACAACTTCTCTCGAAGAGTTTACAAAAGAATTCACAAACGGCAACGGTTTCGATGTATGCATCGAAGCTTGCGGTGCGCCCGAAACTTTCCTCGGATGCATTGATAATGCGGCGTTTGCGGCGAATATCATACTCATTGGCAACGGCAAAAGAGAAACAAATTTTGTGCATTCAATCATTCTCAAAAAAGAGCTTAACATTCATGGCAGCAGAAATGCACTCAAGGATGATTTCATCAATAATATTGAGCTTGTTGCTTCGGGCAAGGCTGATGTTATGAAGATGGTCAGCGGTATCTACGATATGGATAACGCTCTTGATGCATTCAAGGCTCTTGCAAATAATGACGGCACTCTTGCCAAATTACTTATAAAAATCGGTGATTAAAATGAAAGAAACCATAATCCAATTCGGCGAAGGCAATTTTTTGCGCGGATTTTTTGATTATTTTCTCGATGTGATGAATAAAAACGGCTCTTATGACGGTAAAGCTGTTGTTATTCAGCCCCGAGAGGGAGGAAAAACGGCAGGTCTTGTTGAGCAAGGGTGCAAATATAACCTTCTTCTCAGAGGTGTTGAAAATGGCGAAATAAAGCAGGAGCATCGTTATATAGAGTCAATCTCAAGATGCGTTGATCCGTATAAGGATTTCGAGTCTTATATGGCTCTTGCAGACAACCCTGATTTACGCTTTGTTGTTTCAAATACAACAGAAGCAGGTATTGCCTTTGACGATGCCTGTGCTTTTGACGATAAACCCTGCAAATCATTCCCCGGCAAATTGACCCAGCTTCTTTTCAGACGCTATCAGAATGGTCTGGGCGGACTTGTTTTTCTTCCCTGCGAGCTTATTGACGGAAACGGTGATGAGCTTAAAAAATGCATTCTTAAGTATGCTGAATTCTGGGGGCTTGAAAGCGGTTTTGCAGAGTGGATTAACGGCGAAAATATTTTTGCAAACACTATTGTTGACCGTATCGTAACAGGTTATCCTTCTGACGAAACGACTCAGCTTTATCCTGATGACAAATATCTCAACACCGCTGAAATCTTCCATTTATGGGTTATCGAAGGCGATTTTGAGAGCGAGCTTCCGCTTAAAAAAGCCGGCTTCAATGTTATCTGGACAGACGATGCAAAACCCTATAAAAAAATAAAGGTAAGAATTCTCAACGGTGCGCATACCTCCCTTGTTGCAGGTGCGATTCTTACGGGAATCGAATCTGTCGGAGAAGCTATGGCTGACGAAACAACACGCGATTTTCTCAATAAATGTATGGATTGCGAAATTTTGCCGACAATCGGTGACAATCAGGAAAGCAGAGCATTTGCAGACAGCGTTTTTGATCGTTTCCGCAATCCGTTTATCAGACATCTCTGGCGCTCGATTGCGCTCAATTCCGTCAGCAAATTTTCGGTGCGAGTGCTTCCGACTCTTCTTGAATATAAAGAGAAAAACGGCACTTATCCGAAATACCTGACGATGTCACTTGCGTACCTGATTTATTTCTATAAAAACGATAATCCCGAGGATTCTGCCGCGGCAATCGAGAAAATGAAAAACGGCAGTATTGCGGAAATTCTTTCTGATTCTTCGCTGTGGCAGAGTGATATTTCAGCTCTGACCGAAGCCGTAACAGAGTATTACGGCGTTATTGAAAAGCTCGGTGCAAAGGAAGCGATGAAATGGATACTGTCAGAATAAACGAAAAGGATAATGTCTGCGTTAACCTTGCAACGGGTCATAAAATCGCACTTTGCGATATTCCGAATGGGTCGGAGATAATCAAATACGGCTATCCCATCGGTGTTGCAACTGCTGATATCAAGGCAGGGGAGAGCGTTCATTCCCACAATATGAAAACGGGTCTCGGCGATATTCTTTCTTATGAATATGCTCCCGATTTTGAATATCCCGAAAATACAGAGCCGTTTGAAATCAAGGCATATCTGCGTAAATACGGTGATATAGGTATCCGTAACGATATCTGGATTGTGCCTACCGTCGGATGCGTCAACAGTATAGCAAAGAATCTTGCCGAGGAAACGGGAGCAATTGCTTTTTCTCATCCTTACGGTTGCAGTCAGCTTGGTGACGATAACAGAATAACTCAGTTGATTCTGCGCGGACTTATAATGCATCCGAATGCAGGCGGTGTGCTTGTGCTCGGTCTCGGATGCGAAAATAATAATATCGGCGAAATGAAAAAAATTCTCGGCAATTGGGACGATGAAAGAATCAGATTTCTTTCTGTCCAGGATTGCGAGGATGAAATTGAAGAAGGTAAACGGATTATCGGTGAGCTTCTTGCAATTGCGGCAGGGGATGAGCGAGTTTCCGTTTCTGCTTCGAAGCTTAAAATCGGTCTTAAATGCGGCGGCTCGGACGGTTTTTCGGGCATAACCGCAAATGCCGTTGTCGGAAAAGTAACAGATAAAATCTGCGCAATGGGCGGCTCTGCGGTGCTCACCGAAGTGCCTGAAATGTTTGGCGCGGAAACTGTACTTTTCAAAAGATGCATCAGCGAGGATGTGTTTGAAAAGGGTGTTTCACTCATCAATAATTTCAAGCAATATTTCAAGAATCACGGACAGCCTGTTTCCGAAAATCCCTCTCCCGGCAACAAAGAGGGCGGCATCACAACCCTTGAGGAAAAGTCGCTCGGCTGTGTGCAGAAGGGCGGATGCGCTCCCGTTGTTGATGTGCTTGATTACGGCGAAACCGTTAAAACTCAAGGTCTGAGCCTTCTCAACGGACCGGGTAACGATATCGTTTCGGTAACAAATCTTGCGGCGGCAGGTTGCCATCTCGTGCTCTTCACAACAGGCAGAGGCACGCCTCTCGGTGGCGCAGTGCCGACGGTTAAGATTGCATCCAACGATACAATAGCTGATAAAAAGAAGCATTGGATTGACTTCTCTGCATTCGGATTTGATAAGGATGCAAAAGCATCGGAATTGCTTGATTTAATCAAAGAGATTGCAGACGGAAAACCGACTAAAAACGAAATTCTCGGCAACCGCGAAATTGCCATTTTCAAGGACGGAGTGACATTATGATAATTGATGCACACGCGCATTTGTGGAAAAAACAAAACGGAATCGTAAACGGAAATCCTGTTTATGATATCGGCGGCGGTAAAAGCAATTTCGGCGGAGAAATCCGCCAGATGATGCCTGCTTATATGACCGATGGCGAAAATAATATCGAGCGTTTTCTTGCAAATATGGATTACGCAGGTGTTTCGGGCGCGGTTATAACGCAGGAATATATTGACGGCAATCAGGATGAATATCTTCTTGAAGCGAACGTAAAGTCAGGCGGCAGAATCAAAATCTGCGCTCTCTATGAAGAAAAAGCAATGGGCGATATTTCAGCCTTTGACGGTATTAAAATCTGCGCAGGCAGACTCGCTGACAAGAATCTTCTCAATCATCTTGAGCCTTTCAGAATTGCCGATGCAAACGGTAAATTTATTTCAATCGACCTTGCTGACGGCGATGAGCAGACGGAAATGATGAATAAGATTGCGGCGATGTTTCCTGATTTGAGAATTGCAGTCGGTCATTTCGGTATGGTCACTCGTGACGGATGGCTTGAGCAGATAAAACTTGCAAAAAACAAGAATGTTTTCATTGAAAGCGGCGGTATAACCTGGCTTTTCAATTCCGAGTTTTATCCTTATCCCTCGGCTGTTGATGCAATCAATAAGTCGGCGGAGCTTGTTGGCTGCGATAAGCTGATGTGGGGCAGCGATTATCCGAGGACGATGACCGCAATTACCTACAAAATGAGCTATGATTTCATTGTGAAATCATCTGAAATCAGCGAAGAAAACAAAAAACTCTTCCTCGGTCAGAACGCCGTCAGATTCTATGGGTTTGAGAATCTGCCCATTCCCGAAAGAGTCAGAAACATGGTTGAAGATTGATTTGATTTCATTAAAGAACAATCTTTGACAAACGGATATATAAACCGCACGATAAAGCACCTTCATTTGGTTACTTTTTTAATTGACAAAAATCTCGGTGCGATATATAATATAGATGAACATTTGCATGACTGACGGATTTTGCGGATTACCGCAAGGGAGTGTAAATGTTAATAGCCGACCGTCTGGGCAAATCAGTTCATTTAGTCTGATTTGCCCTTTTTTGTTTTTTGGGCTTATCAGCAGAAAAGGAGTACTTATGAAACACGCAAATTGGAACGGATTTATTGAAGGCGTATGGCAGGATGAAATCAATGTCCGCGATTTCATTCAGACCAACTATAAAGAATATCCCGGCGACTCAACTTTCCTTGCAGGCGCAACTCCCCGTACAAAAGCGCTTATGGATAAGGTGCAGGGTCTTTTTGCGCTTGAGCGCGAGAAGGGTGGCGTGCTTGATATTGATACCAATACCGTATCATCGCTCACAAGCTATGCACCCGGATATATTGATAAAGAAAATGAAATTATCGTCGGTATGCAGACCGACAGCCCTCTCAAAAGAGGTGTTAATCCCTTCGGAGGAATCAGAATGGCTCGTCAGGCTTGTGAAGCTTACGGCTATAAGCTCAGCGACAAGGTTGAGCAGGAATTCCTTTACAGAACAACTCATAACTCAGGTGTTTTCAGAGCATATACCGATGAAATGCGTCTTGCACGAAAGTGCCATGTTATCACAGGTCTGCCCGATGCTTACGGCAGAGGAAGAATCATCGGCGACTACCGAAGAGTTGCTCTTTACGGCGTTGACAGACTCATCGAAGAAAAGAAAAAGGATAAGGCAAAACTTGCTGACGGTGCATTCAAGACCGAAACAATCCGTCTTGACGAAGAGCTTTTCCAGCAGATTGCATTCCTCGGCTTTATGAAGGAAATGGCAGCAATGTATGGCTATGATATCAGCCAGCCTGCCGCAAATGCAAAAGAAGCAATTCAGTGGACATATTTTGCTTATCTTGCTTCAATCAAGGAGCAGAACGGCGCGGCAATGTCACTCGGCAGAGTTGCAACCTTCTTTGATATCTACATCGAGCGCGATATGGCAAACGGCATTCTCACAGAAGAGGAAGCACAGGAGTTGATGGACGATTTTGTCATCAAACTCCGAATCGCAAGACACCTTCGCACGCCCGAATATAACGAACTTTTCGGCGGTGACCCGATGTGGATTACCGAAGCTGTCGGCGGTATGGGTGAAGACGGAAGAACTCTTGTAACAAAGAGCAGTTTCCGAATCCACAATACTCTTTATACTCTCGGATCATCACCCGAGCCTAACCTGACCGTCCTCTGGTCAACCGCACTTCCCGCTAACTTCAAGAAATTCTGCGCAAAGGTTTCAGCTGATACTGATTCAATTCAGTACGAAAACGATGACCTTATGCGTCCCATTTACGGCGATGACTATGCAATTGCCTGCTGTGTTTCCGCAATGAAAATCGGTAAGCAGATGCAGTTCTTCGGCGCAAGATGCAACCTTGCAAAGCTTCTTCTTATCGCAATCAACGGCGGTTATGATTCAACAAGCGGTATCCATATCGGCCCTCAGATGAATGTTATGGATAACGAAAAGCTTGATTATGATTCGGTTATGCGCCGCTTTATGATTTATATTTCCTGGCTCAGCCATCTCTATGTCAACACAATGAATGTTATCCATTATATGCACGATAAATATGCATATGAAAAGACACAGATGGCGCTTCACGATACCGATGTTCATCGCTTTATGGCTTTCGGTATTGCAGGTCTTTCGGTTGTTGCAGACTCATTGAGCGCAATCAAATTTGCCGATGTCCGTCCCATTAAGGATGAAAACGGTTTTGTTGTTGACTTCGAAACTGTCGGTGATTTCCCGAAATTCGGTAACGACGATGACAGAGTTGACCTCATTGCCAAGGAGATGACTCACGCAGTTATCACCGAGCTGAGAAAGAATGAAACCTATCGCTATGCAGAGCACACTCTTTCTGTGCTTACAATCACATCAAATGTTATGTACGGTAAGAATACAGGCGCAACACCTGACGGCAGAAAGTCAGGCGAGCCTTTTGCTCCCGGTGCAAATCCGATGCATAACAGAGAAGAGAACGGAGCTCTTGCATCGCTTAACTCAATTACGAAACTCAGCTATGACGATTGCCGCGACGGTATTTCAAACACTTTCTCAATCACTCCCGATGCTCTCGGCAAAACAGAGGAAGAAAGAATTGATAACCTTGTCGGCATTCTTGATGGTTATTTTGCAAAAATGGCTCACCATATCAATGTTAATGTCCTCAACCGCGAAACACTTATGAGAGCCTACGAAAAGCCCGAGGATTATCCCAACCTCACAATCCGCGTTTCAGGTTATGCGGTTAACTTCAACAAGCTCTCGAGAGAGCAGCAGCGTGAGGTTATCAGCAGAACATTCCACGAATGCATATGAGCATAAAGGGAAGAGTTCATTCGATTCAAAGCCTCGGTACTGTTGACGGACCCGGAATACGATTTGTTGTTTTTCTGCAGGGATGCAATCTGCGATGCAAATGCTGCCATAATCCCGACACCTGGGATATGAACGGCGGCAAGGAATTCACCGCAGAGGAAATTGTTTTAAAAGCAGAGAGATATAAAGAGTATTTCGGTGCGGAGGGCGGAATAACGCTTTCAGGCGGAGAGCCTCTGTTGCAGGCAGAATTTGCTCGTGAGATTTTCAAGCTTTGTCACGAAAAAGGAATCAACACCTGTCTTGACACCTCGGGATGCATTCTCACTCCTTCAGTGAAGGCTCTGCTTGAAGAAACTGACAGGGTGTTGCTCGATATCAAGTATACCGACGATGAGGCTTACAGAGAAAATGTCGGATGTACAATGGATAAGCCGCTTGAATTCCTTGATTATCTTAACAACTGCAATATACCCGTAACCCTCAGGCAGGTTATTATTCCGACTCTGAATGACGATGTGCAGAATGCAGAGAAACTCGGCGCGATTGCAAGAAAGCATTTCTGCGTTGATAAAACAGAGCTTCTTGCGTTCAGAAAAATTTGTCAGACTAAATATGATGCAATGGGAATTCCGTTTCCGTTTTCTCATATTCCTGTACCGTCAAACGAAAAAATGCAGGAACTGAATAAAATTCTCGGAAATTAATCATATTCAATATTTTACGGAGGTGTAAAAATGAAAAAGATTATAGCTTTACTCTTGGTGTGTTGTATGATTTTCGGTTTTGCCGCTTGCTCGGGTAAAAAAGAAGTTGTTGCCTGCACAGGGTGCGGAACTGAAAATGAAAGCGAAGCTTTGTTTTGTAACTCTTGCGGAGCAGAACTGAACGCGGCGGCTCAGGGTGAAACACAGAGCGCTCTTGAGGAAAACGGTAATTCTGAAGTTAATGCGGAGTCTACCGTTGCAACAACTGTTGGCATCACCACCACCGTCCACGAGCATTCATTCTCAAAAGCAACCTGCACAGAGCCCGGTAAATGTGACTGCGGCGCTACTGACGGCGCGGCAAAGGGACATAATTACAAGCCTGCAACCTGCGTTTCTCCGAGCACTTGCAAAAACTGCGGAGATACAATTCCGGGTCTTGCTGACCACGATTGGAAAGATGCAACCTGTGTGTCACCCAGAAGATGTTCGGTATGCGGAGAAACAGACGGCTCAACCGCATCTCATAATTTCGGCACTTCAGGCATTTGTGAAACCTGCGATAAGAGAATTTTTACAATTTCACTTCAGGTTCCGACCAAAGGCGGACTTAATGGCTATGCATCGCTGGTTATAACCAATAATTCAGATTCAAATATATCAGTTCCGAGTATGGTTGGCATTAACGGAAAACTTTGCACCAACCAGCTGAACAGAGATACCGTTCTTGCTCCGGGTACAAGTAAGAGAATAACATATTATCGATCAATTCTTCCTTCGGAAAATTTTGATAAGAAGCATTATGATATGTATCTTGATGACTTTTCCACAGGCTATATTGTTATCGTCTGGGAGGGCAATCAGTATTATGCCGAGTATGGCGTAAACGGTCTGACAGTCTTCTATCGAGGCAATGTAAACGGTCCCGCTTAAATTCAATGAAAAACAAAAACCTCTCTCGTCATATCTGACGGGAGAGGAATTTTTTAATCTCTGTTTTTGAATTTGATATGCATTTTGAGGAATGCAACATATTTTTTCTTTTCCAGGCGAAGTTCCTGCGATTTCAATGCACCCTGATTGATTGCTTCCCAGAGGAAAAAGCAGGCGATGATATCCATAATTTCTTCTATGTATGAGAAATTGAGGAAGTTGCTGATTCCGTAGGTAATACCGAGGAGAACAGCTCCGATTATTGCGAGAATTACAGCAACGGTATATCTGTATCGGATTTTTTGTTTGGTTGCCTCGTAAAGCTCTCGAAAATATTCTTTGATGGCGCATTTGTAGACATATTGCTCATCTTCGTCAATGCAGTTACTGTAAATCGTAAGCTTGAGTTGGCTGTTGCGAGTGGGGACAGGGGTGCTTTTTTGCAGAAAATCCGCAACATCCGAGCTGATGACAGGGGCTTCTCGGGTTGAAAAAACGGATAAGAAGTCATCATCGTCTCTGACGACCATATTGATATTGAAGGTATCCTTCTTCTTTTTGTTTTTCATATAATTGCTCCTGATAAAAATTTATCTGCTCGGATTGTAACATATAAAATCGGAAATGTCAAAGAATTATACGGCAAAAATATAATGCGCATAAAAAAGCCGACAGATACAAAATCTGCCGATTTCCTTGCTGTCAATTAAAATTTTAACGGGCTTTCAACCAAATGCTAAGTTTACGTTAAATCCGTGAACAATAAGTTTGCCGCTCATAATATTTGATTTCTTCTATTTTTAATATGCAATCTGTTTTATCGTTTGTTACATATTCGGCAACAAAAAGTATAGTATCATACATTATAATTGTTCTCAAGTATGGCACTTAAGAATATCGTGAAGAGTGATTTTGTGAAGTTTCTGAACAAAGCGTATATAATATTTAAAAGGTGCCCTGTAAAAACAGAGCACCTTTTAAATTGTAGTCAATGTAATAGTCACTGTACAAAACAGGAGCTTAAAAACCTTGATATTACAAGGATTTTAGAATATTTGTATTATTCCCACTCAATTGTGCCGATGGGCTTCGGTGTGAGGTCAAGAAGAACTCTGTTGATGCCTTCAACTTCGCGAGTGATTCTGTCTGTAATCTTGTGGAGGATGGGGTAGGGGATTTCTTCGATTGTTGCTGTCATAGCGTCTGTTGTGTTAACAGCGCGGATGATTGCGGGCCAACCTTCGTAACGCTTGTCATCTCTTACGCCAACGCTCTTTACATCGGGGATAGCAATGAAATACTGCCATACCTTTTCGGCAAGACCGCAATTGTCGAATTCTTCGCGGAGGATAGCGTCTGCTTCGCGGAGAGCGTGGAGTCTGTCGCGTGTGATTGCGCCGAGACAACGAACACCCAGGCCGGGGCCGGGGAACGGCTGACGGTAAACCATTGCGTGGGGAAGACCGTGAGCTTCGCCGACAACTCTTACTTCATCCTTGAAGAGAAGAGCAACGGGCTCAACAAGCTCCATCTTCATATCTTCGGGAAGACCGCCTACATTGTGGTGAGCCTTAACGCCCTTGGATTCGATGATGTCGGGATAAATTGTGCCCTGAGCGAGGAAGGAGATGCCTTCAAGCTTCTTTGCTTCTTCGTCAAAAATTTTGATAAATTCGTTACCGATAATTTTTCTCTTTGTTTCGGGATCTGCAACACCCTTGAGGAGATCAAGATAACGGTCTGTTGCATCGATGTAGATAAGGTTTGCGTCAAGCTCTTTGCCGAAAACCTCGATAACCTGCTCGCTTTCACCCTTACGCATAAGACCGTGGTTAACGTGAACGCAAACAAGCTGTTTGCCGATAGCTTTGATAAGAAGAGCTGCAACAACTGAGGAATCAACGCCGCCGGAGAGAGCGAGAAGAACTTTCTTATCGCCAACCTGAGCTCTTACTTTTGCAACCTGCTCCTCGATGAAAGCGTTTGCAAGTTCGAAGGTTGTGATACGGGCCATTGATTCGGGACGGACAACACTTTGCATAGTTTTTACCTCCGTTTACTATATAATGAATTAAATTATTGATTAGTTTGTGAAGTTATCGAAATAACCCTGAACAAGAACAACGGGGGTACCCTTATCACCTGAACCGCTTGTGAGGTCGCAGAGTGAGCCGATAAGGTCTGTGAACTGAGGGGGAGTTGTGCCCTGAGCAGCCATATTGCCTACAAGGCTGCTGCCGTCTTTTTCTTCAATCTTCTTTGAGATTGCTGCCTTGAGTTGGTCACCGCTGAGATCTTTGAAGTCGTTGTCAGCAAGGTACTTGAGCTTAAGTTCGTTGGGTGTACCGCGAAGACCTTCTGTATAAGCGGGTGAAACGCAGGGGTCAGCAAGTTCCCAAATTTTACCCTGAGGATCTTTGAATGCACCGTCGGCGTATACCATAACTTCAATATGCTTAGCGCAAGCTTGCTTAAGAAGAGCCTGAGTCTTATAAACGAAATCAGTGCAATCCTTGGGGAAGAGCTTGATTGAGTCTTCGGTTGATTTGTTTGAACCGAGAAGACCGAAATTCTCATTGAAGCCGCTGCCGTCAACGGATGATGTGAGAATATCGTCAAGACCGCAAACAGCCTTTGCACCTGCTGCCTTGAGGAGTCTCTTTGTTCTTGCTCTTGTGTGGATATCGCAGGTCAGGATGCAATCAGCATAATCGAGAATAGCCTTTGCCTGGTTAGCAAAAATGATTTCAGCCTCTGCACCTGCTTCTGTGATGATACTTGTATAATAGTCAACATAGTCAACACCGGTGAATTCATGTTTGTTTTCACCGAAGAGTTCACGATATTTTTCGAGGGAAAGTACGTCTGTGTAAGGATTAACGCCTGCATCGTCAAGCTGGTCGTAAGTGAGAAGGTGATTGCCTACTTCGTCACTGGGATAGCTGAGCATAAGAACAACTTTCTTTGCGCCCATTGCGATGCCCTTGAGGCAGATTGCGAAACGGTTTCTTGAAAGGATGGGAAAAATAACGCCGATTGTCTCGCCGCCAAGCTTTGCTTTAACATCCTTTGCGATGGCATCAACTGTTGCGTAGTTACCCTGGCTTCTTGCAACGATGGATTCTGTTACGGCAACAACATCCTTGTCGCGAAGCTCAAAACCGTCGATTTCAGCAGCTTCGATAACGCTGTTGCAAACTATCTGTGCAAGGTCGTCACCCTCACGGATGATGGGGCAGCGGATGCCTCTTGAAATTGTACCTGTTCTTCTTTCCATTATGAAAGTCCCCTTTAAAACCGAGTCAGAAAACAAACTGAGTCGGAAAAATATTTTTACAAGATATTTTATCACTCTTTTTTTCGAAAATCAAGTGTTAATGATGAATAAATATAGAGAAAAATTTGCTGTGTATTTTTTTCTGTTTGACGGAAAAAATAGGTCAGGGTGATTAATTATGGTATATTTGATTGCAGCATCGGTTATCGGATATCTTCTCGGAAGCATCAGCTTTGCGGTGATTTTTTCAAAGCTTTTTCACGGCGAAGATATCAGAAATTCAGGCAGCGGCAACGCGGGCGCAACAAACGCGATAAGGCTTTACGGCAAGAAAACGGGGATTGCGGTTTTTCTTTGCGATTTTGCAAAAGGATTGCTCGCAGTTATGATTGCAAAGGTTTTCATTTCTATTTTAAACGCACCTTACGAAACTATGCTTGTTGCAGGTTTCTTTGTTCAGCTCGGGCACATTTTTCCGATTTATCACGGATTCAGAGGAGGCAAAGGGGTTGCAACAGCGGTTGGTGCGGCGTTTGCAGTAATGCCGTTGACGGCGGCTTTGTTGCTGATACTTTTCGCAGTTATATTATTATCCTCAAAATATGTTGCGGTTGCGTCGGGAGTTTGTGCGGCATTGTATCCGATTTTTGCTTATTTTCTGAGTGCTTCAAATGCAACGGAAAACTGTGTTTTTGCAGCTTTTTGTTCAATGCTGATTCTTATTAAACACACATCAAATTTCATCAGACTCAGCAGAGGAGAAGAAGGCAAAATCAAATAAAAACAAATTATGTAATTTCTCTTGACAAAATATTGTTTTAGGTGTATTATAAGCAAAGCACTTTAACACATAAAAGCTTTAAAGCTTTAAAGATTTAAAGAGCTTGTGCTAAATGCACAAAATTCTTACTTTCAGAAATCAAAAGTCTTCATTTACAATCTGGATTAAATATGGTATTATATATACCTGCGTTTTCTGTTCAGCATTTGACGGAAACAGATTGTTGATGTGAACGGATAATACATTGAAAAGGATTGAAACACAAATGCCTATCACGAAGTTTCTCGAAAAAAATGCAGAACTCTACAAAGATGATGTGAGTCTCGTTGAAATCAACCCTGAGCTTCAGGAAAACAGTCGCGTAACATGGCGCGAATATTCACTTATTGAGCAGGGCTCAAAGGGTGACGGCAGAAGCGAAATCACCTGGGACGAATTCAACAAAAAAGCTAACCGCTTTGCAAACTTCCTTCTTTCAAGAGGTATCAAGAAGGGTGACAGAGTTGCCATTCTTCTGATGAACTGCATTGAATATCTTCCGATTTATTTCGGTATTCTCAAAACAGGTGCTCTTGCAGTGCCGCTCAATTACCGTTATACCGCGGAAGAAATCAAATATTGCCTTAAACTTTCGGAAAGCGATGCAATAGTTTTCGGACCTGAATTCACAGGCCGTATGGAGCAGATTTCTGACAGAATTCCCAAGGTCAGACTTTGTCTCTATCTTGGTGAGGACTGCCCCACATTTGCCGAAAGCTACAACAAGCTTGTTACATATTGCACATCAAGAAACCCCGAAATCGAATTGAGCGACGATGACCATGCCGCTATCTATTTCTCATCGGGAACAACAGGTTTCCCCAAGGCGATTCTTCACGCGCATAAGGCTCTTGTTCATTCCTGCCTTGTTGAACAGAATCACCATTCGCAGACAAAGGACGATGTTTTCCTCTGCATTCCTCCGCTTTATCATACAGGCGCAAAAATGCATTGGTTCGGAAGTCTGCTTGTCGGCGGTAAGACCGTTCTTCTCAAGGGTGCAAAGCCTGAAAGAATTATTCAGACTGTTTCGCAGGAAAAATGCTCAATAGTATGGCTTCTTGTTCCGTGGGCACAGGATATTCTTGATGCTATTGAAAGAGGCGATATTGAGATTGATAAATATAATCTTGATCAGTGGAGACTTATGCACATCGGTGCTCAGCCCGTTCCTCCCAGCCTTATCAAGAGATGGCTCAAGATTTTCCCTCATCATCAGTATGACACAAACTACGGCCTTAGCGAATCAATCGGACCCGGATGTGTTCACCTCGGTGTTGATAATGTTCATAAGGTCGGCGCAATCGGTAAAGCAGGTTATGGTTGGGAAACCAAAATCATCGACGAAAACGGCAATGAAGTTGAACGCGGTGAAGTTGGCGAACTTGCAGTCAAAGGCCCCGGCGTGATGCTTTGCTATTATAATGATGAAAAGGCTACAAACGATACCATCCACGGCGAATGGCTCTTTACAGGCGATATGGCGCAGGAGGATGAGGACGGATTCATTTATCTTGTTGACCGCAAAAAGGATGTTATCATCTCGGGCGGTGAGAATCTTTATCCCGTTCAGATTGAAGACTTCATCCGTAAGCACGAATCTGTCAAGGATGTAGCAGTTATCGGTCTTCCCGATGCAAGACTCGGCGAAATTGCGGCCGCAGTTATCGAGCTTAAAGAGGGCTGTGAAGCAGATGAGGAAGAAATCAACGATTTCTGCCGCGACCTTCCCAGATATAAGCGTCCTCATAAGCTTATTTTTGCGCAGGTACCCCGTAATCCCACAGGTAAAATTGAAAAACCCAAGCTTCGCAAGATTTATTGCGGTGACAGCCTTGTTGCAACGCAGGTTGAAATGAAGCTTGATAAATAAAGAGAGCAAGGTTAATTGCTTACATATATTGTAACAGATAATAAATATTCAGCATTTATGCTGCAGATTAGGAGGATTTCAGTTGAAAAAACTGCTTTTAGGTAATGAAGCGGTTGCCAGAGGTCTTTACGAAGCAGGCTGCCGTGTTGTTTCAAGCTATCCCGGTACTCCCAGCACAGAGGTAACCGAATATGCATCAAAATATGATGAAATTTTTTCCGAATGGGCACCCAATGAAAAGGTTGCTATGGAAGTTGCTTTCGGTGCGGCTGTTGCAGGCGCTCGTTCATTCTGCGCAATGAAGCACGTTGGTCTTAATGTTGCGGCAGACCCTCTTTTTACCGCATCTTATACAGGTGTTAACGCAGGTATGGTTATCCTTGTTGCCGATGATCCCGGTATGCATTCTTCACAGAATGAGCAGGATTCAAGACACTACGCTATGGGCGCAAAAATTATGATGCTTGAGCCTGCCGATTCCGCAGAATGCCTTGATTTTGCAAAGAGAGCATTTGAGCTTTCAGAAAGATTTGATACTCCCGTTATCATCAGAGAAACAACAAGAGTTGCTCATTCAAGAAGCACTGCAGAGCTTTCCGAAAGAGTTGATAACGGTCTTAAGGAATACACAAAGAATCCTCAGAAGTATGTAATGGTGCCTGCAAATGCAAAGGGCAAGCACGTTGTTGTTGAGCAGAGAATTCTTGACCAGGTTGCTTACTGCGAAACCGAAGCTGTTGAAAACGGTCTTAACAAGGTTGAATATAACAGCAAAAAAATCGGTATTATTTCCGCAGGTATCTGCTATCAGTATGCAAAGGAAGCTCTCGGCGAAAACGCATCATATCTCAAGCTCGGTTGCGTTTATCCGCTTCCCGTTGATCTCATAAAGAACTTTGCCGCAGAATGTGAAAAGGTTTATGTTCTTGAAGAGCTTGATGATTTCATCGAAACACATTGCCGCAAAAACGGCATTGAAGTTATCGGCAAGGAAGCTTTCACTCTTCAGGGTGAATATTCACAGAGCCTTATCGCAAAGGTTATCCTCGGCGAAGAAAAAGAGAGTCTTAAAACAGATGTAAATATCGTTCCCAGACCTCCCGTGCTTTGCGCAGGTTGTCCTCACAGAGGTCTTTTCTATGCGCTCAAGCAGCTCAAGGTTACCGTCAGCGGCGATATCGGTTGCTATACTCTCGGCGCATCTCAGCCTCTTGGTATGATTGATACAGTTCTTTGTATGGGTGCATCAGTTTCAGGTCTTCACGGCAGAAACCTTGCTGACCCTGCAAACGCAAAGAAGAGCGTTGCTGTTATCGGTGACTCAACCTTTATGCATTCGGGCGTAACAGGTCTTATCAATATCGCTTATAACGCAACTGATTCGGTTGTTATTATTCTTGATAACTCAATCACCGGTATGACCGGTCACCAGCAGAATCCCACAACAGGCTTCAACATCAAGGGTGAGCCCGCAGCGGCTGTAAGCCTTGAAAAGCTTGCAGAAGCAGTCGGTATCAATACAGTTATCGTTGTTGATCCCTATAATATTGAAGAAACAAAGAACGGTATCCAGAAGGCTCTCGAAGCTGACGGCCCTGCTGTTGTTATTTCAAGAAGACCCTGCGCACTTCTCAAGACAGTCAAGCACAATCCTCCTCTCAAGGTAAATAAGGATAAGTGCAAGTCCTGCAAGATGTGTATGAAGATAGGCTGTCCTGCAATCAGTATGAAGGACGGCAAAGCTCAGATCGACTTTACACAGTGTCTCGGTTGCAATGTCTGCAGCCAGCTTTGTAAGTTCGGCGCAATCGAATAAGGAGGGGAATTGAAATGAATAAATCAATTATGATTGTCGGCGTTGGCGGACAGGGTACACTTCTTGCCAGCCGTATTCTCGGCTCCGCTCTTCTTGATTGCGGTTTCGATGTAAAGGTTTCTGAAGTTCACGGTATGAGCCAGCGCGGCGGCTCCGTTGTTACATATGTAAGATGGGGCGAATCGGTTGCTTCTCCCATCATCGAAAAGGGTGAAGCTGATATCATCCTTGCTTTCGAGCAGCTCGAAGCAGCAAGATGGATTGAATACCTTAAGCCCGACGGCAAGGTTATTGTCAACACACAGCAGATTGACCCGATGCCCGTTGTTATGGGGACGGCTGAATATCCCGAAGGCGTTATCGATGCACTTAAGGCAACAGGTGCGTCTGTTCAGGCAATTGATGCTCTGCCTCTCGCTGTTGAAGCAGGCACAGCAAAAGCGGTAAATGTTATCCTTATCGGTGCAATGGCAAAGAGTATGGAGCTTGATAAGGAAATCTGGATAAAGGCTCTCAAGGAGAGTGTTCCGCCCAAGTTCCTTGAACTTAATCTCAAGGCATTTGAGCTTGGTTATAATTCGTAATCTTGTTCGCGAATCAGAAAGGAAGCGAAATTCTAATGAAAAAGTATTTTCAGCCCGAAATCGAAACAGCCTCACCTGAGCAGATGAGAGCGATTCAAAATGAAAAGCTTGTCAAGCAGGTAAGGCATGTCTATGAGAATGTGGAATATTACCGCAGACTTATGGACGAAAAAGGAGTCAAGCCCGAGGATATCCGGTCAATCGACGATCTACACAAGCTTCCCTTCCTCACAAAGGCAGACCTCAGAGACGCATATCCCTACGGTCTCCTTGCAACAGACCTCAAAAACTGCGTCAGAATTCAGTCAACAAGCGGTACAACAGGCCGCAGAGTTGTTGCTTTCTATACACAGGGTGACATTGATCTTTGGGAAGAGTGCTGCGCAAGAGCTATTGTTGCTGTCGGCGGCACAAACGAGGATGTTTGCCAGGTTGCATACGGATACGGTCTTTTCACAGGTGGTTCCGGTCTTAACGGCGGCTCACATAAAGTCGGCTGTCTGACTCTGCCTATGTCATCGGGCAATACAGAGCGTCAGATTCAGTTTATGCAGGACCTTCACGCAACAATTCTTTGCTGCACGCCTTCGTATGCAGCTTATATCGGCGAAACTCTTAAGGAAATGGGCATCTCTCCCGATGACCTTGACCTCAAGGCAGGTATTTTCGGCGCAGAGCCCTGGACAGAAGAGATGCGCCGCGATATTGAAAAATCGCTCGGCATCAAGG
The DNA here is from genome assembly GCA_045634985.1 of Acutalibacteraceae bacterium. Lineage (GTDB taxonomy): Bacteria > Bacillota > Clostridia > Oscillospirales > Acutalibacteraceae > CAG-177. Next base: position 25,686 of record JAZRBF010000023.1, on the reverse strand, counting down.
CATATGATATTTACGGTCTGACCGAAACCAGCGGTCCCGGTGTTGCGTTTGAATGCGAAGAGCAGACAGGTATGCATATCAACGAGGACCACTTCCTTGCTGAAATCATCGACCCTGAAACAGGAGAGGTGCTTCCCGAAGGCTCAAAGGGCGAACTTGTTTTCACAAGCCTTGATAAGGAAGCTTTCCCGCTTCTCAGATACCGCACAAGAGATATCTGTATTCTCTCAAGAGAGAAGTGTTCCTGCGGCAGAACTCTTATCAAAATGACAAAGCCCATGGGCAGAAGCGATGATATGCTCATCATCAGGGGCGTTAATGTGTTCCCCTCACAGATTGAAACCGTTCTTATTAAAGAAGGCTATTCTTCAAACTATCTTATCGAGGTTGACAGAGCAAACAACACAGATACTCTTGATGTTTATGTTGAACTCAATCCCGAGCAGTTCTCCGATACCGTCAAGGATCTTACCGCAATGGAAAAATCTCTTGCAAACGCAATCAAGATTATGCTTGGTGTTAATCCCAAGGTGCATCTTGTTGCACCCAAGACCATCACAAGAAGTGAAGGTAAGGCAGTGAGAGTTATCGATAAGAGAAAGCTTCACGATTGATTTTAAGGAGGTAAAGAAATGAGCGTTAAACAGATTTCGGTTTTCATCGAAAATAAAAAAGGCAAGCTTGCAGAGGCAACGAGATTTATTGCTGATCACAGCATCAACCTCAAAGCGCTTTCAATTGCTGATACGCAGGATTTCGGTATTCTCAGAATTATCTGCGATGACCCCAAGAATGCTCAGGCAGCTCTCAACGAAGGCGGTTACATCACAACGGTAACAGATGTTCTTGCTGCTGCGATTTCCGATACTCCCGGCAGCCTTGCAACAATCCTTGAAGTGCTTTCGGATGCAAATGTTGTTGTTGAATACACATATGCTTTCAACTCCTCAAAGGCAGGCGCATATATGATTTTCAGAGTTGATGATAATCAGGTTGCCGCTGCTGCACTCGCAGGCGCAGGAATCGCAATGGCAAATCAGGAAGATTTGTTTTGATTGAATGACATCAAAAATCCCGTATCAGCCGATTGGTTGATACGGGATAATTTTTTTATTTGTGATAAAGTTTTTTGGTCTGGTATCTCGGCTCGCAGGTGAGATTCATACCGATTTTTCTGAAAACATCAGCATCAACCTGGGAGAGGATAACCGTTGAGTGAGCCTCACAGCCTTTGAGCAATTCAATTGAATCAAGAGCCTTCTTTGCAACAGGATTTGTGCTTGCGCTCATTGAAAGAGCAATGAGCGTTTCGTCAGAATGAAGTCTGGGGTTTTTGCCCTTGAGAATGCCTGTTTTAAGCTCCTGAATAGGCTCGATGATTGAAGGTGCAATCATAAGTATGTCTTCGGGAAGACCTGCAATAGCCTTTGCAGCGTTGAGTATTGCCGCGGAGGATGCGCCGAGAAGGTTGGAGGTTTTGCCTGTTACGATTCTGCCGTCGGGAAGCTCGATTGCAACTGCAGGCTGACCGTCGGTTTCGTTACTTCTGTCAAGAGCGGCTTTGATAACTGCTCTGTCGCTGACACTGACACCTGCCTGATTCATAAGGCTGACTATCTTATCAACCGCTTCCTGCTTGCCTCTGCCCATTCTGAGGTCGCACATTGCGTTGAAGTAACGGCGGACGATTTCTGCCTTTGATGCTTCTCTGACAGCCTCGTCATCGCAGATACAGTAACCGACCATATTTACACCCATATCGGTGGGTGACTTATAGGGGCTGACGCCCTCAATTCTTTCGAAAATCGCATTGAGTACGGGGAAAACCTCAACATCGCGGTTGTAGGTAACGGTTGTAACGCGATATGCCTCAAGGTGATAAGGGGCAATCATATTGACATCGTTGAGGTCTGCGGTTGCGGCTTCGTATGCGAGATTAACAGGGTGCTTGAGGGGAATATTCCAGATGGGGAAGGTTTCGAATTTAGCATAACCTGCCTTGTTGCCTCTCTGGTTTTCGTGATAAAGCTGAGAAAGGCAGACCGCCATTTTGCCGCTTCCGGGGCCGGGCGCGGTGATAACAACGAGAGGTCTTTCTGTTTCGATGAAATCATTTTTGCCGAAACCTGCATCGCTGACAATGTGAGAAACATTATAAGGATAGCCGTCAATATTATAATGGATAAATACTTTGACGCCGAGCTGCTCGAGCTTTGTTTTGAATGAAAGTGCGGCAGGCTGACCGTTAAACTGAGCAAGTACAACGCTGCCGACAAAAAGACCTGCGCCCCTGTATGCATCGATAAGGCGAAGCACATCGGCATCATAGGTTATACCGAGGTCGCGGCGGATTTTATTGCTCTCAATGTCGCTCGAGTTGATAACAATAACAACCTCAACATCGTTTGCGATATGCTTGAGCATCTGAAGCTTACTGTCGGGAGCAAAGCCGGGGAGGACTCTTGATGCGTGATAATCGTCAAAGAGTTTGCCTCCGAATTCAAGGTAAAGCTTGCCGCCAAATTCGTTGATTCGCTTGCTGATTTGCTCGGACTGACGTTCGATATAAGCCGCATTGTCAAAACCGATTCTGCCCAAAGTAAACACCCTTCCTGAATTTTTGTATTACTAATTTATTATTATATAACACCTGAAATTTTTTATCAAGATATAAAATGAAATTTATTATAAATTAAGCCGCACCTTATACAGATGCGGCTGTAATTTTATTTTGTTCAGGTTTCGTCATTGGGATTTTCGTCAGGAATTGAGGTTTCTTCTTCGGAATCACTCTGCGGAGCGGCATCTTCGGGATTCTCATCCTGCACATTATCGCAGGGGATGTCAGATGATTCTTCGCCGTTGTCCTCTGCTTCCTCCGCCGTTTTTTCGGCGGTTTCATCGGGAGATTCCGCTTTATCGCCGATATCAAGCTCAACTTCTGCAGGCTTTTCGTCTGCCTTAAGCTCATCGTTGATTCTTTCAAATTCCGCTTCAGCAAGGGCGAGTTTCTCTGCGTTCTTCTTTTTCAGCATTGAGAAAAGAATCGCAACGAGAATCATCAGCACGATTGTTGTCGCTGAAATTGCAACGCCGAGAATGAATCCTCTCTGATGATATTCAAGCTCAATTTCGTGAGTGCCTGCAGGCAGATTGAAGCAAAGATACGCATCGTCGAGCGAGATATAATCGGCTTCGGAGATTTCCTTGCCGTCTATGCTGACCTTCCAGCTCTTGTCATAGGGGATAGATGTGAAGAAAACGCTGTCTTCTGCGGCTGTTGCTGTGCCGACAATCTTTGTGTCATCAAAAGAGGTAACATTGAGCTGACCTTGCTTGAGAGTTTCGTAACCCTTGTTGAGAGCTTCGTCATCAACATAGTAGGGGAAGAAGTCAATGTATCCGTAATCCTTGTCATTAACCTTGATGAGGACGGTTACTGTTTCTTCGGGAGTAACAACTCCGAGGTCGTAGATATAAGGCTCGCTTATATTCTGGACATAGGTTTTTTCGCCCTTGCCGATTGTGATTTCCTCAAACGCAGAGGAGTCAACGAAGAGATAGCAATGGCGTGTTTCGGGTACTGTGAGGAAGAAGGTTGCTTCGCCTTCGCCTGTGTCAGGTTTGGTGAAATAAATATCGCCTGTTTCAAGACCTGATGTGATTTCATCAAAGTGGAAATAACGCACCTCGCTGATGTCCATTCTCTTGAAAACATCGCTTACGCCCGTTGTTTTTTCAAACCAATCTCCCTGTACTTCAAAGGGATTGGTCTTATCCGAATACCAGAGTCTGACGGATTTATCAACGGCAAAACCGATGGGAAGATAATAGTCATTCTGATAAGCGGTAAATATGCCTGATGTCATAAGCTGCGAATAATAATCGTCAGTAAGGTCAACATCTGTTGAGTTATCAACGATATATCGGAGCGAATGCATCATATTGTAAACAGGTGTCTGAAGATTATAGGTGTAACTGTTGATGAAGTTGCTGAACATACCGAGATTGCTCTGCATATTGGAAAGCTTCTCGTATGCCATTGAAGTGAAGGTTGAAACGCCGTTGTAGCCATACCACGCAGGGTCCATTCTTGCACGGCTGTTGACAAGCTCCATTCTGTAGGTGTCATCGCCGTAATGCTCATCGAGGTCGCTCTTGAGAGCAACAAATTCGTCGTAGTCGCCTGCGAAAGATGATTTAGGCTGATTCATGCTGTATCGGTCGGTGTTTGCGCAGGCAATTTCGCCGATAATGCAGCAAAGCAGAAGCACCGCAACGGCGGATTTCTGGAGCTTATTATCCTTAAGAAGAGCAAAAACAAGGCAATAGGTGACAACAAAAATGATGCTGATAAGCACGGTTACTTCTTCAACATTTTTGGAGCCTTTTTCCTGAATGAGAATGATTGCAAGTAAAACGCCGAGACCTGCGCCGAGAATCTGTCTGCCGCTGAATTCGTTGAGCCTTGTGAGTGCTTTGTAAGCAACGATAAGAAGCACGAAGCAATACATAAACGAGAATCGGTAAGGCAAGTCATTGGGGTAATGGAAGCCGTGCCAGATATAATTGAGGAAATTTACATTAAAGCTGAAAAAGAAAATTCCGAGCAGGGCAACCGTTGCGGTCTTTTCTTTGATTGAAATTGATTTTGTGAAGAGATAGAGGGGTACAAGAATCAGTGTTGCAATGCCGCAATAAACATTGGGTAAAACATCTGTGCCGCTGCTTCTGATTGTCGGGTTAACGGATGCAAGATGATTTGCGAGGAAGTCGAAAATTGTGAAATAGGATTTATATTCTTCGGGGAAAGTGCCCGATGTTGCCGAGCAACTCTTGAGGATGAAATAAATGGGGATAAGGGCGAATGCCGCCAAGCAGGCCGCGCCGATGCTTGAGAATGCAAAGGTGAAACCGCTCTGCAAAAATACATTGCCGCAAAGTTTATCCTTGAGTTTATAGTGTTTTTCTCCTTTTTCGTTAACGGAGAATACTGTGTCGGGAGCAATTGCAGAAAATTCGTGATTTGCAAAGAAATAAACAAGGAAATAAAGCACAGCAAAAATGCAGGTCATATATCCCATATAATAGCTAGAAAGAAGAGTGAGGGTGAGCATCGGGATATAAAGCTTAGGGCTTCGCTTGTTGATAATGTTTTCGATTCCGAGGATAACGAGAGGAAAATATACCATCGCGTCAATCCACATAACATTCCAGTAATATGCAACGAAATAACCGCACATTGCGTAGAGAATACCGAAAGCAGCGGTTGAGAAATCGTGTCTGTCCTGGGATTTTTTCAGATAATATGTGAATGAGGCGGCAGAAAGCGCACCCTTTGCAGCGATCATCGCAGCGATTGCTTCGGGCATATTTTTATGTCCGAAAAGGAGCATAAAAATCATACCGGGGCTTGAAAGATAGTTGAAGAAGTTACCGAGGAAGGGCGAGCCGAGTCCGGTGCGCCACGAATAGAAAAAGCTTTCGAGGTTTGTTACCCTGTCATAAAGCTCGGCGAAGAGCGGTCCGTACTGATGATAAAGGTCCATTCGGAGAATCGTTCTTTCGCCAAAGGGGAAAAGGTCATAACAATAATATACAAGAATCATTATGCCTATTGTACAGCCCATTGAGAGCCAGCAATATGCGTTATCTTTAAAAAGTCGGCTCAGAAAGGATTTTTTATTGAGCGTCGGCTTCTCTGTGTTTGTCATAATATACCTCCGTTTATGCCATAGTACACCAATTATAATATAAAATATAACATATCATTATTATTATTGCAAGTAAACAATCTGTTAATATAGCGAAAGATAATTTTCAATTGAGTTCTAAACAGGGACAAGAAGCCATATATTTCAGTAAGACGGGAATAATCCGTCAGAACACAGGAGATAAACGGGATGAACAATGCGGAAAGATTCTGTCAGGCGGTCAGAGTTTTGTCGCCGAGACTTTCGGAGCTTTTCCTCTTGCTTTCGGAGGATGAAAGAAAATCCGTCAGAGAAATACGGTTAAGAAAAGGCAACCCCGTTGTTGCGGTAACGGAAAACGGAATTCGTTTTCTGCACGAATCAGGCAGATTAACGGGAATATTTTCATCCTTTGCTGTCAGGACGGGTGACAGAGAAATTGATGAGATTTTTCACAGGGTATGCTCCTATTCGGTTTATGCCTGTAAGGATTCGGTCAATCGCGGATATGTTACCGTTGAAGGCGGACACAGAGTCGGCGTTGCAGGCACAGCGGTTACGGAAAACGGCAGAATCACCGCCGTCAGAGATGTTAATTGCATAAATCTGCGTATCGCAAGGGAAATCCGCGGCGCGGCTGATGAAATCTTTCGAAGATGTTATTCGGAAAGGTTTTGCGGTATGATTGTTGCAGGTCCTCCTTCAAGTGGCAAAACAACGGTATTGCGTGACCTTGCAAGGCAACTTTCGGGCGAAGAAAGAGGATTTCTTGCGAAAGTTTTTGTCTGCGATGAGCGTGGTGAAATCGGCGCGGTACATAACGGTAAGGTGCAGAATGACCTCGGAATCAATTGCGATGTGCTGACCTCTTATCCTAAAAATGAAGGCATTCTTATAGGCCTTCGCTCGTTTTCTCCTGATATCATAATCTGCGACGAAATCGCAACGGATGATGAAGTGGCGGCGGTTGAATCGGGGCTTTGCTCGGGCGTTCATTTTGCATTGAGTGTTCACGCGATGAATAAAAGAGATTTGTGCTCAAAACCGATTGTACGCAGGTTGCTTGATTCGGGATGCTTCGGGAATGTTGTGCTTCTTTCAGGAAGTAATGTCGGGGCGACGGCAGAATTTTTTACGGCAGGTGATTTGATTGGTCAGATTGACGGCGGCGATTCTTGTTGCAGCGGCAATCGCTCTTGGCGGCAGACTTCTTGCAATGAATGACAGTAAAAAGGTTGATATTTTAAAAGATATTCTTCGGATGATAAACATAATGGAAACCCGTCTGCGCTTTTCGGGAGTCCCTGTTGCGGAGCTTCTTGCCTCGGTTGAAGACGGCGGATGCAACAATCTGGCATTTATCAGCGATTGCAGAGCGGCAGTTGAAAACGGCGAGCCGTTCAATAAAGCCTGGCGCGAGAGTATCCTCCGAAGCAATTGGCTCTGCAGAATGCTGCCCGATGAATCGGCAAAGCTTGTTTCAATGGGGTCGGATATCGGTGTTACAGATATTGAAGGTCAGCTTTCGTGTTGCGGATATTATAAAGAGATTTTTTCGGCATATCTTTCGGAAAAGGATGAAAAAAGAAAACACAGCGCCGTAATGCTTCCGCCAATCGGAATACTTCTCGGCATATCGGCGGCACTTTTTTTGATTTAGCGTGAGGTGAAAAGATGGATTTATCGGTTGTTATCAGAATTGCGGCGGTTGGAATTATTGTTGCGGTGCTCAATGCGATTCTTTGCCGCTCGGGAAGGGATGACTATGCACTCATCACAATTCTTGCAGGCATTGTTGCTGTGCTGATGATGCTTTTGCCGCAGTTTGCGGATTTGCTCTCAACGGTAAAAAATCTTATGGATTTCTGACGTAATGGATGTTGCGAAGATTGCGGCGGCAGGGATACTGATTGCCATATTGTATTCTTTTGTGCGCCAGTTAAAGCCTGAGTTTGCCTCTCTTGTAGCAATCGGCGGATGTGCGGTTATCCTGATTGCGGTTGCTCAACGGTTTATTGACACATCGCAGACGGTCAACACAATGCTCGAACTTGCAGGGATAGAACAAAAGAATGTTTCAATTCTGATGAGATCGCTCGGAATATGCGTTGTCACGCAGTTTGCGGCGGATATTTGTTATGATAATTCAAGCTCGTCAACGGCGGCTGCGGTTGAGCTCGCAGGAAGGGTAGGAGCAATACTCCTTGCCTTACCTATGTTGCAGACGGTTGCGAGGCTTGCGTTGGGGCTGATGGAATGAAAAAAATTGCAGTTGCATCTGTTTGTGTTTTTATGGTTATTTTATTTCGCTTGGAATGTTTTGCGCTGGATACAGGGGACTACTATGAGTCGCAGTATGAGGCATCAGGCGCATCGGAGCTTTCGGAATACCTTGATGAAAATGCAAAGGAATATCTCGAGGCGATCGGATGTGACGGAGCTGATATTGACGGAATAATGTCATTTTCCCTCAGCTCGGTTTTTAAAATGATTTACACAATGTTGAGGGATAATTTTTCAAAACCACTCAAGGGGTGTCTGACCGCAACGGGAGCGGTGCTGATGGTCAGCATCTGCTCAGCCTTTTTTCCTGATGATGAAAAGGCAAAAGGAGTGTTGAATCTTACCTGCGGATGCTTTGTGCTGATAAGCATATTTATCCCTGCGATTGATGTCATCAATTCGGGAGCGAGCGCAATGAAGCTTTGCGCAGGATTTGAAAAAGCGCTGATTCCTGTCCTCGCGACGGTGCTGACTGCTTCGGGAAATCCTGTTTCAGCGTTGTCATTTCAGGGCGCGGCATTCGTTGCCGCACAGGCGGTTGAAAGCCTTGCAAACGGTTTTATTGTGCCGCTTGTATGCATTTCGGGGATGCTTGGTGCAGTCGGCGCAATGCTGCCAACCCTTAAATTATCAGCCGTAAGCGATATGATAAGAAAAACTTCATCAACCGTCATAGGTTTTGCGGCGGCGATATTTTCGGGATTCGTTACGCTCAAAAACATAATATCAGGCTCTGCGGACAGCCTTGCAGCAAAGGGAATCAGACTTGTAACAAGCACTTTTATCCCTGTTGTAGGCGGTGCGTTGAGTGAAGCGTATTCAGCTATGTCGGGGAGTCTTTCGCTTTTGCGAGGTGCGGTAGGTTTTTACGGAATCATCGCTGTTTCGGCAATATGTCTGCCTGTTATCCTGAATCTTGCTCTGTGGTCGTTGGCTATGCGTTGTGCATATACGGTCAGCGATTTGCTCGGTAACAATCAATGCTCCGAAATGCTTAAAAACATCTCCTATATGTATTCGATGCTCAATACAATGCTTATTCTGTCAGCTGCAGTTTTTATAATATCGTCAGGTCTTGTAGCCTCGATGAAAGGCGGAGGCTGATATGGAAATATTCAGACAATGGGCATTCAGCCTGCTGATAAGCGGAATGGCAGGGACAATTGTCAGCCTGCTTGCTCCGAGAGGAAATATGGAAAAAGTGCTTCGTACCGTTGTGGGGATTTTTATTGTTTCTGTCCTTTGCTCACCGTTAATAAAACTCAAAACCGATGCGGAATTTCCGAGTCTTTCGTTTGAACTTGATGAAGCGGTGCAAGCGGATTCGCTCGGTAAACAGATGGAGGATTCCTGCAGGCAGACTATCGGAAATGTTACAAAAGAAACAGCAGATGAATTCGGAATAACGGAATATGAACTGAATGCTGAATTGTATATCGATGATAAATTCTGCATAAATATACAAGAAATACATATTGTTATACCGTCTGAATTTGAGGCGGTTGTAAATGACTTTTCTGAAAAACTGCAGGCAAAACTCGGCGTGCCGATAACGGCAGAATGCAAATAAAGGTAGGAATCCGGATTGAAAACGGCTGGAAAAATCGGCGGCATCATTAACCGCATCAGTGAGAAAACAGGGCTTGAGAAAAAGCGGCTTGCAGTTGTGCTGCTCTTTGTTTCAGGTGTTGTATTGCTGGTTATAAGCAGTTTTTTTGAGTCAGACACAAATAGTGCAAAAGCGGAGCAGACAACCGCTCCGCAGGTCGTTTCGAATGAATATATATCGGAACTTGAAGACCGCATAACCTCAATAATATCAAGCATTGACGGCGCGGGAGCAACGCAGGTTATGATAACTCTTGAAAACAGCGGCGAGGATGTGTATCTGCATAATTATGATTATGGAGAGGATGTTGACGGCAACGGAGCAGGCAACCGCGAAATGAAGGATGAATATGTTATTGTTGACAGCGGTGACGGAGAAAACGGAATCATTGTCCGTAAGACCGAGCCGAAAATCAGAGGCGTTGCCGTTGTTTGCGAAGGCGGTGGAAACGAAACTGTCAAATCGCGGATTGTTGCGACGGTAACGGCTCTGCTTGATATCAGCTCCGCAAGAGTCAGCGTTGTAAAAATGAATGAATAATATATAACTGATATGCAATGGAGGAAATGATTATGATTCTCAAAAAAAGACAGCTTTTGCTTGCAACTCTTGTTATCGCACTTGGTGCTGCGGTATTTATCAATCAATATTACACCGCTCCGAAAACGGATTCTGCTGTAAGCGGCGAAACACAGCCGAGCCTTCAATCGGCAGAAAAAGGCGCAAATCTCGGCGATGCAAGGTATGTTATCTCAACCGATGTGACTCTCGAGGATGCCGCGGCTCAAGCGGTTGCGAGCGAATATTTTTCAGGCGCAAAGCTTCGCAGACAAACCGCGAGGGATGAGGCTGCAGAATCGCTCAACGATATTATCAAGGATGATGATTCGTCACCTGAAGCGGTGGCGAAAGCTACCGATGCCCTTGCGGATATCACAAAAGCAATAACTCTGGAATGCGATGTTGAAAATCTGATTTCTGCAAAGGTCGGATGCGAAAATCTTGTTATTATCAATGCAGGTGTGTGCGAAATTATCGTTGAAAACGGCTCGCTTGATGATATGTCGGTAGTGCAGATTAAGGAAATTGCGGTCAAGCAAACGGGTCTTACCACCGATAAAATAACAATTATTGAGATGGAATATTAAAAATATTCATTTTTTATGCATATATTCATATTTTATTCTTGTATTATTTAAAAATAAGTGTTATAATCGGTCTGTAAATAAATTACCCTCGGAGGGATGATTATAATGCTTACAAGACGCGAAGAAAGAGAACAGGCATTTTTTCTTATTTTTGAAAAGGCCTTCAATTCCGAAACAGATTTTCAGGAGCTTTATGACCTTGCGCTTGAAACTGAAATTATCAGCGACAGCGCGTTCGTTAAAGAGCTTTCTTTCAAAACCTGCGGAAACATCGAAGAAATTGACCCTGTAATTGAGAAATACTGCATCGGCTGGAAGATGAACCGTATCTCCAAGGTTGCTCTTGCGGTGCTTCGCCTTGCAATTTGCGAGATTCTCTATTTTGATGATATTCCTGTCAGCGTTTCAATCAACGAGGCAGTTGAACTTTGTAAGAAATACGCTTCGGAAGAAGATAAATCATTTGTAAACGGTATTCTCAGATCCGTTTCAAAGGAAGAGAAATAATGCTTACTCTCGGTATTGATACAAGCAATTACACAACCTCGTGCGCTCTTTATGAAAACGGCGAGGTTATTCAGAAAAAGCTTCTTCTGCCTGTCAAAGAAGGCGAAAAGGGACTGCGTCAGAGTGATGCGGTTTTTTACCATACAGCGAGACTCTGGCCTCTGGTTGAAGAGCTTTTTGCCGGCAGAGAGGCCGTAATAGATGCAATCGGTGTTTCCGAAAAGCCGAGGGATGCGGAAGGCTCATATATGCCCTGCTTCCTCGTCGGCGTTAATGCCGCAAGATGCATCGGCGCGGCTCTCGGAAAGCCTGTTTACGGTTTTTCTCATCAGTCGGGACATATTATGGCGGGTCTTTATTCGGCGAAAAAAACAGAGCTTGTCAATCAGAAATTCATTGCCTTCCATGTTTCGGGAGGAACAACGGAGATGCTCCTTGTTTCACCGGATGCAGAGAGGGCTTTTGATATTGAGATTATCGGCGAAACACTTGACCTCAACGGAGGTCAGGCGGTTGACAGAGCGGGAGTTATGATGGGTCTTAAGTTTCCCTGCGGAAAAGAGCTTGAAAAACTTGCTCTGCAGAGCGAAAAAACCTTCAATCCGAAAATCTGCGTGAAAGACGGCAATTGCTCTCTTTCAGGACTTGAAAACAAGTGTCAGTCAATGCATAAAAGCGGCGAATCTGCAGAGGATATCGCACGATTCTGCCTTGATTTCGTCGGTAAAACAATTGAAAAAATGACGGAATATGCTATTGAAAAATACGGCAATCTTCCTCTTGTTTATGCAGGCGGAGTTATGTCAAATTCAATTATCAGAAAGCGTATCACCGATAAATTCGGCGCGTATTTTGCCGAGCCTGATTTTTCCTGTGACAACGCGGCAGGAGTTTCGATTCTCGCGGCGATGAAAGGAGCGGAAAATGGGTAACGGAGTTGTGCTCACCGTCAGCCAGCTCAACAGATATGTAAAATCAATCATTGAGCAGGATTTTAATCTGCAAACGGTGTTTGTTCAGGGCGAAATATCCAATTTCACCAACCACTATAAAACAGGTCATTTCTATATGACCATCAAGGATGAGTATTCATCCATCAAGGCGGTAATGTTCAAAACTGCGAATATGCGCCTTAAGTTTATGCCCGAAAATTCAATGAGCGTCATTATCAAAGGCAGGGTGTCTGTTTTTGAGCGTGACGGTCAGTATCAGTTATATATCGACGATATGCAGCCCGATGGTACGGGCGCGCTGAGCCTTGCTTTTGAGCAGTTGAAAAACAAGCTTGCGGCAGAGGGGCTCTTTGATTCGGAAAGAAAAAAAGTAATCCCCGTTTATCCGCAAAGAGTCGGCGTTGTAACTTCTCCGACAGGTGCGGCAATCAGGGATATTATCAATGTTATTTCAAGACGATTTCCTTTGGCAGAGCTGATTCTTTGCCCTGTTTCCGTACAGGGTGAAAATGCCGCTCCGCAGATTAAAGCGGCAATTGAGCTTTTTAATAAGAAAAGAGCGGCAGATGTGCTGATTGTCGGCAGAGGCGGCGGCTCGGTAGAAGAACTCTGGGCATTCAATGAAGAAATCGTTGCAAGGGCTGTTGCGGCAAGTGAGATACCCGTAATTTCAGCGGTTGGCCACGAAACCGATTTCACAATCTGTGATTTTGTTGCTGACCTTCGTGCACCGACACCCTCTGCGGCGGCGGAACTTGCAGTGCCCGATATTTATCAACAAAAGGAAATGCTTGAATCATTTGAATTCAGAATGAACAGAGCAATTCAGAATAAATTTAACCGCGAAAAATCAAACCTGGAGCTTTACAAGTCTGCTCTTAAGCGGCTTAATCCGAAAAATTATATCGATGCTCTTCGTGTAAGATGTGACAGGGCTTCGATGCAGATGGATTCCGCTGTCAGACAGACTCTTGCCGCAAGAAGCGGCGAATTTGCTTCGCTTTGTGCAAAACTTGATGCATTGAGTCCTCTGAAAATTCTTTCAAGAGGTTACAGTATTGCGTCAAAAGACGGTGCGATTCTGACGGATATTGACGGAATCGGATGCGGCGACAGAATAAATGTTAAACTCAGCGGCGGCAGTCTTGACTGCGAGGTTATTGCCGCGAAGAAGGAAAGTTAAAATGGAAAAAATGACTTACGAAAAAGCAGTCGCAAGACTTGAAGAAATAGTTGAAATGCTTGAAATCGGAAACCTTCCCCTTGAAAAAATGATGAAGCTTTATGAAGAGGGCACAGCACTTGCGGCAAAATGCGCCAAAAGCCTTGATGCCGCTCAGCTTAAAATCAGCGAGCTTTCCGAAGGAAAGGGTGAAGAGGAATGATTGATTTCGATGCAAGATGCCGCGAATATGCAGAGATGATTAATTCTGCGGCAGATGAGTATGTCAGCATTGGTGCATTCAAAGGCAGAGAATCATTCGGGCTTGAAAAAATGCTTGAAGCGATGGCATATTCTCTTTCAAACGGCGGTAAGCGAATCCGTCCGATGCTTGTGCTTGAGTTTTGTCGTGCTTGCGCAGGAAATCCCGAGGACGCAATTCCTTTTGCGATTGCGCTTGAAATGATTCACACATATTCTCTCATTCACGATGATTTGCCCTGTATGGATGATGACGATATGCGTCGCGGTAAACCGTCAAGCCACAAGGTTTTCGGCGAAGCAAATGCACTTCTTGCAGGCGACGGTCTTCTTACCCTTGCTTTTGAAACCGCTCTTTCTGCAAAGGGGATGAGCGATTATCAGAAGGCGCAGGCAGGTCTTGTTCTTGCAAAGGCCGCAGGCTGTGCAGGTATGATTGCAGGTCAGGTTATGGACCTTGCAAACGAAAAAAGACAGGCATCGCTCGATGAAGTTTCGCATACGGACAGGCTCAAAACAGGCGAGCTTATTATGGCGGCGGCTTCCCTCGGATGCATCGCCGCAAATGCTGATGAAGAAAAAATCCGCGCCGCTCGTGAATATTGCTCGGATATCGGTCTTGCTTTTCAGATTGTTGACGATATTCTTGATGTCACAAGCAGCAGTGAAATTCTCGGCAAACCGGTCGGAAGCGACGGTGAAAACGGCAAATCAACCTATGTTTCGCTTCTGGGTCTTGAAAAATCAAAAGCTCTTGCGGATGAGTTGACCGAAAAAGCAAAATCGGCGCTTTCGGTTTTTGGCGATGAAAAAGAATTTCTTTATCTTCTTGCAGATAAACTTGCAGACAGGAACAGTTAAAAGATATGGCAGATAATCAGATTTTAAATTCAGTCCTCAACAGTATAAATGCTCCCTCGGATGTGAAGAAGCTTACCGATGCGGAGCTTGAATTGCTGTGCACGGAAATCAGGCAGGTGCTTATTGAAACCGTTGCTTCAACGGGCGGTCACCTTGCTTCGAATCTCGGCACGGTTGAGCTGACTGTTGCTCTTCATAAGATGTTTGATTCACCCGATGACAAAATCATATGGGATGTCGGTCATCAGGCATATGCTCATAAACTCCTTACAGGCAGAAGAGATAATTTTTCAACTCTTCGTACCGAAGGTGGTGTTTCGGGATTCGTAAGACCCGATGAGAGTGAGCACGACAGCTTCTATGAAGGTCACGCAGGCACATCCGTTTCGCAGGCGGCAGGTATTGCGGCGGCTAATGTTGCAAAGGGCTCGAAAAATTATGCGGTTGCAGTTATCGCTGACGGCTCATTCGGTAACGGTATGGTCTATGAGGCTCTCAACCACGCAGGCTCAACCAGATCAAGACTTATTATAATTCTTAATGATAATGAGATGTCGATTTCCGAAAATGTCGGAGCGATGGCAAGATATCTTGCCGTTGTCAGAGCGAAACCCGAATATTACCGCTTCAAGGCAGGTACCGAAAAAGCGCTCAGAAAGATTCCGCTTATCGGTAAATCATTGTCAAAGCACATATTCAAACTGAAAAATACAATTAAGAACATCATCTATTCGAGTTCATTCTTTGAAGACCTCGGATTCAGATATATCGGCCCTGTTGACGGCCACGATATCGGCAGACTCTGCGATGCAATGGACAGCGCAAAGATGGTCGAAAGACCCGTTGTCATTCATATAAATACGATGAAGGGCAGAGGTTATGATTTCGCAGAAAACTCGCCCGAAAAGTTTCATGGTATTTCGCAGTTTGATGTCAATACAGGTGAGCCGATTCAGTCAGGCGGCAGTTATTCTTCGGAATTCGGTAAGATAATCTGCGGATTCGCCGCGAAGGACAAGCGTATCTGCGCGATAACCGCGGCAATGGCCCTCGGTACGGGACTTGAGGAATTTTCAAAGAAATTCCCCGAGAGATTCTACGATGTCGGTATCGCGGAGGAGCATGCGGTAACATTCAGCTCGGGTCTTTCCGCAGGCGGAATGCTTCCCGTATTCGCGGTTTATTCAACCTTTGTTCAGCGTTGCGCAGACCAGCTTATTCACGACGGTGCACTTCAGAGGCAGAAGATGATTGTTGCCGTTGACAGAGCAGGTTTTGTCGGCGAAGACGGTGAAACTCATCAGGGACTTTTTGATGTTTCTCTTCTGCAGAGTTTACCGAATACAACGGTCTATTCTCCTGCAACATATTGGGAGATGGGCAGAGCGTTTTACAACGCGATTTATAAAGATGATAATCTCGTTGTCATTCGTTATCCGAGAGGCAGAATGCCTGAAAACAGCGAATTCTCCGAGCTTAAATCAAGCGACTTTGAGATTATCGGCGATGAAAACGCAAAAATCGCGATAGTTACTTACGGCAGACTGTTTTTCAATGCGGTTGAGGCTGTTAAGATTGCAGGAGAATCGTATGACAATGTAAAAATAATCAAACTTAACAGAATCAAACCGTTGCCTGAAAATGCGGTTGAAGCCGCAATCGGATGCGAAAAGGTTCTGTTCTTTGAAGAGGGTATGAAAGGCGGCGGAATCGGCGAAAAATTCGGCTGCGACCTTCTGATAAAAGGCTTCGGCGGTAAATACAGACTTACGGCGGTTGAGGATGAATTTGTTGCTCACGCATCCGTAAGCAATCTTATGGAAAAATATTCAATGAGTCCGTCAGCTATGGCGCGGATTCTTAAGGAGGAGGCGGCAATATGAGTGAAAAATTACGGCTTGATGTTGCCGTTTTTGAGAGAGGTTTTGCGGAAACAAGAGAAAAAGCAAAGGCTCTCATAATGGCAGGCAGTGTTTATCTCAACGGTCAGAAGGCGCTGAAAGGCGGCGTAACCGTCAAGGAAACCGATGTGATTGAGGTAAGAGGCGCGGTCAATCCCTATGTCAGCCGAGGCGGACTTAAGCTTCATAAAGCGGTTGGGGCATTCGGTCTTGACCTTAAAGATTGCATCTGTATGGATATCGGCGCATCAACGGGCGGATTTACCGACTGTATGCTTCAGAATGGCGCGTCAAAGGTTTATTCCATCGATGTCGGTTACGGTCAGCTTGCCTGGAAACTGCGTTGCGATGAACGAGTTGTCAACCTTGAAAGAACAAATTTCAGATATGTCACAAGGGAGCAGATTCCTGATGAAATCGACTTTGCTTCCGTTGATGTATCGTTTATTTCTCTTAAATTAATTCTTCCCGTTATGCATACTTTGCTTAAAAACGGCGGTAAATCCGTTTGCCTGATTAAACCGCAGTTTGAGGCAGGTAAAGAGAATATCGGCAAAAAGGGAGTTGTCAGGGATAAATCGGTGCACGCCGATGTTATCGCAAGAATTACGGAGTTTGCCGCAGAAAACGGTTTTGCGGTGCTCGATGTTGATTTCTCGCCCATCAAAGGGCCTGAAGGAAACATAGAATATCTTATGTTTATTGAAAAACGCGAGAGCGGAGAAATGCTCTGGCAGGGCTCGGCAACCGAGCTTGCGGATAAATCTCACGAGGCGCTTGATAAGCCTTCGGGGGAGGTGTCGGAATGAAAATAGCTCTTATGCCCAATCTGACAAGAAAAGAAGCGTTGTCCGTTACCTTCGGAATCTGTGCAACGCTTGATAAACTCGGCGCGGAGTATTCTTTTCAGCCTGAATATAAGCAGGATTTCGGCATAACAAAAGCGGTTTTTCTGCCCGAAGATGAAGCGGTATCGGAATGTAACGCGGTTATTGCAATCGGCGGTGACGGCTCGATAATTCACGCGGCAAAATCTGCTGTAAAATTCAGAAAACCCATCCTCGGCGTCAACGCAGGCAGACTCGCATTTATGGCAGGTCTTGAGGATAATGAACTTCATCTGCTTTCAAGGCTGATTGAAGGGGACTATACTCTTGATAAGCGACTTATGCTTAAAGTGAGCGTTATGAAGGGCAATGAAGTTATCAGCACAGATTATTGTGTGAACGATTGCCTTATCACAAACGAAGAGAAACAGAGAATGAGCGAAATTGATGTTTCCCTTGCAGGAAGCCGATTCAACAGTTATCTTTGCGACGGTGTGCTTGTTTCAACTCCGACAGGCTCAACTGCATATTCTTTATCGGCAGGAGGTCCGATTGTTGACCCCGGACTCGAAAGCATTCTTATGACTCCGATTTGTCCCCATTCGCTTGTGGGCAGGTCGCTTGTATTCAAGCCTGACGCAGTTATCGGAGTGTCCTCCGCAGAGGATGTGACTCTTTGCATTTTTGCTGACGGTGCAAGACCGCAGAGAATCGAAAAAGGATGCAGGGCAGAGATTTCGAGAGCGGAATTCACCGCAGATTTTATCAGAATCAAATCGGAAAATTTTATTGATATTTTGTATAGAAAACTGGCTCAGCGCCGCTGAACTGAAAGGATGAATTGAAGTGAAAAAGAAAAGACATGAAACGATAATCAGACTCATCGAACAGTATTGCCTTTCTACCCAGACAGATCTTCTCGAAAAACTTAAGGAAGAGGGCTTCGACACCACTCAGGCAACAATTTCAAGAGATATCAAGGACCTTCGCCTTGTAAAAAAGGTTGACGAAATGGGCAGAAGCCGCTATGCGGTTGACAGCGGTGATTCAGGCGAACTTCTCGGAAAATATAAGAGCATTTTCAGTCATTCTGTTATTTCCGCTGATTATGCAGGCAACACCCTCGTCATCAAGTGCTATACAGGTATGGCTCAGGCAGCCTGTGCGGCTCTCGATTCAATGCATTGGGAGGGTCTTGTGGGTACTCTTGCAGGCGATGACACAATTTTCGCTCTTTGCAGAACTCCCGAGCTTGCTGCCAAAATGCAGGAAGCAATCAATGAAATTATCGGTTAAGGAATAATACTTATGTTAGTCGGCTTAAGAATTGAGAATATAGCCGTTATTGAAAACGCGAATATCGTTTTTGATAAGGGTCTTAATATTCTGACGGGCGAAACGGGTGCAGGTAAATCGATTGTTATTGACTCAATCAATGCCGTCCTCGGTGAGCGTACCTCAAGGGAGCTTATCCGCTCGGGAGAAGAGAATGCATCGGTCTATGCCGAATTCAGCGATGTTTCACCTGCCGTCGGGGCGATTCTCGACGAAGCGGGGATTGAAAGAATGCCCGATAACTCGTTAACTCTCAGTCGTAAGCTGAGCGCTTCGGGTAAGAATTCGTGCAGAGTAAACGGCTGCGCGGTAACGGTTTCGGTGCTTAAAGAAATCGGCTCATTGCTGATAAATATTCATGGTCAGCACGATAATCAGTCGCTCCTTTCTCCTGAAAAGCATTGCGGTTTTATTGATAAACTTGCTGAAAACGAAGAACTTCGTCTTAAATACAGACGGGTGTTTTCGCAACTTGTTTCGGTCAAAAAAGAGCTTGATGCGCTCTATGATTCGCGTGACGAAAAGGCATCAAGACTCGATTATCTGAATTTTCAGATTGAAGAAATTACAGCCGCCGATATCAGAATCGGCGAAAGAGAAGAGCTTACAAAGGAAAAAACGCTTCTTTCCAATAGCGGAAAGGTTGTCAAAGCTTTGCAGAGGGCATATGCGGCGCTCACCGCAGACGGAGGAATCCTCGCTTCTCTTGAGGAATGCGCAGAGGATACGGAAACTGCGGCGAAATACTATTCCGAGGCTGAAAAAACCGCTCTCGGAATCAGAGGCGCGGCATATGAGCTTGCAGATTTTTCAGCAGAAATCGGCAGACTCAAGGATAGCTTTGACTATAATCCTTCAAGGCTTTCGGAGATTGATGAAAGACTCGATTTCCTTTACAGGCTTTCAATGAAATACGGCGCAGAGGAAAGTGACATCATCGCTTACCTCGAAAAAATACAAAAAGAAAAATCCGAAATTGAAATTTCGGATGAAAAAATCGGTGAGCTTGAAGAGAAACTCTATGCTCTTTCCGATGAAATAAAGCTTCTTTCCGCTCAGCTTACCGAAAGCAGAATGACCGCCGCGAGAGCGTTTGAAAAAGCAGTCAAGTCGGAGCTTGAATTCCTTGATATGCCGAAGGTTGAGTTTGTTGTTGACCGCAAGGCAACCGCGCTCACTTCAAAGGGTGCTGATGCGATTGAATTCCTCATCAGCGCAAATCCCGGTCAGGAGCCGAAGCCTATAGCGAAAATCGCTTCGGGCGGCGAATTATCAAGAATTATGCTTGCAATCAAAAATGTGCTTTCAGATAAAGATGATATCGGCACACTCATTTTTGATGAAATTGATGCAGGCGTCAGCGGCTCGGCGGCAGAGAAAATTGCGCTCAAGCTTTATCAGGTTTCAAAGGGTAGGCAGGTTATCTGCGTTACCCATCTTGCCCGAATTGCGGCGCAGGCGGACAGACATATGAAAATATCAAAATCCGTTGAAGACTCCAAAACATTTACAAGCATTACCCCCCTTGATTTTGACCAAAGGGCGGCAGAAATTGCAAGAATTACGGCAGGCGATGCCTTAACGACGCTTCAGCTTGAAACTGCAAGAGAAATGCTTGAAACTGCAGAAAGCGGTAAAGGAGAATCGGTATGAAAATAGGCGTATGTTGCGGAACAAATGTTGAAAAAATGAAATATATCAAGGCTCTCGGCTTTGACTATGCCGAATCGCATTGCCAGGAAATCGTGAGAGCTGATGATGAAAAAATTGAAGCAATCAAGGCTGTCGGTCTGCCGATTCTTGCCGCAAACTGCTTCATTGCTCTTCGTGTTGTAGGCGAAGAAAAGGAAGAAAATGCAATTTCAGAATATCTTGAAACGCTTTTCTCAAAAGCAAAGAAACTCGGTCTTTTATATCTTGTTTTCGGCTCATCGGCTGCAAGAAGAATTCCCGACGGTATGAGCCTTGAGCAGGGCAGGGCAGAGATTGTTGATTTTCTTAAAAATCTTGTTGTGCCCGTTGCGGAAAAATATGATTTGCCTGTTGCAATTGAGCCGCTTCGTCCCGAAGAATGCAACGCAATCAACACAATAGATGACGGCGTTGAAATTGCGAAGAAGGTCGGCTCGCCTTATGTCAGAGTCCTTGCTGATGTTGCGCATATGTTTGTGCAGGATGAGACTATGGATAAGCTTCTTGAATATAAAGGTTGGATTATTCACGCGCACACATCCAACCCTGACCCCGATCCCAAAACAGGTAAAAAACGAATTTATCCTGCATTTTCGGATGCATTCAGCCAGAAGAGTTTCTTTGGACCGCTGAAGGCAATCGGCGTTGAAACCTGCTCAATTGAAGCGGAGGTCTTTGATTTTGAGCAGGATGCAAAAAACGCATACGAAGTATTAAAGGAGTTAAGATGAAAATGAAACTTGGTAAAAATGAAGTCATTCTTTTTTCGGGTGACTCGATAACCGACGGCAATCGAGGAAGGTCAATGGACTGCAACCATATTATGGGCCACGGTTATCAGTATATCGTTGCATCGAAGCTTGCACTTGATAATGCGGAGAATATGCCGAAATTTATTAATAAGGGTTATTCGGGCGAGAATGCAGAGGGACTTCTCGAAAAATGGCAGGAGGACGTTATCGATAACAAGCCTACCATTTTGAGCATCCTTGTCGGTGTTAATGATGGTGGATACGGATATTTCGCAGAGATTCCTCCCGAAGCTGCCGCAGAGCGCCACGAAACAAATCTTCGTGCGATTCTTGAAAAAACAAGAAGCGAACTTGGCGATATAACAATCATTGTTTGCGAGCCGTTTTATTTTCCGCTTGATAAGTCGGATTATTCTTACAAAAATTCGCCGCATCCCGATGGGGTTGAGGGATCTTTCAAACGACCTGACAGTAACGACCCCGAGGATTCTGTTGCATACCGTGATGCGGCAAACTGCTTGATCAGAGTTGCTACAAGAAAGCTTGCCGAGGAATTCGGATGCATTTTTGTCCCTCTTTACGATAAAATCAAAGAGCAGGCAGAGAGATCGAGAATTGAATATTTTGTCTGGGACGGCACTCATCCCAGCATTGCGGGGCATATGATTATTGCCGAGGAATGGCTTAAAGCATTTGATAATTTATAAACCAAAACTTGACAAACAGTTGTTCAATAATGTATATTTTAATGAATATTATTTTGTAAACAATATCGAAAGGATGTTTTAATAATGCAGATTTATGAAGAACTTGTCGCAAGAGGACTTATTGCGCAGGTAACGGATGAAAAGGAAATCAGAGACCTTATCAACAACGGCAAGGCAGTTTTCTATATCGGCTTTGACCCCACAGCTGACAGCCTTCATGTCGGTCACTTTATGGCTCTCTGCCTTATGAAAAGACTTCAGATGGCAGGAAACAAGCCCATCGCTCTTCTCGGCGGCGGCACAGGTATGATTGGTGACCCCTCAGGCAGAAGCGACCTTCGTCAGGTTATGACAAAGGAAACAATTGAACACAATGTTGAATGTTTCAAGAAGCAGATGAGCCGCTTCATCGAATTCGGCGAAGGTAAGGCAATGATGATCAACAATGCAGACTGGCTTCTTGACCTCAATTATGTTGAAGTTCTCCGCGAAGTCGGCGCTTGCTTCTCTGTTAACAATATGCTTCGTGCAGAATGCTACAAGCAGAGAATGGAAAAGGGTCTTTCATTCCTTGAGTTCAACTATATGATTATGCAGAGCTATGACTTCTATCATCTCTTCAAGGAATATGGCTGCAATATGCAGTTCGGCGGCGATGACCAGTGGTCAAATATGCTTGGCGGCACAGAGCTTATCAGAAAGAAGCTCGGCAAAGACGCTTATGCAATGACAATCACTCTTCTTCTTAACTCCGAAGGTAAGAAGATGGGTAAAACCGCTTCAGGCGCAGTATGGCTTGATCCTGAAAAGACATCTCCCTATGAGTTCTATCAGTACTGGAGAAATGTTGGCGACAACGATGTTCTCAAGTGCATCCGTATGCTCACATTCCTTCCTCTTGAAGAAATCGACGCTATGGATTCATGGGAAGGCAGCCAGCTCAACACAGCAAAGGAAATCCTTGCATTCGAGCTCACAAAGCTTGTTCACGGCGAAGAAGAAGCAACAAAGGCTCAGGCTGCGGCAAAGGCTATCTTCAGCGGTGCGGCTGACCTTGACAATATGCCTTCAACAACACTTACCGATGCTGATTTCACAGACGGCGTAATCGATATCCTTGATATCCTTATGAAGGCTGAAATCACAAAGTCAAGAGGCGAGGGCAGAAGACTCGTTCAGCAGGGCGGTATTTCCGTTGACGATGCAAAGGTTACCGATTTTGCAATGAGCTTCACAAAGGATGCTCTTTCTGAGAAACCCATCGTTGTCAAGAAGGGTAAGAAAATCTTCCATAAGATTGAGGCATAAAATGGCTGAATCAGAAAACAGATATGCCGTTTTTCTCGATATAGACGGCACTCTGATATCCGACAGTTTCCGTATTCCGCAGGCAAACCTTGATGCAATCGATTCCGCGAGAGCAAACGGTCACAAGGTGTTTATCAATACGGGTCGCTCCTGGGGTAACATACCTTCCGAGTTGCGTGAGCAATTCAATGTTGACGGTGTTGTTGCAGGAAGCGGAGCGATGATAATCATTGACGGCAAAACGGTTTTCAGGAAATGCTATGATGCTGAAACTGTCAGAAAAACTGCGGAATATTTCTTTGAAAACAAGGACTGCTGGTGCGTTTTTGAAGGTCTTAAGACCAACTATATCATCGCAAACGCAGGCTACAAGGTCAGAGAAGGCAGGCAGATTGAGCTGAAATCAATCGATGACCTTGAGCTTTTTCTTCCTGATGAAGAAATTCAGGTTATTGCCGCAGGTCCTGTTGTGCCCGATGATTTTATGCAGAAGTTTGAGAGCAAGATGTCTTTCTTTATAATGCGTACTTATGTTGATTTTGTCATCAAGGGATGCAGTAAAGCAAAAGGAATCGAGAAGGTGATTGAGCTTTCGGGGATTGCGAGAGAAAACACAATCGCAGTCGGTGACAGCAGCAATGACCTTGAAATGCTTGAATATGCGGGAATCAGCGTTGCAATGGGTAATTCGCAGGAGCATATTCTTGCAATGGCGGATTATGTGACCGACACCGCTGAAAATGCAGGTGTCGCAAAAGCAATTGAAAAGTTTTTGTTATAAAGTCAGGGCGGATTTCGTATCCGCCCTATTTTATAATTACATTTAATTCTGACTATAATACCATAAGGAGGGATATTATGAAGGTTTCCGAAATGCCGTATAAGAGAATAACGGTTGAAGAATTCAAGGAGCAGGCTGAAAAGATAATCGCAAAAATCAAGGCGGCAAAATGTGCGATGGATTTGAAGAATGCGAGAGATGAATATAATGCAATCAGCGTTGAAATTGAAACCGCCTGCGCTCTTGCAAACTGCCGTTTCACGCTCAATACAAGAGATGAATTCTATAATGCGGAGATGGATTATTACGATAATGCAATGCCGCTTTTTTCTGAAATTGAAAATGAATATAAAAAGGCGATGCTTGATTCGCCTTACAGAGCAGAAGCTGAAAAGCTTATAAATCCAAGAGTTTTCAAGGGATTTGAGATTTCTCTCAAAACTTTTTCTCCTGAAATAATCGAAGATTTGCAGGCTGAAAATACTCTTGTTACACGCTACTCAAAGTTTATGGGCGAGCTGGCCTTTGATTTCGAGGGTGAAAAAATGCCTCTTTCCGTTTTGAGAGGTAAACTTGAAGATGACAGCCGCGAAATCCGTAAAAAGGCCGCAGAAGCAATCGGCAAAACAATGGAGGAAAACGCCGCAACCTTTGACGAAATCTTTGACGGTCTTGTTGAAATCCGCACCCGTATTGCGCGCAAACTTGGTTATAAGAATTTCGTCGAGCTCGGTTATTACCGTATGGGCAGGGTGGACTACGATGAAAAGATGGTTGCCGCTTTCAGAAGAAGCGTCAAGGCCGATATCGTGCCTGCCGTTGCACAGCTTAAGGAAAGAATCCGCAACCGCCTCGGTCTTGATAAAATTATGTATTACGATGATGCAATCAGCGTTACGGGTGAAATGCCCAGACCTGTTATCGGGACTGAAGAAATTTTTGCAAATGCACTCGCGATGTATAATGAGATGAAGGCTGAAATCGGTGACTTTATGCAGAGAATGCTTGACGCGGATGCTTTCGATGTTGAAGCGCGCGACGGTAAATTCGGCGGCGGTTACTGCACTACTTTTGCAAAATACAAACAGCCGTTTATCCTTGCGAATTTCAATGGTACAAGCGGTGATATCGATGTTATCACTCACGAATTCGGTCACGCTCTTGCGGCGGACTATATGTTTAAATTCGGTCAGCCCGATTATCCAACAGGTATGGAAACTCACGAATGCCATTCGATGAGTATGGAATTCCTTTGCCACAAATGGATGAGCGAATTCTTCGGAAATAATGCCGAAAAATATAAGTATAAGCATACCGTTGATGCGATTTCGTTTATTCCTTACGGTGTTATCGTTGATGAATTCCAGCATATTGTTTATGAAAATCCTGACCTTACTCCCGAGGAGAGAAAGGCAGAATATCTGAAGCTTGAGGCCGAATACAGACCCTATCTTTCTTTTGAAGGAATTCCTTATCTTGAGCTCGGCACAAGATGGCAGTATCAGATGCATATCTACGAAAGTCCGTTTTATTATATTGATTATTGCATTGCGCAATGTGTTGCGCTCGGTTTCCTTTGCCTTTCAAGAGAGGACTTTGACGGTGCTCTCGAAAAGTATGTTGCTTTCCTTAAGGCGACGGGCGGAGTCTCACTTTCGCAGCTTATTTCAGATGCAGGCCTGACATCTCCGTTTGCTGACGGCGCGCTCGCAGACACCGCTGAAGGCGCATCAAAGGTGATAAAAGAACTCGAATTATCTCTTTTTTAAGAACAGCTTCGGATTTTATTGCTCAGATTGCAAAAAAATGCCGCTTTTTCGAGAGAAATTTTTAAAATGTTCTTGTTTTTTTAATAAATGTATGGTAGTATTAACCTGTTTAATTACGGAAAATTTCCGGGAAATAA